>JBHLPW010000026.1:0-64505 GCA_048939015.1 Promethearchaeota archaeon
GAGGACGCAGAGAACGCAAAGGAAAATTATAAAAATTCTCTGCAAATGATTTCTTGAATTTTATTTTTTCTAATATTGAGTTGGAAACATTTACTAAAGTAATAGAGAATCTTACTTTATTTTCTTTACCTAATAGAAGTAAATAATTTATTGGACTATCGATTTTTAATATTTCATCATCAGTTAGTTCTTCATTATTATCAGAAAAAAGTTTAAAATCCTCATTTAGTACTTTGATATCTTCATTCATTTTTATTATATCAGGTAAATCATCTGAATTCACAATTTCATATTTTAATACCTTATTTGAACTTGGTTCAAAAATTCCTAATTCGATGTTGTTTTCTTCATTTTGATTATTAAATTGTGAACCAGAGAATTGTAAATTTGAATCCCATATTCGATCCTTTATGGAATTATTAAAAATGGAGATGGTTCCATTACCATTTACACTCTTTCTTTGACCATTACCATTATACTGAAACTCCATAAATTCTTCATTCAAAATCAACACTTCTGATAATGAACCCGTATAACTTGATTCAATTTTTTTCTCTCTATGACTCTTGTGGACTAATTTGCCTCCCTCTCTTAAAGGGATACCAAGAAAGTTTTGGCTCATTTTAGTCTTTAATTCGTCAAGATCTATTTTTTTAAAACCCATTTTTATTTTCCTCCAAATTTTTCTTCTTTTGATAAATCTTTTATTTTTTTAAAAAAAACCTATTAATTATTTAAATTAGATATTATAGTTTCATTGATTTTATTTGAAATGATGCTCAATACATCAAGTATTAAACAAATACTGCCTTCACCAGTTATTGTGGAACCTAAAATATCACGAGAATCTGAATAATTAGATTTGAAAGGTTTTACAACTACATCTAATTGCTGAAGTTGTTTATCCGCAACAAAAACTGCCGAATTATCTTCATCTCTTTGGCATAATATCGCAATTTTTTTCCCAGAATTTCCATTGCTTACTTTCATATTTAGATGTTCATTTAAATGAATTAAAGGGACAACATGTGAATTGATTTTGTAAAATTGATTTCCATCAATGTATTCAACATAGTTTTGATTGAAAAAGTATATTTGTTTAATGTTTTCAGTGGGAATTGCAAATAAATCATCAGCTATCTGAATTAATTGAGCTCTCAATATTGCTCTTGTAAATGGAACAGCTATAGTGAATTTCGTACCTACACCTGGTTTAGATTGAATGTTAAAAGCTCCACCGAGTTCTTTTATTTTTTCAGCTACTATTGCTAGACCCATACCTCTACCAGAAATTATGTCCGCATCTGTTAGTGTAGAAAATCCTGGCATTAGAATGAAACGATGTAATTCTTCCTCACTTAACTCGTCAACTTCTGCAGGTTCATAATAACCTTTACTTACAATTTTTTCCCTTATTTTATCGTAATTGATCCCAGCACCATCATCTTCTACTTCAATATATATAGAGCCAGCTCTCCTGGAAGTTTTTAACCTCAATGTTCCAATTTCATTTTTCCTTTTTTTAATTCGTTCATTAGGAGACTCAATTCCGTGATAAATCGCATTTCTTATTAATTGAACGATCGGAGTATTTATCTCCTCCAAGATTTTTCTGTCAATTTCAACGTTTATTCCTTCAAGAATTAATTTGATTTTTTTACCAGTTTCATTTGCTACATCTCTTACAAGTCTTTTGTACTTTCTGAATGTTGAGTCAACCCTAACTAGTTTTAGTTTAAAAAGAATTTCTTGTATATCTAGGAATGGCTTGTCCATTTTATCAATTAATCTTACGATTGTTCGATCTTGTTTCTCTTTTAAAAGTTGACTAATGTGATTCTTCATTATTACTAGTTCTCCAAAGTAGTTCATTAATTCTTCAAGATATTCTATATTAACTTTAACACTAGTTATTTTTAGAGTATCTTCAGAAAAGTCACCTACAATCTGAGAAACTCTTTCTAATTCTTCAACATTTAGCTCATCCTCTTCAAACTCCCCACCATAGAATTCATCACTCTCAATTTCTGATTTTGTATTTTCCCATTTTTCTTTGCTTTCTTTAATTGTTTTTTTGAATTCTTCATTGTTTAATGGTGTTATTACTATACTCTCTATTTCAAGAATTTCTTCTAACACATTAGAGATGTCAACTTTATTTTTCTTCGTGATGAAATATATTTCAAACTCATTTTTGAGAGTTGCCTTTTCTAATTCTTCTGGTGCAGGATTCGTCCAACATATATTACCATTTTCATTAATAGCTCGAAAAATTATGAATAATCGTACTTTTTTAAAAACACAAGTATCTTCAAGGCGTATATAAATCTTAAATGCCTTAGTTTGTCCATTTTTTAGAATATTAGTAATTTCTTCGGTGTTTAAAGGCTTAATAAAGGTGATATCATAATCAGTTTCAAAATTATCAAAACTATTTTTTATATCCTCAACAAATTTATCATCGATATCACTTAGATCTCCTTTCTTTACTTTCTTCAGTACATTTCTTAATACATCAATACTTTCAAATAGCATCTCTATGAAGTTTCCCTGTTTATTGGTTGAGACTTTCTTTCGCTTTGCATTTTCTAAAAAAGACTCGAAATGGTGACAAAACTTAGAAAGATTTTCAAAACCTGCCATGGCTGTCAATCCTTTCAGTGCATGAAAAGTGAAAAAAAGTTCCTGAATTGGTTTTAAATCTTTTGGATTTTCCTCCAATTTTAAAATTTCATCTTCTGTTTTTTGAATCAGATCCTCTGCTTCACTTATGAAAAGCTTAATATCGTCTTTAGATGACACTTAATCACCTTATAGTATTTTTAATATATTTTTTACTTCTCTACTTTATTTTTAAGTATACGGTCCATAACCTCTAAGATTTGTTCAGTTTTGAATGGTTTTTGGATGAAATCTTTTGCCCCTTTTTTTGCAGCTTCAAGAACCAGTGCTTCTTGACCGAGCGCAGAAACTACGACAATCATTGCCTTAGGATTTATTTTGAGTATTTCTTCGGTGGCTTCAATCCCACCCTTTTCGGGCATGACCAAATCCATGGTGACTAAATCAGGACTTAGTTTCTTATATAAAGAAATAGCCTCCACTCCATTAGAAGCTTCACCGATAACCTCAATTTGCTCAATCTTATTAATTATGTTCTTTAGCATATTTCGAGTAAACTGGGCGTCATCAACAATCAAAACCTTCTTTTTATCATTTTTTGTCATATGATCAACTCCTTTTTTTATTTTGGTTTTATGTTAATGATGATAAATCTTGTTGGATTCTCAATTCAACTTCATTAAAGATCTTGCTTAAATCAAGTATTATTCTTGGGCGATCTTCAAATTTAATTATTCCTTTTATAAATTCCATGGCTACACTTGTTTGGAATATTGGACTCAATCCGACAATCTCAGCGGGATCAACATGATCAATGCTGATAATTTGATCTACGTAAAATCCAACCAAATCATTATCTACCTTTAATATAATGATGAATTTTTTCGCAGTTATTGAATCTTCTTCAAGTTCTTCGTACCTTGATTGGTAAAGAACGTATTCATCTAAATTCAATTTTTTCTTGAGACTAATTATATGGATAATCTCACCTCTATAATTATAGATGCCATCTATGTAATTCTGAGCTTTTGGTAATTTTCTTATATTGCCTGCTTGAAGAATTTCTTTCACATCATATAGATCAACAACGAATTCTTCCCAACCAACTTTGAAGGAAAGAATTGATATTTGGTCTTTTCCTTCATATTCTTGCTTATAAGACATATTTTACTTACCTCTCTTCTTTAAATTATAAAATATTGGTTAATATTGCTTTCAAATTTGTTAAATGGAGTTACATCTCCATTAAATTCTTTTAAATAATCTCGATACTGATAAAGAAATTCATCTGCAATAAGATACATATATCTCTGCAGTAAAGAATTCATGTTCTCTACTAAAAAAGCAAAAATGACATTACTTTTTGAAATAACATAGAATTGTTGATTTCCAAAGTTTATTTCTTTTAACTTTGCGCCTGTTTCTTCCCCAATTATCGTAGTAGAAAATGATAACAGAGCAGAAATAAATCCACCTATATGTACTTCGTGATCTGCTATATTTGAACGATTTTTATTAATTTTAGAAATGAGTGGACTTCCCGTTGAACCTATGATAAAAATTGCAATAATCCCGTTACTTTTTGGTATTTCTATTTCAGAATCAAATATTTCAGTTATTTCTTGGATTTTAGCATTTGAAAGAATTTTATTATTTACTTTTTTTGAAATAAAATATAACTTTGGGAAATTAACTGAACGTTCTTTCTCTTCCATATATAGTATAACTGAAATACTATTTTTCCCTTTTTTAAAATACTGAATAAAAATTGTAAAATTATCTAAAGGAATAATGGAATTTCCTTGCTTTTTTGTAATAATTTCATTTTTATATAACTCGAGAATGTTTTGTATAAGTGGCATCCCTATTCCTTTTTGAAAGATAATATTAAAATTACCTCCCATTTCTATATCTGAGATTGAGATTAAACCATAACCCAGCATTTGGATTTTTTCTTGATTATTAGTAATATTTTGAGCCTTGTTCATAGCTATCATATTTTCTTCATTCGTGTTTTATACAGATTCTATGTAATCTATTGGCACTTTGTTTTTTTGGATAATAATACAATTTCATGATCAAAAAAGTTACACATTAGAACATTTTTTGATGTAAAATATTTGTTATTTCTTTTGTTTTTTTAGTATTTTTCTTAATTATGAACTAAAAAAGTTATATATTAAGTATTTATAAATTTATTTTTTACAAAAAATGTTATACTGAAACAAACACATTTTGTTAAATTATTTAAAATTAATATATAGACTAATTTGAATGAATGGTTAAAGGATTATTTTTATATATTTCAAATTATTTGGTTTAGTATTTAGATATTGGCTATAACAAAGATTTAAATATCTCAAAAAAATTACATAAATGTGTTTTTGAGTGTCAAATCTCAAAAATGCTAGTTATTGTTACTCAAAAAAAAGGTTTGAACACAATAATAATATTTAAACCTGCTTCAAAAAACAAAAAAGATGCCCTCCGATGAATCAAGATAATTCTAATCAACAAACTGATAATTTAGTAAAGGAAATCCTGATAAGATGCCCAATATGTTCAACTAATAAGAAGCTTATGATCCCAAAAAAAGTTATAAACCAAGCAAAACAGTTAACAACAGTTTCAATTCCTTCGGGAACAGTATGTGAACATGGGTTTCAATCTTTTATAGATAAGAATTTTACAGTTCGAGGATATCAAAAAGTCGATTTTGAATTTAATCATATGGAGTTTTATGAAAGGAGTGATATTGAAGATGACACAAAAGACTTTTCTTCTCAACCTCTTTTTGAAAAAATCATTCAATTACTAAGAGATATTGTGGATGATAAAGAAGTAATTGGGAGTGGAATATTCACTGTTGAAGGAAAAGTGTTGTATTCCTCACTTCCTCAGACAACATTATTTAATACTATAAGAGAGTTTGAGGTTAGAAATGAGAAAAATTTAATTAGCCTAAAAAAAATGTACTTAGAACTTGAAAATAGTGAGAAGTTTATATCAAATTATATGGAAATTAATGGAGTGAAGTTTAATCTTGTTTTAATGTTTTCTTTTCGCGTAAAATTTGGAATGGGTAATCTTCATCTACGCGATTTGTTAAAAAAAATAAAAAAATTAAATTAATTTATAAATTCCTCGTTTGGTTAATTGTAGATATTGATGTATTTTTAAAAAAACATATTGGCTTTTTACTCACAAAACTATTGCAAAATCATTTATTGATGAAAATTATAATAGAATTATAACAACTTATTATTTAAAAATCAGAAATTTCATATCAAAAAACTATTGGCATTGAATATTTTGCCACAAAAAATGTTTTAAAGTATTTACCGAATTATTTTTGTATGTAAATATCTTTTTTTTAAAAATAAAAACGAAAGCATTTATAAGTTAAAGTATAATATAAATTTAAATAATATAATTTAAAATTTTGAGTGAGATCAGATATGTTTACAAAAGAAGATGATATAAATAATAAAATAATGTTATGTAAGAACATATTGAACAATACATATGAGATTCTTGAGTTATTAAAGCCCCTAATACCTCTCTTATTGAAAATGGAAGAAGCAAAAACATATCGAGAGGATGGGACTTTTGAAAAAGTTGCATCTTTATTTGGTGAAATTTCTGATTTATGCAAGGAAATAGAATATAGTTCTCCCCCTGTCAATATAAATTTTGAGAATTTAGGAAACTAGTTTTCTAAACTAAGTTAATATTAACAAGGTTATAGGTATGCGCCCGCCGGGAATTGAACCCGGGTCGCGAGGTTGGGAACTTTGCCTGATTTATCTCCTGATATACCTTCTAGCATACTTACCACTATACTACGAGCGCTAATTTATGTACATATATCACTTTTTTAGTTTTACCACAGAAAGTTATATAAAAATAATTTGGGTTAATAATTAAAACTTTTTGTAAAACAAGCTGTAACTATATTTCGTGCGAATATCTAGTACAAATAGACAAGTTCAATATAAATATAACTATAAATTTTTGTTATTTTAATAGAGTTCTAATTTGAGGAAAACAGTTTTTTAAAGACTAATAATCCTTTTTTCTTTCAAGAAAAATATATACGTAGTTAGGTAGAAGTATAAATCTATTTAATTATATATACTTAAGAATAAGAATATTGAGGAACTTAATGTGCAAAGAAAACCTGAAAGATTTAGGAAACAATTGACGGAATCAGAGGAAAAATATAAACTAATTTTGGATAACGCGAATGATTTAATTACAATTATTAATGAAGATTTAGTGCACGAATATATCAATGAAAAGGCATATCACGAATTGTTAGGTTATAAAAATAATGATATAATAGGAAACTCCCCACTCACCCATTTACATCCAGATGATCGGAAAATTGCAGGTAAATTGCTTAGGGAGATATTTAAAGATGGTGAAGCAAAGTATGAAATGAGATTAATCCATAAAGATGGTCAACATCTCTGGTTTGAACATAAGGGGAAAACTTTCATTGATACAGATGGAAAAAGAAAAGTACTAATTATTTCAAGAGACATTACAGAACGGAAAAAAGCTGAAAATTTAATTCTTGAAGAGAACAGGAAATTAATGGAAATCAGTCAAATTAAAAGTGAATTAGTTATGAAAGCTTCCCATGAATTAAAAACACCTTTAAGTTCCATTTATGGAGCATCTCAATATTTATTAAAAGATTGTAGTGAACAATTTGACGCTAAAGCCTTAGGATTTATCGAAATGATTTGTAGAAGTAGTCAAAAGTTACACCAATTAATCAAAAATTTACTAGATGCATCCAGAGTAGAGTCAGGTAAACTAAAACTTAACCTTCAGAGTCAAAATTTAGTTGAACTTGTAAATGATTGCTGTGAAGATTTAAAATATTGGGCTGATAAAAGAGAGATTAAATTCATAATTGATCTTCCTGATGAATTAATTATAAAAATTGATAGAATTCGAATTGAACAGGTATTTAATAACCTTCTATCTAATGCAATAAAATATACTCCTCCTAAGGGTATAATCAATATTAATTTATGCCCAAAAAGCCAATATGTGGATATTTCTATAAGTGATACTGGTATCGGCTTAATTAATAAAGAAAAGCAATTATTATTTCAAAAATTTGGAAAGATTCAAAGGAATTTAGAAAATTTCCATTTAGAAGATGAAGGTTCTGGTTTAGGTTTATATATATCAAAAGAAATAGTTGAAATTCACAATGGAAAGATTCTTGTGGAATCAAAAGGAAGAGATAAAGGAGCAACTTTTATAGTAAGATTGCCAAGGTCAAAATGAACTATTAAAATTTCGTAATCCTTATTATCATTCTTATTTTATTCTTAATATTCAGGTTTATTCCTAATCATATTACACATAAATCCTTTAATGTATTTGAAATTCTAAGATATAATATTTTCAAGAATCTAATGAAAAAACTCGATTTATTTATTGAAAAAGTAAGTGATATAATTCCAGGACGCCTATTTGGGTTGTTTTCAATTATTTCTGGTATTTTGGGAGATGTTATTGCCTTTTTAATGTTTCCAAGTTATAATTTTTTGAGAAGGGCTGTAAGCGATTTATGTTTGGGACCGGGGGGATTGTTTTTTAATCTCGGAAACGTTTTCTCTGGGATATTTGCTTTTGTCTTTGTTAATTATCTTGGAAATACATTCAATGAGGGCAATATTAATCCGAGATTTAGAAGAACTGCTATTATCTGCGCAAATATTTCATGTGTGTGCTTTATTTTTTTAGGTATTTTTTGCGGTTCAAATATTATAATAGCTTATATTCATGGTATTTCTGCTATTACAAGTATAGGCTTTGGTTTTTGTTATATTACGTTCTATAACATATTGATAATAAGAGACTCCAAATATTCAAGGTCATTGGGATATTTTGGGTTTACCGTTTCTTTCATATTTAGTTTATTAATTAGTATCTTTTTCCTTCACATTCTCCCTAATTTAAGGTTTTTAATGGTAGTGTTACCCTTGCTTGAGTGGTTGAATACCATTTCTTTGATTATATGGTATATAATCATCCCACTCTACATGATATATAAGAAAATCTAATCATTAGTATAAAATAATCTCCTTGAAGCAAATATCTATGGAAGTTAAAACGAAAATTTTTATAAATTACAATATGTAGGGAAATTATTATGGAAGAGATAAAAGAATTCTTTGATAAACTTTTTAATCTTATACCAGGATATTATTTTGGTTTGTTAGCAGTAACAGCTGGATTACTAGGAGATATTATAGCTTTACTTACAACACCAGAATATATATGGTGGAAATATTCAATAAGTGTGTTAGGTGATTTAAGTGGTGGTATATTAAGGACTGGATTGATAATTTCAGGGTTGTTAGCAATACCATTTTTTATTTATTTTGGAAGATCTATTAAGGATGAAGATGTAAATGAGGCTTTAAGGAAATTAGCTCTTGGAGTTGGAATCTTTTCCTCAATATGTATTGTTCTTACTGGGAGTTTTTCTGGTGTTAATGATTTCATAAGATCTTTACATGGATTATTTGCACTATTTAGTTGGCTGGGAAATGGGGCAATATTTTTTCTCTTTAGTTTAGCAATGTCAAAAAATAAAAAGTTTTCAAAATACCCTATAAGAATCGGTTATATAATTGGTGGAATTTTAGTTGTGTTCCTAATTCCATTTTTCACAACAAATTTCTGTAATTATTTCAGAGAGATCTGTTATGACTTCGGTCAAAGAGTTTTTACAGTCATGGCTGTTTTTGAGTGGATAGTAAACTTCTCTATTCTTTTTTGGATATTTTATAACGCCAGTTATTTGTTATATAAAAAGATTTAATTATTCATTTAGTATATTGTATTCAATGAAATTTTTCTTGTGATTGTTTTATGGTAAAAATTGAGTTTGATAAAAATATAAAAGTTGATAAGAATGATGCCTTAATTGTTGTAGATATGCAATATGATTTCATTCCGGGAGGATCTCTACCAGTTGAAGAAGGAGATCTAATTCTTACTGGAATAAATAAAGTCGCAAAATTATTTAAAAAAAAATCTGCACAAGTAATTTTAACTCAAGATTGGCATCCAAAAAATCATCTCTCTTTCGCTAGTAATCATCCTGGTAAAGCCCCTGGTGATGAATTTACTTCAAATGATGGAGCAATAGGCCCAATATTATGGCCAGATCATTGTGTACAGGGCACAAAGGGAGCGGAGTTTCACAAAGATTTAAAAATTGATGTAGCGGATACTATAATTAGAAAAGGGATGAATCCAAATGTGGATAGTTATTCTGGATTCCAGGATAACGATAAAAAATCAGAGACTGGTCTAAGAAACTATTTAAACTCAAAAAATATAAAGCGAATTTTTATATGTGGATTAGCATTGGATTATTGTTGCTATTATACCGCCATGGATGGTTTTAACTTTGGTTTTGAAGTTTTTTTCTTAGTTGATTTGACAAGAGGTGTTGATTTACCAGAAGATAATGTTAAAAATGCTTTAGAAAGTATGAAGAATAAGGGAATTAAGTTCCTTAAAATAGAGAATTTTAAATAAAAATAGTTTTTTTACATCTATCTTTTCATTATATAATGAAAACTAAATTTCCATTTAAATCAATATTAATTGTCTGTAGTGTAAACACAGCAAGAAGTTGTATGACTGAAGGCTTTCTAAAAGACTTCTTTTCAAAACAAAATTTAAATGTGAAAGTAAAGTCCGCAGGTATCTCATCTCATGCAAGAGATGGGATGTTGATATCAATGGATGCTAAAATGGCTATGCAAGAGGTCGGAATTATATTATCAGACAGCTCTTTATCAATCGATCTAAAAAAACATTCTGAAATTCTTAAAGGTGTGGATCTGATCCTTACCTTAACAGATAAACATGTAGAGGAAATTAAAGAATTTTTTGATATAAATAGTACTGAAATATTAACATTAAAACAATTTGCTGGAGAAATTGGAGATATTGATGACCCTTCTATGAAAGAACTTGAGGGTTTTAGAGAGGCTCGTAATGAGATTATAAGTTGTCTAATGAAAGGATTAAATAAATATGAGTTTTAAATGATGATAGAATTTATAATAATTGCAATATTACAAGGATTTTTTGAATGGTTGCCAATATCATCTAGTGGGCAAACATTCATAATTTCTATGAATTTATTCGGTATTTCTGCCGAAGAAGCATATAGTTTAGCAATTTGGTTACATTTAGGAACAACTATAGCAGTATTATTAAAATTTAGAACTGATTTCATTAAAATTTTAAAAAGTTTCTTACCAAACAAATATGTAATTGATGAAATTGAGATAAGAAAAAGAAACTGGTTAATCTTTGCAACAATAGGAACAGGGATTACAGCGCTACCCCTTTATTTTATATTCAGAATAATTATCGCAGGAGCATTTACAGCATTCCAAGGAGATTTAATAACACTGATTATTTCAAGTCTATTGATTATCACAGGTATAATTTTACTTAAAACAAAAAAAATCTATGGTAACAATACTCTTGTAGGTGTTCAACACAAAGAAATTACCAAAGACAGTTTTCTAGCCGGTCTTATTCAAGGAGTATCAATTTTACCTGGGATCTCCCGTTCAGGAGTAACTGTTTCCGCAGTATTATTAGAAGACTATAATCAAGATAATGCTCTAAGACTAAGTTTTTTAATGTCTGTACCTGTTGCTATAGCTTCTATTATTGTTGATATAATTTTTGGTGAGGGTTCGGTCTTTGGAACATTAGAGCCTTATCTAATTATTTTAACTACTATCATAAGCTTTTTGGTGGGTTACTTAACTATTGAGTTATTACTCCGAATAGCTCAGAAAATTAGTTTTGGGTACTTTTGCATTTCTTATGGGATTATCGCATATATAATTATAGTTCCCTTATTAATAATTCCTTAAGGATCTAATGCATAATTCTTTAGACAATTGGTTAATTCATTTTCAATATTAGGGATCCCTTTAAAACTAGGAAAATCATTTAGATCAATAAGATAGAAAATATCTTCTTCTATGGGTTGTACTAAGTCAAATCCAAAAATTTTAAGATTCAATTCAGTTGATAAAATCCTAGATAACTTATAGATTTCATCTGTAATCTTAAATTCCTCTCGTTCAATTAAGCTAACATCTATATTTTCAGGTTTTTCTCTTAAATATTTATAAATAGGATTTTCTCGTTTAATGCCATATACTTTATCATCAACTACATATATTTTTCGCTCTATTCCATCGCATTCTATGAATTCTTGAATATAAACGTCATAAAATATAAAATTTTCATACTTTTTACAAAATTTATCGACTTCATCGATTTTTTGAACAAGAAAATTAAATCTATTATATTTATCATGCTGGTAATGACTTTTGATCACTATTGGTAATTTATTTTCAGCCCATTTTTTAAATTCACCAACATCCGATAATGTTTGATTCCATGAGTTAGGTAATGCAAATTTACTCAAGTCTGCTTCATAATTTTTAAAAATTTTTCTAAAAGCATAATCAAGAGCCATCTTGTTCTTACACATTAGAATTGTGTCGACATCATGCAATGTAGGGATATCATAAAGCTTAGCGAAATGTAATAAATCTATAGAACATTCATTTCTTACTTTTACAATTATTTTATCTGCATCTTTTATGAATTGAGGCATTTCTGAGAGACAAAAATATTCATTTGTTGGATCGTGGAGTTTTAAATCAAAATCTTTTATCTTTTTTAATTGATCAATAACCTTTATGACAACATCATGATTTTGAACTGCTGAAAAGACAATTACTTTTTTTACCATATCAATCAAAAAATAAGTGATATCTTATTTAAAGATTATAACTTCTTTTCTACATGTTTTATTAAACTTTAAGTTTACTTCTAGTTTCTTATTCTCTATATTATAAATCCATGAATTTATTAACTCATTATCAACCTTAACTGAATTTGGTCTTTCTTCTGAATAAATTAATAATTTAATGGTAGCATCTTTTATGTTTTCTATTGTAAAGGTTAAGTTATTTGCAGTAGCATCAATTTGAATTATTAATTTTCCTGTACAAGTAATAAATTTGTCAGGACAGCCAATTAAAGCCATTCCATTTAACATTATAGGGGAAATTACGTAATATTTGTATTTATATTTATTCAATTGTCCTACTTCAATAATACTGTCAAATGTAATTCGATTTAAAATACCAGAATGATAATCATATAGAATATATTCTTTTTTCTCAAACCCAAGCTCTTCCAATGTAAAATAGGTCTCTTTTACTCTTTTTGGCCAGATATTTGAAATTAAGAGAAATCTCCAAGTTAGATTTCTTATTTTAGTGTAAGTATCGCATATATAATATTTTTTATGTTTTTTAAACATTAAATCATTCACAGTTAAAGGTTTATCGGGTTTCAATAATAACCCATCATCTCTACATGTTTTATTTAAAAGTGGCCAATTTACATTTTCTTTTTTATCTCCAGGAGCGACAATTCCAGCATTTAAAATTTGATAGAGACATTTAAAATTTGGAAATCTTTCACCAAATGGTCTTAATTTTACATTTTCCATTGTTCTTGAACGGAAAACATCTGGATGTGAATTAATTCCTATAGTATTAAAAAAAATGTTGGTCTGAGTAGAGTGGATATATCTATAACTTAAAGGCCACCTATGATTATAATCCCCTGAACATCGAGAAATATTAATATTTGAATGTTTTATACTATATAACAAGATTCCTGGTGTTTGCATACAATAAAATATATCAATTTCTTGTTGTTTTGCTGCAGTTGCCATACTATTTAACCACTCTCTTTGCGTATCGAAATGAGTATATAGAATTGGCATACTTACAATTTGATTTTTCATCCAATCTTGTTCATAGACTTCTATACCACTTTCTTTAGCGTAAGCCATTAACCAATCCCAGAATTCCTTTTTTAGTGGTACCGCATGATTTTTATATGTTTCAAACTTAAATTTCTCAATGTAAGGTGATCGTGCATCCCAACGACGATTGTGAGCAGTAATTGGTTTTTTAAATCTTTCACGATGAAATATCTTCAAATCTGTAGTGAAATTTCTTGGATCAACTTCCCAACGTAATGTATTACCATATAATCCGCCTCCCATCAAACGAACTATCGGTCTTAATAAAGATGTAAAAGTCTTATTTGTATATTTTAAGTACCACCAACTATCAAAATTGTAATATTTTATAGGTATTTTTTTATCTTCGAAGTATTCTTTAATGGCAACCATTGTATCTTCATAATTCATTCCTTTTTCTGTTTTATAATAATAATAACCACCATTATCTGTCCAGAATCCTAAATAAGACGTTACTATATTAGCATAAAGATCTTTACGCTTAGAACTATGATATTTTAACAATATGTCACCCAAACGCTCCAATGATTGATTAATGCCTTTTCCAAAAAGGAGAATAAATTTTTGTGAAAAATTTTTAGGAATTTCTTTAATTTTCCCTTGAATACCACAATTCACTCTATTATTTTTATCTTTTGAGATAATAGTATTCAAAAAACCATCTAAGGGTGATAAAATGAAACAATTTAAATCGTCATCATAGAAAACTACTGGAGCAGATGTAGCACCAAGCTTTCTGGAGGGTGGACAAAATATTTTATTTCTATATGTAAAGATTTTAGTATTGAGGCTCATATTTATCAATGAAGGAAAGGATGTAATAGTTTCAGAATATTCACCTGAAGATGTATTATCTAATCCCTCTGGAATTGAAAGCTCAAATGTAATAAAATCTTGGGTATTATATTGTTTAATTGATGTATTTATCGTTCTCTCTTCAGTTTCTAATTCATATTCGATGTTAGTAGAAACAAATGACCCTAATTTATCGGACCCATTCCTTTTTTCGAAAGAAATTAATTTAAGTAATTTTAATCGGTTTATAGAATGAATCTGACTAGTATATTCGTTAAAATTGTGTCTGATTTTTATGATTCCATTTAATAATTCTCGTTTAGCTCCAAATGAAATTGAATAGGTCCCTTGATTCTCATTGAAATCTAATTTTCCATTGTGGTTTTGAGTCGTAAGCAGTATTGATTTACTCTTTCTTTTGAAATCTTTTGTATTATATATATATGTAGCATTAAATTTTGGAGAAACAAAGAGATCAAAAAAAAGAGGTAAGAGTAAATATATCATTATGAAAAAAATGAGTAAAGCGAAGATAATAATGAGAATTAAGATTAGGAGATTCATATTAATTTCCAATCACAGTTTTATTATTTAAATTTTTCGCCTCCTCATAGCCTTAAATATAAGAACTTTGCATTTTTACATAAAAAGCTATTAAAGCTTTATGGCATTTTGACATTATTTAAATATAATCATTTTATTATACAAAATATCATGGCGAATAATATTATTAATGTTGCCATTATTGGAGTAGGTGATGTAGCATCTGCTCTTGTCCAAGGTTGTCAGAATTATAAAAAAAATCCCGACAAAATTATTGGTATCCTTCCTGAAATTACACAATATAATATCGATGATATTAATTTTGTTCTTGGTATCGATGTTAATTCTAATAAAGTTGGTAAAGACTTAAGTGAAGCTATATTCGCTGAACCGAATTGCAATATGAAACTTTTTGAACCCGAATATTTAAATGCACCTGTTATAAAAGGCCCAGTAATTGATGGATTAGATAGTAATATTAAAAATATTGTACCTGTAGATGATAACCAAAAACCTGCTGAGATTATTTACGAAATTAAAAAAAGAAATACTGATGTGACGGTAATTTTACTCCCCACAGGGTCACATCAAGCTGTAAAATTTTATGCTATGAGTGCACTTGAAGCGGGATCTTGTGTAGTAAATGGAATGCCTTCACATGTAGTTAAAGATCCCGAAATAGTCAAAAAGGCTGAAGAAATGAATCTAACACTAATGGGAGATGATGTAAAATCCCAGATTGGAGCCACAATCATACACAGATCATTAGCTAATCTTTTTCCAATGAGAGGAGCGATATTAGATAAAACTATTCAACTTGATTGGGGAGGTTCAAGTGATTTCTGTAATTTATTAACCCCCATGCCAACTGGAACATTAAGATATGAAGAAGGAAAACGGCAGTCAAAAACTGAATCTGTTATCGCTAACCTCCAAAACAAGGATAATGTGAAATGCCAAATTTCCGCTGTAGATTATATTCCTTTTTTGAAAAATCAAAAAGAAGCTTATATGAGGCTTGAAGGGAGAGTTTTTGGGGGAGCCCCTGTACGAGTTGATATTACAATGTTTGTAGAAGACGGTAATAATTCCGCAGGAATAATCGCAGATTGTATAAGAGTGAGTAAAATTGCAAAAGATAGAAATATTGGAGGAATTTTACAATCCGCATGCTCTTTTTTCGCAAAACACCCCCTAGAACAATTGGATGATTATGTTGCTAAAAAACGACTTATAGAGTTTTTAGAGAACAAAAGAGAAAGATAAGATATTATTTTTTTATTTTTATCCTCTAACTTTTGCTAGAGTCTCGGTAAATTGTTGTTGCATTAGAACAATGTTATAGATATAATCAGAAATTAAACTAACTGCTTCAGGGATCTGTCTAAAACTTGGAAAATCATTAATATCAATAATATAAGGTACTCCTTCATCAGATATGATATAATCAACTCCATAAACAGACAAGCCCATTTTTCTACCTACTCTCAAAATTCTCCTTTTTAAATGTTTTTCGATTGGTACACGAATATGGATTAATTCTAAGGGAGATAAATTATCAACTTCGTGTAATCTGTTGTGAGAAGTAATTGAAACCGCCCATCTATCAATTACGTATATTTTATATACTATATCAGTATTTCCAAAATATTCTTGGAGAAATAAGTCCCCTTCTTTATAATTTTTAACCAATTCTTCAAATTGGTTAGCTTTTTCGGCAATTCCAATAATTCTATCGTTTTTTGGTAAATTTGGTATATTGTGGGTATTAAGTTTTATGATGATCTTAGTTCCATTGTTACAAGCGTTAAAAGCCTCATTTTTAGAATAGTAAGTCTTAGGAAGATTCAATTTTTTAGTTCTTTGCTCAATGAATTGAAAAATTTTAGTTCTACTCTCACACATCTCCACGGCTCTAGTAGCATTTAATAAAGGTATAGAAGGAGAAATTTTTCGAATCGTACTATATATTTCTTGATTTGCCTCGTTAGATAATAATTTAACAATTATCAATGAAATAGGGTATTTCTTTAACTGTTTCTTAAAATATTTAGCATTAAAATTATTGGAACCCTTTTTTAAAAGGTTTATAATAGAAAGATTATAGTTTTTATTACAGAATTTTTTGATCTTTTCGAAAACTTCGAGATCACGATTGCAAATAGAGCCAATGTAGATTCTACTGAGCTTATTAGACACCCAAAAAACCCTATTTTTTTGATAGATTATGAATAAATTAAGATATATAAATATGATGATTTTAAAGCAGAATTTATTTGACTCTATATTTGAGTTAGATGATTCTAATCATTGAAAAAGCTTCAGATTTTTTATCAATTTCATTTATATTATTTATTTAATTAATATCAAGAAAAGTATATTTTTTCTTTAAAACAAGCTACTTCGATTAAAAATTGAAAAAGATAGGCATTATTATTGATAATTATCATTTAAAGTATAAAGTTAGAGATTTCTTAATATATTTAAAGTCTAAAGCAGATGTAAGAATATATATTGAAGAGTCTTTTCTTTTAAATGAGGGGAATATCAATTTCGATGAAGACTTATTCTTTACTAAGGCGAAAGGAGATTTAGTCTTAACTTTTATTAAATCTCTTGAAGAACAAACTTCAATACCAGTAATTAATTCTTATAAAGGCACATGGTTGGCAATCAATAGGTTTCTAAATAGTGTTTACTTAAAAAAGGCAGGGATTCCTATTGCTGATTTTTCTTTAAATCCAAAAGGGAGTATTCCACCATTTAGGGATTATATTATAAAAAATATCATAGATCAAAAAAATTATAAATTTAAACCAATAGTACATAAAGAAAATGGACGGTTAATAGTAGCTGATGAGAGAGCTATAAATGAAGTTGATAAAACTGATCCAAAATATAATTATCTGTATTATCAAAAATTTATTAAAAGTAAATGGGAATATAAAATCTACGGGATTGGGGAAGACATTTACTTCTTTAAACAACTACCCATACTTGTTAATCCAAATAAGATGGAATCAAGAAGTAAAATTGATGAGATTTCAGAACTAAAAGAATACTGTTATAAGGCAATGGAAATAATGGATTTAAAATTAACTTCATTAGATTTTCTAAAATCAAAAGAACAATTCTTTCTAACCGATATAAATTGTACTCCAAATTTTAATTATATTAAAGATGGTCATAAAATCGTAGTTGATTTTTTATTAAAACAAACAAAAGAGTAATTGAGTAGAATAAAATGAATATTGGAATTTTATCCAAACGAAAAACTATGATGGCGAAGAAGTTAAAAGATTGTCTTGAAAGTAAAAGATTTAAAGTGACTATCTACACATTAGAGAATTTGGTTATAAATGAAACTCTTCTAAATAATGATTTATTTATATTAAAATCAAAAAGCCTTTTTTTTTTATATGCTGGTTTATTTTTAGAAGCAAATAATATTCCAGTTATACCAAATCCTCATGTGTCATTTTTACAAAAAAATAGAATACAATCATATTTTTTAATGAAAAAAATTGGTTTAACAACCCCTGAAATATATTTAGGTACTACTAATACATTAAGAAATCAATTAGATCAAAATCTTTATCCATTTATTTTAAAGCCAATAATGGGATCAGGTAGTAAGGGAGTTAGAATTATTAGATCACATAGAGATTTCAAATCAGAAGCTAATTCAATTTTATACTTAGAAAAATATATTAATGGGACTCATTATAATGTATACTTCATTGACAATGAAATATGTACTCTAATTAAACCTCCATTATCAGATGAACATGTTGATATGAAAAAGGTTGATACTCCAGATGATATAAGAGAAGTAATTAGAAAATGGAAAAATTATTTTAAAGGGGATTTATTATTTGGACATTTGGATATTGTTCGGAAAGAATCTAATAATGAATTGTATGTCGTAGATCCTGGTTCATTTCCAGAATTTACAAATTGGAAATGTAAAGGTCAACCTGCAGAAAGCATATGCAATTTAATATTAAATAAGTTTGAGAATATCCAGAAAAACAATAATAATAAATAATCCTTTTACATTATTGAATGTTAGAATGAGTGCGCAAAAACAATTAAAAAAATCGAAAATTTATGGTGAAAAACAAAAAGTCAGATTATATAAAATTAAACATTTTATTTTTGATTTTGGGGGCGTTTTAATTGAAAAAACCTTTGTTTTAAAAAATGTACTCGATATCATCGAAGCAGATTTGAATATTTTAATTCCTCGAGATGAAAATTCGTATATCAGAAAAATTAAAAGGGGTTTAAGTTCCGGAAGAATTTCTACTAGTGAATTTTTGGAGAAGATTTTTGAAAAATATTATTATCCTTTTCAAAAATCCAATGGAGCGTTACCTCCAAAGAAAGTAAATACCGCGTACTATGAAGAGTTATGGTTTGACTTATATTCTCAAGTAACAAATATCTCGTCTGATATGGCAGAAATAATTGAACGTTTGCACCAAGCAGACTATACGGTTAGTTTAATGTCAAATACTCATGATGTCCATGCAAAGTCGAATTATTTAAGAGGTTTTTATGATATATTTGACAATGTATTTTTATCGAATGAAATTGGTTATATTAAACCAGATATGGATAAATATAAGTATGTATTAAAAAAATTGGATACAAAACCGAAAAAATGTATTTTTATTGATGATAAAATGCAAAATTTAGTTCCAGCTCGAGAATTAGGTATTATAGTAATTAGATTTGAATCCTTCAATAAGTTCAAAAAGCAACTAAATGAATTGGGAATTGGAAGTATTAGCAGAGACCTCCGACATAAAATAAAAAAAAGATATAAGAAATACAAGAAAACTAAAAAGGAATATAAAAAGGCTAAAAAGGAATATAAGAAAGCTAAAAAAGATTATTTAAAGAAGAAAGGCAAATCATTGAAAAGGAGAATGAAATATCAGCGATCACGTGTCTATTATCGGAAAAAAAAAGCTGAATATAAGGAACAGAAAAAGAAAAAGAAACAAGAGCTAATAACTGAACTTGAGATAACTTAATCCTTTCTTATTCACCATTTTGTGAATTTTGTTCCTTTTCTTCTTGTTCTTTATTAAATTCCTCAACTTTTTTCATAACAGACTCAGAAGGAGCTGTTGGTAAAGGAATTTTTTCATAAACCTCGATAAATTTAACATCATCAATTTCTTCACCCATATGTGTTTGAAGATCCATTGCTAATCCAAACTTTACATACGTTAAATTTTGAAAAAGAAACATCTTAGGAATTGTTATTTCAAGAGTTTTACTTTTAGGAATATAACTTACTTGAAACTCAGATATATTGTCTTTCGGAATTCCTTTGTTAATCATGAAGTATTCAATTTTTTCATTAAAATCTTCGATTTTATCTATTACTTCTAAATTATAATCAATACTTTGTCCCGCTAAAGGATGATTATAATCAATAATAACTCTTCCTTGTAGAACATTTGTTATTGTACCTCTCTGAGTCTGTCCCTGAGATTGTTTAATAAATTCTTTTCCTATTTCAGGATTTTTTCCTTCATTTAATCTCCTGAATTTAGCAATCCCTATTCTTTCGATTTTCTGAGGATCTCGTTTTCCAAAAGCTTTGGTAGGGGGGATTCTAACAGATTTTTTCTCAAAGAATTTCATTTCTTTAATAATTTCAGTAAGTCCTTCATTTAAGAAACCTGGTTTTCCTACAATAACAAATTCTGGAGCGTAATAACCTTGTTTTGCTCTATTTTCATCATAAATATTAGCTTTTTTTGCATCCTCTTCAGAGGAAACTCGAAAAATCTGACCTTTTTGTGTTCGAGCAGTAATATTTACAAGAACAAAATCACCTTCTTCTAACTTTTTTCCTTGGAACTTGGCTTTCTTCTGTTCTAGCTTTTTTGCTTCTTCTTGAATTTTCTTTTCTTCTCCTTCTTCCTTCTGAATATCTTTTGTTTCACTTTCTTTTGTTCCTTGATCTATTAGTTCCTTGGCGCTTTCTATTATTTTTTCAGCCGTAGCTTTCCCAATTCCTTTTAATTCAGTTAAATCTTCTACCTTAGAGTTTGCTAATTTTTCAATAGAATCTATTCCAGCTTCTTTTAATGTATCTGCCTTTTTGCCTAGTCCTTTGACATCTTCTAATTTTTGAGACATTTCAATTCTATTATGTTTAATTTAAAAAGTAGAGTTATAAAAAGTTAAGTTCTAAAATTAATGATTACTTATAGATTTTTCTAAAATATTAAATCCCTTATGATACAGGCTCAAAAATTATCCCTAATTTTTTAGCATACCTTTTTACTTCACTCATTTCATCGGAGGTAGGTCTTCTATTTATTTCTTCGTAATTAAATGCCTTATATTGAGGTCTATATTGTCCCATGATATTCATTACTGCCTTGGGGAGTTCTTTAGCGACATAGTCTAATATGGGTTTACTGCAACATTCAACATGGTTTGGCATGACTAAATGTCTAATACAGATTTCGCCACTTCCTTCATCATGAGCTCTTTTATGATTTCTAGCAATTACATCAAAATAATTATCAATACCTGAGTATTTCTTTCCACATTCATTATTACCATATTTAAAATCAGGGAGCCAGAAATCCATGAAATCAATTATTAAAGATAATGATTTATCTGTTAAGAAAAAATTTGAATTCCATAATTGGCATATATTAGATTTTTGATATTTTAGACTCCCAATGATAGTATGAATATTTGGTATGGGATCGCCTCCAACATAATTGATATTGATTGCTCCGTTATCAACAAGCTTTTCAGCTATAGATGCCAACTGCATGGTGTTAACTTTCTGAGATACATCTGAGATATCTTTTTTGCCTTTCCATGCTTGAGAAATATCATAATTTTGACAAAAAACACATCCAAAATTGCATCCTTGAAAAAATATTGTTCCAGAGGGTATTAAAACAGGTTCTTCCCCCATATGAAGGAAAGCGGAAGAAACATAAGAGTCTTTTGGTATTAAACAAAATCCTTTCTCACCACTTATACGATTTGCTTTACATTGCCTTTCACAGAAAATACAGTTCATTAAGTATTTATTTGCAATAGTTTCAACAAGATTTATATAATTTGTTTGATGTACGACACGATCTTTTAAAATATTTGATTCATCATTAAGAACATCATTAAATTCTCGTGATTTATCCTTTAGTTGGATTTCAAGCTTTTCAACAGGTTCACTTGAATCAAAATCGCATTTAATAGTTTTGGCAATTAGATATCTAGCAAGTCGAGTCCCATCAATTATTCCTCTATATTTGGAAAAACGCCTAAGTATTTCTTCGTTTTGCCAAACAATAGTAGAATTGGGTCTTAGTACTCTAAAGACCATAATATATCAAATATTTTAGACTATATTACAGTATAGAATATGATTATTTATATTTAATTCTGTGATAATTAGAAAAGTATGGTTCTTTGTAAAAAATATGAACAAATTTTCCCTTAGTATTAAAATCACAAAAACGCTTCTTTGCAATTTCCTCCTCCTTTTTTAAATTGACAACTACTAATCCATATTTTTTTTAACCTTTTGACAAATTTCTGATGTATTATAAGTCTGGTAATAATTCTCCTTAGACATTTTTAATATCATAACTAACTGATTATCTTATAGTAGCATTTAAAAATAAAAAAAATAAAGTTCTATTACTATGAGTCTGGCTAAATATATATTAAAAAGACTCCTCTCTCTTATTCCAGTAATTTTTGCAGTTTTAACACTAACATTTATTTTATCTAGATTGATGCCTGGTGATCCTGTTATAGCACTATTACAAGCACAAAGTGTACCTAATATTAATCCCGATTTAATTGCACAAAGGCGACATGAATTAGGTTTAGATCAACCAATAATTACCCAATACTTTAGATATTTTACAGATTTATTTAAAGGGAATTGGGGCGTCTCCGTCTCTGTTTCTCGAGGAACTGCTGTATGGGACCTTATACTTAGACGCCTTCCTCGAACCATAGATCTTACAATATTTTCTATGTTAATTGCATCATATTTAGGAATTAGGATTGGTGTGATATCAGCCACTCATAGAAATAAAGCTAGAGACACGATCTTTCGGGGAATTGCTTTAGTAGGTGTTTCGTTTCCAATATTCTTTTTAGGTATGTTATCACAATTTACTTTAGGCTATCTTTTAGATATCTTTCCGATGGTTGGCTATAAACAAATTCAATATCCAGATCCTCCTTTTGTAACTGGATTTTTCTTAATTGACTCATTAATGGGTGGATATTATTATTTAGCTGCTGACTATATATGGCACTTATCTTTGCCTGTTTTTTGTTTATCTTTTAATATGCTTGCTTCTATACTTAGATTTACTCGCTCAAGCATGCTAGAAGTATTGGAACAAGATTATGTGAGAACGGCTCGGGCAAAAGGTTGTAAAGAGAAAGATGTAATTCTTACTCACGCATTAAAAAATGCACTTATCCCCACTGCAACGATAATAGGATTAAATTTTGCATATTTATTATCTGGAACTGTGTTGATAGAAACTACTTTTGGAATATATGGAATAGGTTTAACATTAGTAGAAGCAGTTAGATATTATGATTATTGGGTATTAAATGGTGTAGTATTTGTGATTACAATAATATTTGTTCTAGCTACATTAATAACTGATATTCTTTATGGAATCCTGGATCCTAGAATAAGATTTTAAAATAATATTGAGACTATCTCAACACTATGATAATTTATTTTAAGTTAAATCTCAAAAGAGAGCCACTCGATAATATTTGACAGAAATTTAAGATTATCTCCAGCATCCAATCCGAAATCATCTTCCAAAAGCCAATCTGATGAACCAATGGTCACACATCTTCCGTTAAAGAATTCAGAAACGACGCATATGGGTACAGGCCCAAGAGCTCCAATTTCATCATCACTAAAATATTTGAATTCAGCTTTCTCAGAAGTCACGATTAAATCTTCTACCTCCTCTTCTGTAAGAGTGAAAAAGGTGCAGTTGGGTAAGACTAGTTCACTAATTCCTTCCGTTATGGGATGATTAAATAGTTCTGTTATCAATATATTTTTCTTTTTAATAAGATATGAACCTGGTGCTTCTTGAATAACACCATTCCAAAATCTTCGTACACCAGTCATTTTATATAACACTCTAATAGAACCATTTTTCATCGGTATGTCTTTATCGCCACCAGCACCGCTAGTTAAAAAGAGTCCTCCACCCTCCCCTATATATTTTTTAATTGCTCGTAATTCATCCTGAGTAAACTTATCTCCTTTTCCATCTTTAGAATGTTGAATATTTCCTATAAAAAGAATATCAAAATCTTCAAGCATATCAAAATCGATTGGACCCTCATTTTTATCGATGTAGGTAATTTCAAAATCATCTTCTCCAAGTGCGAATTCTGGAAACTCTTCTAATTGTTCTTTATGAGACAAGTCCACTATAATTTCGTAAGGCATTGTGGTTTTTTACAACTTTTTGTTTTCTATTGATTTGTGTCAGTATTATTTTTTTATTCCAAATTCTATTAAGAGATAATCCTTATAGCTTAAGAATATATAATTTAATTTTATAAAGTTATGCTAAATATCTTATTAAATATTTTCTTTTAAATTTTTTTAAATAAATATTCTAATAGATAAAACTTAAATAAGAAGAGATAAACTTTTGAAGGAAAAACTATAATATTGATAAAACTAGATCGGTATAAATTCTCGGTCAGCAGGTTTATCTTTATAGATTATGCCAATATCAATACCATTACCGCTGGCCATATCTCGAATAATTGAAGCAGTTATTGCTTTTTTTATAATTTCTTTACCTTCTTCAATAGTTAAATTATCATTATATTTAGCTTCTAGAACCCCATAAGAAAAATTCTGACCGCTTCCTACAGCACAATACTTTTCAGGTAAGATAGACCCATAAGCACTAATTGATAATAATGTTGATCCTTCCTCTTCAGTAACTCCCCCTAACATTAATCCTACTTCAAAAGGGAACATTTTATTTTGATACAAAATATTTGAAAGGAGTTTCCCTGCAGATTTTATCAAGATCGGCTTATTTTCATGTCCTAATTGGAAAATAGTAGTCTCAGCTTTAAGTATATCAACTAGATATAATGCATCTGCTACTCCACCTGCAATTGTCATATATAAGTGATCTTGAATCTTATGTAATTTCTCAGCTGTTTTACTCGAAACAAAATATGCCATAGATGCTCTTTTGTCGGTTCCAAAAATAACAGCATCTTTACATACTAAACCTACGGTTGTTGTTCCGGTTTTTAATGTTTGAGCATTAATATTTTGAGATTGTGATATATTACTTCTGGAATTTTCGATAAATTCAGAATTCACTGGCTTTAGTAAATCTTCTTTTCTCATAATTTCATTAAAAGAACTCTTGTTTTTATAATTTTTTTTAATTTTTTATTAATTTCTATTCATTTTAACGTTAAAATTTTCTTGATGATTCAAAGATTCTTGGTATATATATTAGGAAAATTATCTCAATTAAAGATTCAGTATATTTAATTTTTGGAAGAAATTCTTTAACCTATGGATAAAAAAATTGTACTTATTGGGGCTGGTAGTGCAAATTTTGGTCCTCCCACATTTATAGACTTAAATCTCAGTAAGACATTAGGAGGAGCAACTATAATGCTCCACGATATTGATAAGGAGAAATTAGAAATAGTCAATGAAGTGGTTTCTGAAGATAATAGAAAATTAGGTAACAAATTCAATATTGAAGCGACAATAAATAGAATAGAAGCCCTAAAAGAAGCAGATTTTGTAATTAATTCGACTGAACACGGAGATAGATTCGAGTTACGGTGGCAAGATAATACAATTCCTAGAAAGCACGGATCAACAGAAAGAATGGGCGAGAATGGAGGCCCTGGAGGTTTTTTTCATAGTGCTCGTCAAATTCCGGAAATTATAAAGATTGCTAAAGACGTAGAACTTATATGTCCCGAAGCTTTTTTCATAAATTATTCGAATCCAGTTTCTCGCATTTGTTTAGCAGTAAAAAGAGCTATTCCAAATTTAAAAATGGTAGGTTTATGCCATCAAATTGGATTACTTACTTCACATCATTTATCTAACATGATGGGAAGAGATCCAAATAATATGCAAGTAGTTACAGGAGGTCTAAACCATTTCGCATTTTTATTGGGTTTAAAAGATTTAAAAAATGGTAATGACTTAATGCCAAAATTTAACTCTAAATGTTTTAACTACTTCAATGGCAAAAGGGACAGATTTGAATTCGCAGATCTTACATTTGAGATTTATAAGAGATTTGGATGGTTTCCTTATGCAGGTGATAACCATATATGTGAATATTTACAATTTGGATCAGAATATACAACTCAACAAGATTTAACAGATTGGATTACAAAGATGGAACAAGAAAAGAATGCAATTGACGCTCTACTTAAGAACTATTACAATAAATTAAAAAGAGGCGAATATACAGAAAAAGCAATGTTAGTGGGAAATCCATCTGGAGAAAGAGCAATCCCTATTATTGAAGCAATAATTGAGGATAATAATTCTTACGAAATGGCTGTTAATATTCCAAATGATGGAATTATCAATAATCTTCCTCAAGATTTGGTAATTGAATGTTCTGGAACTGTTAGTAATGACGGTATTCATGGATTTAAAATAGGTGATATCCCTAAAAATATAGCTGCCATTTTACGAATTGAAGCCTCTATACAGGATTTATGTGTGGAAGCTATCCTAAAAGAATCTAAAGACTTAGCAATAAACTGTTTAGCGACGGATGTGAACTGTGGTAGTGTTGAAATGGCTGAAAATATATTTAATGAAATGATGGAAATCCAAAAAAAGTATTTACCCAATTTTAGATAGCTTTTTTATTAAATTCTCTTTAATTATTTCGAGGAATATAACATGAAACGATTCTTAGCATTTGATTTTGGAGCTAGTTCAGGAAGAGCCATAGTAGGAACTTTAAATAATGAAAACCTCACATTAGAAGAAATTTATCGGTTTCCTAATGAAAGAATTAGAAAAAATGATGAAATTCTCTGGGATATTTCAGGAATTTATACCGAATTATTAAACGGGCTTAAATTGTATGTGAAAAAATATGGAGCTCAAGTTGATGGCATAGGTATCGACACGTGGGGTGTTGATTTTGTTTTATTAGATGAAAACAATGAACTTGTTGGACCTAGTCACCATTATAGAGATCCAAGAACTAAAGGAACGCTTAAATACATGTTTGAAAGTGTTTCTAAAGAAGAAATCTTCAAATACACAGGAATTCAGTTTATGGAATTAAATACATCTACACAATTATATTCTCTCATCCATAGCAATTCTCCCCAATTGAACATTGCTAAAACATTTTTAATGATACCGGATTATTTGAATTTTTTATTATGTGAGAAAAAAGGAACAGAGTATTCAATCGCTACAACCACTCAATTATATGATGCAAATACAAAAGAGTGGTCCCAAATCTTAATTGAAAAGTTAGGGTTAAATTATAAACTATTCCAAAGAGTTGTTCCATCAGGAACAATATTAGGGAAACTAAAAAAGGAAATCTCTCAAGACATTGGATTCAAGGATGATGTGAATATCATTGCCCCAGCATGTCATGATACTGGTTCTGCAGTAGCAGCAGTTCCTGTTGATATGAGAAAATTTAAGGAGAAAAAATGGGCATACCTTAGTTCCGGAACATGGAGTCTTTTAGGAGTTGAATTAAATAATCCAATAATAAATAAAAAGTCCCTTGAGTTTAATTTTACAAACGAAGGTGGCATTGAAAACACGATTAGGTTTCTAAAAAATGTTACAGGTTTATGGATAATTCAAGAATGTAAAAAAGAATGGGAAGAACAAGGATTAGATTATACTTGGGACTATATTGTGTTAAAAGCAAAAGAAGCTAAACCTTTTCAACATTTCATTAATCCTGATGATCGATCATTCGTAAATCCTCCAAGTATGATCAAAGCAATACAAGATTTTTGTGAAAAAAATAACCAAGATCCGCCAAAAAAGATAGGCGTTATTTCAAGAAGTATCTTTGAGAGTCTTGCTTTTAGATATAAGCAAATTTTAGAATATCTTGAAAAAGTTATCGAAGACCGTATTAAAATACTATTTATTATCGGTGGTGGATCTTCAAATGATTTATTAAACCAATTTATAGCAAATTCTCTTAATATTCCTGTTAACGCTGGACCAATTGAGGCTACAGCTATAGGTAATATTTTAATGCAAGCTAAAGCTGTTGGATTACTTAATAGCATTGAGGATTTAAGAAATATCGTAATCAATTCATTTCCTATTAAAGAATTTTATCCAAAAGATGTAGAAAAATGGTTAATTGGATATGGAAAATATCAAAATTTTACAGGAGAAGTTTATTCATAAAAATTTTATTTGAGAAAAAAATTAAAAAAAATAAGTAGTTACATGGTTATATTTAGTTACTCAAGTCTTTCTCTCTTCTCTATATGTAGTATATGAAGTTTTTCTCTTAATTCATTTAACTTATCTCCATGAAGTGGATAAAAGTAAATAAAAATTAATCCAATGGTACTTACTATTGCAGGAACTAAAAACATTAGTATTTTAATTCCTAATATTGCAGAATCAGGTTGTATATCAGAGTTTTGTATATATCCAAACATCCCAAGGATAAATGTAGCAACAATTGGTCCAATACTCTGAGAAGGTTTATGGATAAATGCATCAATACCAAAGAACATACCTTCTCTTCTTGATCCATTTCTCAATTCATCCTGATCGATTGATAAGTATAAAATCGGCGTGTTAAATATTGTATATCCTCCTAGAAATGTTGTAATTGCTAATGTAATAACTATCAATATAGGCATATCTAAAAACACAACAATAAAAAACAATATCAATGTTAATATGACTTTTAATACACCAAATCTCAAAATTATATTTCGCATACCCCATTTTGGTCTTAATTTCATGCAAAGGATATTTGATCCATATCCAACAAAGAAAAAGATAGCAAAATAATATAATAGACCCTCTTCACCCAGAACTAGCAAATAAACAAAGAGATAACTTAAACCTATTGAACCAAGAAATGCATCACAGAAAATATATCCCATATAGAGCAGAAATGATTTTTGCCTTAAAGTTTCTTTTACAGCCTTAGTTAAGGGAAGACCTTCATCTTTTTGAAATTCTGGTTTTTCTTTACATAAAAAGGATGTTATTAACAATAGGATTGTGGAGATGATAGCAATAATTAGCATTAAGTTAATAAAATCTCCTGAAGTTGGATCCATCTCTCCGACTACTATGAACATGGGAATTACTACCACAGCGCCTATAATCATAGCAACCAGATTTCCTTTATTTCTCTCATCTAAATCGGATGTCATTTCAGGGAGTAATGCAAGCCACACTAAAACTACTAATGTATAAAAAGTATCAAATATACAAATACTAATTACAAAATGAAGAAGTATTACAATTTGATTGTTAAAGCTCCATGGAATCCAAACTAACATAAATGTCAATGCCCATATAGGAGCTCCATACCGAATATAAATAATTCTTCTGCTTCCCCATTTTTTAGGATTAGTTCTGTCAGACATTTGACCAAGTAAAGGATCATTTAATGCATTTACTATCAGGTAAATTACTTGACCAATTACAAAAAGAGTAGGATCTAATTGTAGCTTGTCATAAAAAAGTTGGATATATTTAAGCCCAAATATAAAAACTAATAAGCCATTAGGAATGGCACCCAATGCATAACCCCATAAATTTCTTGAGCTAAGTTGTTTTTCTTTAGTTTCCATTAAATTCCTACCTAATAATTTATAAACAAGTGTTAAATATTGATATTGTATTATACAACCTGATAATATATAAAGCTTTTACAAAATGAGATTAACTGAAATTATTGAGACTAAATCCGGAAAAATTCGAGGATATATTGATGAGGGAGTAGAAATCTATAAAGGAATTCCCTATGCTGAAGCTCCTGTTGGCGATTTAAGATTTAGAGAACCTCATCCAAAAGAACCTTGGGATAATGTAAAAGATTGCATTAAATTTGGAGCAATAGCGCCTCAAAATCAACCAGATGATCCGAAAATCGATTTACCTGAAGAAGAGGATTGTTTATATCTTAATATTTGGACTCCTGGAGCAGATGATAAAAAGAGACCAGTTATGGTTTGGATTCATGGTGGGGGATTTCTCATTGGATCAGGTTCAAGACCTCGTAGTGATGGGACAAGACTTGCTTCTTATGGAGATGTCGTAGTTGTAAGCTTTAATTATCGCATAGGAGTTTTAGGTTTTTTAAATTTTCCGGGAATCCCAGCTAATTTAGGAATAAGAGATCAAGTTGCTGCTTTAAAATGGATTAAAGAGAATATAGAGGATTTTGGAGGAAATCCTAATAATATTACCATTTTTGGAGAATCTGCTGGAGGTCAATCTGTCACTATCTTACTTGCAATTCCTTCTGCAGAAAATCTTTTTCATAAAGCTATTGTTCAAAGTGGGAATGCGAATCCACGTGACTTCAAGCCTAAAAGATCAAGAGAAGGAGCCAACGAGTTACTGAGAAAATTAAATATTAATGGGGAAAATCTTGATGAATTAAGAAAAATCTCATTGGAAAAATTGATAAGATTACAACGAAAAATAGCAGGTAACATTTTAAGTGTCAAAGATAGTCCTTTTTGGCCATTTATAGACGGTGAGTTTTTACCTAAACAACCTATTGAGATATTTCGAGAAGGAAATAATAATCAAATTCCGATAATAATTGGATATAATGAAAATGAACTAGGATTTTTATCAGAATTGTTGAAAAACGCAGGTGGATTGAAAAGAAATCTGATTCTAAAATATGTTCATTCTAATATCAGAAAAAGTGGTATTAATAAAAAAGACTTGGATAAATTGATCAGTACTTACAGTGAGAAATTTAAAAAAGATTTTCCAAATAATCCTTTCCTTTTTTGGGATGCCATCTTATCAGATTCGATGTTTAAAATTCCAATTATACGTCAACTTGAAGCTCAAATTCATAATCAATCAAGGATTTATTGCTATGAATTTTCATATAAATCTCCTAAATTCAAATTCGCACTTCACACTTTTGAAATCCCTTTTGTGTTTGATACGTTAGATAAAAATGATGTCGCAGAGGGAGCTATTGAAGTAAATGAAGACTCAAAAAAATTAACTAAGATCATAATGGATACTTGGATTTCATTCGCTCGAAAAGGCAATCCTGATAATGAGAGGATCCCAAGTTGGCATAGTTACGATTTAGAAACACGGGCTATTATGAAATTAAGCATTAATCCTAAAGTGATGGAAACAAAAGAGAATACACTCTTTAAAATCTGGGAAGGAATTCTTTAACACTTTTTTATAACGATTTTCTCTAATAATAAGATTAATTGCTAAAAGGTTAGTCCAAGACTGTAACATCGACCTTTTTCGACCTAATAGCATCAATGAATTTTTTAGGTGCTTTTTTATCTGTAATAAGATAATCAATTTCATCAATCATTACACAGGTTGAGAGGGACTGTTTATCAAATTTACTCGAATCAATTAAAGCCACAACTGTTTTAGCATTTTTGCACATAATTTTTTTTACTTCCATCTCAAGAGGATGAGGATCCATTATTCCATCTTCAAGTGTGATACCAGTACCACTGATAAAAGCAGTATCGACATTATATTGGTTAAAGAACTCTTCAGCATCATGGCCAACAAATGTGAAAGATGTTTTTCTAAGAATTCCCCCACATCCAATAACATTCAGGTGAGGCAAGAATTTAGATGCCAATAATAATGTATATAGCCCATTACACAACAATGTTAGGTTATTCTGCTTTAAGTGTGGTATCATTTCTAAAACTGTTGAACCTCCATCTAAAAAGATAATATCAGAATTATTAACATAATTATTAGCAACATATTTCGCGATTAGTTGTTTTTCTTTCAAATTTTCCTTTCTTCTTAGTTCAAATTCTGTCTCTTTATCATTTGCTTCGCCAATTTTCAATGCCCCGCCATGGGCTCTTATTATTTGTCCTTTTATCTCGAGATCTTTCAAATCTCTCCAAATAGTCATTCTAGAAACATTAAATAGTTCAAGCAGCTCCTCTATTGAAACAGATCCTTGTTGATTCACAAGTTCAATGATTTTTGATTTTCTTTTTTCAGCAATCATAATCCCACATGATACATATTTAGTTCTATATAAAAAAATATAACATAATGAATAAATTATTATTGATCATTCACATCTCCATTTTAAACTCATAATGTCCTGAACCCAATTTAAAAAGAAGATAATCATCGTTTTCTTCTAAAAATTTAATAAGATCATTACTAATCTGTTTCCCTCGTTCCCAAATTACATCCTCACCTTCTCTTAATAATGTTCCATTATTATTTCTTGGAAACCACAATTCTGCAGTCGATCCTAATGGAATTTGGCATGTAAATTTAAACTTGTCCACTAGTTTCTCCCAGGATACATGTAAGGTTCCTCTTATTGTGTTCAATGACGCGCTTACATAATCCATATCTGGAGGGATATACGGTTTTATTTTTATCAATTTCCAAGATGGCTCAAGTGCATTGACTCCAGCTAGTGATTTGAAAAACCAAGGATCTACAGATCCTAGCATGATATGATTATGTGAATTCATACCACCACCCTCTAATTTTTCCCATCTCTCCCATAATGTAGTAGCTCCTTCTGCTATCATATAACCATATCCTGGAAAGCTCGTTTGATTTACTATCTTATATATTATATCCGAATATCCATTATCAGTCAATACATCAAATAAGTAGCGTGTACCCACAATCCCAGTATTGAAATGATAATCATAATCTTCTTTAATACTTTTAATAAGCTTTTTCAGTACAGTCTTACGTCTTTTTTCAGGAACCATATTTAGATATAGAGGGAGAGTATTTGAAGTTTGGCTGACTGTGAAATCACTCGGAGCTAACTTTTGAATGTTATAGACATCTTTTAGAAATTTTACATTGAATGCGTCTTTAATAGCCTTCAATTTGGTCTCATAATATTTAACATCTTCATTTTTTTCTAAAATATTAGCTATTTTGGTTAGGAGGAGCGTGTCATGATAATAATACCAAGATGATGTCAATTCAATCGGAGTTCTACAAGATATAATACTACAAGGAGGACACCAATCACCATATTTACCTATTAAGATTAAATCTTCTTTAGCTAGAGAAGCTAAATAATCTACATATTTCTTTATTGAATCGTAATGCTCCTTTAATATCTCGACATCATTGTAATAATAATAGAGATACCAAGCAAAAGTGATATATGCTGTACCCCATGCGGGATCTGCTGGATAAATACTCCAATACGGAGGAACAACATCAGATAGACTCCCATCATCTTTCTGAGCCAACTTTATATCTCTCAAATACTTGATACAAAATCTTGCCATATCAAAATTAAAAATTGCTTCTTCAATAGTTAGTTGTGCATCTCCCATCCAGCCTTGTCTTTCATCTCTTTGGGGACAGTCAGTAGGAATACTCATCAAATTACTTAATTGACCCCAAATAATATTAGTGTGAATTTGATTTATCAATTGATTTGAACAATTAAATTCACTGGCTTTTGTAACATTGCTATGAATGAACAAGCCTGTAAGAGTTTCCAATGTTGGAACTCCAGGAAAGCCTGTTAATTCCACATATCGAAAACCATGATATGTAAAATGAGGAATAAAGATTTCTTCACCATCACCTTTTAGGATATATACATCAGTAGCTAAGGCGTCTCGATTTGTTGCTGTGTTTAATGTTCCATCTTTATAAACAAGCTCAGAAAATTTTAATTGTACGCAAGCACCCCTTGGCCCTCTGACTTTTAGTTTACAAAACCCCGCGAAATTTTGAGCGAAATCATAAATGTACAACCCCGATTTAGGACTTTTTATTACCTTAGGTTTTATCATCTCTGTAATTTGAATTGGTTCCATCATTTGCGAAGCTAATTTATGTCCAGTTACAACAGTAGCATTTATCCAAGATGAACTATCAAAATTAGGTTGGTCCCAACCTACTTTTTCTTCGCGAGCATCATAAACTTCTCCAAAAAATATCCCATTTTCCTTTATTGGACCATTTGAAACTTTCCAAGATTCATCACTTCTAATAATTTCATTAGAACCATCTTTATAATGGATATGCGCTTGCATGATAAGTTTAGGAAAATCATATTTAAAAGTTTCTATACATCTTCCATTTCCTAAAATAACACCTATCACATTAACATTTTTAAGCTTATTTGTTATATCATATGCAGAATATAGTGCTATCTTATGATAATCAGTTTGAGCAGGATCCAAAATATTATTACCAATTTTCTCTCCATTAATACGAAGCTCATAATAACCAATCCCACAAATATAGATTTTAGCAGTATCAATTGGTTTAGAGATTTGAAATTCCCTTCTTAGATATACAGCATGAACTTCTATCACTCTTCCTGTTAAACCAGTTCTTTTTGATTTATATTGAAGTTTTTTACGAGAATTTTTATCTACAAATTCAGGTCTACTTATCCACTTTGCTATCCAATCACTTTCTTCTAATAAAGCCATTCCAAAAGACGCAATTTCACTATAACCACTTTCATTAGAATCATTATCCCACCACTTTACTTTCCAGTAATAAGTTCGATCACTTTCAAGTGGACTACCATTATAAATGATATTAAAATGATTATTATCCTCAACTTTCCCACTATCCCATAAATCTCCATTATTAAATTTCAAATTTGTTATATTTGAGGCGACAAGAATCTGATAAGCTGTTTGTTTTTGATTCCTTTCCTCATGTGTTAATAACCAAGAAAAACGGGGTGATTTTGTATCAATATTTATAGGATTGGATAGATACTCACATTTTAGATTATATGGTGATTTTATCATAATTATATTATAATACATTTTGATATAAAAAGTTATAAACTTTAAAATGTATGGGATATTTCCTTAATCTTGATAATAAAACCTATTAATGACTTAGGAATCAAAATTTAAGTTGAAGAAAGTTTATGAAAGAAAAAAGGAAATATTTTGATACAACTCTCAACATCGAAGCTCGAGTGGAAGATCTTTTAAAAAGGTTGACATTGGAGGAGAAGATTTTGCTTGTACGAGGGCGAGATTTTTGGACCACACATCCGATACCACGATTGGCTATTCCTGATTTTGGGATGACCGATGGCCCTTTAGGTGTTGCTTACCATTCAAGTTATAAGGGGAAACGGACACGTTTTCCTGCAACGACTGCGCTAGCATCGACATGGAATAAAGAATTAGCTTTTAAAATGGGGGAAGCTATTGGAAAGGAAGTCAAATTATCCGGTCGTCATCAAATATTGGGTCCTGGAGTCAACCTCATACGTTCACCATTATGTGGTAGAAATTTTGAATATTTAAGTGAAGATCCTATTTTAACATCTGAAATTGCTTCTCAAGTGGTTAAAGGTATTCAATCACAAAAGGTAGCCTCTTGTATAAAACATTATATAACAAATAATTCTGAGACAAAACGAAAGAAAATTAGTACCGAGATCAGCGAACGGGCATTACAAGAAATTTATGTAAAAAATTATAAGAGAATAATTGAAAAAGCTGATCCTTGGGGTTTAATGGTTTGTTTTAATAAAATTAATGGAATATACGGCGCTGAAAATAAATACATTCTTCGAGAGATATTAAGGGAACAACTTGGATTTACAGGCCATGTTGTCACGGACTGGGGAGCTGCCCAAAACACATCTGGGACCTCAGAATGTATTAAAGCAGGGCTTAGCTTAGAAATGCCGGGTAATTTTATAAGTAAAAAGATGACACCTAAAAAAGTACGGATAGCCTTAGATGCTGGAGAAATAAATGAAGCTGATCTAAATTATATCATCCGACCTCTCCTCAGGACTTTCATACGTGTAGGTTTATTTGAAGAGGATGAAAGAAAATTTGAAAGAGTTTCAGATATCCTTGAACATCAAGAAATTGCCCAACAGCTAGCAGAAGAGGGTATTGTATTACTTAAAAATGATTCGAATTTCTTACCATTAGAGGTAGAGAGACTTAATAAAATAGCAATTTTAGGTCCAAATGCGAAAAAAGTATATGGTAAACCATGGCATGGGGGAAGTTCTGCAGTAGTTCCACCTAAATTTATCACTCCCTACGATGGTATAGTCAATTATGTTTCTGGAAAGTCTGAAATAGTAGACAATCCAGAGGATGCAGATGTTGTGTTTTTAATTGTTGGTTTTGACCAACAATCCCTTTTCAGAATGCTTCTAGCTCCAAAAGAGGGAGATAACGAGGGCACTGATCGTAGACAATATTCATTACCAAAAAAACAACTAAAGTTAATCTACAAAACTTTAGAGAAAAATCCAAATACAGTAATAATATTAATAGCCGGCAATCCTGTTGGTGTGTCAGAATTCTATAACGATGTACCTGTAATTCTAAATGCATGGAATCCAGGTATGATGGGAGGAGTTGCACTCGCACGGGTACTTTTTGGTGAAGTGAACCCCTCTGGTAAGTTGCCATTGACATTTCCTAAAAAGCTTAAGGATCATCCTGCACATAAATCGAAAAAGAGGTTCCCCGGTGATTTAAAGGAGCTTAAAATTTTTTTTGATGAAGGTATATATATGGGGTATCGTTATTTTGATAAATTTCAGATTGACCCCTTGTTCCCATTTGGATTTGGTCTTTCCTACACTGATTTTGAGATTTCTAATATTCAATTAGATAAAACCAATATCCAAGGAAAAGGATTATTCACAGTTTCTGTAGATGTTGAAAATGTAGGAGATAAATCTGGAGCAGAAATCGTACAAATTTATGTCAGCGATGATAAATGTTCAGTAGATCGCCCACCGAAAGAATTACAAGGTTTTCAAAAAGTTTATTTAAGACAAGGAGAGAAAAAAACCGTTCCAATTACATTAAATGAATCAGCATTCGAATTCTATTCGGAACAAGAGCAGAAATTCAAAGCCGAAACCGGAAGTTTTACCATTTGGGCAGGTTCATCTTCAAGGGATCTCCCCTTATCAATAAAGATAAACTATTCCATATAAATATTGACTCTATTTGATCAATAACCTCAAATTAATGAAAAGATCTCTTATATCCCAAATCACTTAATTAATTAAGGAGACAATAAAGTAAAATTTAAATATAATCGAATAAAATGTTAATAAAAGTTATATTAAGTTAAAAAAAGTTATACTAAAAAATTTAAAAAAATGGTTATATATGTCGAAAAAATTAAATGAGCAAGAAATGGACACTTCGTCTCGTAAGGTTCCACTTAAGCAGAAATCTTATTATGGAATTTCATTTGCAGGAGTTACGTTTATCCAGGCAATAATTACTGGAGCTATATTCAAATTTTATACGGATTTTATGTTTCTTTCTGCAGCTTTGGTTGGAACCGCCCAATTAGCTTTTGCAATATGGAATGCCGTTAACGATCCATTAATAGGATATTTTTCAGATAGAGCAACACTTCATGGTACTAAAGGAAACAGAAAAAGATGGTTATATACATCCATTCCTATTGTGCTTATTGGATTCTTTTTAATGATTTTTATGCATCCTAGTTTTGGTTGGCTCACACTCTTTATCGTTTTAATAATTGGATTAGCAATTAATGACACAGGATTCGCGATCCATACAATTAATAGGAATAGTCTGTTGGTTAGTATTACAGATAATGATGCTGAGAGATCCTCAATAGTAGTTGTGAGCTTGGTTTTCCAAACAATTTTAGGTGTTTTTGCTTACTTATTACCGTTGTTTCTTCTTGTTGGAGATGTAGGGTTACCCGTCATCTATATCTCATTATCTATAGCAGGAGTTATTGGGCTCACTTTCATGTTAATAGGGGTCAAAGGGATAAAAGAACCCTCGAAATTGTATGCCGGGAAAACAATGCCAAATTTGGTGCCATTACTGAAAGAAATTTTTAAGTCTAAATCATTTATTTTTATGATATTGTTTACATTTTTTGCAGGTTTGGTTACTACAACAGCACTCACCTTTCAGGTTTATTATTTTGATGATGTTGTCGGATTAGAAGAGGGTTCATATGCAGCAATAGCAGGGGGTATCGGTTTTCCATTTACTCTTCTCTCATACTTTCTAATACAAGTTTGCTCAAAAAAAATAGGACCAAGAAAAACCCTTCTGATATTTATAGTAATTTCCATAATAGGATTTTTTGGTCTTATATTTGTGAGAGATTTGTGGGGAGGTATCATTTTTTACATACCGGTAAATATGGGTATTTCTGCGATTTGGATCCTGGGAATAACTTTTATAGGAAACATTATCGATGAATACGAATTAAAAACGGGAGATAGAAATGAAGGAACTTTTGTAGGAATTAACGCAATTTTTGAGGCGATAGCTAAAGGAGTAATGAGTTTTATCTTTGGTCTCATTCTTACTCTTTTTCGCTATAATCCTAGTATATCAACACAAACAGAATTAACAAAATTAGGTATCACAATAGGATTGGCAGTTGTTCCAATAGTTTTCTTATTTATTGCGTTTTTGATTATATTATTCTTTCCTTTACGCGGTGAAAAACTAAGAGAAATAAAAGAAGCAACAAAAGAATTATACGATAAAAGGTTGTAATAAAAATTATAATTTTTTTTTTTAATATTTTTAAATTTACAAAAAAATGAAGAAACCTAATATTATTTTTTTTCTTCCAAGCTATATCTTCCAGCGGTAACTTCAATCCTTGCACCTTTATCAATAGAAGAAATATTAACTATACCTTTTCCTTGCGTCAAGGGTTGATTATCTTTAAACAGATTTTCTAGTTTGGTATTCTTAAGCATGATTGTTGCAGATGTATTAGGGGGAATTTCAAATAAATAACGATATTGAATCCCAATTTCTGGTTCTTTTTCCCAGAATGAGATAATTTTTCCGTACATTGACTTGAATTCTGCTTTAGCGTAAGTTAAGCTTCCACCAGGTTGAGGTACCAAATAGAAATGTTTATATCCCAGTGATTTTAAATCATATTTTATTCCTGCAACAGTGTCAAATAACCAGCTTACAACCGCACCATAAGAATAATGGTTGTGAGATGCATGAACAGTCCCGTCTTCTAAAATTCCATGCCAAGATTCCCAGATGGTAGTGGCTCCTTTTGTAATTTGATAAAGCCAAGAAGGGATACTAGTCTGTTCTAATAATTTATAGGCAGTATCTAAATATCCATGTTCAGAAAGTACTGGTAATAAGAAGGGTGTTGATAAGAAACCTGTACCGAGATGATAATCGTTATTTTTGATTAAATCGTTTAATTTTGAGATAATTTTATATGCTTGTTCTTCATCTACTAATCCAAGAGCGACAGGCCTAACGTGAGGTGCTTGTTTTGTTGAAATAGGCATTCCATCTTCCAATGCAAACATTTTATATGTATTTAACACCTTTTCATATAGTTCAAAATAAAATTGAGCATCAGTGTCCTTTCCCATATCTGCAGCCCAATCTGAAAGTAATCGAGAAGAATAAGCAAAATATGCTGTAGCTACTTCTGGGTTTCCATAGAAAATAGTTCTATTAATTTCTTTTTTGTGTTGTTCAGGTGTCAATTCCGCTTCCAACCACTCACCAAATTGAAAGCCTTTATCCCATAAAAATCGTAAAGCTTGGCGTTTTTCCTTAGACCAATTCTTGGGTTTGAGTTTGCGATACTTTCGGGTTTTTCTTGCTCGTTTCCGTTCATAATCTACCCAATTCTTAGCATACTTGTACAACTCCTTAAATAATTGGTCTTCTCCATACATCTTCTTTAAAGTGTTTGGGATAATCAAAATCGCATCCCCCCAACCAGCACAACCTTGAGCTAATTTCAAAACTTTTTGGGGATTAGGAACCACACTCAATATTTTTCCACTCCTTTTTTGTTCTAATGCTACATCCATAATCCATTTTCGGTAAATTGGGGCGATATTCATTAAAAAACTACCAGTATATCCGAAAATTTGAGCATCACCCGTCCAACCATTTCGTTCCCGTGTTGGGCAATCCGTTGGAATTTCCAGAAAATTACCTTTTTGACTCCATCGAGTATTTTTAACTAATTGATTTATTAATGGATGAGAACAGTGAAAATCTCCAGTTTGCTCCATGTCTGTATAAAGCGCTATTGCGGTAAAGTTTTGGGGATTCAAAGGAAGAGGATGCCCTGTGATTCTGACATATCGGAATCCTTTAAGCGAAAATTTGTTCTTGAAGAGATTATCGCGACCTGGATGAATGTATACATCCTTTTGGATTTGAACCTTTTGATTTTTTACTTCAAAATTCTTTTGGGTAAAATTACCATTTTTATCCAAGGTTTCACCGAATTCTAGAACGATTTTTTGATCTTTTGGGAGATTGGTAAATAAGCATTCGATATAACCCCCCAGATTCTGTTTAAAGTCCAGCATTGTTGATTTATCAGGAGCCATCAGAATGTCTGGATGAATCCGCTCTTTCTCCCGAACAGGAGGTGTACTGGTACCAATTAAATTATCGTATCCAAAATCAACCACCCGTACATGATTCCATTCTGAATCAATAAATTCAGGTAATGTCCAATTCTCAATAATCTTGTTTCCATCAAAATAATCCCCAATCTTTAAATCTGAGTAGCGATATGGTCCACCTGACGTTGCACGCCATGATGAATCTGTAACTACATATAAAATCTGGCCATTTTCTAACTCGATTTCTATTTGAGCAAGAAGCGCAATGCGTTCCCCAGATCTATTTCTTATATTTTCGGCATTAGAGCTTCCCCTCCACCACCCATCACCTATTACTGCTCCTATACAATTATCGCCTACCTTCAAATACTCTGTAATATTGTAGACCTGATATTGTATTCGATGTATATATGCTGTAATTCCAGGTGAAAAATATATATCTCCAACTCGTTCTCCATTGATATATGTTTCATATACTCCGTGAGCTGTAGCATACAATCGAGCTTTTTTAAAAGAAGAAGGTATTTTAAAATTTTTCCGAAGATAAGCTACGGGTTGTAATTCTTTTGAATTGATTTTCCCTTCAGGATCGATCCATATAGCAGTCCAGTCTGATTTTTGGAGGAGCCCCATTTCCCACCAACCAATCTCGCTCCAACCAGAAGCTTCTTCAAGATCATTCCAAATTCGAACTCTCCAGTATATTATCATTCGAGATTGTAGGATTGGACCATTATATGGTATTTGAATTGATTTTGAGGATTCTATTTTCCCAGTATTCCAGATTAAATTCTCTACATTAAAGTTATCATATTTATTAGAACATTGAATTTGATAAGCAATTTGACTTAATCCTTTTCGTTCTCCATGAAGTTTCCAACTTAAACGAGGTTTAGGAAAATCTATCCCCAATGGATTTATTAAATATTCACATCGTAAGTCTTTAATATAAAATTTTAATATTTCACTTTCCATTATTTTTAAATCCTTCCTATCAAACTTTTATATGAATTAATCATAATTATATTATAATACATTTTGATATAAAAAGTTATAAATTTATAAATTCATTTCTAATTTTATACGTGGCTTAAAATGAAAGATAAAGATATAGAAGACTCATTCAAAGTCGCTGAAATGAGATATGCAGATTTAGGAGTTAATCTTAATGATGTTCTTGAAAAAATGGAGAATTTTCCCCTTTCGATTCATTGTTGGCAAGGGGATGATGTAGGAGGTTTTGAGCATCCAGATTCTCAATTAACAGGTGGAGGCCTATTGGCAACAGGAAATTATCCTGGGAAGGCGAGGACTATTGATGAACTTCAGAATGACCTTTCAAAAGCATTTTCGCTTATACCAGGTAATCACAGGGTTAACTTACATGCAATTTATGGAAATTTTGGTAATGAATTTGTAGATCGTGATGAAATCAATGCAAAACACTTCCAAATTTGGATCGATTGGGCAAAAAAGGAGAAATTGGGATTAGATTTTAACCCAACTCTGTTCTCTCATCCTAAGGCAGATTCAGGTTATACATTAAGTTGTAAAGATCCTAAAATACGTAATTTTTGGGTTGAACACGTAATGAGATGTCGGGAAATTAGTGTTGAGATCGCAAAACAATTGAATGATAAAGTAATCCATAATATTTGGATTCCTGATGGTTCAAAAGATACTCCAGTTGACCGAATGGGTTATAGAGCAATATTAAAAGACTCTTTGGATCAAATTTTCGAACAAAAGTTAGATTCTCACTATATCCAAGATTCATTAGAAGGTAAATTATTTGGAATCGGAAGTGAGGCTTTCGTAGTCGGTAGCCATGATTTTTATCTAAGTTATGCTGCAAAAAACAATTTGATGCTAACCCTCGATTCTGGACATTTTCACCCAACTGAATCAATTGGAGATAAGATTTCAGCAATTTTACCATTTGTTAGTGGTATTATGCTTCATATCAGTAGAGGTTTAAGATGGGATTCGGATCATGTTGTTATTTTAAATGATGATGTAATTCATATTGCTGAAGAAGTAATTCGAAGTGAATCATTAGACAAAATTTTTTTAGGTTTAGATTATTTTGATGCATCTATTAATAGGATAGCGGCTTGGGTTATTGGAGCTAGATCAACATTGAAAAGTATATTGTATGCATTGCTTCAACCTATGAAAATACTACAAAATTATGAAGAAAGAGGTCAATTATTTCAAAGATTAGCTCTTCTAGAAGAACTTAAATCACTTCCATTTGGAAATGTTTGGGATTATTATTGCTATAAACATAACGTACCAATAGGAAAAGATTGGATTAAAGACGTGGAAGAATATGAACGCAGTTTCTTATCGAAAAGGATATAACCATGAAGGGATTAAATGGAAAAGTTCTTGAAGTTGATTTAGATAATGAGAAATTTAGAGAAGTAAACATCTCTGAAGAATTGTCATTAGATTATATAGGTGGTAGAGGTTTAGGTGTAAGATTGTTATCAGATCGTCTTCCCTCAAAAGTAGATCCCTTAGATCCAAAAAATATATTAATATTTTCAACAGGACCTTTTGGTGGGACAATTATTCCTACTAATGGACGATTTTCATTAGTCACTAAATCTCCCTTAACAAATGGAATATTTTATTCTAATTCTGGAGGGACCTTTGGAGTTATAATGAAAAGATGTGGATATGATGGGATCCTAATACAAGGTGCTTTAAAAGAGCCGGGATATCTTGTAATCGAAGGTGGAGATATTAAGATTAAAGAAGCTTCCAACTTATGGGGATTTGATACTGAAAGATCATTAGAAGTATTAAAGGAGATTGAAGGTAGTAGAATTAATTCATTGATGATAGGTCCAGCTGGTGAAAATCTTATAAAAATTGCCGCTATTATGAATGATGCTGCAAGAGCGTTCGGTAGAGGAGGGGTTGGCGCTGTAATGGGTTCTAAAAATCTTAAAGCAATTGTAGTAAAAGGTGGTAATGTCAAGGTTGAGATTAATGATTTAGATTTATTAAAGAAATATGTGAAAGTCGCCCTCGATAAGATAAAAGTCGTTCCTATTACTCGATCTTCATTACCTAAATTTGGTACATCAGCATTAGTAAATGTAATAAATATACTTGGAATGTTTCCAATTAATAATTTTCAAAAAGGGTTTGATGAGAGAGCCTCTCAAGTTAGTGGAGAGGAAATCAATGAAAATTTAACTCAGGAACATGAAGGGTGTTATGCTTGTCCTATAAGGTGTGGAAGATTAACAAACGCAGGTGATATGAAAGGAAAAGGTCCCGAATATGAGTCCGTTTGGGCTCTCGGACCAAATCTTGGCATCTATGATTTAATCACGGTTACTCAAGCAAATTATTTATGTAATAAATATGGGATAGATACTATATCCTGCGGGGGAAGCATTGCTTGTGCCATGGAATTACAAGAAAAAGGGCTTTTAACTAATTCCGATATAAAATTTGGAAATACTAATATTTTAAAAGAGATAGTAAGAAAAATAGCTTTGAAGGAAGACATCGGATCTCAAATTTGTGAGGGTTCAAGAAACTTATCTAAATCATATAAGTCTGAAGAACTTGCTATGCATATAAAGGGTCTAGAACTTCCAGCTTATGATCCTAGGGGAGTTATTGGACATGCTCTAGGTTATGCTACGTCAAATAGAGGAGGATGTCACCTTACTGGATATATGGCTTCATTAGAAATATTCGCAGCGCCAAAGAAAATTGATAGGTTCACAATGGCAGGAAAACCTGATTTATTGGTATTAAAACAAAATCAAAAAGCGATAGAAGATAGTCTCGTAATATGTGCTTTTGCGGGGTGGGCTCTTGGACTAGATTATTATGCTCGATTTATGAAAGCAATTACAGGTATTGATTATGATGTAATAAAACTTCTTGAAATAGGAGAGAGAATATATAATTTAGAAAGAATTTTTAATATCAATGAAGGATTTACTAGAGAAGATGATAATCTACCAAAAAGGTTTATAACTGAACCCTTAACAGAGGGACTTTCGAAAAATCATGTTGTACCATTAGAAAAGATGTTAGAACAGTATTATTACGTACGAGAATGGGATAATGATGGAATTCCAAAACCAGAATTATTAGAGAGACTTGGTATTATGCAAATTTAATTAGAGTAATTTAAAATTATGATTGTAGAAGAATCAATTTATAATATTTTCAATAAAATTGGAAAACATTTAGTAAAACATGGTTATAACACTTCACATTCAGGAAATATCTCTATTCGAAGTGGTGGAAAGATAATTATTAAAAGAAGAGCTGCTATGTTAGGAGATTTACAACCAGAAGATTTAATAGTATGTAATTTAAAAGAAGAAGATTCGAGTTCACTCATCGCAAGCACAGAGCTTGGAGTTCATCGAGCGATCTATTTAGAAACGGATGCAATGGCCGTAATTCATGCTCATAATCCTTATTGTGTTGCCTTATCTTTAATAGAAGATGAGATTACATGTATAGATGCCGAAGGTTTTGCTTTGTATAAAAAAATCCCTATTATTGATGTCGAAATCCCCGCGGGAGCATATTATACATCCATAGAAGTACCAAAAATGTTAAAAAACTATCCTTTTGTTGTAGTTAGAGGTCACGGAATTTTTGCTAAAGGAATGACTTTAGAGGACGCATTACAATATGTTACTGGTGCAGAACAATCAGCACATATAAGATATCTTACTTTAATGACTGGAAAACCTTTAAAGAGAGATTTTTCAAAAGAAAAAGACTTCTCAAGTTGGTAATCCAATTGATTACGGATAATTCATGCTTGCTTTAATAGCGAAACAATATAATCCCATTTTTTATTGATTTTTTCTGATGTCCTTAATCTATTGAAGATTTTGTATTCAAAAGCCCCTATTAAATTATACATACTCTTTACTTCACTAAATACTTTAGTTTCTTCAAAGCTCGTTTTATACCTTTCTATTTTCTCTTCGGACCATATTTTCTCTGGTTTAAGGTTATCATCACTTACATCCGTTAATTCTTCTGAGAGCTTTCGAACCCATAGATTCGCCATCTCCATCGAGTAAAATAATCCAGAAGAACCAAACGGATTTACGAAGCCTGCTGAATCGCCTAGAATAACTAGACCGGGATTTGGTACAAATGATTCTGCCATTTTAGCATTTGGTAGATAAGTTAATTCTTCATAATCTATAGTACTTCCTTGGAAAAAAGTACTAAATCCTGGGTAGCTTGATTTAAGTTTTTCCCATACACTCATAATTTCGCTATCATCTGGAACTTCTACAGTTCTCATTTGTGGAACTTGAGCCATTCGTAACATTAGTCCAACTTCTGCTCGTTTATTTTCAAGTGGAAACACGTAAGCAACACACTGAGGAAATGTTGGTGAATATTCTAAATCTCCATTACCTATAAAGTAAAATTGTAGATCGGGAGTTTCTTCATATTCAAGGTTAGCATTGCTTATCAAGCATTTAATGATTGGGCAATTCATATCGTTGTAGTTAACTCCATATTTAGACGAAATTACTCCAGAATATCCCGTACAGTCAAGAATTGCGTTTCCATAAACCTCCTTAATAGTTCCTCCACTGTCTTTATATTTAACACCTATGCAATACCGATCTTTTTCAATGGGTTCTACTACTTCACTTTCATATAATATAGTAACACCCTCTTCAACAGCAATTTCGACAAATCGATCGATGAATTCTTTCCATTCAAAAAAATAATGATCATATTCTCGAAATGTCCTAAATTTTTGAAGATCACCGGGTGAGTGCCACATTCTTCCCCCATTTGATTTAAAACCAATTGAAGGAAGGAAATCTTCTCCGAGAATTTCATCTACAATTGGATAATGACCCATACCTTCTCCTCGAGGTTTAGGACCTGCAATTTTGCCCTTTTCTAAGATTATTGTTGATAGTCCTAATCTTGCAGCGACGATTCCTGCAGATAATCCAGCAGGTCCAGCCCCACATATTACAAAATTGTATTTTATATTCATAATTGAAAATAAGAAAGTAATTAATTAATTTGTTTTTAAGAATAATTATATTCATAATATTAATTCTGTGTTTAGAATGTTTGATGTTATAATTTCAGGTGCGGGACCCGCAGGTTCGAAATGTGCTGAAACATTAGCCAAAAGTGGATTTAAGGTAGCTCTAATTGAAAAGGATACAAATTGGCGAAAACCATGTGGTGGCGCAGTGCACGCAAGGATATTTAGATATTATCCTCAATTACGTAATATGGATTTTCATCAAATTAATAGAATGAGGATTTACTCTTCAGATTATCATAAATTTGGTTATAAATGGAAGGATCCTAAGAATTATTCGATAAATGTTGATCGACTAGAATTTGATAATGTCTTAAGAAATATAGCTGTTGACGCGGGAGCTGAATTATATGATAAGAATCTATCCTATGATTTTATTATAAAAGAAAACCAAAGAATTGGAATAAAAACAAAAACACCATCTGGAATAAAAGAATACAAAGGTAAAATTATTGTAATAGCCGATGGTATGAGTTCTAAATTGGCTGTGAGATCCGGTTTAAAGAAAAAATGGAAGACTGAAGAAGTCATGCTTACGAAATGTGCAATCATGGAAGGTGAAAACAATATCGATAAGGATACTATTTCTCTATTTTTCATGTCATATAAAGGATACGGGTGGTTATTTCCATTGGGGGGGAATAAATTTAATATTGGATGTGGTACAATGGGAGAAGATAATTTAAAATACAATATAAACGAAATTTTTAATGAATTCTTAAATGACCCAAACATAAAGAAATTTTTACCAAAAGCAAATTATAAGAATATATGGATTGGAGCTTATCCGATACCAGGACAAGGTGTTAATGAAAATAGTTTATATGGTGAGAATATAATGTTAATAGGAGATATTGCGGGGTTTGTTAATCCAATTAGTGGGGAAGGGATAAGTCCTGGAATTACGTCGGGAAAAATAGCTGCTGAAACTGCAATCAAAACGTTAGAAAGTGAAGATATATCCAAACAAACCTTAAAGGGATATAAATACCATCCAACAATAAAGAAAATCTCCAGGAGTTTTAAATTATCTCTGTCAATAGCTGATTTTTGTTTTGAGAATCAAGGGCAAAATTTTGCCAAAATGTGTAGAATCGCTGAAGAAGATGAGGATTTTAGAGAAATAGTAGTAAATATGTTTCTTTTTAATAAAGCACCCCCAAAGGATTTCATAACAAGATTAAGATCTGAAAATTAAATTATTTTAAAAATACTTTTAAAGCTTTTTTAAATTTAAATTCTTAAATGGTTGAGTTAATAGGATTTTTTTTAACTTTTGATGCAATTTTCACGTGGGCTTTAGCTAGCTTAGTATATAAATGGGGTTTAGGACGAACCGAACCAAAAGCTAATTTATTTTTCAGACTTTGCTGTACTACTCTTGGAACCTTTATCTTTTCTTTAATTTTTGGAAGTTACCTTTTACTCAGTCATTTAGATAATAATCAATTAATCGCTTATTTAATTGCATGTTTCTTATCTGGTATAAGTGTTACAATTGGGGATTTATTCTATTACATGTCTTTAAAGAAGATTGATGCATCTCGCACCTATCCGCTTGTTCAACTCTCACTAATTTTTGTAATTTTCTTTTCTGTTATATTTTATGGTGAAAAGATTACAATTCCAATAGTAATTGGTGGTATCTTAATTCTTTCAAGTGTATTTATTTTAAGTTCTAGAGATAAATCCGATAAAGTAAATATAAAAAAAAGTTTGAGAGATAAAATATCAGAAGATTTAATCTTAGGAGTAATATTGGCTATTGGGACTGCTTTTTGTTGGGCAGTAGCCTATGTTTCATTAAATCAAGCTAGAGTTATAACCGGAGATGTGTTTATCTCTAATTTTATCAGAGTTTTTTTTGGAATGATTAGTGTTGCTATATTAGGGTTATTTGAGAAGGAATATTATTCAGGATTTACTAAAGAAAATAGAGAAAACTTGAAGTATTTTATATATATTGGAATTGCAGGTATTTTATCATTAGGTTTTGCAGATGCCATATATATTAAAGCAGCAGAAATAAATGGTTTGATTATTACATCAATATTTACGATAAATACTCCAATGGTCCAGCAAATTCTTTCAATTCTTATTTTAAAAGAAAAGTTTCGCAAAAGGTTTATATTGGCAGTGGGATTAATCATAACTGGAAATTATATAATACTTTTTTTATAATAAACGATTTTGAGTAAGTTTTTTTATCCGAATTATTAGTAATTTATTTGAGATATTAAGACAGTATAAATAATAATAAAGAAAAATAAAAATAAATGAAGATAAATTTTATTTTAAATATAGTAATTAAATTCTTTTCAGTGATCTTATGGATATAGAATTAATCCCTAAGAAAAAAATTAAGGCAGATGATTATGTTATAATAAGTTCTGTGGTTTGCTATTTGCTATTTGCTATTATCTTTCCTTTAGGAGCATTATTAGGAGTTCTTGTATACCCATTTGCTTCTTTAACCGTCTATTCAATTTTAAAAATTAAGGATGGATTTGATAAGAATAATAATAATGGATTTAGAAATATTAATAAAATATTATTAGGAATTATTTTATTGTCTTTTTCCTTAATATTTCTAAATTGGATATTTTCACAACCGGGAATTTTATCGCATATCATTATAGCTTTAATTACATTTCCAATAATGATGGTGGGTTTTGCTGGAATTATAAAAGGATTAATGATTGATTTATATAGAATAAATCATAGAATAGTGAATGTAATAATCGGTATTATTACAATAATAATTTCATTAATAATATTCTATACTACAAACAATTCGTTTTTTCTCAATATTATTATACTCTCTATTACTGTATTTCTCAATGTTATTAGTAGAGCAGCATTATATTTGAGTGAATATGGACTATCACTAACAAACATAAAGAATTTTAAACTCTTTTTTTATATAATCTCTGATTACGTGTTATATGTGGGAAGAGATGGAAAATTTATTGTCGGTAAAATGGAATAGTATTATTAATTTTAATTTAGATTAAATAACTTTTCCAGAATGTACTCTAAAGAAATTAAGGGATTATTCGTAATAATAAGAATTTGATTTAATTCTTCTTTTCAAGAATTTGAGAAAAAATAATAAAAATTATATCAAGCCATGCTACTTAATTAAATATCTTAAAATAAAAATTATAATTAATCTAAAACTAGTCGCAATTATGACTGATATTCATTTTAATAAAGAAAAAGGATCTCAATTGAAATTATTTACTCCTGGTCCTGTTTATGTACCAGAAAGAGTTCTCAAAGAAATGGCAAAACCAAATGATACTCATAGATCGAAACCATATTCAGAAATGCATCAGATAGTAGCGGAAGGTCTTCAAAAGGTATTATATACAAAAAACGAGTGTCTAATCTTTACATCAAGTGCTACAGGAATAATGGAAGCATGTGTGAGAAATCTTGTAAATGATGATGAAAAAGCATTATTTTTTTCAATTGGAGCTTTTGGGGATCGATGGTACGAAATAGGTGTCTCAAATGGAAAGACATCTATTAAAGAGGGTGTTGAGTGGGGTAAAGCGATAACAGCGGAGGTTGCTAATAATGCTTTAACCAAAGACAATTATTCAGTCGTTTTTATTCAAGCAAACGAAACTTCAACTGGTGTTTATAATCCAATTGAAGAAGTGGCTCCATTGGTGAAGGATTCTGGAGCTTTGCTCTGTGTAGATGCTACTTCTTCAATGGCAGGAATTAAAATTGAGATCGATAAATTAGGCATTGATGTCTGTTTAGCATCTGTTCAAAAATGTTTTGCACTGCCTCCTGGACTAGCAGTTTGTTCCATTTCTGGAGATGCAGTTGAAAAAGCAAAAGTTGTCAAAAATAGAGGTCTTTATTTTGATTTCATTGAAATGCATAAAAGACATGTGTCTAAGCATCAGACTCCAACGACACCACCGATACCCCAAATAAGAGGTTTAGCAGCCCAATTAGATTATATTTTAAATAATGAGGGATTAGACAAAAGATTTGAAAGGCATGAACAACTTGGAAAACATACACGCAAATGGGTAGAAGATGTCAATCTTGAAATGTTCCCTGACAAAGGTTATGAGTCAAATACGGTATCTACTATAAAAAATTCATTAGATCTTGATATTCCCAAAATGGTTTCTTTACTTCTCGATCAAGGGTATCGAATTGTGAACGGATATGGAGATCTTGTAAATAAAACATTTCGAATTGGACATATGGGAGAAATCCAAGTTAAAGATCTTGATGAGATGTTAAATACATTGACAGACATTATAAATAAGCTCAAATAAACAATTTATTTTAAATATTTTGTAATTTCCTTATTTTTTTTTATATTGTTTAATTAACTTAATCTTCATTATGGATATAATAATCAAAAAACTATCAAAAACTCTTTAAATATCTAAAAACTAAAAATCGTATTCAATTTGATTAAAATCGATTAATGTGATATAAATGAAAATATTAATTAGCGATAAACTACAGGATGAGGGAATAAAAATATTTGAAGATAATGGATTTGAAGTTATCAAACGATTTACTATAACTAAAGATGAATTAAAAGACGAGATTAGAGAATATGATGGAATAGTAATACGTTCAAGAACAAAATTGACTTCAGATGTATTAGAGAACGCTAAAAACCTTAAAGTTATAGGAAGAGCAGGAGTAGGTTTAGATAATGTAGACCGAGAAAAGGCTTCTGAAATGAACATTGAAGTTATCAATACACCTGAAGCACCAGCGGTATCAGTAGCAGAATTTGCCCTAGGTTTAATGCTAACACTAGCAAGAAAAATATCCTTTGCAGATCGTACAACTCATGAAGCGCAATGGAAAAAAAATGAATGCTTAGGTTATACCTTAGATGGTAAAAAACTCGGTTTAATAGGCTTTGGAAATATCGCAAAGCATTTAGCTAAAATTACTTTAGCTATGGGTATGGAAGTTGGTGTTTATTCTAGATTTAGTAAAGGCCAAGTAGCTATCGATGAGGCAAAGGGAATGGGGTGTTCAATATATTCTACAGTTGAAGATTTATTAAAAAATGCTCAAGTAATTTCGTTACATTTACCATCCTCACCCCAAACTATAAATATAATCAATGAAGAACGAATTAAGTTAATGAGAAAGGATGCAATACTCATAAATACAGCACGGGGTAATTTAATTGATGACAATGCATTAATTAAGGCTTTAAAAAATAAGGATATTGCTGGTGCAGCCCTTGATGTATATCATGAAGAACCGCTAAAGAATGAAGAATTTATTACTTGGGATGAGAATCTTGTCCTTACTCCACATATAGCTTCCCAAAGCATTGAAAACCAGACGGCTGCAGCTACAATGGTTGCAGAAAAAATGTCGGACTATCTTAAAAGTAAATAAATTATTAATTTTTTTATTTTCCTTCTAAATCGTGTAATATCAACCCTGAAAGAACTTTAGGGTCAAACCAAGTGCTTTTTGGAGGCATGACTCCTCCTTTATCAGCAATATGTTCTAGATCTTTAATATCAACGGGGTATAAATTAATAAATAAGTCATTTCCTTCATCTGTAACATATTTCTCCATTTCTTTAGGATTTTGAATACCACCTACAAAAAATATGTTCTCATCAGAACGAGGATCTTTAATACCTAAAAGTGGTTCTAAGATTTTATCTTGAAGAATTGCCACATCTAAACTATCTCGTTTAGATTTAAATTTAGTATTTTTAACGACTAATTTATACCATTGTCCTTTCAAACATATTGCTAACTCATTTTTTTTCTCAGGACTAAAGGCATTTTTCATTGAAATTATTTCAAAATCATTTTTTAATCGATCTAAAAATTCATTTTCGGATAAAGGCAGACTTTTAATAACACGATTATATGGTAGAATGCGGATTTGATGATCTGATGCTACATAGGATAATAAATAGTGCCAAGGTGCTTCTGATTTCTTGTCTATATTTTCTTTTTTTAATTGTAATTTACGAAATTCGGCTGCACTTGCTGCTCTATGATGCCCATCTGCAATGTATATTTTTTCATTTTTAAATAAATCTTTTAGTTTTCGAATAACTTTTGGATCAGTTTCCTGCCATAATAAATGTCGATATCCATATTTTTCGAAATCGAATTTTGGCTTATTATTTTTGATCTTTTCTATAATTTCATTAACTTTTTTATTAGATTGAAAAACAGTCCAAACTAAACCTGCAGCGACCTTTGAAGATACAATATGATTAGTTCGATCTTTTAACGGTTTTTCTCTTGTATGCTCATGTTTTACAATATTATCATCTTCATAATCTTGGAGCGCAACTCCCATTATCAAGCCTTGATGATTAAATTGCGGAGATTCTTGTCGATATACAAAAATACTTGGAATTTCTTCTTTTTTAATAATCTTCTCCTCTTTAAAGTCCTTATACGCTTTTGCAGCGTTTTGATATATTTCGTCCCCTTCACCATCAGGTAAAATAAGGTGTATTAACGAATCAGGATTTTTTTTTAGTTCTAATTCTTCTTCTTTACCAATTATATCATATGGATTAGTACAGAATTCTTTTGGATTAATAGGCATATAAGGTTTTAAGGGTGTTATCGATACCATAATATTAATTAAAATTCTCAAGGATATAAATTAATTACCAAATACAAATTCTTGAAAAATTCGTTCTTATAATAAAAAAAGCTAATTATTTCGTAAATTATTTAATATAAATCTCTCATAATAATATGGATAAGTTTTGTTTAAAAAAAAATTAATAAATATTTTAACTATATAAATATCATAAAAATATATCAAATTAGTATTAAATTTTGGAGAAAACAAACAATGCCTAAAGATTTAAGAAAAGCGTTAGATAGTATTGAATCCAGCGAAAAAGAGATCGCCACTATAAAAGCAAAAGCTGATAAATTAACTGCTTTAGTAGAACGCCAGAAACGGATTATTAGCGAACAGGAAGGAATAATAGAAGAACAAAAAGCAAAAATTTCTAAAATGTCAGATGTACCAGAAGATATACTTGAATTAAAAGAATTAATTGGAACTCAACGTCAAATTATTAACGAAAAGGAATTGGAATTAGAATATGCTAAAGGTGAAGTCGCTCAAACTCAAAAAGAAATGGAATTAGTGAAAAAACAAATAACTCCTACTCAAAGTAAATTAGAAGAAGCTTATGAAACGATGGGAAATTTAAGAGCCGAACTGGCAGAGAAAAATTCAGAATTAATTTTAAAAAAGGAAGCAATGAAAGCTTTGGAAAACAAAGTACAAGAATTAGAAGCGTTTACAGATAAGTTTAAAGAAGAACAGGTTAAATTAATCCAAGAATTAGAAGAAAAACATAGAAAAGAAACAATGGAACTTAAAGAAGAAATAACTAAACTTGATACATTCTTAATGGATAGTAAGTTAACTTCTACTGAAAAGACATCTGAAGCTAAAGATTTTGCTTCTCGGTTTGAGAGCATGAGATCAAAATATGATGAGTTAATTGCTAAAGTAGGAGAATTGGGTGATAAAAATAGAGACGCAAACCAAGAAATTGAAGATTTAAATAAAGAATTAGAGAAATTAAAGAATCTCCAAAAAGATAATATCGATAAGATAAATTATTATGAAAAGTTAAAACCCTTAATGGAAAAGGAACCTCTTTTTAAAACTTTCTTAATTGTTGAAAATGTTGGGGGGATCACATTAGAGGATTTAAAGAATGCTCTTGGTATTCCAATAGTCACAGTTAAAAAGCACGTTCAAACCCTTGAAGACATAGAACTCCTCGGAACTGACGATCGAGGTAAAATAGTTGTAAAAAGTGAGGAATGGCTTTAAACTTTTTCTGATTATATAATGATATTATCAAACTTTTTTTTTCTGATAATACAAGAAAGACTTTAAATAAGATACTTTAGACTTTAGCTAACTGATCATATAAACCTGGTAATGCTTCTTTAAATTTATCGTCTGGAATCTTCTCGAGTATTTCGGCGGCTATAGTTTTTAAAATCTCACGATATTTACCAGGCTTTTCATCTCGCCGAAGTAGAAGGGCAACAACATAATTCTCCACAGAAATATAGTCTTGACCTACACCAGAGAAGAATGAAACGACTTTATTGTTTTTTAAAGCAATACTCGCAAATCCGGGTTTTAACGATTGATATCTGTGACTTGAATAAACTTGGGTGAGTAAGTTATTTGTTATCTTTAGAGTCTCTGGATAAAAGCCCTCGTTAATTGGCCCTATTTCATTATCCCAACGAATTACAAGGATTCCTACAGGCATGATCTTATACCATTTAATTTAGCTATTGTATAGTAATTATATAATTTTATTTGTACACGTAATAGAATTATATTTATGTTATAATTTTAATATCTTACTTTTATTTATTTCTTTTTATTTTTATGAATATCATATCTAACCATTAACACAAATCAAATTCCTATTACCAATTTAGCTAAGATAAAATTTAAATTAAAAATATAACTTTGATTTATTGTTACCCTTTAAAACTAAGAATTACGATATCTAAAAATATGGGGGTAACACTTACGCAACGGAGAGGTTACCGAGTTTGGTCAAATGCCATTTTACACCAAAATGGGTCAAGACTATAGGTGCTGGACTTAAGATCCAGTGGCAAAGGCCTTCGTGAGTTCGAATCTCACCCTCTCCACATATTTTTCTATCTTATATATGATTTAATATTAGGAATATAGACTTTGCTAACCTCAAAACTAATTTTCTAATTTAATGAAATTTATTGAGCAAAATTATAAATAAAAATGGCACTATTCAATATACATAGAAATCACAGCGATGGGTACAGATTCCAATTCCAGAATATCTTTCTTTAGCATTATCAATTGAGTATGCTATTATAATTCATAAGGAATCAAAAGAGATTATTTACTACAAAACAGCTGGTAATTTTGATCCAGATTTTCTCGATATTTTCCGAAGTTCAATTCAGTATGAACTCTTAAATTTGCCTTTAGAGGAAAATGTAATAGAACAAGCAACTCTAGAAGGCAAGTATTTAATAACACGTACAGGTAAAATGATCTGGGTGACTTTAATAACTAGGCAAAAGCCTGTTATTACTGCGAGAGAGACTTTAACTTCTTTTTGCTCTAGATTTGAAAAACTTTATAATCAAGAGCTTAAAGAGTTATATTCTAAGTTTAATGGAGATATTTCCATTTTTCACCGTAAATCATTATATAAAGTGAGTGTTGATATGATTGTTGACGATGAGTTTAATTTGCGACTTACATTACCATATAAATTGGCATCTACAAAGGGAAAGGAAATAACTCCAAAAATTAAAGAATTATTGCAACTCGCAAAAGATATTGCCCATAAAAATAAAGGGCGTATATTACTTGGTACATTAATTAATAAAGCTAACCATACTTTAAAAATGGATAATGTAGAGAGTACTTTATTAATTTCTAATTTAGTTGAAAATGAAATACTGATTCCTATTCCTTTAGAAGATCTAAAAAAGAAGTTTGCTATGCATTCGTAAATTAGATTAGGTTATTGCATAATATAGATAAAGATTTTATATTAAGATAACAATATTCTTACTTAAAATTCAAATTTAAATGATATTAAAATGAAGTTAACTGAGATAATAGGTTTAGAAGAAAAACATTCTAAACTTCTTGAGAAAGCAGGTATTAAGGAAGTAGAGGATCTTTTGCCACTTTCCTATTACCAAATTTCTCAATTAGCAAGAGCAATAGGTGTAGCCGTTAAAACCTTAGATACATGGCAGGAGCATGCAGATTTAATGAGGATTGAAGGAGTAACTCCCCAAATAGCTAATGCTTTAAACTTAATTGGAATGGATTCTGTAAAGGAATTTGCTTATAGAAATGCCAAAAATACAGTTGATAAACTAAAACAACTAAAAAAAGATAATCCTAAACTACTTACAAAAGTTCCAACTCTCAAAAATGTTGAGGACTGGATTAAAGCAGCTAAAGATATTTCAGGTACCCCAGAAAAAAAACCAGTGAAAAAACCAGTAAAGAAACCAGCGAAAAAAGAAGAACCTACTCCAAGTCCCATTCCTAAAATTGATTATACTCCAATTGAAAAATTTAAAGGTGATTACGGCGAATATGGTCCGGATTATTGGAATAATAAGTGGGAAAAGGCTCCAATCATTTATACAGGGAGAGCATTAAGAGCAGAAGTGTATAAGAAACAAATTGATGTAGATGTTAAGGCCTTTATTAAGGATAATGATGCAATACTATGGCATGTTATAACTCAAGTTGGTTTGAGAAAAGATACTCCAAATGAAACAGCATTAGCAATACAAAATTTTGTATGTAATTTTCTGAAGTATAAATATGATGATATCACTGCAGAAGTACCAGAATTTTGGCTATTTCCCTTCGAAAGTATACAAGCGGAGATAGGTGATTGTGAAGATGGAGCAATTCTGATTGCAGCATTGCTAATTAACGCTGGAATCCCTAGTTGGCGTGTAAAAGTAACCGCTGCTGAAGTCATAGCAGATCCTATATTTGCACCATCAGATGCAGAGGTAGGAGGGCATTCCTATTGTCTATACTTAGCAGATCGTCCTGATTCGGAGAGAAGGTTAGAATGGGTTATTTTAGATTGGTGTTACTTACAAGACCCAGAGGTGCCCATAGAAGAAAAACCACTTGCTAGAGATGGTGGAACTGAGGGAGCTTATAGAGATGTTCTTTTTACATTTAATAATGATTTTAGTTGGGCTCAGACAGCATTGGAAGTTAAAGGAGCGAGGATAAGTCAGAATCGAACTGTTAAAAAAGACAAGATCATAGCCCCAATGGAGGATATTTTAAAACATTTAGCGGATGAAGAACTTAAGAAAATATTCAGAAAATATGGTATTGAAATTGAATAAAAAAAAGGATAATATTTTTTTTTCTATTTATTATTCATTATAGCTTTCCTGGAATAAGGATGCTCCACAATTAGGACAAAATGACACTTCTCGACCAATCTCAGATCCACAATTACTACATTTAATTTTAAAATCTAATGTTGGAGGAATATTTTTAATTACATTTTTAAAAGTTTCATTAAGAGCACTTTGTATTTCTGTGATTTTTTGGCTTTTTTCTTTATCTGGGAATGAATGTATAAAAATAGATGATAACTCAACTAAGAAATTTTCAACAAATTTAAGTTGTTCATAGTAGTTTTTATTTACCTTAAATTTTAATAATTCTTCCCCTGCTTCTGTTAAAGAATAGACTTTTCTTAAAGGACCTATTGGACTTTTTACTTGTTCGGCTTTTAAGAATCCGTCTTTCTCTAATTTTCTTAATATAGGATAAATTGTACCAGATTGGGCTTCCCATGTCCCTGCGAAACTTCTATTCAAATTTTTGATTAAATCATAACCAGAAAGTTGCTGGCTATTGAAAATAGTTTCAATAATAGTAAATTCTAGAGGAGTGAGTTTACTCTTTTGAAGAGTTTTAATCAATTCTTCTTTAATCAAAGAGCCCAACTCTTCAATATCATCTTCAAGATTTAAAAATTTGCCTAACCACATTATCTTCTTATCTTAATTATTTTTTTCTTGCTTTTTCCTCATCTTTTCTAATTCCTTTTCAATAGCTCGTTCCTTTCTTGAACTGTATTTTCCACTTTTTTCTACTTTTCCGCTGAAATATTGAATGTAGATTATTATATGTAAAATTACAGCTGCACCCCAGAAGATTGAGGGATAAACTACCCAGTAAAATTCAGGAAATGTTATGAAATTGACTATAAATAAAAAAAACATAACTGAAATAAAAGAAACTACATGATATATTACCCCTCGTTTAGCCATAGGATATGTACCTCTCGCATATAAAAGATATCCTGTGATATGCATATTTACTCCTATTAACCATGAAAAGAATGGATAGATTATCCAATAAAGTCCAGGTGTGGAGAAAATATCAACTAAAAAAAGTAAAATGTTAACGATGAAAAAAATTGCTACATGAAGTTTAACAGAGACTCGATAACTTACTTTTTGGGATGCAATTTTTCTTAAATTTTCTTCAGAAAATCCTGAATTTTCACTCATAATATTCACGATAAATATAATAATTTTCTAAAAAGATGAATTAACTTTGATTTTATATAATAAATACATATATTTATACTTGTTGATTCTACATACCATTAAAATATGTATAGCAACCATGAAATCTTTAAAATTACAAATTATAGAGTAGAAGTAATAAAGTAATTATTTTAAAAGGTATGACTAAGACTTCAAAATGCTAAGACCGCTTCAATTTAATTAGTATCTTTAAAATAATACTAATTATATTCTTAATAATAAAATCAAAAAAGATGATTAAGTGTAGCAAAAAGTATAAATATCAATTTTTGTAATCTATCCAAGTTCTACCCCAAATTTAACGTCAAACATAATCATGTCAACATTATCAGAATATCTTGAAAAAATAGAGCATTGGGATCATAGGGCATTTTTAACTATATATAAAAGTGATTTTAGTAGAAGAACTAAAAAATTTGCTATTGTGTATAGTTTTCTGGGTTCCATGTATTTTTGGGGGTTAGTTTGGCTAATTTGGTTTTTCTATGGATATGTAACCAAAGACTACTATCTTTTGGTGCTTTTTACTGGTGGTTTTGAACAGAGTATTATACTACATAGTATTATTCGATATAAAATCATTAGAAGAAATCGTCCATTTATTAAACTTAAAAATGAAGGTGTTAAGAAACATGACGACTTTATAAGAATTCCTTATATTATGAAAGAGTCTGAAAAACAGTCTTTCCCATCGGGGCATGTCACCTTTATCTTATTTTTTGGTTTTATTTTTGCATATTATTTCATTGACTATTTTTGGATTATTTTAACTGTTTTTATTGTTTTAGATATTATTATGGCACTTTCAAGGTTAATCCTTGGAGTACATTTTCCAACTGATGTTATTTTTGGATTCGCTTTTGCTATATTATATGCTTTTTTATATCTTGGTATTACATATGTATATTGGGTCAATTTATTTTACTGGCTTGGTGAAACATTTTCTCCTATAATTCATTTCTGGTTGTAAATTCTGATATTTTACCTTATCGTTATAATATTTCTTAGAAGCAAAAGTTTTTTTCTCTTACTTTTTTTTCTCAAATATTATTATGCAATTATTCTCAAGAAAGGAAAATAAAAAATCAATACCAGATCATCACAGGTTTACTTCGGATTTCAATTCAGTGATATTTATTGTTGTGTGGAATTCACTTGGCTTTTTTTTTATTGAGTTTATCATGGCATACCTTATAAAACAGGTTTTAAACTACCCTGCAACTAATCTTGGACTTTTTTTCTCCTTCATTACATTTGGTGGATTAATTAGTTCAAGTTTTATTGGATATTTAACTGATCGTTTTTCCAAGCGAATTTTAGTTATGGTTGGTTCTTTTGGTAGGGGGTTATCCTATTTTGGACTCTATATTTCTATAATACTACAGTCCCTTATTGGAATGTATATAAGTGCTTTCCTACTAGGGTTGGGAGCATATATTTTCTGGAATCCATTAGATGCTTTAATTTCTGAGAAATCTTCGAAATATCATCGATCTTCTGCATTTGGAAGAAGAAGATTTGCGTTAGGTATTGGTATGGCTCTTGGGACTTTTATAGGGTTTACAATATTTAGTTTAGCAAATACATTTAGTCCAAATAATACTTTTATAATCTATGGTGCTATTCCTGTGTTTGGAATTTCAAACTTTTACGCCGGTATTCAATTTTCACGGAAAGTAGATGAACATAAAAAATTTGTATATCCAGGTGATAATAAAGATTCAATAGTAATTGAAGAACCAGATATTATTACAAAAACCACTGGGAATCAGTCAAATTATCAATTTATTTTTGGATTAATTGTATTATTCTGTGGTTTTTTCTTATCCTCCATAAATTCTGGGTTATATCGCCCATTTATTCAACCTTATGTTCTCGAGAATATTAATAGTAATGCAGGTTTAGTAGCATGGTTTTATCTTCCCACATCATTAATAGGATCCTTAATTGCTCCTAAACTAGGGACAATTGCAGATAAAATGAATACATACCTAGCAATTTCTATTTCAAGTTTTTTCGGAGGAGTAATAACGTTTTTAATAATTTATTCAGGAAATTTATGGATTTTTGCTATTTTACTCATAGCTGATAATACAATAATGTTAACAGTAGGATTCGTATTCGTGAATTTCCTTAGTCGTGTTTCTATTAAACATCGTGGAAAGATTTTTGGATTAATCACTGTTTTTGAATCTATTGGAATGATAATCGGTCCAATTTTAGGAGGAATCGTATGGGAGACTGTAAGTCCTCAAGCTCCCTTTATAATTTCAATAATAGTTGAATGGACTTTAATATCTTTCTTTATTATCGGTATAAGGATTATCAATCCTTACTTAGTAGAATCTGTAGAAGATCAATATTCAAAATCATAAATAAAGAGTTTTATAATAATAGCATCTTATTTAATACCATTCAGTAAACTCGTCCAAAGAACGCCTTTCTCTCTTTTTTGAACGTACTTTTTCTCGAGCTTCATCAATATGCCCAATAGCAATTATACCCATTAACTCAAATTTGTCTGTTGGAAGTTTGAATATCTCATTAACCTCTTCTTTTCGATTTAAAATTTCTCCTATCCATACTCCACCAATATCCTCAATTGCATGAATCCCCAATAGGATATTTTCCATGAAAGCTCCAATAGCTTGAGTATCTTTTACTCTATCATAACCTCTTTCGAGATCCAAGAAAATAACGAGATTAACATATGCATCTTCAATGATACCGCCATATTTAGAAAGTTCTGCAATCATTCTTTTAACAGTGGGATGAATACAGATACATACTTTCCAAGGTTGACTGTTTTCACCAGAAGGAGCCCATCGAGCACCTTCTAAGATATCTAAAATTATTTCCTTATCAATTTTCTGATAAATGAAACTTCTTACACTTTTTCTTTGTTTAATAAACTCGATAAAATCATTTTTAATAAGATCCATATTTAAAACAATGGTAAATATACCAATAAAAACTTTTCCTAATATGTCATATTTTATATGTAATATTTAGATATAGCTCTGGATATTTCTTCTATTTATGATTTTTAGAGAATATTAATACACTGAATATAAACATTTCAAACTAGTTCTAGAAATAAAATTCGAGGTTCTTATTATGGGTAAATTTTGGGGAAAAAAGGAAGATACTGAGCTTTTAGGTTCACCACAAGAAACTATGGGTTTTTCTAAAGAATATTCTGAATTACTCCACAATTTTATTATAAGAAAATATGATTTTACAAATCTAAACCAAATAGAAGATATAAAGAACCAATTGCTAAAAAGAAAGATATTGATCATAAATGCTAAAGAAATCCTTGAAAACGCAGACGTTTCAGAGCTAAAAAGAAGAATTGAAGATCTAAAATCTTTCTTACGAGAAAATGGAGGAAGTATGGGAAGACTTGGGGACAATTATCTAATAATAACCCCTAATGCACATGTTAAAATAGCAAATTAATAAGAGCTAGATTTGAAACAAATAATTCTACTAATATTTTAGATACTTCTTTTTATTCTATTCCAACATAGATCTCTTCATAGTTATTTAATCAAATATTAAAATAAATATATGTTAAATAAAATATGGTTGAAAAATCTTACGAATGGTGGCAAAAAACAGTAGTTTATCAAGTTTATCCTCGTTCATTTAAAGATTCCACTGGAAATGGTATTGGAGATCTTCCTGGTATTATTGAAAAATTAGATTATCTACAAGAATTAGGTGTTGAGACAATTTGGTTTAGTCCATTTTTCCCCTCACCTACATTCAAATCTTATAGTCAACATGATTGTGGATATGATATTTCAAACTATAAAGATATTCATCCCGAGTCTGGAACAATGGAGATATTCGACAATTTGGTGAAGGATATTCACGATAGAAATATGAAGATAGTTTTGGATATGGTGTTAAACCATACAAGTATTGAACATCCTTGGTTTAAAGAATCTCGCTCAAGCAGAAATAATCCTAAACGTGATTGGTATATTTGGAGAGATGGTGAAAAACCAAATGGAAAGAAACCACCAAATAATTGGAATTCTATGATAGGAAGTAGCGGATGGGAGTATGATCCTCATACTGGCCAATGGTTTTATCATGCATTTTTACATTTTCAACCAGATTTAAATTATAGAAATCCAGAAGTTCAGAAAGAAATGTTAGATACTGTTCGTTTCTGGTTAAAAAAGGGAGTTGACGGTTATCGCTTAGATATCATAAATACTCTATTTGAAGATGCTGAATTTCGAAAAGCACCATTTATCTTCAAACTTTATTCAGAGGATAAGGGGAGCTTTTTCAAGAGTTCTAAGATGACAGTAAATCATCCAGATACTTATGAATTTTGTAAGACTCTAAGGAAAACTATTGATGAATTTCCAGGAAAATTCTTAGTTGGTGAAATAACTTCCTCATTCAAAATTTTAAAGAACTATTTGGGAGATATTCGGAAGGACGGAATAAGTCATGATGGTCTTAACCTTGTCTTTCTTTTTCAATCTATGAGTACACGCATGAAAGCAAAAAAGTTTCGAAATCTTATGCAAATGTATGAAAAATGGTTCCCTTATCCATATATGCCTACTTGGGTATTTGGAAATCATGATCAAAGGCGTCGTATTACAAAGATAGGAGATAAAATTAACAAAGCTAAACTTAATGCTACTTTACAATTAACTGCTCGAGGAGTACCATTTATTTATTACGGAGAAGAATTGGGCATGAAGGAGGGTAAATCAAGAAAAAAAGATAGTAGGGACGCTGTCGCTCACTACTTCAACTGGATCCCTCAATTTATGCAAAATATCTTAGGAAAATATGGAATACCTATAAATCGGGATGGATGTCGAACACCAATGCAGTGGGATGACTCTGAAAATGCAGGGTTTTGTCCTCCGAATATCGAACCGTGGCTTCCAGTTGATCCATCATTTATCGAAAGAAATGTAAAAAAAGAAGAAAAAGATGAAGCTTCTTTATTGAATTGTTATAAAAGATTGTTGAAAGTTAGAAAGAAATATCCCGCATTACAGATAGGTGATTTTACGCTTATTAATCTTAAAAAGTTAAACAACAAGTGTTTATCTTATAAGAGGATTCAAGAAACACAAGAAATTTATGTATATTTAAATTTTTCAAACAAGGAACTGCTAATTAGAAACCTCTCTCATGATCCACTATTATTGTTTTCTACATTATCTAATAGAAAAGCTCTAAATCCAGAAGCTTATAATGGAATTTTTAAACTATTTCCACACGAAGGAATAATTGTTAAATAATCTAAAAAAAGAAAGACAAAACAAAAAATTACTTTTTCTTTCTTTTTCTTAGAATCTCAATAAAGCTTTCTATTTGGTTTGATACTTGAACCTCGTTAAATTTTCGAGGATCATTTTGATCACTATCAATTATTAGACTTGGAATATCTTCTTCTTCACTCAACCTGCGTTTTAAATCATAAAATGTGGTTGTGTTTGGCCGGCACGACACATTATTATGCATGATTACACCATCGATTTTCCAATCCTTTACGGTTTGTTTGAACCATTTTACGCGAGTTTCAAGATCAAATATATACCAGAAACTTAACATTAATGTACTCATGGTCTCGATTGGGTCTTTTAATAATCGTCCTTTGGTAATTTCTTCAAAAGGATTGGAGAAAAACTTGGAAAACGCGAATGTATAGGGTTCATAAACGATTATGGCA
>JBHLPW010000124.1:0-3674 GCA_048939015.1 Promethearchaeota archaeon
ATAAATTCTTTAATTTAATGAATATTTATTGTAAAAAAAAAAAAAAAAAGAAATTACATTATTATGAAATTAAGTAAATTAAAAGTGTTAACAAGAGAAGAGATTGAACTAATACACAGTAACACCCTTGAACTCCTAGAAACAATTGGTGTAAAGGTAGAATCTCCAGAAGTGCGAACTTTTCTTATAGATCATGGATGTATTAGAGATAATGAAGAAACTCATTTTATTAAATATCCTCAAGATTTAGTTGAGAAGCATCTTAAAAGGGTCCCAAATTCTTTTTCTCTGTGGGGACATGATGGCTCTTTTCAACTTGATATTGACACAAAAACAGTGAATTTTGCCACGGTTGGTACCCCTGTAAAAATATATGACCCAGAAAGTAAAAAAGGATTTCGAAAAACAATTCTTTCTGATACTATTAAGCAAATTCGCATTGTTGACACTTTAAAGAATATCCATTGTAGTCATGTAGATGTTTGGCCTAATGATATTCCATATACAGAATTACATTGGCATGCAATTCATGCTTGGGCACATAACAGTTCTAAGCCTTATGGTTTAGGGTGTTTAGGAAGAACACCATCTCAGGATATGATGAATCTTCTTTCTTTTATAGTTGGAGGGGAAGATGAGCTTAAAAGAAGGCCTAGACTTATAGGTTTTTATAATCCAACAAGTCCTTTATTGCATACTCAACTCCTACTCAATGGACTCTTCATTTTTGCACAATACAATCAGCCTTTAATTGTTGCACCTGCTGCAAGTGCGGGTTCAACCGCTCCTGTTACCCTCGCTGGTTTACTTGTTCAAGCAAATATGGAGACCCTATCAGCTATTGTTCTCACACAACTCATTAATCCAGGTGCTCCAGTATTTTATTCTTCGATGTCCGCTCCAATGGATCCATCAACAGGAAATGTTGCGTGGGGTTCTATAGAAACTGGTTTAATAACCGCGGCTACTGCGCAAATGGCTCGATTTTATGATATACCCTCGAGAGGTCCTGGTGCTGTTACTGAATCAAAATGTTTCGATCTCCAAAATGGTTATGAACGATTCATGACCCTATTTTGTTCTGCTTCTGCTGGGATTAATTATATAACATGTGCTGGTACCTATGAATCTTCCCTTTCTGAAGCTTTAGAACTTTTAGTAATCGATGATGAATTATGCAGTATTGTGAGAAGAGGTTTACAGGGAATAAGGGTTGATGATGAATCTCTTGCATTAGAACAAATTAAACGAGTCGCTACATCAGATAAATCGTATCTAAGTCTTAAGCATACAGCTAAAAACACCCGTAAAGAACTTTTTGTCCCATTACTTGCAGATAGGAACAGAAGAACTATATGGCAGAGAGCTGGAGCAAAAGATATTATTGAAAGAGCAAAGGAAAAAGTAAATAAAATTTTAGATACCCAAAAAGGTCCAGATATACCCGATGATGTAGAAAAAGAATTAAAAGAATATTATAAAATTATATCGGCACGATCTTATGATGATTATAGAAGATTAGAGGGAATGGAAGATAAAGGATCTGTTGATTTACCAAGTTTGAATGAATAAGCTTTCATTTCTTATTATAATAAAGAAAAATAGAAAAAAAAAAAAAAATAAATTATAGAGATCTGACTTTTTCTAATTTCTTTTCATGCAGTTCTTTTAATTGGGATTTAATTCCGTCAACCTTACTTTTGGTGAAAGGATAGAAGTACAAGCACACTAAAGATATAACAATGGCTATTATTGGGAATAAGACCATTAAAAGTCGAATACCAAATAAAATATTAAAATCAGGATCAGGAGTCCAAGTTTCCCAACCTGTAGAAACAAACACAAGATTTACTGAGAGAACAGAAAACACCATGGCTAGACGCATAAAAAAGTTGGTCACACCAAAAAATGTACCTTCACGCCTTACTCCATTTTTTAACTCGTCTTCATCAATTACATCAGCAATAATAAGATATACAAAATATAACATACCTCCAAATCCAATACCTGAGGTCGAAACTGTTAATAGTGCCGTCATATAATCAGAAGCAAATAGAAGCGGTAAAATAGCTATTGCAAATGCGATCATTGCAATTGCATAGGACTTTCTACTGCCCAATTTGACATCAAGATATCTCCACAGAACAACAGATATAATTCCAACAATAAAAATTGAACCTAACAATAGAGAAGTTTCAATAGTAGTTCCAACCATAAGAACAAATTCACCCCATAAAGGAATAACTGATGCATAGAGCAATAGAATATACTCATATAAGAAAAATATGATTGTATACAGGATAAATCCCTTGTTGCTTAATGTATATTTCATACCTTTAAAGAAAGAGAACTCATGTTTGTGATCCAATTTAAATTCTTCTTTCTCAACAGCACCCCATTTGATAGCTACAACCAAAGATAATCCTACTATAATAGAAGTGACAATACCATTGATAGGATAACCACTTGGATCAGATAAAGTATCACCAATAAATAATCCCGGGATTAAAAAAGCTAAAATAAGTCCAATAGTTGCAAGGATTTGTTTAATTGTATTTACTTCGGCACGTTCTTCCACTGATGTATATAACTCTGGAAAAAGTGAATCAAATAGAGTAATCATAGTATAGAACGTATCAAAACAAATCAATATTATTAAAAGATAAATAAACTGTACAATTTGAGTACCTGCTGGTGGGAGCCATACAATAATTTCAATTATTAATATGGGAATTGAACCTATTATTATAAATGGTTTCCTACGACCAATACGTGTTCTCGTCCTATCAGACAAATATCCTATAAGAGGATCATTGAAAGCGTTCCAAAGTGTCCAAAGAACAAATGCAAGCGTTATTAAAGTTATATCTAAACCAACTGCTACAAAATAAAAAGAGAGAACCCAAGTATTGAATGCAGAATTTAGAAACCATTGTGCAAAACTTCCCATACCAAAACTCCATTTTTGTTTCTTACTAAACATTTCTCTACTCATAAGCGTATCTCCAAATTCATCTTATTTTTAATTTTAGATTTTGTAATAATTATTCTAACTTCTATTAAAAATTAAGTAATTGTCTTAGACTAAAAAGTATGAAATTTGATATTTTCCTGAATAGAAGATTTTAATTATAAAAAATTGAATCACAGAAGAAAGAAAACTATTTTGAATATTTCTCAATTATGTAATTTTGTAAAGACCATGCATATTTCTCAAGGTTGAGAATTAACATTTTTTGTTGTATTTCCCTCAAATACGGAACGTCTAATTTTTTAAATAATGATTTTAAATGGTCAATTGTATCAAAAATTCCAACTATAACTCCCCAATCATTTGCCCATGCAATATCCTGTTGATATTCTAATACTTCCATTTTCATTACCTCGGGTTATTCATATAAATATGGCTTTATAAATCTTTAGATAGTAATAATTTTCTAATGAAATAAAAGAAAGAATAAGGAAATAAAAATTTTATAATTATGAATTGAAAAGATCTCTATTTCGTCCTAATAACAACTGTGTCTGATATTCGTTGCATTATCCTATATTGATTTTTTTCCCCAGAATTAGTCAAGATACCAATGATAAAATCTAAAATTATCAACCCAGAGGGCTTTAGAAGATTATTCACTGCATAATTACCAGATGGTGCTGGTCCAAGAGTATTTGCT
>JBHLPW010000089.1:0-12439 GCA_048939015.1 Promethearchaeota archaeon
AAATTGTATTTATTAATTTTAATTAGTCGATCTGTACTAGTTTTATACACCTCAAAGGCTTTATCGTATTCATGATTTCTCAAGTGATTTAGACCATCTCTAAAATAACCCCTTCTGTGTACTTTTCTCTCTTTTAACTCCTTTTCTCTGTCAAGTAATGCTTCTCTTGCCTTATTTTCGATTATTGAACGCCTTTCTTTTATTTCCTCTCCCTCACGAGTTTCCTTAGCTTTCTTTGTTCGAATTTTACTTTTTTCATCTTCAAGTTCTGCTATTTTTTTATGAATTTCAGTTTTATAAGCTTTATTTTCAATTTTATCATTATAAACTTGCGCTAAATGCAATTCATCAAATTTGATGTAAATTTCGGCAATCTTCTTATAGATTTTATTAAAAGTAATATTAATATTCTCTTCTTTATCTAAATAAGCCATTATTAATGTTTCAACCTTTTTAACCAAAGCTTCCGCTTGAGTAATAGCAGATAAATTTTCTTCAGTTTCTAATATTTTTAAAGCTTCTTTTTTAATTACTTTAATATAACTAAGAGTTATTTCTTTTGATTGTTCATAAAGCATTTGATCTCGGTATATCTTGATTGAGTTCTCAAAAATTTTTGATTTTTTTTGGTATTCTTCTGTTTTTTTAAGTTCTTCTAATTGTTGTAAGTATTTCGGAAAAATTCTGACTAAATATCTGGTTTTTATTTCTCCTGAAAGTTCATTAAAAAGTTTAAAAAATTCTTGAAAAATTAAACCGTCTAAAAGTATATCCAAAGATTTTGTAAGAATCTGGTCTCTGATTTCTTCTTTTCCAATTTTTTTAAGATATTCTGCCTGCTTTATTAAGATATTTGCTGCCTTTAAATGATTTTTATCATCTACAAATTCATTTGCTTTTAATATTTTTTTATTGTTTATCTCTGCTATGATATCAATCTCAGCCTCAGAAAAATCTCTTATTACATCTACTCCCCTATTAATATAATCTTCTACTTCTTTCTTTTTTAATGCTTCATATTTATCTTCAAATTCATCTCTATTTTTTGCTAATTGTTGTTTTAATTTTCTGGAGTTTAATTTGTCAATTAGAATTGTTGCCATTCCAAAATTGTTTACCTTAAAAAATTGATTAATTAGTTTTTCTAAAGTTGAATCTAGGTTCATCTTTTTCACTTTATAAGATTCCCACATATTTTCAAGCTCATCATAGGTATTTTTTGCAGCATGGTTTTTTTCCTCACTTATTTGTTGAGTAAAAAGCGTGATTAAGACATCAGTTAATTTTTTTGTTAGAGTTTTTAATTCTTCAGAAAGTGCTTCACGTTGGTATTTATTGATAGCTAGGTATAACTGTTCTCTAGCTGATTCAATATTGTTGATACTTACTAAATAATCTGCTGCTGAACAAATCTTGTTTGATATCTCTGTTAATATAGTAATTACTCCCTGATGAGGTAAACTATCCAAAATTCTCAATGCGTTATCAACCTTACAAGCTGAAATCCAGGAATTTATAGACAATTTAAACGCCTCATCAATAAAAGTCTTGTCTAGTGATTCTATACTAGACCATTGAGCTGCTCTTTCATAATTTTTAGCAGCTCGTTCATATTCATTTCTATTGAAAGCAAGATTTCCTTCTCTTATCATGGCATCTGCATAGAGCTTTTTAAAATTTGAAGATTTTCTTGCGTCTACTTTTTCTAAAATCTTGCTAGCTTCTAAATAAAGATTGATTTTTGAATAAAGATACGCCGCTTGCTCACATATTATAAAATATTCTTCTTTATTATAAATGTCGGCTATTAACGCTGCCTTTCTGATAGCCTGAGCAGCATAATAATAATTTTGGTTATTAAAATAGATATTGGCCATACTAATGAAGATTGGGAACCTCATCCAGGCATTTTCAATATTTAATGGAGTATCTCCATTAATCATTGCTAAACATAAGGATTGGAGTGCTTGATGAAAATTTTGAGGTGGTAAATTTGCAAATGCTTCTAAACTTGGAAAATTAACCCATATATGTTGTAATAAATCATTGACGGGAATAGGGAGGATTCCATTCTGATCATGAAACATTACAATTGTAGGAATATCATGTTTTACTGAAAAAATATCTGGGAGTATCATCTCAAATAACTCTGATTCCTCTTCATTTACAGGATTCAAAAAATATATGATTCCATCAACCATAGGAATTATTTCATCTAAATCCGCAGAAATACTTGTAATAGCGTCAATTTCTAAATCGCAAACATCATCGAATACTTTAATTTCTTTATACCATTTGAAATGCGTTTCTTGATCTTCCCCTGGCTCACCAAAAGCTTGGGAAACATAAAAATGGGTTGTGTCAACATCATCCCCCAAGATCAATACCGAAAAGTAATACTTCATTTCTAAATCTCATCGAAAATTTTTTACATAGATATATTATCTAAGATAAATCTATTCTAAACACATAAAATTATGAAACTTATGAAATTCTTTTAAAAGAAAAAAAATCTTTTAATAATAATTAATTGAGTTTGCTAATTTAAATTTTTTTTTAGACCTAAAAGGAGAATAAACATTGGAATACATTGAAAGGAATTATCAGCTTATAAAACAACGAATGATTGAGCAAATGGAAAATAGTATAAAATTAGGCCGAAAATTAATTGATACTGAATTAGACACAGGTTTGCTAAATTTTATTATAAAACCGATTGTAAAAACATTCTACGATTATTGGTCTCAAAATGATGCCCGAGAGGGTACTCTTAAACAAATCAAAATTACTTTAGAAGCAGGAAAAAAATTATTGTTTAATGGAGGTTCTGATGAAATATTCAATGAAATACTTGATGATTCTTTTCCAAAATATCTTGAAGCAGATCAAACAACACGTCAATGCTCGCGACATCATAAAAATTATGAAAAATTAATAAATGTTACCAAGGAGACTTTTATAAATTATTTAAAGGAAGTAATAAAACTTTTAGACATTAAAGCTGAAGCAGATAATTATGGAGACTTATGTCGTGAGGCATTTCCTTCTAAGGAGGTAGCAAAACAAAATTTGATGAAACAATTAGATTTTACAGATCGAGGTATTAAAATAGTTGAGGAAGATCCAAGCATCCTTAAAGTCCCCGTTGGAAAAAAGATAATTTTAAAGGCATTAAGAAGGGGTTTCGAACAAACTAAGGAAGAGTTTACTAAAGCTCTCAATGATACTTATAACAATAAATAATTAAAATATTAATTTAATAAAGAATTTTATCTAGAAAGTGTGTAAAATTTTAATTCAAATATAATTTAAATGAGATTTTTGCATAATAATGGATTACGTAGATAGGAACTATAGAATCTTAGAGAAGAGGATGGTGGAGCAAATGGAAACCTCACTTTCCTACGGGAGGGATTTATTAGATTCTGAGGTTGAAGCTGGGGCACTAAATTTCGTTGTAAAGCCGATCGTCAAATCATTTTATAAATATTGGAGCGATAACGAGGCTAAAGTAGGTACTAAAGAACAGATTCGCGTTACGCTTGATTCCGCTAGAGAGTTGGTCCGAAATGGAGATATATCAAAAGAAAAGTTTGATAGGGTTGTCAATAAGAATTTTCCTGTTTATTTAGAGAATGATCAAACAGACCGTCAGTGTAAAAAAACACACCAAAATTATCAAAAGTTGAAGGACGTAACTAAAAAATGTTTTATAACTCAAATTGAAGAAAGTATTCTGTTTCTAGATGTAAAGGATGATGTAGAAGGATATAATGCATTATCTAGAGCAGCTTTTAAAACAAAAGAAAGAGCTTATCAAGCTTTGATACGCCAACTTGACTATAATGAGGAAGGAATTTCTGTTGTTGAAAAAGATGATACTATTCTTAAAGTTCCTGTTGGAAAGAATATTATTTTAAAAGTGCTACGATTAGGTTTTGAAAAGACTAAGGAGAAATTAATTGAAGAACTTGACGAGATATTTAATTAAATTCTCTCTATATGAAATATTGTTAAAAAAAGAGGTATATGTTTACCTTGACTGAACTTGCTCAAGAAAAGGAGCAAAAAAATTTTCTAAGAATTATTTTTTTGAATCTTTTGATAGTAGGTTTTATTATAATCTCGTATGTATATATTTCTGAACCCTTTGGTTCAATATCTACAATTTTTATTACGAACAAGGAATTTTCAATTCAATTCGGGGTTACTCTTCTGATTTTTACGTTTTTTTCAATATTAGGAGGTTCAATCCAAGGTTTAATCTCAGGATTTCTAGGAGAATTATTGTACCAATTAGCTTTTTATAACTCTTTTTACCTTGATTGGTGTCTTTTCGTTGCAATATTAGGATTTTTATCAGGTGTCTATAAATATCATCCTTTAAAATATCATGATGGGATAAAAGTATACTACACATTCGTCATTCTCATTATATCATCATTTATTTTATTTGGTCTCATTATTATTTTTCAACTAATTTTTTATCCTAACCAAAACAGTGTCGAAGATATTGTAATAAACTATGGCTTTAAATTTTTCATCCAAGCGCTTATTTCAATAATTTTCTTTATACCTATACTCTTAGTCATCTACGATAGAATTCTAGCAAAAAATGAAAAGGAGTTGTATTATACAATACTAACGCATCATCCTCCTTCGGCAAGCGACCACACGTTTTATCTCAAATTTGGCAGAACGAAAATTTATTTTTGCACTAGGTGTTCAGGCGTAATTCTTGGGGGTTTATCTGCGATGTTTACTACTTATTTAACAGCAAAAATATTGCATGTAGAATTTAGTCCAGAAATAGCATTACTTATGTGTATTCTTCTGCCAATACCAGGTTTAGCAGATTGGGGTACACAAAGACTTTTACTAAGAAAGAGTACTACCGTATCGAGACTATTTACAGGTTTTATTATTGGATTAGCCTTACATTTTATGAGTTTTACTTATAAGTATTACTTCTACACATTATTAATATTAGTAATTTATTTCAGTATCTTTTTCCTTCTTGTATTTCTTGGGAGAAGAAAGGAAATGAGATTATGGAAGGAAGAATATGAGGACCTCTAAGAAATATAACCAAAAAACAGAAAATGGAAAATATAATTTTTATTCATGGACTAGAAAGCTCTGGTAATGGGTTTAAAGGGCAACTATTGAGAAAATTTTTACCTAGTTGCTTAACACCTAATTTTTTACCTTATTCTTCAGAAATATCGATTAAAAATTTATTGAAAAACCGCATGGAACAACTATATCCTATTTTAAATGATAAGGAACAATGGATAATTATTGGTTCTAGTTTTGGAGGTTTAATGGGGACACTATTTACTCTTGAATTTCCTAATAAAGTATCCAAACTAATTCTGCTTGCCCCCTATTTATCATCGGGAATTTTAAGAATTAAAAAGTATAATCCTGTTGATGTTCCAGTTTTGGTTTTCCATGGTAGACACGATAAAATTGTTTCTTCAAAACTCACACTAGTTTATGCAGAAAAAATTTTCACAAATCTCAGTTATAATATAGTAGATGATAATCACCTACTTCATAAAACTGTTCAAGCTTTAAATTGGAAAAAAATTATTACCTAATAGTTTATTTTACTGACATTTTAAAAATTGGACTCCAATTTTTTTAAAATATATTTATAACTTCTTTTTTGTAGAATAAAATAAAAAAAAATGGTGAGTAAAAATTGGAATGGGAGCATTTTTTTAAAAGTATTGAATTTTGGTATAATACTTTTGTGGATTGGTATTTATCTGCACCAATATATGCACAAGTACTCGCAATTATAGGTCTAATTACAATATTTGCGCTAGCTATTACTCTTGTATATTATTTTATTAAAGGAATTGCATATTTAGTGTATTATATTTTAAAGGGATTGTATTTGCTTCTAAAATATATTGGATATGGATTTTATAGGTTAACTGAAGGATTTTACTTATTAGTTTCAGGGAAAAATAAAATCAAAAAACAAAAAAGCTTTCAAAAAAATATTCAAAACAATATTACTTTTCATCAAAATTACATTTTAGAATATTGTAGTGAATGTGGGAGGAAACTTTCCGATAGAACGAAAACATATTTTGCAAAAAATGGAATGGCATTTTGTGAGCACTGTGGAACACATCTAACTTTGAATCATGCTCTTAAGGCAGTAACAATCTCCCATTAGTTAATTTAAATATCTTTTTATACAAAAATAATTAAAGTAATAGAGCAAAAATATAATTATAAAGGTGTAGTAAAAGTATATGTCAAAAATATATGTCTGTAGGGAATGTGGTTATGCGTTCCCACAAGAGCTCTCTCACCTAATAGAGAGTAATATTCAAGTTTATTGTGAGAGATGTGGTTCTCCTTTTGTTTTGGAAGGAGTTGAATTTACACCTGCACAAACTCCATATAGGAGGGGGGAAAAACCATATCAACTAATCACAGAAAAAGCTTCTTCTAATCTAGACAAACTTATACAAGGATTGAATAAAATTTCTAGTATTCCACTAGTGATTTTTATTTTTATTTCTTTTTTAGTACTAATTACTGACATTCCTGTGTATTGGGAGTTATTAGGACTTTCGCCTGGTCAATTTATATTAAATTGGATTTCAAGAATTTTACAAGCAGTCGTAGGTATAATACTCTTGACATACGATAAAGGATATATTTCTAAAAAGGTTAAGGAGAAAAAGTACAATGAAATTTTTCTCGACTCATTTTGTTGGGGGATTTTAGGTTGTATATTACATGGTCTTGGAGCAATTATATTGCTAAAAGGAATTGCTATTGCAATCCATGTCATTACAGATTCTAAAAATAAGGAATTAAAAGCGTATAATTATGGATTGCTTGCGAAAAACTCACTAAATCATTTATCTACTAAAGCTGGTTTCTTTATCATATTACTCACATTAACTCACATTGTTTCTGAAGGAGGTTTTATATTTCTAAACGCTGAGAGAATGATCATAATTGATTTTATTGATATCATTGAAATCCCTCAAATATATTTGATTTTTGGGATTCTTCTTACAATTGCAATTATAGTCCTCCTTATTGATAAGAATATAAAAGGACAAATTATTGACAAAGATAGTTTTCAATTAATTGATTCAATTAAATTTCTAGTGCTAGGAATTTTTGCAACAACTTTCTATGCTGCAGGGATTTTTATTTTATTGAAAGGAATTCTACTATTTATTTTGTTTACAGGGAAACCAAAAAAGGTGTTCCAACCTGTACCTACCGTAGAAAAACCATACGTTCCAACACCACCGATGCCTCCAACTCCACCGATACCTCCGCCACCTTCAACTCCAATACTAAGAAAAACAGAAATTCCAGAAAAGCCAATAATTGAAGAAAAAGTAGTTGAAACAAAACCTGTGGAAAAACCAACTGAACCAAAAACACCTTTAATTTCAAAAAAAGAAGATATTGAAGAGAAAAAAGAAGAAATAGAAGAAACTACACGGAAGGAACTTGAATTAATCCCAATAGTAATTGATAAGGAAGAACGAATAAAAAGAGAAGAAGAATATGAATTAAAACTACATGAATCACTCTTACCGGTAAAAGATGAAAAGGATAAGAAGTTGGTAAAAGAATACTTTTCTAAGATTTTTACTCTTTTATCCAAGGATTTAAGGAATCAAATCACAGAATTAAAAGTTTCTAAGAAAGAAAAGAGGGAGTTGTTAGAGGAACTTGCGTTCCTAACACAAGAAGAACAAGTTAAATATATTGATTCTATAGTGAGTCTATATAAAGAAATACCTAAAAAACTAATCAATAGAATTAGAAAACTTCCAAATGTTAAACCTAAACATTATGATAAGATTGTTGAACAATTAAAATTTATGGATGTAGATGAACAAATAAAATTTGTTCAATTTTTAGAGGAAAACGCCTAAATATGTCACTTGAAAAAAGAAGAGAACCTAAAAGAAGCAAAGAAAAAGAAGTTCTACAGGATAGTTCATTTAGGCGTACTGATTTTAGACCACTTCAAGTAGAAGAGAAAGAAGAGGAGCCACCAGAAGTAATTGTTGATGAATTAAATGAAATTGAAAAAGATGTATTAGAAATCGCAAGTGATATATTAAAATTAAAACGATATGAAACAGAATTTGAAATTGAATCAGAAAGCCAAATTCAGAAGTATCCAATTATCGAAAAATTATATGCTAAATGCATTGCAAAACTCTCCTATAGAAAAGGATATAGTAAGGAAGAAATTTTCTTAGCAATTCGGAGTTTAGAAGAAAAATCATATATTGTCACGAATGAGAGAAGAACTAAATTGGAAATACTTACAAACGAAAAATTAGTAAGTATACTTAATTTCATAAAAGAAAATCCTGGAATTCATGCCAGAGATGAAAAAATCGAAAGTGAACTAGAGATTACAAGAACTCCATTTTTGAAACATGTGATGACTCTTGAAAGATTTAAACTTGTTCGCTCAAAAAGAATAGGGAAGTCGTTGCATTATTTTCTGAGTGATTTAGCAGAAGATTATGATAAATATAAGGTTATCTTTTTAAATCCTCTGATTCCTCAAATCTTAGAAGAACTCTTTAGAGATGAAGCAATATCAATTTCAGAAATCGGAAATACTCTTGATATGTATTCTGGGACAATATTATATCATGTTAAGAAGTTAAAAGAATTAGATATAATCAAATCCGCCAAAAATCAATCGAATAAGAAAATTCATCTTGTAAATGTTGAGCTATTAAAGAAATATAATGATTTTTTTAAAGAACCAGATTTTGGCAAATTGCTTAAAGGTCTATAATTTAATGAAAATACTTTAAGGTTTAATGGCGGATTTAAGTAAAATTTCTTATATATTAATTATTTTCCCAATTTCTATATAGTCATGCTAGAAGTCTATTCTATTACAAATTTTTTATACTAATTAATTTTAGATTACTATTTGAAAATTTATCCAATAATCTGTGGTTAAAATTAAACACAATTTTTTAAGGAAAGGACGTGTATTTTCATCAATTAAGAAAGTCTCAATTTTTACCAGTAAATCGTCTTGGAGCTACATTTTTTGAAAATGTATTAATAAAATCTAATTAAGAATAATAGTCTCAAATTTGGAAAAAATATGATTATTCGATTGTAAGATAATTCATTACTTTATACAAGTATAAACAAAAGAAGAAAAAGAATTGCTAATGAAATGTATTTAAGAACTATTTATCATTATAAAAGAAAAAATCTGAAAAAAAATCCTACTTCTTTTTATACATAACATAAAATTTTTATTTATTTTTTTTTATTAGTAATACAAAATCTTTCAATGTAGTAATTCTATGTTTTTAAATTATTACCTTACTATAAACTATTAATAATAATATGAATGTAAAATTTAAATAAAATTATAGATAGAGATAAGAGAAAAATGAAAAGCATTAAAGATTTATTACCTGATAAAAAAATACCGGATTTAATCCATATTTGTAAAAATCTCGGTCTAAGAGGGTATACAAATCTTAGGAAAGAAGGGATTATTAACTTAATTAATGAGAATGTGAGAAACCCGCAAGTTCAAGAAACTATAAAATTTTCGATACCCGACAATGGAACTGTTGCCTTAATTCTGAAAAGTCTCATAGAGAATAAAAATGAAGTAAAATATAGGGATCTAAGGAATGAAGTATTAGAAAATCGATCGGGTTCAACTTTTAGAGACAATTATCGAACACTGTTAGCACAATCTTTTATTTTTGAGGACGAGAAGTCTGAGGAAGATATCCTTTATTTACCTAAGGAATTTTCCAATATTGCCAAAGAAATAATCGAAAAAAGAATTCAAGAAGAAGAACCCGAACTTGAAATTGAGATCGCAAATGAGGAGGAAGAAAAAGAAGAAAAAATACTTACCTCAATTGACCAATTATTATATTCAAAAAAATATACGAGTGTAAGTGGGATTCAAAAGGAATTGATGGAAAGGAATTTAAAGATATCTGGAACCAAGGATCAATTGATTGACAGATTGTTATATGAATCAAATGAGCCTATTCAAAACATTTTAGGTCTCTTATTTGGAAAGATTGAATTAAAAGAAATTTGTAGGGAATTTGATCTACTTGTATCTGGAACTAAAGAAACTTTAATTGATAGAATTTTGGAAAAATTACCTCCCGCTCATCCAGATAAAGTTAAATCACCAGTTCAAGAAATTGAGTCTGAAGAAAAGATTATGATTAAAGAAGTCACAGGTGTTGCTTCTGGGTTAGCAGAAGAAAAAATATCTGAAATTCAACCTGTCAAACCAATCCAAGAGGTAGAACCACAAATAAGGATTGTTGAAACCATATTTAATGATCTCAATAATGCATGGATTGATTATAAATCAATTACAGATAATAAAAGTCTAGCAGGAATGATTAATACAAGACTTCGAAATCTACCAAGCTTAAGAGAGGCGGAGATTCATAGGATTGATAAAGCCCGTGAAGAACCTCTCATTACTATAGAAAAAGAAGGTGAAGTTGTAGTTGTCTTTGTCTGGTATTTCGATAAGAGTAAGGGGTATAAAACACAAATGCAAAAGATCACATTTGGAATTATGACATATAGTGCTCAGATTAGTAAAGATGTAATTTGTTATATTTATGACCCAGAACCAAAGCTTTCAGAGGAAGATATAGGAACATTTAGCTCTCTCTCACTTGTTATTCGTAAAACTGAAAGAGAATTTAAATGAGTAGAAAAGATTGATGAAACAACTTCTATTAGATGTTATTGAAAATTTAAATGATATCGATATTTATAAAATAACTCACATCGAAAATGAAACAGAATTTGAAAAATTTATTTATAATCGGTTAGATAAAATCCTCGATAAAAAAATCAATTTAATGACACAATCCAGATCATACAAAGAGGGTCGTGAAGTAAGACCAGATATAGTTATCGGAAAAGATGACATCTTAATAGAGTTAAAATATGATTTAAAGGGTGTTAATGATATTTATCGGCTCTACTATCAAGCAGTTAAATATTCCAAAAGAGCTAATTATGCTTTAATTCTATGTGTCCATGATCCTGCTAAATTGTTATTAAGAAGTGATATTAATGATTTAGAGAGCGTAGAAAAAGTCAAAGTGATACAAATTTATTGAGGATTTACATTGCCTATAAAAAAATATATCTCAAGACCAATATTTTCTTTTATTTTAAGCGAGAAATTGGAATTGAAATTGAAAGAATATATTAATTCAAAAAATCAGCAAGAAATAGCAGGCGGATTAATCGGAGACATTAAAGGTGGAGAAAAAAATAATATTATATTTGATATAAAGAAGTTTTTACCTTTTCCTAATTTGTCTCAAGATCCTAAAAATTTTGCGATTCCTCCTCAATCATGGTTCGAGATACTTGATGATTGGCGATTTTTTTATCATAATGAGTATAAATTCTTAGGTTTTTTACATACGCATCCAGAGAGTTCCTCTAAATTAAGCAAACAAGATGAACAATTTGGTATTCTTTTAAAAAAAAAATACGGTTCAATTGTATTTATTATCATTGGAAAAAATAAATATCTTAGATGTTATTGTTTTAATGATTATTCGATAGAACTAATAGAGGGTAGTTTAAAATATTACCGACTCATCCAGAAATGATATGATTTGTTATTATAAAATGTGATAAATTTTAAAAAACCAATTACTATTTCACTTAGGACAATTTCTAACACATTATATTTTGGATCTTACATTTTGGAAATATAAATTATTTTTGCTTATATCATGATATTTCTATAAAAATATTTTTATGTATTGATAATATAATTTTTAAATAACTTTAAATACACTGTCTTTTATACATCTCTTTTAAGTATTTTCTAGTTTTTTTTTCAGAAATAGAAATTAGAATATTTCAGAATAAGATTTTTAGGAAAATAAATTAGTGGGAAAAAAAAATCTTTTTAATTGGACAAAAAATTTTTTATCGAGATTTTATTTAATTGATTCTGTAAGATATTATTTTTAAAAGACCTTATTTGAAACGGTTATTCAAAACATATCAAATATATAGGTTCTTTGATTTTATTATTATTAGGCATTTAATCATAAGACAAATGAAAAGAATATATATTTGTGTTTATAAATTCTTGGTTTATTAATATGAGTGATTACAATTTTATTGAAGATTTTTCTTTGTGGGACCATCAAAAAGATGCATTAAGAAAAATTGTAGATTATATTGACTATTGTCAAAAAAATAATGATTTTTCGAAATCTGCTTTAGTTCATATGCCAACAGGTAGTGGTAAATCTGGAGTTATTGCAACTCTATCTCGATTCTATTCTAAAGTTAATCATGTTTTAATATTAACTCCTAAGATCGCTCTTAGAGATCAGCTCTACAATGATATTAATGAGCGTTTTTT
>JBHLPW010000089.1:12449-15553 GCA_048939015.1 Promethearchaeota archaeon
ATATTCTTAAAACAAAACCATCCAACTACCCAAAAATAGTAATTAATATTGAAAATGGATCTAGTATACCTATCTTTGATGAAAATCAGGTAGTTCTGGTTTCCACAATCCAAATGATAGAATACGTGAACAGAAAAAAGAAGTCAAGATTGAAAAAACTAATTGATAATATTTCATTATTAATTTTAGACGAAGGTCATTATGAACCTGCTCTCTCATGGAGTCAAGCAATAAGGAAATTTAATTGTCCTAAGGTGCTTTTCTCTGCTACTCCATTTAGAAATGATCTCAAATTATTTGATATTGATATAAATTTTACTTATAGCTTTACCTTTGAAGATGCAGTAGATAAGAACTTTCTTAGATCTGTTGAATTTGATCATGCACCGAAATTTAATTCCCCTTCTGACTTTATTAATCAAATTTTAGACTTTTATGATGGAAAATTAAAAATTCAAGGTAGTATAAATAAAATTCCGAAAATGATCATAAAATGTGATAATTTCGATTCAATTCGTCAATTGTCTAAGATTTTGAAAGTAAAGGGAAGATCATATATTGCAATACACGAAAACTTTAAGGACAATGTGAAAAATAAATGGGAACGAAAAACAGTACCGGAAAGTCCCAAATTGGAAGAAGCAATTTTCTGGATTCATCAATATAAATTGTTAGAGGGAATAGATGATTCTAGTTTTCAATTTTTAGCTTTTTTTGATCCAATTAATGACGCTAGATCATTAGTTCAGCAAATTGGGAGGATAATTAGAAATCCAGATCGCTCTTCAGAAATAAAGAGTTATGTTGTAGATCACCATAATGGTCATCATAAAGCTCTTTGGGATGGTTTTTTGGAATATGATACTCGGATTAAAAAAGAAGGAATTTCTGCGTTAAATCTTTCAATTAGTGATGGTTTTTTTCCTAAATTTCTTAAAGATCAGCCAATTGCATATATAGACCGAAAATTTCGCTATAATTTAAATTTAGAGTCGCTTAAACCTAAAAATGACATTCAATTACCACTTCAAATCAATTTTTTAAGTAAAAATCAAAAATTTAATTACGAAAAGTTTATCGAAAATACAAAGAAAAATTTAGAAACAGAAGATAAAAGATTTAAATCATTTTCAATCAATCAAAATTGTTCAGTTATAGTGTATCTGAGTTATAAAAATTCAAAATTTCTAACTTACTCTTGTTTTCTTGAATGTCATTTAGGTGTTATTGTCATAAAGGATTATGGTAATTCTTTAGCATATTATGATAGCTCAGGTAAAATACCACTCGGTGAATACGAGATGGGGATTACAGGGCCAATTAAATCTGAAAATTTAAAAAAGTTAATCAATAAAGAAAAAAAAAATTTCATCACAGAATTATCATTAAATAATACAAATCTTGGAGTAAATACTTATCGCTCCAGAAGATTAAATGCGGCATCATTAAATAAGATACCTCCTGCCTTAGACGATCATGCTCAGTACTTAACAACGTTTCGAGGAGTTAATTACGAAAAAGATGAAATTAATGAAGATATTCCCATCAGAAAATATATAGGAATTAATAGGGGAAGAGTGTCTCAGTCTTCGAGCCACGTTCCACTCCTTGAATATCTTAACTGGCTGGATGTACTAAATAATAGATTTAAAGAGGATGTTGAAATCTCAGAATTTTTTAGGCGTTATGCATTAGAAAGTGAGGAACCCAGATTTAAAGACGCAAAAAATATATTACTAGATTTACAGGATATTGAAGATTATTTCTTTGTAAATGACCCAAATGCCCAATCGAAAACTCCCCTATTCGTCGATAATTCATGTCAAGACGTAGATACGGGCAGCTTTTCTATTCAAGCAAATAACAAAAGATTCTTAATCCAAATTGATTATGATTCAAAAAAAAAAAAATATATCCTGAAATCTAATGATTTGGACACTCACTATTACTCTGAACACGAAGATTATAAAAGTATAATTTCTTTTCTTAATAAAACTCAATCCTTTCGCATAATTCCAAGAAGTTCCGGGAAAATTTATGCTAAATATCACTTTTTCTCTCCGAAGATTCAATATGGATCACAATTTTCAAGAGAAGATTCAATTTTTAATCAAATTTTAATCAGTGACCCAATATTAAAGAAAATGTCGTCTGAAAAAGGAAAGATGTGTAAAGCTAAAAACAAAGGGTGGGACTCAGATAGTTTATTTGATATCATAGACAATTTGGGAAAGGAAACAACCCTTACAGAATATTTCGGAGATCCAGATATACTTATTTGTGATGATATGGATACAGAAATCGCGGATTTTATACTCTGCGATACTAGAACAAATAGAGTTGTAATGATTCACGCAAAGGGGACAACTAAACTTCACCCATATTCTGCTTCGAAATTACAAGATGTTTGTGGACAGGCATCAAAGAATCTTAGATTTTTAGCACCTGGAAATGAAGAACTTCCACCTAATATTAACTCCTGGAATAAAATGTGGGAAAGTTCTAAAACAACTAAGGGAAAAACACATCGAATTAGAAAAGGAAGCGGTTTACCTTTAGATCTTTGGAATAAGATTAAAAAAATTATAGATAATCCTAATTCAAATAGAGAAATTTGGATCTTCTTAGGACGGACTTTATCAAAATCCGATTTTCTAAAAAGATTGTATCAATCTAGACCCACTCCCGAAGCGATTCAAGCTGCTTACTTATTGCACACAATATTGGAATCTATAGGGAAAATAGGGGCGAAGTTTTTTGTTTTTTGTTATCCTTAATTTTTTAAATAATTTAATCAAAAAAGGTTCAATACTTTACTCTATTTCCAACTCTTCAATATTTTTTATATTCAAAATTTTATCTTCAAGAGTTTTAAGTTATAGATTTACAACTATTTGGTATTATTTTGAATTCAAAAAGAGATTTTTCAATAATTTAAATAAATTTTAAAGTGAAATCTTTTATTCAATTATTGTGTTTCAGAATCGGTCTTGAAACAATAAAAAATTGTGATTATAATGGTCGATATTTTTGAGATAAAAGTGATTTTAGATTTTATTGAAGATGATCGTGGTGATATTAATCTAATTTTTAAAAATCTTGAA
>JBHLPW010000027.1:0-63187 GCA_048939015.1 Promethearchaeota archaeon
GTTCTGATATGAAACTGAAGACCCTAATTCAAGTTTGTAAAGAGACTAAAAATACAAAAAAATTAGCAGTAGTAAGTTTTATTTTGACAAGTAATCAGCTTGATGAAATCGGAATTAAATTAGGTTATCGCAAAAGGGACAAGAATTTAGGAGAAACATTGCTAGAATATATGACAAATATCAATAAAATATTTATAAATACTCTAAACATCCCTATTTTTCGAGAAGAACAACTTGAAATTATAGAAGAATGTGAACCACTTTTTTTAATTACAAAAGGGGATATTCCATTCGAACATATAAAAAAGATATTTGTAGTTTATTATGATTTACGCAAATTAATGGTTCCAAACCTTTACAAGGAGTTGAAGGATGAGGATTTTACAGGAAATCCACATTTAGGACTATTTTCATTTTTATCGTCAGGAAATAGGAGTAGAAAAAAAGACGCAAATAATTTAAAACCGTTAATAATTCACCAGATCAAAAATTTGCAGCATCTAAATCAAAAAGAACTTGAAAGAGAATTTAATTCAGAAAAATTAGAGAACTCAATTCATTTACAAGCTATAAAAAAATCTCTTGAAAGTAAAGCAAAGAGGGGAATAATGATTCAAGGTCCATTAAAGCAAAATATATTGTATCAAAAATCAATCGAAAATATTTATGCTTATTTTTTTATTGGATTGATTATTCTAACCATTTCATTAGGGATGATACTACTTATTGAGCTTAACTATTTCCCTATACAATTCAATAGTTTAAGCAATTGGCTATTTATCATTTTTAGTGTTGCTGGACTTTTAATCCTTCTTTATATTAAACAATTTCGAAGAGAGGGAAGATAATTTTGGTAAAAACATATATTCCAGATGAAGAAGATTATTTAACAGGAACCTCAGATAAAGTTACAAAGAAAAAGAGAATTGAGGATACAATTGAAAAAAATAAACAATACTTTGATATATGGGATGTACATCCTTCTTTTAACGATATTAATAATAGAACATCCATAGTAAAAACTATTTCACTTTTAATCCTTACATTTTCAATTATATTCTTTTCTTTTCTCACTAATCATAATTTCATTCTCTCAATTTTAATCGGAATAGTATTTATTGTTATCCTTATTATCATTTTCCATGATGAGTTCTTTTTTCTTAGAACTACGTTTCCATCTTTATTTTCAAATAAGTTAATTTTTAATCCATTCAAGCAACTCGTGTTTTGGTATGATAAAAATGATCAATCCATCTTGTATTGTACCAATAGAAACGATCTTTCAAATATCGCTCTCCAAATTTATAGAGTTGATGTGATACCTAAAAATATACACCCCAAAGTTGAGCATTTTATTAGGGCATTAAGTTCAGAAGAAATACGGATTCCGTTTTCATATCAAATTGTACAAAAGCCAAAAATAGATGTTTTTGGAAGACAAAAAACTCGGTTTTCTTACTTAAGATCCACTGATTCATATACAACCTCTATCTATTTTTCTGTATTCTATCAAATCAATGGTATACTTACAGATCGAAGTCTAGATAAACTCAGACATTACATTAAGAAATTTTCAACGATACTGAAAAGTAATTTTATTGCCACATTTCATCACTTTAGAATCACACTATTATCAGATACACATCTCATAAATGCAATAAGAACATTCTTTCTTAAGACAGAGGTTCCTAAAATAACTGGAGTTGTAGATAAAAGAAATATGCTAAATGGAAATAAGGTCAATATATTTTCAAGATTTATGTTTTGCGTGATAATAATGATTTATTTTTCATTTCATCTTCTGAATCTTCAAATTCCACTATTATATGTTATTGGAATCAATTTTGGTATTTCATTTTGTATTTTAATGATTTGGTGGCGCTCTATTTTTTTTCAAATCAGTAAAACAAAATTAATTCGAGGCGACAATTTTGCCTTGGTGAACCCCTTTGAAAATATACAGTTTTACTGGGTACGAGAATTTCCATATAGTCTATTTCTTCATATTGACAACCAAATCCTATTTGGAATGAAAATGGTAAATCTCAAGTATATTAAGAAAAGACCTTATAGTTATATGGAAGGTTTTTTTGAAGATCTGAATAGCCACAGACTTTCATATTGCTATACGTTAAAAAATAAACCAATTGGATATCATGAATTTCATCGATATGGATTAGATAATGTACATGAAAAGATACAGAAGAATCTGCGGTGGGGAGGTATTCAAAATAAAGATGATGAAGAACAATGGCTTAGTGAAAGGCGAGGTATGTGGTATAGTATCTTTACTTTTTCTATTCATTCTTATAAGTATCTTACTACAATAAGCAAAGAAAATATTAGGGAATTAGAGGAAGAACTGGTAAATAAGCGTCTTACACTTAAAGGAGCATTTCATTCCCAATTTCAAAATTATAAAATAGAAGATTTACGATCCAAACGGTTATTATCTGGATTTTTGTTTTCAACCTTAAAGAATAATCATTTTAGGCTCAATGGCACTCAACTATATGAGCTTATGGTTCAAGGAATTACTCTTACTCCCCTTAATATTATACCAGATGTCTTAAAAAAAGGTATCATTACTAAAATACCTGCTGAATTCAATACTCCTCTTTTTCTAAATAATTTTATAACTTTTGGATACACTGAAAATACAGAGGTATTAGAACGTGAAGTGCCTGCAGGATTTACTTTAGATCAACTGAAAAATTTACTCATTGTAAATGGAACTGCGATGCAGCGTAAATTAATGTCTATGAAACTGGTTTCGGAACTAATCAGAACAAATTATCCTTGTCTTGTATTCGATTTTGATGGTATCTGGTCAAAATTACTAGATTATTTTAAAAAATCTCATTTCATTAATAGTATACTTTATTTTAAATTAGGTAGTGCATTTACTGTAGATCCACTTACATCAGAGATTCCCTTTGATTTAAATAACCCTGAATATCTTGAGTATATGTATGATTGTTTTGCAATCGCATTTAAGAAAGATCAGAGATTTATTGAGATGTTTCGATCTTTTGTTATGAATAATCCAAATAAGGATCTTCAAACGTTAAGTCTAGAGGCAAAAACTCAGAGTGAATGGCAAAAAAGACCTTTGACAGATTCAATTTTAGAATTATTTACAAATTTCACCCATCAAGAATTTTCTTTATTTCAAGGTATTTCAGGAAAGAATAAGATATATGCTCATAATTGTGTACAGACAGAAAAAACAGTAGTTCTCGATCTATCTGCTTTAAGGGATCTTGATAAAAAAGTATTTTGTGCCTTCCTTATAATATCTAAGATTATTCATTATACGAACCAATCAGAAGAATATCATAAAAAAATCATTATAGTTCCAAATATAGATCTGTTTTTCAATGCAAATTATATAGATTGGAGAATGCATTATGGCAAAATTGACACATTCTTAACTCCTCTTATTGATAGAGGATTTGGGTTCATTTTTTCAGCAAATCAAATACGCTACCTTCATTCTCATGTGTTGAACTATTTTGATAATTTAATTTCATTTAGAACAACAGAAAGGCGAAGTATTTTAATATTAAAGGATTTGATGAATCTACAAGAATTAGTTGGAACAGGTTATTATTCTTCAACAAGAAATAATACTTATCAAATTGAATATTTGACAAACATGAAAAATAATGAACTCTTAGTTCGAAGGGATGATATTTATCAAAGTTTTCCGGCAATTGTCGATTGGGATGCTTTAAAGAAGAGTGCTATACTTTCTCATGATCAAATTGTCTCTTTTATGGAAAGACAAGGCTATAACATATCACAGAGTGAACAAACAATTTTAAAACGGGCTAAAAGAACAATCTTCGAAAAAGATTTGGGAAACTATTATCCATATCTTAAAGAAGTTATTATTTTCCTTGATGAGGTAAGAAATTTCGATCAGGTAGGTCATAATTATAAAGACAAATTAAAAAAACACCTCAAACAAATTTTATATCCAAAAATCTCTCAAAAAACTAAAAATAAAGAATTTATTAAAAAAATTCGAGATGGGATATTTGATCTTCTTGTAAAGCATGGATACTTAGTAGAAGGGCATCCGAAACGAGCAAGTGGAACAGAAACTTTAATAACATCATATATGGTTGGTGATCCTTATCAAATTGCTTTAGATGATTATTTTGAAGCAAAAGGGAGAGTGAATACCGATATTGATATAGAAATACTCGAAAAAGGGTCACCAGAATTTGATGAAATACCTTCTAATCTAAAACATGAGGCTAAAACTCCGAAATATATTATTGAAAAAGGTAACTTAAAAGAAGCTTTTGCTCGGGAATTTAGCGATTTTAATTATGAGGTATTTAAAATTGATAAATATATTGAAGAGAAAAATTATCATACTGCTTTGAAATTAACAGTAGGGCTTATAAAGAAATACTTGGAATCTGTTTATCGACATTTTTATAATGCAAATCATTCAATATCAACTAATCATATGGAAGAATTTATAACATTATTAGTAGATTCAGAAAATTTTCCCTTTTCAATACAAGAACTCCATGATTATTATGAAAAAACTGATGCAATTAATTTCAATAATGAAAATATAAAAGAGATGACTGAAGATGTCTATCACCGAATCTTCCAGTTCTTAACGAAAATATATAATTATATTTATAAAAAGTGAGATTATGGCACCCTTAAATGTAAATTTATATCAACAAATTGAAAAAATTCTTTTTGATGAGAATAATTTAAACACATTAAGAAACTCAATTAGTAGTTTGAGTAAAGGTATTCTCACTTCCAAAAGAGTAAAAGAACAAATAATTGAGTTTAGATTAAATGCTGTGAAAGAAATTGTGAAGCTATTCAATTTTTATCATAAGCAGTTAACAGCAGCAAATTCTTTAGAAGAATACACAAATAGTCCAATAAATCACAATTTGGAGCACGAGTTATCTGAAAAAAATAAATTTCTTCAAGATGTTGGAAACAGAATTCGAATTACTTACTCAAAATTAAAAACTAAATTAAGTAATGTTGACTAAAAATTCTCTACTTTTGTCCAATCTCTGATTTCCTATATAAAGGAAAAAATTACATTCTATTTTCATGATTTTTATTTAAATAAAAATGGCGAATTTGTCAGTTAATCCTGAGAAAACTCTTAGAATTAACAAAAAAAAATTGAAAAAATTTGACAGTCTATGAAGAAGTCATTACGAATTCGGTGATATCACTTAACGATTTATTTCCCAATTCAACAAGACAGTTTATAAAACCTTTTAAAAAAGTAGTTAATCCTGATATTCAAAAGGGAATTTGTGTTGATTTTGAACTATGTGGCAGAGAACAAAAAAATAAAGTAAATCCTATCCTACGATTAGCACGACCTGAAGATGCGGAAGAATTAGTCGGAATTTATAAAGAATTATATAATGGTACTTATCCCTATAAAGAGATGGAAGATGTTGATGAAGTACGAAAAATGATACAAGATCCTTCAATTCAATGGATTATATATCAAGATCCTTCATTCAATATAGCGGGTTGTATTACATTTGTACTAGATTTTGAGAATAAGCGAGGATATATTCGTGGATTTATGCTTAAAAAGAAATATCAAGGACACATTGATATTACAAAAGCCATGATTGGCTCTATGCTCGGGATGATTCATAAATTTAGAAATCGAATTTATAACTGGTACGTTGAAAATAGAACTGCTCATGCAAAATCGCAATATTCAATGTGGGTATGCGGTATTGCCCCCATTGGTTTCTATCCAAATAAAGATGTCTTTTTAGGAAGGATTGAATCAGATTTAATGCAGATTTTATATGATGAACGTTCCTTATCTGAGTATAGATGTGAAAAAATACCGGAGATAATTCCCTGTGTTGAAACTAATTACCTTTATTCTGAAAGGAGATATAATTTAGGTTGTTATAGGCTTATTACTCCCGAAATTACTCTTTGTGAAGGTGAAATAAAAAAGATTAAAAAATCTTTATTAAAGCATGTATCAAAAGATAAGTATGGTTATGAGACGATAAAATTTACTCTTGAGGGTTCAAGTTCTTTTTTTGAGTTTCTATATACACCGCAAGTACAAAATTTTGAAAAAACAAAGTTTAAAGTAAGTAACCTTGAAGAACTTTCTGTATTTGTCCAAGAATTTGTTAATTGTGGGAAAGAATTAGGTATTCGTTATAGCGAGGTATTTATTTCAGCATATAAACCTGAACACCAAAAAATCTTTCATGATGCTGGGTTTTCTCCACGAGGATATATTCCCAGTTGGAATTATAGCAAAAAAAGGGAAGTTTTCGAAGATAATATTCTGTTTAACTCTTTTGAGGGAGCCATAGACAAAAAAATACAATTAATAAATGAAGGACAAGATTTATTAACTGCGTTGGAATTACACCCAACTAAGTTTAAAATTGAACAGGCTCCTTTATCACGAGTTATCGTAGAAAATTTTAAGAAAAAATCAATTCAAAATGTTATTAAAAGAGGATTTGGTCTTGGTATTATTGGTTACGTAGTTCTTATATTTCTAAGTGTTGTTTTTGCATTTGTTTCAGAACCAATGCACTATATATTTTGGTTACACACCATTAGTGATTTAGGTTCTTTTTTATTTACTCCTTTACCTGCTCTCTTTGATACTGCGTGCATTTTAGCGGGACTCATGACCATTCCATATTGCCTTTCACTTAGGAATAAAGTAGTATCTGAAGTGACCTCCTATAAGAAAAGTATTGTGATTAAACACCTCTCAATAGGATATATCTTAGTCAAGTTAGCCGTGATTTTCGGAGTCTGTGGGGGTATTGCATATATATTTGTTGGCATTTTTAGCTTGGAACGAGCAGGTCCGAATAACGTTCTTCATGGAATATGTGCAGGAGGAGCTTTCTTAGGATTTGTACTTTCTATTGTTCTTTTTAGTCTCTATATTATCTCTTTTCAGAATAAGATTCCCAAAACGTGCGGATTATTTGGAGTTTTTAGTCCGTTAAGCTTCTTTATTCTGTATTGCATTTTTTTAAGTCCCTTATTCGAATGGTTTTTATTAATTTCAATTTTGGGATTTTGTGTTCCAATGGGATTGTGGTCTCTTTTCAAATAATATATTTTTTTTTCTTTAAATAGTATGAGGAGATAGCTCTCTAAACATCATTTTTAATGTGATTATTAGTATGGAAAATGTTATAAAAGAAATCGAGCAAAGGATAGAAGTTGAATTAATTTCAATACGTGATACAAATAATATAAATGAAATTAAGCTAGCACTTGAAGCTCTTCTTTTTGTTCCAAATCCTAATATTAGAAAGAGGGTAATTTCTGAATTAACCAAATATTTAGCGGCGAAACTTACAGATTCTGATTATAAAATCAAGGTGTTTATAGCGTATACAGGGTCTCAACCCTGTGGATTTGTGGTATGTCAAATTGACCCTTATTATACAAGTTATAGTAGGAAATGTGCCACTTTTGGGTGGCTCCAGACGAATGCTTTTGAAATATGTAAAGAGTTAATGAAACAGTGTGAAATTTTTGTTAAAGAGAATAAAGTTCGAAAATTACGAGGTTGTATTAATTATCCAAAAAACCTTGGAGGCATTGGAATTCAATTTGAAGGATTTGAACAAAAAATGTTGTTTGGAGTAGCATTTACTGATCCAAAATCAAAAATTTTGGAATATCTCGATTTACTTGGTTATAAAAAAGAATCAGAATATACTTGTGTTCGTGTAGAGCAGAAGACCTGGGAGAAAGGAAGAAAAATTGATGATGATATAGAGTTCCGATATTTTACACTGAAAGAGCTTTACTCTATAGTAGATGAAATTCGTGGGTTAGCAAAAAGCTCATTCTTTGAAATTCTTCCAGATTCTTCTGGAAGAAATCGTATCTATGAGTTTCTTGATGCATTTTCTCAAATTCCAAAATCGTTTAGAACCTTACCTGAAGATTTCAGTATTAAAAAGTATTCAAATATTCCTCATTTCCAAGAAGCATGGAAAAATTGTGATCTCGAAAAAATTGAAGTGTTGGCACCATTAGCTTTTGATAAAAAGACAGGAGAATTGGTAGGAGCTTTACTTGGATTACCGGACTTATTTGAAACATATGACAATAAGTCACTAACCAGAGTTAATGTAGATACCGCAATGGTGAAAAAAGGCTATTATGGAAAAGGTATATTTTCAGCATTGAATAACATTGGACAACTCACAGCACGATTGTTTGGTATTGAATATTATGAAGGTACTGCGATCTGGTCAAATAATGATAGGGCTGTAAATACTATATTTCCTCATTGTACACCTACTAGAAAACATTACATTACTCAAAAAAGAGTTTAAAACTTCTTTTAAATTTTTATTTTGAATTTTTTTCTTTAAATATTGATAGGATATATTACTTCAAACTATTGATTTTAAAGATTAGAAATGACAATAACATTAGTTAAAATTTCTTGTATGAATGATAGACTAATCCCTTTAGGATTAGCATGCTTACAGGCCTACCTCAAGAAACACAAGATTGATGTAAAAGTCTTTAACTTTCGAACTTCAAAATATAATCTACCTAAAGTTGCTTCCGATCCCCTCATCCAGCTCAAACCTCCCGTATTTATCATGAATCACCAAGACTTTCCAATATTAGTATCAATTACTGATTGTATTTTTAAAGACCAAAAAACAGATCTGAATCAGGGAGTGTTTCCTGATATTCTAAAGGATTATTCAGAAAGGTTAGCAGAATTACCCTCCGAGACTCAAAAACGTTTTGAATCTATAATAGACTATGTAAAGGGAATTATTCCTCAAATAACTGAAGAAAGTACTATTATTGGGTTTTCAGTCAATTATTTAAACATTCCAGAAACTGTTATTACATCAGCGTTTATTAAGAGAATAAATCCTAACATACAAGTAATTTTAGGTGGTCCCTCTATTACCCAGTCGAAAGATGCTTTTGAATTACTACTATTGAAGGGAGTTTTTGATGGATTAGTTGTTGGAGAAGGTGAAGCACCCATACTGGAAATCGCAAAGGGTGTTCCTTTACAAGATATTAAAGGAGTTGTGAGTGTGAATGAGAAGAGAGCTATATGTTTTTCACTTGGAACTCAACTTGATCTAGATTCATTACCAACTCCAGATTATACAAATATTCCTTTAAATTCGTACTTTGAAATTGCATCTGTATATCGTTCACGAGGATGTACTCATCGGTGCAAATTCTGTGCTGAATGGAAACTCTTCGGACCTAAATTTCGGGTGCGCTCTATAGAAAAAGTTATAGAAGATATTAGAACTATTATTAAGAATCATAAGCCCAAATATATGATTTTTGGAGAGTCGTTAGTGAATGACGATCTTACTTACTTTGAGGATCTATGCGATGCAATGATAGAGCAGCAGTTTAATATTAAATTTGGTACACACTTTCGGGCGAACATATCCCCAGAATTAGCAAGAAAGGCTTATTCAGCGGGATTTAATGATGCATGGGTTGGATTTGAAGCATTTTCAGATGAAGATCTTAAGCAAATGAATAAAGGAACGAATGTCCATCAAAACATAACCACAATACAAAATTTAACACAAGCAGGAGTGAATGTGATTGCGATGTTAGTGGTCGGATTTAGTAATCTCGAAGAAGAAAAGAAAAATAATGCAAATATACTTGAGATTATCAATAAGTTTTCATTAGAGAAGTATATTGATGAGAAAGGAGAAACTGCTCCTCTTTCGATTCAATGGAGACCAGCTCCTATGTATCTCGTACCAGGATCGTTTGATTATAAAGAAAAATTAACAACATGTACTCGTCCGTGGACCTGCAGATATAAAAGTTACAATTACAAAGAGCAAATTGAAATTCTAGAACAAAAAATTTCTGACATACCATATGAATTTGAACGTCCGATTCCAGATGATATGGTCGGTATGTTCATGAAAAAGATACAGCAAGCCGACCGTGAGCTTAGATTTGCGATTGGTGGACTTGCAAAACATATAATAAACTTTCTAATGGAAACTAAAAGAAAAAACAGAAAGAAAAGACAATTTGAACGGATAGGTGTTATTGCTCAGAGATTAGGAGAAGAAGTCGTTAAGACAAAGATATAGTATATTTTGTCGACAGATCATATATAACTCAATTTTTATTTGTTCATTTATCTAGCTGTGTTTTATAATATTGTTTAATGTTAAGAATTAAAAACATATATTTATTATAATTATGTTCATGATCATGAATATTCTCTAGCTAAATGTTCAGAAAATCATTTAATTTCTTACAGAAACGTTTAGATTTCTAGCGTAAAATTTATAAATGTTTATAATCTATTATCAATAAAAGGATCAAAAGTGGGAAACAGTTCCCACATTTATTCGAAAAAGTATCATTCTAAAAATTTAGGAAAACAGAAAAATAATTAATAAGTAATAAAATTGAGAAGAATATATGACTTTACAAAAAAACTTTCGAACATATGAGGTAATTTGCTTAGAAAAACTGAAAGAAATAGGAAAATCTTCAGTGGCAGAGTGGTCAATAGCAATGGGATATAGTAGTCCAAACGGATTAATAAAAGTTATAAGAAGAATTCAGAATACAATGCCAGATAAGTTAAAAATATATTATGGCAAAAAACCACGAAAATATGAAGCAACATAAATAATAAAATATTGAGGTTTGAAAAAATACATGATAAAATGTCTTAACTGTGATGAGGCATTCTCTTATGGGAGAAAAATATGCTGTTGTCATTCCACATATTTTGGAAATATATTCAATGAAAATAGAAGGGAGCATAAATGGAATTGTGATAGTTTAATGAATATAAAAGTTAATAATGAAATACTCAAAAAAGACAATTCAGAAATAAATGTTATTGACTTTGAAAGACCGTTCCATTATGATTGGAATTGTGAAACTTCACTGAGGCTTACTAACCAAAGAGAATTGATAGAAAGAGCTTATGTTTTAATCTATGAATAAACAATCTGGAGGTGTAGAAAAAAAGCTAGAACATTAAATAAAATTAAAAATTAGGTGGATGGAATGACCTTCGATACTAAGAGTAAAAGTAAAATTATAAATTTAAAAAAAATGAAGGATCAATTCCTACACCTTATATAAATCTAATAACTAGCATTCCAAACTGCCAGACTTTCTTCCACCTGAAATCCATTGCGAATTGAGAAAATGCCTATCTACTCACAGCTCTTGCCATGGTTCCTACCGCCCATCCATGGCAAGAGCTTATCTCTATATCTTCAGCTTAATTAAAATAAAAAAAAGGAAAATAAAAGGAAAAAAAAATCTTGTAATAATTAGTCTATAAGGGTTTCTAATTGATTTACAAAATCTTCATATTGTTTTATACCAAGCTTCCAAAAATCAGGTTTAGTTATATCTAATCCAACAAGTTTACCAAGTTCTTTGGGTGAAACTGAACCTCCACTTGCGAGTAGTTTTTTAAATTTTATAGCAAAACTTTCTCCTTCTGATTTGTAGATTTGGTAGAGAGCATACACGAAGAGTTGAGCATAGACATAAGGATAATTATAAAACCTAAAACCAACACGATAATAATGAGGTTTCATAGTCCATTCCCATTTTAATTCATCAAAGAAATCAATTGAGTCTCCATATATTTTATCTCTGCCCACTAACCACAATTTTGAAATCATTTCCCCATCCAAATATTCATTATTTTTTATTGCGTTATACATACCCTCTTCGAACCAATAACGAGCACTTACTTGAAAAGCAGCCATTCCAGCATCATCCAAAACATGAGCTAAAACTGCTTTTTTGAAATTATCAGATTCACTAGTTTCTAATAAATAATCAGTCAAAAGTAACTCACAAAAAGTTGAAGCGCATTCTGCTGTGGTATACCCAGGATGGAAATTCATAAGTGTTTGTTTCTCAGATGCGAGATAATCGTGAATTGCATGTCCCAATTCATGTCCTAAGGTATAAATTTCCCCTATTTGTCCAGCAAAGTTCAGCAATATAAATGCTGATTTTTCCTTATACCAATTAGCGCAATATGCTCCATTTCTTTTTCCCATTCTGATGCTGGCATCTATACGACGTTGTTTAAACATGTCGGTAGCAATTTCAGCAAACTCTTTATCAAATCTTTCAAATGTTTTTAAAACTAAATCTTTTGCCTCATTCCAAGTAAATTTCTTTTCAGACATTTCAAGAAGAGGAGCAAGAGCATCTGCATAATTTAATCTTGGTAAATCCAATAATCTTGCTTTCAGTTTTAAGTATCTTTGATATACATGAGCATTTTGATCAACTATTTTCATCATGTTTTCTATAATTTCTTGCTCTGAATCATTTACTATTAGACTATGATGTAGGGCGTTATCATATTTTCTTCTCTCAACAGTTTTCATCCAATCACAGCAGATATTACGTAAGGCTGTAGAGAAAATATATTCATCTTTTCCTAACGTGCTATATATAGATTTATCTGCCGATATTCTTGTATCTCTATCCGGATGGCGTAATAAGGCATCAGCTTCTCCATAAGACAAAATTTTTTCTTTTCCCTCAACCATAACATGGAATTGACGCGTATTTAGCCACTTTCCTTGCAATTGGCTCCATTGATTGACACCAAACTGATCTTTCTCTAAAATTAATTGCTCTTCTAATTCAGATAATAAATGCGGATAAGATCTTACAATTTTTTCCATATAATGTTTATAATTATTTAATTGTGGATCATTTAGTAAATCTTTATTTTCATAAACAAATTTACTGACTTCTAGTTCTAAAAATGTCAATTTTTGGCTAACTTCTGTCAGGAATCCTATCGTTTTGTTTTTTAAAGCCTCATGTTCAGTAATTTGCATATTGGCGTCATACAAAATGTGAGCAAATGTATTGATTTCCCATAAATCTGCTTCAAATTCTTCTTGCCTTTGGAATAGTTTAATGAGGTCATCAGCACTGAACTCAGGAGATTTTATCTTTCCCTTATAATCATTGATAAATTTGTCTGCCTTTATCCTTGAATCCTCGATTAATTTATCAATTTCTGGATCATCGTGTGCTATAAAAAGGTCACTTAGATCCCATGAAATTTCTTCTTCTGTCATTTTCATCAAATTGAAAATATCAATATTTAAAGGATCTAATTAATCCGATAATTAAAATCTGTTAGAAAAAAAAATCGTCAATAGATCACATAAATTATTCATATTCTATAGTACTGGGAGGTTTATTCGAGATATCATAGACTACACGGTTAATTCCTTTGACTTCATTAATGATTCTTGTACTAATCCCTTCTAATAGCTCCCAATCTAGTTTGGAAAAATTTGCGGTCATAGCATCTAAGGATTCAACCACACGAATCGAACAAATATATTCATATGTGCGGAAATCACCCATTATTCCAACAGTCTTCAAGGGTAAGAAAACACAAAATGCTTGCCATAGATTTTCATATATTCCTGCTTTCTTAATTTCTTCTATTAATATCTCATCAGCTTGCCTTAATATATCAAGCTTTTCTTTATTAATAGGACCGATTATTCTCACTGCCATACCAGGTCCAGGAAATGGATGTCTTGAAACAATTTCGTCTGGGACTCCTAATTTCAAGCCAATTCTTCTGACTTCATCTTTATATAAATCTTTCAGCGGTTCAATAATTTTTAATTTCATATCCTCTGGTAATGTAAGGTTATGGTGAGATTTTATTTTTACAGAAGCTTTACTTGTAGCACTCGTTTCAACACGATCAGGATAAATAGTTCCTTGAGCAAGATATTTAATATCTGGAAAAAGAGTTTCTAATTCAATTGTTTTATTCTCGAATACTTCTATGAATGTATGACCAATTATTCGACGTTTTTCTTCTGGATCTTCAACATTCGCAAGTTTTTTTAGAAAAAGCTCTTGAGCATCAACATAATGGAAATTTTCAAATTTTAATTTATTTTTGAAATTATCTTGTACTTCTATCTCTTCATTCTTTCTTAAAACTCCATTATTTACAAAAATGCAATGTAATCGATCACCTATTGCTTTATGTAGCAGAACAGCAGCAACAGAGGAATCAACTCCACCACTTAATCCTAAAATTACTTTATTTTCAGAACCAACTACTTTTCTTATATCTTTAATTGATTCATCAATCCAACCTTCCAACTTCCATTCTCTTTTACATCCAGCAATTTTAAATATGAAATTTTCCAGTATTTTTTTTCCATTTGGTGTATTTGAGACTTCTGGATGGAATTGAACCCCATATAATTGTTTTTCTTGATTTCCATAAGCTGCTATAGGACAAGTATCTGTTTTAGCATATGGTGCAAAACCCTCGGCAATCTTACTGATTTGGTCTCCGTGTGACATCCAAACTATTTGCTCTTTTTCCAATGAATCAAAAAGTAAATTTGATTTTAAAATTGTTAGATTAGCTTTCCCATATTCCTTTTTCTGCTTAGATTCAACCTTACCTCCTAATTGATGCATGATTAAATGATGTCCATAACATATTCCTAATACAGGAATTTTATTGTATCTAATAAATTGATAAAATTCTTTTTTTAGTTTTGGATCATTTTGCTCATAAACACTTCCGGGGCCACCTGAAAGAATAATAGCTTTAGGTTTAATTTCTTTTAATTCATCAAGACTTATATCATAAGGATATATTTCAGAATATACACCTAAGTCTCGAATTCGACGAGTTATTAGATGTGCATACTGACCTCCAAAATCTAAAACGATTATAATATCCATGATTAAATTAGGAAAATATTAAGATTTGAATTTGAAGACTCTTAAAATTATGTAATATAATTTGAAAATATTTTATACTTAATATTAAAAAAGATTTTTAGAAAATTAATTTTTTCAATTAGCCGATTAATTTTTTTTAAGTATACTCTTTACTCAATTCGCAATACTAAATTAAATCACTTTTGTTTGATCATAATTACAATTAATAAGCTAAAAAAGGGAAATAATTCCCGTGACCATTGTATATAAGAAAATATTTTTTTAGATTAAATTATACCTTCAAATAGAGAATCAGTTTTTTAAAAAAAACTAAATTGCGATACAAAAATAAAATTAAGATGATATATATTGCCTTATAAGATTCTAAAAAAAATTCAACATGATACAAGTGGCACTTTATTTGAATTCGATATCGAAGCACCATTAATTGCGAAAAAAGCATTTGCAGGTAATTTTGTTTTAATTAGAATTAATGAGACAGGCGAAAGAATACCACTTACTATAGCAGATTATGATCAGAAAAAAGGGATTATTACACTTGTAGTTCAGGTTGTTGGGAAATCTACATTAATGCTTTCTCATCTAAATGAAGAAGATGAAATTTTAGATGTAATAGGACCTTTAGGGAATAAAATACACGTAGAAAAATATACGGATACAGTAGTTATCATTGGTGGTGGAGTAGGTATTGCTCCATGTTATCCTCAAGCAAAAGAATTGAAGAATAAAGGAAACAAAATTATTTCAATATTAGGAACTCAAACTAAGGATCTTCTATTTTGGAAAGATAGAATGGCTTCTGTAAGTGATGAGTTAGTAATTACTACTAATGATGGAAGTGAGGGAATAAAGGGTTTTGTAACAGCTCCTCTAAAAGAAATACTTAATAACCAAAAAATAAGCCTAGTTATTGCTATTGGACCCTTAATAATGATGAAGAATGTAGTAATAACCACAAGCGGTATAGAAGGGTTACCTAAAGTAAAAACATTTGTATCATTAAACACAATTATGATTGATGGCACTGGTATGTGTGGAGGTTGCCGTTTTCCAACTAAAGACGGTGACGTTTACTTTGCTTGTGTTGATGGTCCTGATGTAGATGGTCATATTGTGGATTTTGATAATCTTTTAAAACGTGCCAATAGATTTCTTGATCAAGAAAAAGAGTCATTAGAACTATATCAAAATGAATGTAAAGCTTTAGAAAAAGCAAAGGGTGAATCTTCTTTAAATGATTGAATTAACACCATTAGTCAAGGTTTTTTTAAAAAATAAAGATAAAATTCTACAGCAAGGCAAATATAATGAGCATGAATTTGAAAATTTAGTCATTTCAATAAAAGAAGCAGAAAAAGAAAGACAAGAAATTTTAAAGAAAATAAAAGAGATTAGGAGTCTAGATCTTCAGAATTTGAAAAATGCATTAAAGATACCTGAGAAGAGTCTTATTTATAATATTGAATATTTAAGAGAATTAGGATCTTTTGAGTTCCTCGGAGAATTCTCCAGATTTTTTCGGAAATATATAGAATCAAATGAAAATAAAGGATTATTTCCAAATGTTTCAATAATTAGAGATAAAAATTTATGTTGCGGGTGTGGTTTATGTGATTCAATTTGTCCTGTAAATGCAATTAATTATACAACTAATACATTTGAAATTAATGAAGATTTATGTTTCCATTGTGGTTTATGTTTTTCATGCTGTCCAAGGTCATTCTTTCCCAACACTCTAAAAAACATTCAAGATAATAATGATGCAGAAATAAAATACCAAGAACAAATAAATCAATATTATAACATTTATTCTGCTCAGACTAAAAATGAAAATATTAAAGATTTAGCTCAAGATGGCGGGATTGTCACATCATTATTAAAAGTTGCGTTTCAAGAAAAACTCATAGATGGTGCATTAGCTGTTAGTGATTCAGATGAACCCCACAAACCATTGCCAGTCCTAATTGATAGCGAAGAGGAATTATTAAGAACTGCTGGTACAAAATATACTAACTCACCATCATTAAAATTGATGCATAGTACTAAACGTTATAAAAATATTGCAATTGTTGGAACGCCATGCATGATGGAAGCTATAAAAAAAACTGATTTTTATCCAATCAATAAACCCCTGTATGATAATATTGCTTTCAAAATTGGATTGTTTTGTATGGAATCTTTTGATTATGAAAATATAAAAACGCTATTAAAAAAGGAATTCCAGTTATCTCCTAATGAGATTAAAAAAATGGACATCAATAAAGGACGTTTTTATGCTTTTCATAAAAATGGTTCAACTTATTCAATATCCGTAAAAAAGCTTAAAACACATGGCAGATTAGGATGTTTTTTTTGTGGTGATCTAACATCAGAACTAGCAGATATATCTGTAGGCTCAATAGGTTCCGAACCAGATTGGTCAACAGTTATAATTAGAACAAAGAAAGGTGAAGATTTATTCAAAGAAGCATTAGATCTTCATATAATTGAATCACAAGAACTTAACGAGAAAAGTGAAGGTTTTGCCATTTTAAATAAGATAAGTAAATCTAAGCAAAAATTCTATAAGGAATTAAGAAGACCAGAGATGGTTCAACAAGAACCTAATAAAAGAATTACAAATTTCCAAGAAGTGCCACAAGGATTACCTCTTGAAATGGTGAGGTCAGAGTCTATTAGGTGTTTACAATGTGGCAATCCACAATGTGTCTTGGGATGCCCCGTAAATATTGACATACCCCGATTTATACGTTTATTGAAAAGTGAGCAATATATTGATGCGCTTAGAGTTATGAAAGATTATAATTTACTACCTGCAATCTGTGGAAGAGTATGTCCCCAAGAAGTTCAATGTGAACAAGCATGCTTATTAAATTCATTAGAGGAACCGATTGCAATTGGATATCTTGAAAGATTTATTGCTGATTGGGAACTGAAAAATCAATTGAAGGAATGCCCTGAGTGTAGACCTCCAAATAATATTAAAGTTGCAGTAATTGGTTCAGGACCTGCAGGTTTAACATGTGCAGGAGAACTTGCCAAATTTGGTTATGATATTACGATTTTTGAGGCTTTTCATGCTGGCGGTGGCGTTCTCAGTTATGGTATTCCTGAGTTCAGATTACCAAAAGAGATAGTCAAAAATGAAATTGAGACATTAGAGATGCTTAATGTTAAAATACAATATAATAAAATCATAGGTAAAATTCTATCTCTTCAAGATTTGAAAGCAATGGGTTTTGTGGCTTTTTTTATTGCAGTTGGAGCAGGACTTCCTATGATGCCTAAAGTTCCTGGTTTAAGTTTAAACGGAGTATTAACAGCGAATGAATTTCTTACAAGGGCAAATCTAATGAAAGCGTATAAATTTCCAGAATATGACACTCCCGTTAAGGTTGGAGATATCGTAACTGTGATTGGTGGTGGAAATACCGCCCTTGATTCATCTAGGGTTGCAAAACGGTTAGGAGCAAAAAGAGTAATAGTTGTTTATAGAAGATCTGAGTCAGAGATGCCTGCAAGAAGAGAAGAATATCATCACGCAGTAGAAGAAGGAATTGAATTTCAGTTCTTAACTAATCCTATAAGGTTCATAGGAGATGAAAATGATAATATAACTCAAATTCAGGCAATAAAAATGCGTTTAGGTGATCCAGATGAATCAGGAAGGCGTAGACCTATACCAATTGAAAATTCTGAATTTATTATTGAAACAGACACTGTTTTATTAGGTATTGGTACTGTTGCCAATCCCATTTTAACTAAATCAATCCCTGATTTAAAACTAACTAAATGGGGATACATTGAAACCGATGAAAATAGTAAAACAAATATTGAAGGAGTATATGCTGGTGGAGATATTGTATCGGGATCTGCTACTGTCATCTCAGCAATGGGGGCGGGGAAGCGAGGAGCTAAAGCTATCCATGAATATTTACAAAATAAATTTGCTTTGATTGAGTAGTAAAAATTTGAAGATACTCATTATTACCCAGATCTTTCCCACAGCAAACTTTTATGGCTATTCTTTTATTTAATTAATTATTATTCAATTTAATTAAATAGAAACATAAAATTTCTTCAGAAAACTTATATTTTTAGTTACTAAAATTAAAAAAAATTCAATTTTAGGAACTATAAAACAAAATTATTAACAAAACCAAGTGAAATTGATATGAGTGAAATATTAGACCCTTTTAAAATTTCTCAGAAACAACTTTCTGATGCATGTAAATTAGCTAATTATGATAGTGATATTTATTCAGCGCTAAGTGAGCCTGAAAGATTCGTCGAAATAAAAATTACTATGAAAATGGATGATGGGACAATAAAAACTTTTAAAGGTTTTAGATCTCAATATAACTCAGCAAGAGGTCCTATGAAAGGAGGTATTAGGTGGCATCCGGAAGAGAGTGCATCCCTTGTAAAAGCTTTATCAGCTTGGATGACATGGAAAACTGCTTGTGTTGATATTCCATTAGGTGGTGCTAAAGGAGGAATTATATGCAATCCTAAAGAAATGAGTAATCGAGAACTCGAAACTCTCGCCAGAAATTACATTAGACAACTTGCTGACTTTATCGGACCCACTATAGATGTTCCTGCCCCAGATGTATATACTAACCCTCAAATAATGGCCTGGATGATGGATGAATATGAAAAAATAGTTCGAAGACATGCACCTTCAGTTATCACAGGAAAGCCTCTACCATTAGGAGGGAGTGCTGGGCGTTCAATCGCTACTGCTAAAGGAGGAGTCTTTACAATTAGAGAAGCTGCGAAGGATATTGGCTTAAATTTAAATGGTGCTACAGCAGTAATACAAGGTTATGGAAATGCTGGTTCTTGGGCAGCTAAATTACTTAAAGATGATTTTGGTTGTAAAGTAATCGCTGTTTCCGATTCCAGAGGAGGAATCTATAATAAAGATGGATTAGATCCTCATGCAGCAGCAGAATTTAAAGAAAAGACAAGATCAGTTGTAGGGTTAAAAGGTACAAGTGAAATCTCAAATGAAGAATTATTAGAATTAGAATGTGATATATTAGTACCAGCCGCACTAGAAAATGTTATAACAAGAAAAAATGCTAATAGTATCAATACAAAGATAATTGCGGAGCTCGCTAATGGACCAACGACCCCAGATGCAGACAAAACTCTATTCGAAAAAGGAACTCTTATGATCCCAGACTTCCTTTGTAATGCTGGTGGAGTAACTGTCTCCTATTTTGAAATGGTTCAAGGTTATTATAGTTATTTCTGGACCGAGAAAGAAGTATTTGAAGCTTTAGATAGAGTTATGACTCGAGCTTATCGATCGACAGTCGACCAAGCTCACAAATTCAACACTCATAATCGTATGGGTGCATATATGATTTCCCTCGAAAGAGTGTTAACAGCTATGCAACTTAGAGGTTGGATTTAAATAATTTATTTTTTTTTAACTAATTTCTTTTTCTTTTAGTATTATTAAATTTACCCGAAAATTGGAACTAAAATCAATAAATATAATATTGATATTCCAATATGAATAAATGCAAAGGTGGCTCCAACTTTCAGTAAACGTTTATAGCTAAAATTTTCTACTCCGGAGTCTCTGGCTATTTTTAAAGTCATCATATCACAAGCCGCTCCCGATGGTAAGAAATTTCCGCCAAGATTAATACCAATAATTAGGGCAAAAAACAAAGGAATTGATGAAAAACCAAAACCATCAGGTAATGGTTCTATTAGTACTCTAATTATTGGGATAAAAATCAACGCTGTGGGAGTGTTCGCAACCACACCTGAAATAAAACTTATGATAATTAGGATTAGGAATGCAACAACAAAAGGATTCAAAACTTCAAATGGGATCATTACAAATAACTCTCCAAAGCCTGCTTCAATAAGGCACCCTATTACAACGTACAAAGAAATGAAAAAAAATAAGATTTCCCATTCAATATCCTTTAAAAGTTCACTCATAGGTTTTTTGGTATAACTTCTGTTAACTAATACTAAGATCAACGCTGATATAATCGCAGTTAAATATAACAGAGGGAGAATACCAAATAAAATAATTGTTATTAATATAGCTATTCCATTGAAATAAAACATTTTTTTATTTTTTACCATTATATCTGTATTTATTAAATCTATGACGTACTTCTTTTGAATCTCTTCTATTTTTGGTTCTTTTCTTAGGAAATATCGATCTATGAGAAATATTGTTGTAAATAATAATATGAATGAAAAAATCCAATAAAATTGAATAAAATAAGCTGTATTTAATTCAAATGCTGTGGAAATAATAATATTTTCTCCACTTGAAAAAGGTGTTATTATCGAGCCGATATTGATACAAATAGTCATACCTAATAAATAAGTTCCTGCTCTAATTTTTAAGAAATGACATAATCTGACAACAATGGGAGCAAGAATTAATACAACAACTACATCACTAATAATTGATGCTAAAAGGGTTGTAATAGTGCACAATAAATAAAAAAATATTCTCTGATCGCCTCTCGATAATTTAAACAATTTTACAGCAACGAATTCTAAAATGTTGGAATCTTGTGCTATTTTGGTTATAATACTCATACTTAAAATGATTATTATAGCTTCCCATTCAATAAACCCAATAAAAGTATCAAATTGAATACCCCTTAATAATCCAGTTATAGCTGCAGCAGTAAAACAACAGATCAAAGAAATAGCAACGAAATCTAAATTAGATTTCGAATAACTTATAATTATTAAGATAAAGAGAGCAAAAATTATAATTAATAATACGATATCCATTGTTTTGATAAGCTAATCATTAGAAGTGAATTAATAAGGTAAATAATCACATTTTAATAAATCTATTTAATAGAACTCAGTTTCATTTTTAAAGGGAAAACAGAAAATATTTCAATGGAATACTCTAAATGTCCAACTAAAACTATATAAATAATAATTAGATTGAATCTAAATCATTTAATCAAAAAAAGTTGCAATAAAAATATAAATAAATTCAAGTCATTCAAAAGATTAAAGTTTGATAATAAGTAGTCAAAAATATTTTCTTCAACAAAATATTTAAGACTAGTGTAATACCCTACGTACAATTTAAAAATTTCTACAATTCTCTTAATAATGTTTATAATTTGTCTTTCTACGACATACATATCGCAATTCATTGGATTAATATTAATAATATTAAACCCTATTTTTCTTTCAAAAGTAATTTTACTCAATTCAGGGTTTTTTTTCACAATTTCCATGTTTGAATATTCATTAAATACTTCTTCAATTTTTTCATAGATAGCATCTCTTCTTTTTTCGACCAAACGGTTCTCTATCACATTTAAGATTAAATTTAGGGTTTGTTGAAAAATTCCTAACATATCAAAGAATTCAGCAACCGTTGTAATACGTTCTGCTTGTTTCCACTGAGTATAATACTCGTCAATAACATGCTCAAATGGTTGATATATTTCAACATTTCCTGCCCATTTTCCTTTCCAGCGATTTTTATCATTAGCAAATTCTTGGATAAATGTATGGCGTATAACATCTAAACGTGATCTTAATATATCTCCAGATACATCTTTAGAATCTGCTGCAATAAAAAGAAGATTAGTGTCTTTATCACTAATATAAACCCATCTTAAGCCACCCATCTCGATGGAATCTATTCCTTGTTTGAATTCAACGATAGTAAACTGATTTAAAGCCGTAAGAAGACCTGATACCAAATCTTCATTTACCGGAAAATCCATGTAAGGCTTATAGAGAAGTGTAATCCCGCTGTCAGATTCCATGATCCATATATTCATTATTCAACCCCTTTTTTTTAGAATCACACAAATAAATGTTGGTACTAGATATTAATTAATATTTTGTTTCTCTCATCTATTTTAAATCATCCAAAGAATGAGATTTTAACCATCGTTCTAAATTTCTTAACATATCTGTAATTTTGGATCTTAATGTGAGTTCCGCTACATTTTTTCCAATTAGATTAAGAAAATCACTTCCTAATGTAAAATGGTCAATAAAGACTCCGATTTTTGATTTATTTGGAGATATTGCCTTTATTCGCATACGTCCTTCTAATTCCTTTACATCCTCATTGTTGCGAACGTTCATTTCTATTAAATGTCCCTTATTTTCTTCTTGCTCACCTTTATCCTGTAATACTAATTCCCCTTCCATTTCAACATTAATTCTGATAATCTCGTCTGTGATTTTAGTATATAATACGTTTGGGGCAGTAAATTTAGCATCCATTTTTTTAGCAGGATTTACTGTAATCCAAAACTCTGGAGTATAGATAGCTTTAACGAGTTGATCTTTGTTGCAGTTCTCTATTTCTACAACCTTGGATATTATATTGGCTGGCATTAATAATCTAAGATTTAATAATATTCTTATATAGAAAAAATACAGCAAGCTTTTTATCTTTTTAAGTTTTTAATGCTAAACTAGAAATTAAGCCTCAGTCTTCCATGATATAATCATTTATGAATCATAATGAGTTTTTTTTCATCATCGGCTATATAAGGTAATAAAAAATAAACGATATAAAGAACTAACCCGATCGGAATAATTTACTTCCCTCGATATCATTTTCTTCTTTACAATGAGGGCAAATCCATGTTTTATCGTTTTTCTTGACAGAATTAATACATTCATGGCAGATAGCAATATCACATATACAATAATGAGTGTTTTCCATATCATTTACACAACTATTACCACATGCAAAACAAATAGGAGGAGTTCTTTCTTCCGACATTTTTCTATCCAAAATTAGTTTTTTATTATTCTTTATTATACTTTTAATTTTAAGTATTATATTATTTTAATTATTAACTATCAGTTTATTATCAATTATGGATAAGACAAGTTCATATATTAGATTATTAGCTTTAATTAGTATTTTTTTTATTTATAAAGCGATTATGGGAGCAATTTCTAATAATGGTAATGAAATAATTTTATGGTCATTAATTACGATAATTTATATTGTATCCCTTGTTATTTTGTATTTTGTATTCAAAAGATGGTATACTAAAAAGGATTTATAACTACTTTTTCCTTTTTTTAAGAAAATCTGGAATCATTCCATCAATTCCGAGACTCTTAAGAACTGTGTCTCTAATATTCATCTGAATAGTTAAATCTGACATTTGGTTCACAGTATCTTCTAACACTTTTGAGAATTTTTCGATTGTTTCCCTGATCGTTTGGGATGTTAATTGTAAAGAATCTCTTATAGCGATATTTGTTTCGTGCAATTCCTCTGTTAATTTTTCGATGCTCTTTCGCATTTCAGAGAGTTCCTCTTTTAACTCTTTTATTCCAGCCATTTCTTTTCCTTCAACCTTTATTGTTAAGCTAAATAAATTTTTAATATATATTAAAATTATCAAATACTCCTAGAAACCAGCTATATTCCTAATTGTAATTTAATTAAAAAAAAAGAGAGTTTTGTTATAGAAGATTTGGACCAAATATACTTACACCAAAGCCCCAGAGTGCAATTCCTTGAATAAAACAGAAGATCATGATTATGAAAGCAATTGGTGGCCAAGACAGAAATTTAGAAATCTTCTGTAGAGTTCCTAGATAGAATTTAGCCGTGAGCCCTACTACGACTGCAACTATTATAAAAATTATTACCAATATCCATTTTGGATTAATAAACCCACCAATTAACTGTACCACACTATCTGGAACAATTAAAGCAATAACGAAGGCTGTTACAGTCCCAGCAATAAGTCCTAAAATACTCGATAAAGGAAGATCGGCAATGGGTTTAAAGAACATAACTAAACCAATAACTATTAAGAAGATAGATGTGAAATGATTTGCTTCATCTGCCGTGATATCTCGATATTTAAAACTTGGTGGAATGTCCATAATTAAACTAATAACTCCACTCCAAATAACAAATACACCTAAAACTAATCCTAGATATGATAATCCTCTGAGAAATTTAGTAATATTGAATTCTTTCTCCTCCTCAGCTTTTCTTTTAGTAAATGAACCTCTTCTCTTCCTTTCAAATCCTAACCAAGTAATTGCTATTGCTCCACTTAAAACCATCATAATTGCAGCTGATTCTGCAACCCAGTTAAAAAACCCGCTAATAATAGCCCAATAATCCACTTGAAGTATCAGATAAATCACTTTTTTGAAATTATTTTTAAATAAATGTTAGATTTTGATTTTAAAAATTTAATGTAATTTTAGTTTAAAATAATAACAAAAATATATTTATTTCCTTAATTGTTTTTTCATCTAAAAAAAAACCTAATTGCTATAAAAATTATGTCAGAATGGAAAAATAAATTAGAAAATAAGTTAAGTGATTTATCCTATGATAAAACTCACTGTACTGGATGAGGCATTATCGACGGCGTTATAGCATGTATTAGTGGTATAAAAAAAAGACGAGAAAGAAAAAAACAAGCAAAATTAAATTAAAAAAATCTCAAGGAATAAATTGAAAAATCTTAGAATTTATTCCTACGAATTCTGCAAAAAATTCGAGATTATCCAAGAAATTTCCAATTATATTTATAAGCAATTAAACTAAATAACAATTTTTTTATAAAAAACTCATTCTCCTTTAAGATTTATTTTTTTTTATAATCGCCATTCTTTTATTTTCTCTCTCTCTCAGAGGAATTAGATATTAAAAAGGTTTTATATAATGGAAGACCAAGATGATATTTTAGATTTTGAATTTGATGATGATTGCTATAGTTCAAGTTGAAATATGTTAACTATGTGGTACCGAAGAGCAGAAAAACTCCGAAAGATGCGGAAAAATCAAGTAAAAACTAACGATTAATAAAATCTCAAAGAATTAAATTATAAAATGATAGGATTTAATTCTATGTTCCGCAAGAACTGTGAGATAATCAAAAAAATTATTTTTATTATCTAATTTTTAAAATTATCTGGACCTTCTCCAACCTTACGATAAATAAAACCTTTTTCTTCAACGATCTTTTTCTTAAAGATATTTCTACCATCAATAATTATTGGTGTTCTTACCCAACTTTTTAAATCATCAAGGTTAATGTCGTAATATTCTTTATGATTAGTGGCAAAAATGAGAACGTCTGAACCAGAAACCGCTTTTTTAATATCATCTGTTAATTCTGTCTCTGTATAATCTTTCTCTTTAACCCAAGGATCATGAGCTAAATATGTAATATTGTGTGAATGATATCTGTTCTTTAATATAGATACGATTCTTTCAGATGGAGTGTTTCGTGTATCATCACAATCAGCTTTATAAGAGACTCCTAAAAGGGTTATCTTTAAATTATCAAACTTACCAACCTCTTTAAGAGCATCTTCCATTAATTCAACCATATGTTCTGGCATATAATCGTTTAATTCTCTTGATGTGGGTAAAATTTTAGGTTCATACCTTTTTTTTGTATAATTTTTTAATCCATACATTAGCAACCAAGGATCTTTTGTAAGACAATGACCCCCTACTCCAGAACCAGGATAATGCATCATTCTGTCGTGCCTATAATTTATTAAATCTATTATCTCAAAAATATTCCTGTTGAAATCTTCTGCAACTAATGCCATTTCATTAGCAAATGCTATATTTACATCTCTATATGTATTTTCTATAGTTTTTGTCAATTCTGCCGTGAGTGTGTCAGTGACTTGAAGTTCTTTTTTAACAACTTTCCCATATAAGAATTTAGCATTTTCATTAGCCTTATCACATCCTCCTCCGATCACTCGTGGAAAATCAGTAATATATTCAATTAATTTGCCCGGCATTACCCGTTCAAAGGAAAATACCAAATAGAAATCTTCTCCTCTTTTCATACCACTATATTTCTCTAAGATTGGTTGAACGATATTATCTGTTGTTCCTGGTGCAACAGTTGATTCTATTATAACAGTAGTTCCTTTTTTTAGGTGTGGTGCTGTTAATTTCGAAACATCTTTCAAAGATTCATATCGAGGAATTTTCTTATCATCTACTGGAGTTTGTACGTCTATCAAAACAAAATCAGCATTATCGACTACATCATATTTATCAGTTACTTTAAATTTTCCTTCCTTAACGACTTTTGCAATTAATTCATCCAAACCGGGCTCTTCTCCTTCAAAAGGATTTTTACCTTGGTTAAGCCAATCAATTTTCCAGCCTGATCTTTGCGATCTACGTTGAATTCCCGTAACGTAGAAATCATTAACATCAGCCAATAAAGCAGCCATAGGTATACCGACATAGCCCATTCCAATTATGACAATATTAGTAGACATTTTTAGTTCTGTAATCCAAATTCTTAGTATCTAAAAGGTTAAAAATCAAAATTAATCATGCTTCAAAAAATTTTATGAAAAAAAAAAGAAATTAAGGATAATTTCTGGTTTTTCATTCAGGATATAATTTTCAAAATTTCTTAATATTGGCGAACTTACAAAGCCTTTCTATTAAAAACAATAAACTTTAACACGTTTTTTCTAGTTTATTTTTGAACAGAATTATTAAATATAAAAATATCATATTAACTCATAGGTTGTAAAATCCTCAATAAGATAATTGAAATTCTAATTTGTGATTGATTTGAAATTAAAATATTTATTACTCTCAAGTTTGACATTTTTAGTTTTAATTGCAATTTCATTCCAAAATTCAGTGGCAGTTTTTAAGAATGATGGCCCCTTACATATTAACGGAGAACCTGATAGTACCTATTTAAGGCCTGGAGAAACAATCACAATTAGTTGGTCAATAACCGTTGATGAGTCTCATTCTGCATCTGATATTTCATGGTCAGTATCGGGACCAGGTGTGAGTCAACAAGGAACAGGTCATTCTTTCTCATGTACAGCAAGAGCTCCTAATCAAGAAGGAGAGACTAATAGTTATGTGGGTAGCGCAAGTTATAAAGATTATGATGTAGCAGATTCATGTGGAGTAACTGCTACAAATGATGAGGACCTCCTTGATAACTTTGAAATTCCGGGTTTTGAAGTATTCAAAACGCTTTTAAGCATGTTCATATGTTTAGGTGTAATAGTAATTGTAGGCCATAAACGCAAATTTATACAATAAAATCTTATAGGTCTTGGATATCTTTCTTTTCCAATTGAATTGAAATAATTTCTTTAATCTTTTTCTTGTATTATTATCAATTTACAATCTATTGAATGGGTTAAACTCAAATTTTATGCGATTTCATAATTTAAATCTCCCCAATTATTTAACTGAAGTTCAAAACCATAAAAGAATAAAAAAAAATGGGAAAAAATTGTATTATTTAGGTTTCTTCTTATAAGATGTACCCTTTATGCCTTTATATATTCCCGCGATTATTGCCCCCGCAATAAATCCTCCTACATGTGCAAAGTGAGCTGTTTGTCCAGCACCAAATGGGTCTACTAGCGAATAAATAGCATATATTAATTCAGCTATAAAATATGTTAATATAAAATAACCTGCACTTACTTTTCGCATTGATGTACCTGTTGTAGATGGCATGTAAAATTTGTTTTCAGAATAAAGGATCAGATATACACCCATCAAACCAAAAATTGCGCCAGATGCTCCTAAAGACGGGATTCCTGCCATAAATGGTAGAATTAAAGTACTTACCGCATGAAGTAAACTCCCGGCGAATCCTGAAACAAAATATGTGATTAAATACAAACCATGCCCCATCGCATGCTCACAATTATCAGTAATTATTATGAAAAACCACATATTCATGATTATATGCATATAATCGCCATGCATAAACATGCTAGAAATTAAAGTCCACCAATTGCGACCAGCAAAAAAATCGGCAGGTACAAAAGCAGCTTCAATATGCATTTGACCAGCAGGATCAAGGAGTTGCCAAATAAATACAATAATATTTGCAACTAGTATAATAACTGAAAAGTATTGTTTGAAAAATGGAATTTTATCAGATTCTGCTTCATATACCATTTTAATTAACTCTTTAAATTTTTGATATTAATTTTGTTATAGTTAAAGATATTTTGCCCAAATGATATAAAAATTTTTATATTAGACTTTATAAAATAAAGAAGAAATAACCCGAGTAAACAATAAAATGGAAAGAGAAAAAGTAATTATCTAATTATTGTTTCCTAAAATCTCTTTAATTCTGTTTAAAAGTTCTTTGCCTGAAAAAGGTTTAGTAATATAAGCATCAGCGCCTAATTTTTTACCCTTTTGAACATCTTCATTAAAACTTTTAACAGTAAATAATACTACAAGGATATCCTTATATTTTTCATTGTTTTTGACCTCTTCGAGAACGCTATATCCACTCTTACCAGGCATCATAATATCTAAGAGTATTAGGGCGATTCTATCATAACTTTCTTCAATAACTTTCATAGCTTCTTTTGCATTGCTGCTCGTAATTGTATCAAAATCCCCTAATTTTAAAAATTTTTCAGTTAAATTCACAATATCTGGCTCATCATCAACTATAAGGATAGTATTCTTTCCCGTCATGACTAAATCCCGATTCTTATTTTTTGTTATACAACAAAATTCATTTTTTTTTATGATATATTTGAGTTTAGTTATTTAAATAAATAACTACATTTTACATTTGTGATCATCATTGGTAAGAAAAAATAAACTGCCGATATTTCCAGAAGATTATATTAATGATAAAGCGGAAGAATATGATAATTCAAAATGGATGGAGCGTAATCAAAAAAGGACCACCTTATTGAGTATTCAATATCTTTTCGATGAAATGTTGAATGACAATAATGATGATGGGAATAAAATGGGGGAAGAATCTATAATTGTAGATTTAGGATGTGGTACAGGTTTTTCCTCAGAAATATTGATTCAAAATGATTTTCGAGTAATTGGTATAGACATTTTGAATGATATGTTATTAAAAGCGAGAGAAAAAAAAAGGTTCTTTAAAGAGTATAAATGTTTAGAACTCATTCTAGCCGATATTAACTTCTTACCAATTAGGGTCAAAAGTATTAATCACATAATATCAATATCATCATACAACTTCATAATTCATGGATTAGAAAATTACGGGCAGAAAGTTAAATTATTAGATGACACAGGAAACTATTTGAATAAAATTCAAAAAAAACATGGAAGAGTCGTAATTGAATTTTACCCTAAAGATGATAAAGAATTGGCAATGTTTCAAAAATCATTTACTAATAATGGTTATGAAGGATTTATGGTTAAACAAAATCCAAAACAAAAGTCTGGTCAAACTTTTCTAATATTAAAGAAAAGCGAGTAATTATGGGAACATGTAAATTTTGCGGAAGGTCTAAAAGAGTAATCTCTGATGTGTTACATGTATGTAGGACTTGTATATTAGAAGGAGATTGGAGTCAAATTAAGCCTCATATATTAAATGTTCATAAACAAGTTCGTAAGCTTGTAGAATTACCAGAGAAACCTCCCAGAGCTGAAAAGCAAAATATTAAACTAAAATGCAATCTATGTTTAAATGAATGTTCATTATCCGAATCTGATGTAAGTTATTGCGGTTTAAGAAATATTCAACTCCATAATTCAGATCTTTTACCATATCCTTCTAAATCGAAAGGTTACATTCATGGATATATAGATCCAAATCCAACTAATTGCTGCAATAGCTGGTTTTGTCCTGCGGGTACTTCATCTGGATACCCTGAATTTTCAGACTATAATGGACCAGAATATGGTACATACAGCTATGCCGCTTTTCTATACGGGTGTACTTTTGATTGTCTTTTTTGCCAAAATGCTTCTCATAAACTTTTTACTAAAAAGCATCTATTCGATGTTGAGACATTAGCTAAACAAATAATAAAAAATCAAAAAATTACATGTTTATGTTATTTTGGCGGTACCCCAGAGTCTCAATTACCTTTCTCGATTAACTTGGCTGAAAAAATTATTGAAAAAAGGAAAATAAGAATTTGTTGGGAGTGGAATGGTTCAGGGAACAGAGATTGGGTTGAAAAATGTATGCAAATTGCCATTAAAACTGGAGGTAATATCAAATTTGATTTAAAAACATATCATGAGAAATTAAATCTTGCATTATGCGGAGTTAGCAATAAGAGAACGTTAGAAAATTTTAAATTTCTAGCTGAAAATTATTTTGATATCAGAAATAATTTACCTGAAATGAGTGCATGTACATTAATGGTTCCAGGGTATACAAATGATGAAGAAGTAGAACAGATTGCCAAGTTTGTTAGTTCTATAAACGATGAAATACCATATAGTCTATTAGTATTCCATGGAGATTATCAGATGCGAGATTTAGGAATTACTCCTCGAAAGCAAGCAGAAATGTGCCTTGAAACAGCGAAAAAGTATTTAAAACATGTGCATTTGGGAAATAGATTTTTGTTAGGTTTTTAATGAAGAAGTTTTTGGTATAGAAAAATAATAAAAAATTCAAACATTAATTCCAAAATAGAAAGAAAACTGAATTGAGAATATAAAGGAAGGAGAATATGACTGCATCTATTGTAATTGAAGGAAAAATCTCCGTAAATGCAGTTTTGCAATCAAAATATCGTAAGGTTTTGACTTTATTCTATGATGTTGCAAAACTCCAGAGAAAAAGGAAAAGTAAACCAGGAAAATCTGTCAAGCAAATACTTGAGTCAGTATTATCCAAGGAAATCAAAATTGAAGCAGTGGATCAAAATTGGTTTGACATACATGCAAAAGGGAAGACTCACGGAGGAATTGCTGCTATAGTAAGTGAACGAATCTACCAGAAAATATTTGAATTCTTGAAATCGAAACCCGGCATATACTTTTTTTTAGACGGAATTGAAGATCCTTTTAATCTTGGGTATACTATACGGTCATTATATGCTGCAGGAATAGATGGTATCGTGATGAAACAGAGAAATTGGCGTGAGGTGGAGACAATTATTATTAAATCTTCAGCGGGCACCTCAGAATTAATGCCAATAGCGTTAGTCGAAGATCTGGAGTCAACAATAGATATCTTCAAATCTAATAATTATACCATTGCATGTACAGATAAAGATAAAGGTCAGTCAATTTATCAAAGCAAATTAAAAGCTCCATTATTTATTGTAATTGGTGGTGAAAAAAGAGGCACTAATCGAAATTTCTTTGATAAAGCAGATTTAATGTTGACAATTCCCTATAAGCGAGAATTTAACGGAGCGCTCTCTCTTAACTCCGCTGCAACCATAATTGGATTTGAAATTCTTAGACAACAGTATTATACAAAAGTAAATAAGTAAAGAGATTAAAAAGGTAATTTAACTAAAACGGGAATCAAATCGTTTGATCTTGTAGATAAATAAAATCGCGTCTAATATATAATTCTCTTGTATAATAAAAAATATTTAAGGATAAATTATATATCTATCCAAAATGTTTCTCTTCTCCTGCAACACAGTCAATAATGTCCATTTAACTCAATTCTTGTTTTAGAACTTTATGACGGTGGCGAAATACACGTTGTAAAAACTTACTGATTAGCTTTGAAGCATGTCGAGGTTTGAACGTTAATGTATCAGTAATCATTGTGCCTAATTCGACTTTTTCTATGTCTCTCTGATGTCGCCAGAGTTCCATTGAACTCATGGGGGATTCTTCTATAAATCCTTTGCCTTCTGTATATTCTACGAGTGTCATATCATCATGACCAATTGGTATGAACCCAAACAAATAAACATGGCTACGAAATAAACGTTTCCCCAACTCAATTTTAACATCATTAATAGTTTTAATGCCTTTGGGAGCAGTCATTTTGAAGTACGGCATCATTTCTTTTCTTATTCCTTTTAGGGATGTAATCCATTCCCAAACCTCCTCTAAAGATGCAGAAACTATTGTTTGATACTTTAGAGTTATATTATCCATAAATTGTTTTGCTCTTGGATGTAAATGATTCGCGCCTTTAATCGAGATGATTAATAAAATACCTGTACTCAAGATTCATATCAATAAATTTTTTCTTAAATTTTGCTCCATCTATTTTCTCTTTAAACTTTTCGTTCACTTCTAGTTTTTTAGGTTTAAACACTTTCGTTACTGATGCTACGATAACATTATCATCCATGATGTCAACTTTGAATTCCCATTTAGACCCTATTTCATGTTCTTTAAATTTCATAGGAGCAATTCCTTCTACCAGAACATAATTCTTCCTAAAGTTGCGATCAAGGCTTATATTAGGATCTTGTATAAATTTCGCCACTTTTTTTCCTCTTTTTCATTTTATTAAATTATTTTTTGATGTTAATTTTAATAGAACTATATTTAAAAAATATATAAGTCTATTGTTCCTCGAAAGTAAGTTGAGAGAAATTTAAAGCTTGCGAAAAAATATCTGGAAAATGTTCATTTAAGAAATAAATTCTTATTAGGATTAACATAAAATTATTCAAATAGCCTTTTATGAAAAAATTTATTTAATAGGAATAATTTCGATGTTATAGCATACATGATTTTAAACAAATTTTTGTGGTGAGTAAAAAATACAAAAAGCACGCATACGATTGTCGTCTACTCAACTTGATGCTTTGCAATCCGTATGCGATCAAGTTATTTCAGTGTGTGCTTCTCAAGGAATTAGAAAAAATGGACCAATTCCACTCCCCACTAAAAGATTACGCGTTCCAGTTTTAAAAGCTCCTTCGGGACAAGGTACGGCTACATGGGCTAAATTTGAAATGCGAATTCATAAAAGACTTTTTGAAATTATAGCTAACGAAAGAAGTATGCATCTAATTATGAAAATTCAAATTCCTGAATCTGTTCTAGTGGAAATTGAATTGATGTAAAAAAGATTAATGTGTAAATATCTAAATATTCTGAATCTATAATTCATCTAGGTTAATCTTAATAGGTTCATTAGCTAATTTTGCCTTTTTGTCAATTTCAATATTCTCTACGAAGTATACATTCCCGAGAATTTCAGTTCCTCGTCTAAGAGTTATATCCTTACCTTTAATATCTCCATCCACATGGGTTCTAACTATATCTATAATGTTTTTTGCATGGATACTACCATGAATTCTATAATGTTGCTTCTTAATCTTATCTGGTGAGCCGAATAAAACATTTTCACCTACAACATTCCCCTCAATATAAGTTGACCCATTTATTTTAACATCTTTTTCAGAAGATAAATTACCATTTATCTCTGAAGATCCAGAAAAATTTACCCCTTCTTCTCCCCTTACAAAATGCCCAGCTTTAAATGATCCAGCAGCAATCAATGAACCTTGAACTTTTGTTAAATTGCCTATTTGTGTTGTTCCAGATAAATCAGCACTTTCATCTCCAGTAAGAAATCCTGCAATATTTAATGAACCTGAGCTACTAATATCTCCATGAACAGTTAAATTACCAGATCCTTTTAAAGAGCCTGAGGATGTGAGTCCGGAGCATATTAAATCGCCATTTATTGTACCAGAACCAGAAATACGTATGGATTTATTGGTTTTTCCACCAGAAATTTTAGCAGATCCCACAGCACTTATATGTTCATCATACTCTTGTAAATCACCTGTACTACTTACACTAACTCTTTTCTCAATTTCATCATTGGATTTAACATTTTTCAATTCCATATTAATTCATCAGAAAAATATTTGATTTAGAGTTATATAAAATCAATATCAATAAAACTTTTTCTTTTTTCCAATTCTACTACTAAATATCCCTGATCTTAATAATCAGATTTAAATCAATATATTGATATAATTTTACTAAGAATTTGAAACATTATTTTGAATAATAATGTGAGAGTGTAATTTATTGGCAGATTTTCATACAAAAACCTTTTATGGGCAAAAAACCAGTGTAAGAGTAACAAGCCCATCAAAGCAAGTTCCGTATATTTTTTTGACATGTACTAAAAGAAAAAATGATGGTTCCTGGGAGAAATCCTCTGAAGGTGAGGGAAAGACAGTAAGATTATCTATTGAAGAAATTATATGTATAATAGAAGTTCTTAATAGACGTAGTGCAAACTGGAGAGGCTATCATATTTTCAAAGATCGAAAAACAGAGATTTATGTAGGATGGGAAGATGATTCTCGTCAATTTTTACGTGTTAAAATAGGAGAATACAACAAGAGACTTCGATTTCCAAATTTAAATTTTCTAACATTAATGTTAGATCATATTCTTAGCGAAAAAATTGAGTTTGCGACGAGTGGTACATTTGAAGCGAAAAGCATAGAGAAGGAAGAAACGGATGAAGAAAGTGAGTATGGTGTATTTTCTGAACACATAACTGCTAGAGATGGATTGCATATTGTAGAAACTACAGAATTTAGTGTTTCAAGAGATACTGTCGAAATAGAAGCTAAAATAAAAGTAGAAAGTCCAAAAGCTTTATTAATTAATTTAGAATCTGGAGAAGAATTCTGGATACCTAAAAGCACTGTACACAGTGAATATGATGTGAAAGAAAAAGAAAAATTTCAAAAGTTCTTTGTAGACAAGTGGATTATTGAGAAAAATAAAATTCTAAAATGACGGATATTAGTGAAAATCTGAAATATCATCAACGTCCTGTTTTTGTAAACCTTTTATTGCTAACTGTAACTGTCATTCTATTTATCTTTAAATTAATCTTTTCAATCATAACAAATAGTTTAGCACTTCAAGCAGATGCCTTTGATAACCTTACGGATATAGTAATGGCTCTTGCTGCCTTAATAGGGATTGTTTATTCTAGAAAAAAACCAAATGAAAAATTTCCTTATGGTTATTATAAAATTGAAAATATTATCAGTTTGATTATTTCATTATTTATTTTTTTTACCGCTTACAATATTTTATCGCAATCTGTTAAGAATATTTTAGATTTTTTTTCAGGGAGTTCAAAAATAATTAATAAATCTAATTCAGTTTTTATCTTTTTAGTAATTTCCTTCTCAATATCTGTATTGCTTACTTTATATTTGAAAAAAATAGGAAAGAAAACCAATTCTCCAATAATTAAATCACAAGCAAGTGAAAAATTATTTGATAATTTTATATCATTGTCAGTTTTAGTGGGATTTATCGGTATTATTTTTAATCTCTTTATTTTGGATTCATTTATTGGATTATTCATTGTTTTTTTTATCATTAAAGGAGGATATGATATTTTTCTAACCTCAACTAAAACGTTACTTGATGCGGTAATAGATTTTGATAAAAGGACTGATGTGTACAAATTGATAGAATCTTTTCCAAAAATTAAAAAAATAGAGAGTTTAGAGATTAGATCTTATGGAAGATACATATTTTTAGAAATTGCTGTAGATTTAAACAGGGATCTTTCATTAACGCAAATTCTAACCTTGAAGAATCTTATTATTACTAGTATTAAAGAAAGGTTTCCTCAAATTTTTAAAGTAATAATTTTAGTTCAAACCCAAGAGAACCCTATAACAAAAATAGCTATCCCATTAAAAGATAATAATGGACTAAATTCAAAAATTTCAGACCATTTTGGTGAATCCCTTTTTTTTGCGTTATTTGAAATTAAAGAAGGCGAAAAGGGTAAAACATTATTAAATTATAATATAATCACTAATGAATTTATTAATGAAGAAAAGAGAAAGGGAATTTTAATCTCAGATTGGTTAACTTCAAATAAAATCGACAAGGTTTATTTAAAGAAAGATTTGAAAATAGGACCTAAATTAATCTTTGAAAAAGCACTTATTGTAATGGAAACAACACAACTAGATAATTTAAATGATATTATCAACCTTGAATTGGGACTTAGTAAAAATTAATTGTTAATCTAGATTTCTTCTTATAATTTAATTATAAATCTAACTGATTCTTTTGGAACTAGATATTAAATTCTTAAAACAGATTGCTATTAAGGTATTCGAAGCTGTTAATCCACTTTTAGGAACAAAAGCGGCGGCTATGAAAACTACTAGAGGCGCTGGTGGAGACATATCAATGAAAATTGACATAATTGCTGAAAATGTAATCATCGATTCTTTAAAGGAAGCTAGCATTGATATATTATTAATTAGTGAAGAGATTGGAGAAATTTACGTAGGGGATCCGGCCATAGCTAAAAAAAGTCAAAACAAAATCATTGTCGATCCTTTAGATGGTTCAAATAATGCTGTTAGAGGTGTACCATATAGTTCTGTGTCTATAGCATATGCAATTGGAGATAAAATTAGAGATATTAAAAAAGCTGTAGTTCTTAACTTAAATACTAAAGATATTTATTGGGCAGAAAAAGGAAGAGGCGCTTATTTTAACGATATACCTATTCAAGTTTCAGATTTTGATATATCACAGAAATGTTTTTTTGAACTTAATCTACCTATGAATAACTTAATGGAAAATTTACAAAAACTAACTCCACTTATAAGGAGATTTTATCGAATTAGAATCTTGGGAAGTAGTGCATTAACCCTATGTCAGATAGCAGGAGGAGGGATGGAAGCATTCATCAACCTAAGAGAAAGTAATCGTTTAGTAGATGTAGCTGCAGGAATGTTAATCCTTACAGAAGCGGGAGGAGAGATATTTTCCTTAAATGGTGATATTATTGACAAGGATTTATCAATAAATACCAAATTTCCATTTATAGCGTGTAATAATAATTTAGTTTCATTCTTAAAGAAAGAATTGGTATTAAAACAATAAAGATTCGAAATATTAATTAAAAAACTTATCCAATTATATACTTATAAATTCAAGAAATTTTTTGTGAATATTCTTATGTCAAGAAATAAAGGTACAATTATTTTTGGAATTATAAGCATCATTGCCCTTGGATTAAGTCTATACATGTTTATTTGGCCCCAATCTACAGACACAGGATTAAAGTTAGTAGGAATATGGGATGACCTTGATGAAAATACTGACTATTCTCCATATAATCTTGATACCGATTGGCTTGTTGAACTTTCAGACAATTCTTACATTGACTCAAGTTATATCACTGTCACTCACACGAGCACAAGGTTAACTTTAATTAAAGCAGGATGGTATAAAATACAAATTACTATGCAATTGTTAGATTTAACCACACCTTATGATTATGATTTAGAACTTCTTAAAAACGGGTACACTGAATTTATTATGGTTAGTTATAGGACAGCCTCTGCTTCAGTAACGTGGTATCAAGTTCATGCAACGGGTTATGTTCTAAGTGATGGTGATGATTATATACAGATGAGGGTAACTTCAGACCCCAGTGATCCATTTTATCTTTATGAATCTCCAGAACTCAATCAGTTCTCTATTGAATTCGTTGCAAATTGATTATAACTCCAAAGATTTTAGCTGAAATATAAGAGCTATTATGAAAATTTTAAAATTTTTTTCCATTTTAGCTTGATTAGATTTTTAATTACTATATTTAATTATAATTAGGGATAATAATTATTTATGAATTCAAGAGAAAGAGTTAATACTACATTAAATCATAGAGAGCCGGATAAAGTCCCTCTTGATTTAGGTGGAAATGTATCTGGAATCCATATTAAAGCCTATAAACGTCTGATAGATTATCTCAACATAGAAGATAAAAACATACAATTTTATGATTTTGTACAACAATTAGTAGTTCCTTGTGAAGAAGTGCTAGAGAGGTTCAAAATTGATACCAGATATATCCGTCCTCTTGATAGTATTGAAAACATTAAAGATGTTAAAGTTGAGTATGAGGGAAAGTATGTAGGAGTTTATGATCAATTTGGATGCTTCTGGGGAAATTTTGCAGATAAAGATTTAGATGAGATATTATATTACGATCCGGTTATTCATCCGTTTTCTGATTTTAAGACTGTAAATGAGATAAAAAATTATGACTGGCCTGATGGCAGAGACAAAGCTCCATTTAAAGGATTAAAGGATTATACTAAGAAATTATATGAAACAACAAATTATGCTTTAACTACACATACCGCAGGTTGTGTTTTTGAATATACCACTTTTATCTTTGGTTTTACTAAAGCATTAAGATATCTCGCAAAGAAGCCAGAATTAATAATTGCAGCCATGGAAGGATTTTTAACATATTGGAAAGATTATGTTACGACTTTTTTAAATGAAGTTGGAGAATATTTAGATTTAATTAGTATTAATGGAGATTTAGCGCAACAGGCAGGTCCTTGGATGAACATAAAGGTTTATGAAAAGGTTATAAAAACTATGGAAAAAAAACTTTCCGATAGAGTACATAAATTAGCAGATGTTAAGATAAATTATCATAGCTGTGGCTCCATTCCATCGTTTATTCCTCATTGGGCAGAAATTGGATATAATGCTTGTAATCCGGTGCAAATCTCTGCGTATGATATGGAACCATGTAGTTTGAAAAAAAGATTTGGGAATCTAATAACATTTTGGGGTGGTATGTGCAATACACAATCGACTCTTCCTTTTGGAACACCTGAAAAAATAAAACAAGAGGTTAAGAGAAATTTTGAGTGTTTTAAGACTGGTGGTGGATATGTAGCATCAAACATTCACAATATTACAGCAGAGGTTCCCCCTCAAAACATAATAGCTATGTTTGATGCTGCAAATGAATTTAGAGAATATTAAAAAAGAATATCTTCAAATTAATCTGGTACATCAATAGGATAATTTCCAAATTTCTTTTTAATATTTTGCATAGCTAAAAATCTATCAAGTGTAACAGCAGGATTAATACTATGTCCAGAGCTAAATATATATCCTCCTCTTGGTGCTAATTCTCTAATTAAACGTTTAGCGTACGTTTCAATTTCCGAAATTTCTCCTGTGGCTAACATTTGAGGGGATAAATTACCACAAAAGGTAATTTGTTCTCCATATTTCTTATTTAACTTGAAAATGTCATATTCAGGATTGGCTGTCGTAGGTTCTATAGGATTCAATACATCTACTCCAGTATTAATAATATCTTCAAAAATTTCCATCAAGTCTCCATCTGAATGCAACAAAATATGACAATCGAGTTTATGAGCAGCATCGCATATTTGTTTTAGCCATGGAAATATGTATTTTCGATAATTCTCTGCTCGCATGAAAAGTCCGTTTTTAAAACCATAATCATCCCACAGAATTATTAATTTCGCACCATTTTCTGCTAGTATCTTTACTAAATCAAGTGTAAATTTTCCATAGTCATCAAAAATCTTTTTAGCTTGTTTTGGTTTGGCTAAAATTCTTGAAAAAGTTTCTAATCCAAATCCCTCCCAAGCATTCTCCATTATTGCTCCAATTGCTGGAGCAGCAAGAATTTCATTGTTCATTTCTTCTTGAATCTCTTTACCTGCTTGATACCCAACTAATCTGGCTTTGAAGGTGGGATCCATTCTCTCCCAGCTTTCGTAATCCTCAAAACTATTGAAATAGCCTCCATGATACCCCATAATTATTGTTCCATCTTTTTCATAACGCTCAAATTTCATTATTCTTCCATATTCATCAATAAATCCATTGGCATCTTCAAGGATTATACGTGGAAAATTAGTTGATATACACGTTCCGATATCTAAACCTATTTTATGGAATAATTTAAAATATCGCTTAAAACCTGGTTTCATTGATCTTTTACTTTTAATAATTTGATTCACAACAGCCATTTTATCTGGTACGTTTTTCAATAAAGAAATACCGAAATCACCTCTTCCCTCCTCTATGCCATAATATTGTGAAATAGTATTGTTTGTAAACGCACTTTCCCAAGCGGGAACTCTATCAGGTTCTTCATGGTGTATAGTTTTCAATACTCTTTCTACTGCATCCATTCAATATCCCCTAAATACTTAAAATTAACTCAAATTATAATTATTAATATATTATTTTTGTAAAAAAAAGAATACTTCAAAAATAAAAATCATGGTTCATGAAAGAATTTAAACGTCTTGAAAGGGAATTTTTCCTTAAGGATACGATATCAGTAGCAAAACAGCTACTTGGTAAATATTTAGTAAGAAAATCTTCAACTGGGAACATGATAGGGATGATTACAGAAGTAGAGGCATATCTAGGACCCAATGATAAAGCTAGTCATTCCTATCATTACAAAAAGACTGATCGAACTAAGATTATGTATATGAAACCTGGTATATTCTACATTTATTTAATATATGGATTATATCACTGTTTAAATGTTATAACTGAACCAGAAGGAATGCCATGTGCTGTATTGATTCGACAATTGCATCCAATTGCTGGAATTGAAATAATGAGTGAAAATAGGAATGTCAAAATTGGAAGTAATTTTGAAAATTTAACAGATGGTCCCGGAAAGTTATGTACAGCTTTAAATATAACGAAAGAGAGATTTAATGGAAAAGATTCTTGTTCTTCTAACTCAAAATTATTTTTCATTGAAGGAGAAAAAGTTGATCATAATTCCATTGTTGCTCACAAAAGAATTGGAATAGATTATGCGGAAGAAGATAAAGATTTATTATTAAGATATATCTTAAAAGATGAAAAATATTAATCTGATTAATATCTTTTAATTATTCTTAATGTAATCTTGACATTAGTGGATAAATTTAAATAACTGTATTTTCCAATATATCATGTAATTTGGGTTAATGGTAATATATTTGTCTTAACCTACTTTTAGTGGTGATTTGTTGAGGAAGGATGCGTTAAAGTTTTTTCAAGCGTATATTAAAGAAATGATTGATGTAGGCGGTGAAAATCTACCAAAAGCTATCTCTAGTAAATCAGGAGCGAAATTAGGAAAAATGTATAAAGTCCAGGGTCCAACTACGAATATTGAAACTGCCTTAAAGCAAGTTTATATTGCATTGAATGCAAACCCAGTGATAAAGCCATTAAATGATGGAAATTATGAAGTAGTTGTAAAATTTGCTAAGAAATTCTGTCCAATTGGGGGTGCAAACAATCCATCTCGAGCCTCAATTTTTCAAAAAAATATATGCATTCCCTACATGCGGGGTTTTTTAAATGAACTCTTTCCTCAATTCATTTTTGGTGAGGATATTTTAAATTGTATACCACGAGATGACCATAGAACTTGTCATTACATCCTTAAAATTGAAAAAAAGAAAGTGTAGAAAAATACTCACTTTTCAAATCTGTCACTGATTCAAAATATTAGGAATGGGAACTGCTTCCCCCTAATTATTATTAAGTAAATAATAACCATAATAATAATTAAATAGTTCACAATCGAGATTTAATTAGTCTTATGTCAAAAAATCGCGATGCGCTAAAATTTTTTCAAAATTTTATCTATCAAATGATCGATATTGGTGGTGAAAATCTTCCTAAATCAATAGCTACAAGCTTAGGTGCTAAATTGGGCAAGATGTTACGAGATAGAGGTTTTTCAGATATTGATACCAGTTTAAAAAAGATTTATACTGTTCTCAAAGCAAAAACAAAGATTAAATCTCTAGATGATAAGACTCTAGATATCAAACTTAAATATCCAAAAAAATTTTGCCCGATTGGCGGCAAATTCAATCCTGACAAAGCTGAACTTATACAAAAGACAATTTGCATTCCCTATACTGCAGCTATATTAAATTCTTTCCATTCTGGGTATAAATATGATTATGAAATATTAGAATGTATTCTAAATTCAAATAATAGGCATTGCAGATATAAATTGATTAAAGAACCTAAAGATTCAAATGATAGTAGTTAATAATTAAAAACCTGAACCTCGATAACAATCCTACTATTATGACCAGATTCTCATGGTCCTCCACACCCGCACTACAAAGCGTGAACTACTATTCGTACGGATGCTCCCGCCAGGGCCTGTCCGGTTTAGAAATTACGAGTTTATATATTTCCTACAAAATATACTACTCTGTAACCCACCTATGTAGCCGATGCTTCGACGGAACATAAGATTGGATAATAATACTCATGAATTCTCAATTCAGGCAATTGCGCCATGTGCATTTTGCGCTTCGTTCAGCATGGAACTGCAGACATTGCACAACTTGTCCAAAAATAGAAAGGTTTTATAAAATTTAAATTTATATCTTAGAGAAAACATCTATTCTATAATAAATTCGAAATGAATTTAGTTATTTCTTAGATTTTATTTCTTTTTGAATCTCTTTTCTTCTAATGATTGAGAGAAACTCTTTTGTGTCCGGGAACACATAGACAAAATCCTCCCCATCGTCTTCTATAGTGATCTCTTTAAAGAATTTTCCTTTAACTTTCTCATTTAAATCATTTAAAATCATAAGTTAAAAAAATGAAATTCAGATTCAAAAAAACGTATAGCATGGTGATAATATATAAAAAACAAGTTGATAGTTAAAAGAGAATCTCCAAAGAAAAATCATATTATTAATTAATGAGTAGATTCTCCAAAAACGATCTGACTTCTGCATGAGCGGATTTTCCATGATTAAATAAACCATTTAAATATCCACTTAAGAAAACCTTGATTTCAGAGTTTAAGTCTTTTATATCAATATAACTATATTTTGTTTCTAGTTTTTTGCTATCTAACAAGGGTTTTACGTGCTTTTCTATTAAATTTAATGTAAAATTCACTACTGCGGAGTTAACTTTTTGTTTATCATTAGATGATAACTCATAATTACCTTGAATTGTTTGTTTTCTAATTTCATTTAATTCTAATAATAAACTCTCCAAATCTGGTACTAAGTTTAGTAATTTAATTTTTGTTGGTAAATCTTCATTAATGCTTTCCACAAGTTGAGCATCACAATACTTTTCTAAGTTTGCATAAAATCTAACAAGAAGTTTAAATGTATCTTCGATTTCAAACATATTTTCCCAAATCTTAAGATCGACGCCCTTCAAAGATTTTATTATACTTGCTTTTACTTCTTCAGTAACACCAGTTAAGTATTGAGAATAATCCTCAAAAGGAAATCCAAAATAATAATTATTATATTTTTCTTTAACATCTTTAGTTGCGACATTCTGAGCTTGGATTTTTTCTTTTTTAACAATCTCCTTTACAAACTTCATAACATAATTACAATTTGGACAATACGTAATCCAAGAGCCCAGAATTACTTCTGAAGGTTTGACTCCGCTAGAACTAATATACCCATTAAAACCTGACAAAAGTTTACCCTCTGAGGAAGAAAACGTTGCTTCTTCGGGGTAAAATGTCCTTGGAATGAATTTAGTATTACATAGTGGGCATTTTAACTTTTCTTTTTTGTTCATGACACTCTTAAATTTGTTTTTAATTATTTATAGATGTAACAGGCTATATCACAATTGTTAGTAGAATTGGTTCTATAAATACAAGAATAATATGTGGAACATATTATCTAGAATCTTATTCTCTTGAAAATTTCGAAATAAAGAAAGACTTAATATTCATCACACAATAAAAATAATATTTTAATTTGTAGAATTTACTTGGTTTAGTTGTTAAAAATATTTGGAGATGAACTAGGATGTCAGATGATATTGTATTTGTAGATGCCAAGGTTCTTGAAAATTTTATGAGAGATGTTTTCATTGGATTAGGTGTGCCAAAAGAGGATGCGAACATTATAGCTGATGTATTAATTACATCAGATTTAAGAGGAATTGATTCACACGGAATTCAGCGATGTAAAATGTATTATGATCGTATCAAGCAAGGCATATATGAGGCCAAAACCAAAATAGATATAATTAAAGACGGACCTACAACGGCCCTCTTAGATGGAAATTGCGGTATGGGACATGTTATAGCGTATAAAGCGATGAAAATGGCTATTGAAAAAGCGAAAGAATCTGGTTTAGGAGCTGTTGCAGTAAGAAATTCGACTCATTTTGGTATCGCTGGATATTATTCACTTATGGCTATAAGAGAAGGTATGATTGGGATGGCTGTCACTAATGCTCGACCTTCAATTCCTCCTACATTTGGATGTGAACCAATGTTAGGAACAAATCCTTTAACAATTGGAGCTCCTACTGATGAAGAATTCCCGTTTCTCATTGATTGTGCAACTTCTATAATCCAAAGAGGAAAGGTAGAGCTTAATGCTAGAGTTAATAAACTTCTTCCTGAAAATACTGTCATTGATGATAAAGGTGAGATTATGACTAATCCTAATGAAGTTCTAGATAAAATGTTAGAAAGAAAAGCCTCCTTGTTACCTTTAGGAGGTAAAGGTGAAGAAACTGCGGGATATAAAGGATATGGCTATGCAACAGTGGTAGAACTTCTTGCTGCAGCTTTGCAAGATGGTATTTTCTTAAGAGATACACTAGGTATTGTCGAAAACGGTCAAAAAAGATTGAAAGTTGGACATTTTTTCTTGGTAATTAATACTGAGAATTTCATGGGATTAGATTCATTTAAAAAAACTGCTGGAAATATAATGAGGGATTTAAGAGGTTCAAGAATGATCCCTAATGAGGAAAGAATTTTTACTGCTGGTGAAAAAGAACATCTTGCCGAACTTGAGAGAAAAGAAAGAGGAATTCCACTCAACATAAGTCTACAAAATGATATTAAGATTATGGCGTCTGAATTAGGATTAGATCAATACTCCTTTCCTTTTTCATAAAAGGAAATTCTAGGTAATATTGTAGTTCAAGTTTAAAATAATTTATAAGATAATTATATTTATTTCCTTATATAGAGAAGCCTATTTCGACCATGATTATTTGGATAATGGATGCAGAATCTGGAGTTAAAATATTATATAAATCCTTTTTAAAAACAGATGCTGATGAAGATATAGTTTCTGGATTTTTAACGGCATTTCACCATTTTTCAATGGAAGAATTTAAAGAATCATTAGATTCTATAGAAATGGGCGGTTTAAGATGGGTATATATATTGGAAGAAAAGTATAAATTACTTTTTGTGGCAGCTGATACAAAACACATAAAAACCGAACTTCTTTTAGGTAGACTTATTGTTATCAAAAATTCTTTTATAAAAGAATTTGAATCTGTTTGGGAAATAAGGGGGAATAGTTGGGATGGAAATATTAATGTATTTAAACCTTTTCTCAATGAAATTGAAGATTACTATGATCAATGGGGTGAAGTAGAGGATTTGGCAAAAGTTGCTGACTTTTTCGATATATTAGGTATATTTCAGAAAATTTTAATCATGTTAAGAAATGTTATAGAGAAAAAGATGTATAGCAAATCAAAAAACTTAGTTCTTAACAAAATTGAGCAAGTTTACAATAATTTTACAAATCAAAAGGATTTTAAGAATACTCCAGAATTAAAAAATATATCTTTTACCAAAGAATCCTGGTTTAATATTATGGATATAAATCTAATGAAGAGCGATACGGAATTAGTTCTTAGAACTTTGAAAACAATCCTTTCTGAAATTATTAGCATTTTAAAGGAAGTAAAAGGAAAGAATCTATGTTTCAAATATTTTAGTGAAGAAAATATATACGCATATCTATTTAACAATTTAAAACTTTTAAAGGATTTAAAGTTAGATACTTTCTTATTAGAAAATTTCCTCCTATTATAAAATTCATTTTTATTAAGTTCAGCTATTTCTGTTATTAAAAACAGAATTTGAATTACTATTATTCACCTTATATTAAATAGCATTTTAATTAAATAGAAAGGTTCCTAAATAATCTCTATCACTTTTTTTTTATGATTTGAGAAAATAATGGAAAATGTTCTAGAGGAAACGTCGTCAACGCCCACAAATGACATTGTTTATGTAGATCCAGATACATTAAAGGATTTTATTAAAGAAGTTTTTATAAAGTTAGAAGTTCCTGAAGGACATGCAGAGATTATAGCTGATGTTCTTATAACATCTGATTTAAGAGGTATAGATTCACATGGAATTCAAAGATGTAAAATGTATTATGACAGAATCAAACAGGGTATTTATAATCCAAAAACCAAAATAAAAATCATCAGAGATGATGCAACCACCGCAGTTTTAGATGGAAATTGTGGAATGGGACACGTTATTGCATATTTAGCAATGAGATTAGCAATTGATAAAGCAAAGAAATACGGTCTTGGAGCAGTTGCCGTACGTAATAGTTCTCATTTTGGAATTGCTGGTTATTATTCACTCATGGCAATAAAAGAGGGAATGATAGGATTTGTTACTACCAATACACGTCCTTCTGTTCCACCTACATTTGGAGCAGAACCTATGTTAGGGACGAATCCTTTAACATATGGAGCTCCCACTGATGAGAATTTTCCATTTTTATTAGATTGTGCGACCTCTATTATCCAAAGAGGTAAAGTTGAGGTATATAATAGATTACATAAACCATTACCTCATGGAGTTATTTTTACCAATAATGGAAATTCGAAAACCGATCCTAACATAGTATTGAACAAACTAGGTGATCGATCTGCTGCATTACTACCTTTAGGTGGTATAGGTGAAGATACTTCTGGACATAAAGGATATGGTTATGCAACTTTTGCCGAAATATTATCTTCAGCCTTACAAGATGGTGTATATCTTAAAGACACTGCAGGAATTATGGAAGATGGTCAAGAGAGATTAAAAGTGGGACACTTTTTTTTGGTGATAAACATACAAAACTTTATTCCAGTAGAACGTTTTAAAGAAATAACGGGTAATATCATGCGTGAATTGAGGAGTTCAAAGAAGATGCCTGGGAAAAATAAAATCTATACAGCAGGAGAAAAAGAATACAATTCTGAACAAAAACGAAGGGCAAAAGGTATTCCTATAAACAAAAGTATACAAAAAGATATAAAAATAATGCAAAAAGAACTTGGATTAGACCAATATGATTTTCCTTTTTGAGTAAATTAAAAAATTACTCCTTTTTTCCTACCTTCTATTGGCTCAGAATGAATGAAAATTGTATCTAAATTATCAATACCTAATTTTTCTCTAATTTGAACTTCTAATTCACAAATATGATCATGAGTTTGTGAGATATTGAGTGAGCCATCAAAAAATACATGTATTTCCAATATGCAGTAGTCTAAAGTTGCCCAGAATTCTAAGCCATGATATCCTCTGACTTGAGGATGCTCTCTCAGCACCTTTTCTATTTCTCCACTAATTTGTTGGATCATTTCTGGTCCTACATCAGCACATCTTATTTGATCAGGTATTAGGATATTACTCTGAGGTCTGCTTTCGATATGGGTAATTATTCTTGATATTAGAGGGGCTTGCTTTTTTATTTCATTCTCAAAACTAGAACATAATTTATGTGCTTCGGCAAGTGAAAGATTCTCGTTGACAATGACAATAAGAGAAATAAAATAATCATTTTCAATTCTAAATACATTAAGATCTTTAAAATCGAGAATCTCGGGGTATTCTGATTTCATAGAAAAAATTAAATTAATTAAACCTTCACCTATTGACTTTTCACTGGCCATAGGATTCATTTCTATGATACATTCTACTTCATATAATGGAAACATCTTTTCACTCATTGTTCTTATAGATGTTATAATTTCATTAGCATGGACAATAGAAATATGATCTTCAACTGATAACTGAATCTGTAAATATAAAGTCTTTCCACTAGTACGTATTTTAATATCGTATACACCAAGAACGTGCTCTAAGGCGAAAATCTTTTTTCTCATTTCTTCGAGGATAACATTACTGATAGGATTAGTATCTGTTAGTTCTTTGATACCACCTTTAGCTAATTTAAGAGCACCAAATATTATCCAAATAGATAAGACAATACTTAGAATCGGATCAAGAAAAATAATATTAAAATATGCAAAGATAAAGCTCAATAGTACTATAACTGCTCTCATAGAATCTTGAAATAAGTTTAGACCTTGAATTTCCATTGTTATACTTTTTTGTTGTCTTCCTTTTGAAATGAGAATTCTCGAGAAAATGAAATTTACCATGAATGAAGATATTAAGATAATTAATCCAATTTCAGGGCTAGTAATATCATATCTACCTGACAGAATTACTTGGATCGCATTGTAAATTAAAATAACATATACATTCATTAAAATTATACCCTGAATCAATCCGGAGACAGAATCAATTTTGCTATGACCATACATATGTTCATAATCTGCTGGTTTTTGACTATAATATAAAGAATATAAAGTAATAGATACGAATAGAATATCTATTAACGTATCTACGGTTTCTGATAAAAAACTCAAACTTCCAGTAAGTATAACTCCAATTAGTTTCAAAAATGATTGGAATAAGATTATACAGAATGTGTAAATAGCATATTTTATTTTGATATCCATTAAGTATTTATTAAATTTATTCTGGTTTATATTTTTTCAGTTTTGGAAAGAAAGTATTTACATGTTTCTTATAATGTTCATATTTTTTACCATATTTTTCTAATAGATTTCTTTCTTCTTTTCCCAAAAATACTCTAACCAAGATGTAATATACCACGAGAATTATAAAGAGAATCCAAGTGTTAAACAGGAAAAATATTCCTGGAAGTGTCGCTAAACCCCAAGAAGCATACATTGGATGTCTTACATACGCAAAAGTTTTTGTAGTAATTAATTCTGAGGAACTATGTGCAGAGCTTAAAATCCTTTCAGAATAAATAAACACATAAATACCGATTAATATTAATGTCACTCCTATAATAACCAAAACATAATAATTTACTGGAATTTGAAAAACTGGATAATAAATTGAACTCAACACGCCGAATAAAACAAAGAAGGGACAAATAGAAATTAAAACTTTTGGACCAATTCCTACTAATGGTAGTTTTTCTTTAGAAGGCTTTTCAAGATTAGAATTCATAGTAATTTATTTCAAAATTTTGTTTTCAAATTATTATCGAAATATAAAGTAATATAAGAAAGTCTTTTGGTTATAAAAAATAAAAAGATTCAAGATGCATATTAGACATTTATGTAGTAGTTATACATTTTATTCTCTTATGTAAAAATTGGACTACTGAAATTATAAGTTATGAGCAATTTACCTAAGAAACATACAAATAATAAATTAAATTTTAGATTAAACAGTAAAGAAATTGGAAGAAATGATGGATGAGAAAAATACTAATTATTTAAACCGAACTCTTAAGAAAGTTGATCCAACAATGGCAAAAATCTTCATGCCTTGGATTTTGAAACATCCAAAAAGTATGTATAAATTGATAAGGCTAGCTAAAGCTTATAGAAAATCTCGAAAAATAAGAGCAGAAGAGCTACTCAACGGATTAAAAGTACCACCATTCTTAATATTAAGTATTACTTCAAAGTGTAATCTTAAATGTGCAGGGTGCTATGCTGCTGCAACAGGTACATTATGCAATGAGAAATCCAAGAATTCATTAGATTTAGAACAATGGATAAAAATAATACAAGAAGCGAGAGAACTGGGAGTGTTTGCCTTTATCATAGCTGGTGGCGAGCCATTTTTAATGCCAAATTTATTAAAAATTAGCGAGGAATTCAAAGATAGATTATTCTTAATTTTTACAAATGGTACAATTATAAATAATCAAGATATTGAAAAGTTAAAACAGTTAAGAAACACAATAATAATGGTCAGTATTGAAGGAGATCAAGGTTTGACTGATAACAGAAGAGGATTTGGAGTTTATGAAAAAGTAGTTAATACAATTAACGAATTAGACAATAGAGGGATTATAAGTGGAATTTCAGTTACAATTAATCGGAATAATTTTAAATTTTGGATGGAACCAGAAAATATAGATGAACTAATATCCAGAGGTGTGCGTCTTGCTTTCCTTCTTGAATATATTCCTGTCGATAATGATACAGAATTAATGCTTTCTCCGGAAGAAAGTAAAGAATTTAGAAAAAAAATATTAGAGTATCGAGAGAATAAGCAAATTTTCCTTATTCATTCTCCTGGAGATGAAGAATATATGGGTGGTTGTGTTTCTGCAGGTAGAGGTTTTGCCCATATCACGCCATTAGGAGACTTAACCCCTTGTCCTGTTTCAAATATAGCAACTCATAACTTAACTAAAAATTCTTTAAGAGAGGGTTTAGAAGGCGAACTATTTAAGATTATCCGAGAAAGTGAACACTTGTTGGAAACTAACGGCTCTCCATGTGCTTTATTTTCTCATTCTAAAGAAGTAAATGCGCTAGTAAAAAAAGTTAAAGCATATAGAACTAGCGTTTAAATTTTTTAATTGTAAAAAAAATTATTTAGTCATTTGATAATTCTCCAGTGGCAGTAAGAATAACTTTACCTCCCACTGAAACGCTTATTACACCATCTTCAATTTCTTCTGCCTTTAAATAAAGCAATGAAGGACGCCCTACTTCATATCCTTGTTCAACTCTTATGTTTATACTATTTTTTATAAAATATTGATGTTTCACTAGATATGCTGCAAGGCATCCATTTCCTGATCCTGTCGCTGGATCTTCCGGTATTCCATAATAATGAGCAAAAACACGTACACTAAGATCATTTCCTTTATTACGTACTTGAGGACAAAAAATTAATATCGACTTTGCATCAGTATTTTCCATAAGGTTAAAGCATTTATCAACATCTACTTTAGCTCTTTTTAAAGCATCTAGAGTTTTCAAAGGTACAATTATAAAAGGTCCACCAGTAGATACTTCCTGAATTGGAAATCTATCGTCAATTTCACTTGCATTTAGATTTAATATTTCCGATATTAATTCTTTATCAAAAAATCTACTAAATGTCGGGGCATTCTGTTCCATCCATATGATATCAGGCTTTCCTGATTTATATTTAAATAACACTGGAATTGGGCCGATTTTAAGATTTAAAAGTAAAGTTTTAACATTACTTTTTATTAATTCTTGTTGGATTACAAAAGCAGTTCCTATAGTCGGATGTCCTGCAAATGGTAATTCAACTTCGGGAGTAAAGATACGAACATCATAATTTTCTTTTGAAGTGATAAAAGTTGTTTCAGAATAGTTCATTTCTTTCGCTATTTTTTGCATTTCAGCCTCGAAGAGAACTTCATTACAAAGGAATACGGCAAGCTGATTCCCTTCAAATTTTCTTTCCGCAAATACATCTAAAATATAAAATTTACATTTTGGCATTATTTAACCTCTATAGTGTTTAAAACCTCAACATTAATAACTTTATATAATATCAGAATTGAAAAACTTTTATTAATTAATTATTTTGGTTTTTCTTTAATATTCAATATATTAGATTTTATTAAAATTTATAACTCTATTTTTTATTTAAAAAGTTAATTTATTACGATCTAATATGATGATTGAAGAAACTGAAAAAATCGGTAAATTATTTTTTGAAGTGATGTGGAGTAAGCCAGATCTTACTATTGCTGATGAGATTGTAGATCCTAAATATAATCCAACTTGGATACAGATTGATAAAACAGGACCGGCTAAAATAAAGCATGAAATTACATATTTCCGTAATATTTTTCCCGATTTATTTTATAGAATAGTTGAAATGAAAGGAGAAATAGATAAGGTTTGGATTCGCTACACCGGAAATGGCACTCATCTCGGAAAAGGCTGGGGTTTTGAAGCGACAAAAAAGAAAATAACCTTTGAAGGAGCAACAATATTATATATAAACACTGAAGGGAAAATTTATGATCAATGGGGTGCGTTTTGCCTTTTTGATATATTTTATGACCTTGGACTGGTCCCTCCTTTCTGGGAATTATTCAAATATTTCCCAAAATAAAAAATTATTAAGTTATTTTTTATCTCTTCGCTGGAGAAGCATAACAATATGCACAATTATGTTTACAACGGAAAATTCCAGAATATCCACCAATATCTTTGGATTTGTAACATCCACAGTCCTTTCTCTGGCCAGTGTCTTTTAGTTTTGGTATAACTTTTCCTATTAACTTTTCAATTTTATATGCATCAATACAATGTGATTGTTCAACTCCTTCTATTCCAAGCAAATCTGGTTGACAACAAGCCTTCATTTTAATATCATAGTTATTGCAAATCTGTAATAACTCATTTAATATTTCTTTTTTTTTCTCTATAGATGGATCGATAGGTATATACCCTCTAGCATTCATTCTATTTTTTACCTTAGAGTAAATTGTAGCGAAAGAAAAAATCATTTCCTTAATTCCGATATTGGAAATTTCCTCCATAATAGGTTTAAATTGTCCTAAATTATTTGAAATATTATTTGAACTTTTCTCCTTATAAAAAATTATTGGATCGTATCTATAATTGATGGCTAATATTCCATATTCATTAACGAGCCATTCTAATTGCTTGAAACGGTTATTTAAAGATACCTTAATGTTATTTTCTAATTCAGAGGGCGTATTAATTGTAAATTGAAAGACATGTCCTTCATAAGAATCAAAAAGATCTCTGTTCTTATTATAGGTGTTAATCCATTCTCCAAAATTTTTACTCCACCAAACAATACATTTTACATCTTTAGGGTCTAATGATACCACATTTTTTTGTTTATGATTAAAAGGATTAATTACTTCTACAAAACCTTCTTTCATGCGTTGAATTATCCAATTCATTAGAAAAGCAGGAATATCGGTTCTCCGTGAACAAGATATTATTGGAGATTTTACAATATCTTGTTTTTCAATTTTATTCATGAGTATTTTATAATTAGATTCTTATTTCATATTTAAATCCGTTATCTAAATCAGTTTTTCCTTTCATATCAATTTTTGAGTTATTTATTATAATTTGAGATCCTTGATGTGGTGAATCTCTACACTTAATTAGGATATGATTCTTTCCTTGAATTAAATCTAATTTAATATTAACTTCATTTTCTTTAAATTCAAAAGATTTAATCAGTACTCCATCAATTCCAAATACAAATCGCTCTTTATAATCAATAAATAAATCACCAAAAAACTTTTTTATATAAGCAGTAGCCATAGCAGCAGTTCCTACTCCCCAATCAAATGTAATTTGCCCAGGAACTCTAAAATCACCTCCAGTATGACCATAATTTTCGTACATACACCCCATATCTACACTATCAATAGTATCTATTCCTATTATATTACCTGGACACTGTTCTTCATATTCTTTAAGTAATTGTAATGTCCAAGATGCTCTTAAGGCTGCTATTCCTCTTTCCATATATTCTTTCTTGCCAGTTAATAAATAATATTCCATATATGTACGAACAAATAAACCTTGTCGAGCATCACTAAGTTCAGCATCAGCATTTTGAGATCCAAAACCTCCAAAAGTGTTAATGTTGATATAAGGTATATTCCATATCTGTTGAAATAGGGATAATACTGCTAATACTCGTTCTCCAGCTTCTAAATAACAGTTTTTATTAGTAATTTTAAATAATTCTTTAAATCCCTCAGCACACCAATATATGGATAATGCATTTCTTACATGACTTTTTGTATAAGTATCATATGTGTCAAGGGGTAATTGAGTACAACTGAAAAAAGGCTCAAAATCATGCCATTTGTCTTCTGGAATTACATAGTTAATTATATAATCAGCAATTTTCTCACAAATAAGAAGTATTCTTTCATCTTTATTATTTTTATAATATTCTAATAAAAACATCATTGGAGCTCCAGAGCTTGCTGAACTCCTTAATTCATCTTTAATAATTGGTTTATTTTTATCAAAATCGAAGTCAATATATGCTGGAATAGCTCCATTTTCTAATTGAAGCAACCCTACTAGTTCTATTAATTCTTCGCTTCTCTTCAATATATTCAGATTTTGTTCATCAAAGTCTTTTCCAAATTTTAATGCCCAATACATTGTTAAGCATGAATCTACAATGTGATAATCATCACTATAACGATAACCTTTTAAGCCATTAATGGTAGAAATAATATTCGAACCAATGGAAGCTGGAAAAATTACACTTGGAAAAACACCACTTACTCGAGGCAATGATAATACTGTATTTAATATTTTTTTTGTTTTGTCAATAAGATCATCATCTTTCCATAACTCTCCAAAATATCTGAGACTATACGCTGTTCTAATATTAAGAAACCAAGCATTACTCCAAATCTCTGCTGTTCTGGGCACAAAAGCAATTCGTCGAGTGTGTTTATCAAACTTTTTTACTTTTACGGGATCAAAAATAAGCTCATTTAGAGTTTCATGTGTTTTTAAGTCTGAGCTAGCGGTTTCAGCAGTATTTTTTTTTCTGTATTCCTCTAACATTTCAGGTCTAATGAATTCAATAGTTTTTTTTTTACTGCCTGCCCATGTTCTTTGCCAAATTCCACCACATTCATTATTGTTAATAACAAAGTTTCCCCAATATCTATGTCTTTCAAAAATAGCTTTAAATCCCTCATCAACATTTCTTTCATATGGAAGAACTTGAGGATTTAAATTTTCATGTAATAATTTTTCTCCAAATTTTTCCCAAAGAAAATTGTTTATAAATTTCAGAATTTCAGATTCAGTTTTCTTAAAAAATAATACCAAAAAATATCTAAAGGTTAAATCCGTATTTTGCTCAATTTTCCATTCGGTATGAGGGTCATGTTTGAATAGAGTATGACTAACAGGTTTATAATTCCCAAATCCATATGATAACTGAGGGATTCCCTTAAAAGCTCTTGGTTTCAAATTAAAATCAATAAAAGTTTGAAATGGGCGATTTTTTTCAAGAGTTTTTAGATCAGGAATGAAAGCAAATGCATATTTTCCTTTTTTGTATATTATAGCTGGAGAACGATAGACATGATCTCCAATAACATAATTCTCCCCTGGACTGAGGTGAGGAATCCAGTTAAAATCAGGATAATTATCTAATAAGATCGCATAATTAACAAGGATTTTTGATAAAAATTGAACTTTTTTATTGGAAAGCTTATATCTAATATGAATAATATTATTCTCTTCAAGACAATAATCTAAATTTAGTAAAAAATCTTCATTATCTAATTCATAGTATAATTTCTTTTTGGTTCTTTTCCTATAAGATAATGACTGTGAATGCGCTAAATCCTTTTTCCATATATTTAATGTGCTGAAACCTTTATTACTACCAATTATTGGAATCCAATTATTTCTATCTTTTATTTCTATTCTTTCTGAAGTTATTTTATCTTTATGATCTATTATAACTCTAATATTTTCTTTTTCTAAAATCTCTTGGTTTAATCTAAACACCAATAGTATTTTTAATTATTTCATTATAAAAGGAAAAATAAAAGATAAAATAAATATTCTAGATATTTATGATTCCGTCGATAGAATGGACAAGGGAAAATAAAGTTAAAATGATTGATCAAACTTTATTGCCCCATGAATTAAAATTCTTAGAATTTGATGACTATAGGGATGTAGCTACTTCGATTAAAGTGATGAATATTCGTGGTGCTCCTGCTATTGGCGTTGCAGCAGCGATGGGGATGGCATTAGCTACTATGGAATATAAGGAGCTCCCTAAAGAAAAATTTATAGAAGAAATGGAAAAAGCGGCGAACCTTATCAGAAGTACTAGACCTACGGCTTCAAATCTTTTCTGGGCGGTTAATAGGATTTGGGATATAATATCAAAATACCCCGACGATCCACCGATGCTTTCGGATTTGGTGGTTGAAGAAGCTCAGCTTATGGCTCAAGAGGATATAAATATAAATAAAAATATTGGTAAAAACGGTGCGGCACTACTCGAAGATGGAGATACTGTTTTGACTCATTGTAATGCTGGTTCTCTTGCAACTGTTCAATATGGTACTGCTTTAGCACCAATAAGGGCCGCAATTGAGGAAGGAAAGAATATAAATATAATTGCTGATGAAACCCGTCCAAGATTACAGGGAGCAAGATTGACAGCATATGAATGTCACTATGATAAAATACCTGTAAATGTAATTTCAGATACTTCATCGGGTTTAATAATGATGTTAGGGAAGGTGAATAAAGTTATTGTTGGTACGGATAGGGTTTCTTCAGATGCGGTATTCAATAAAATTGGTACCTATTTAGTGGCATTAGCTGCAAAAGACAATAATATTCCATTTTATGTAGCAGCCCCAACGTCAACTCTATCACTTGAGGATACCATTGATGATGTTACCATAGAGCAAAGAGACAGTAAAGAGGTAAGTAATGTACTAGGAAAGGTTCAAATCGTTCCAAATGGAGTAGAGTGCTTGAATTATGCATTTGATATCACACCGTTTAGACTTGTCACTGGTATAATTACAGAGGATGGTGTTTATACCCCAGAAGAGCTCTTGAAAAAATATAAATAAAAATTTTTTTTAAGAATTGGTCTCTTTTTAATTAGCGTTATGAAGTAAATTAGCTATTTATACTTATTGTTGGATCTATATAGCCTTAAAAATTGGTCTCTTGTTAGTTTTTATATCGTTTACCTCTATTATTATATATAGATAATTTACACATTAAGAGGATAAAATTTGAAAATATTGACAATTATGGGGGGTCCTAGGAAAGGATATGGAGCCATATGCATGGAAAAATTTGAACATGAATTAAAATTGCTTCAGGAAGTTGATTTTGAATATTTATACCTTAAAGATGTTAATCTAGAATCATGCAGAGGGTGTTTAAACTGTTTTTTTAGAGGAGAAGATAAATGTCCAGTTGGAAATGATGATCGGAATCAAATATTTAATAGAATGGATCAGACAGATGGTGTAATTTTCATGGCTCCTATTTATGCCTTACATGTTCCTGCTATCATGAAAAACTTTTTTGACAGGTTTTCATACATTTTTCATAGACCTTATTTTTTTGGAAAAATAGCAATCGGAGTTTGTAATCAAGGAATTAGTGGAGCAAAAAGAGTTACAAATTATTTTAATGATGTTGCTACCTCTTGGGGCTTTAATTTCGTAAATCATTTAGAATTAAATACAATTCCTTCTCCAGGAGTAGAAAAAAAAATGGTTAAGAAAATTCGAAAATCCTGTAAGTCTCTTATAAAAGCATTAAATGGACCAAGATATCAAAAACCAAGCTTGGGACTCTATCTTGGATTTACAGTGAGAAAATTATTACATAATATTGCAAAGGATGAAACTAATGCAGATTATAAATATTGGTTTGAACAAGGATGGTTGAATGATGACAAGAAATATTACTATGATGTTAGAATAGGTATTGGAAAAAGGATCATAGCTGGTCTTCTAAATATAATATTAAAACCGAAATTCAAAGCATTGTTCGCTGAAGATCCTAAACAAATGTATAACCAATATCTAAAATTAGAATCTCTAAATTTTGAATCACTTTAAAAAAAATTAGCCCATTATCACTAATTTGTTATTCTTAAACTTGTGCTAAAATTATCTTGATCTCTTGGATAGATTTTGCTTTATTTAACTTATATCTAACAATCTTAGAGTTTTCGATGTCTCTCATTAACCATATTGCATTTCTCTTTAATTCTATGAATTTAATTTTTTCATTTCCTAAAGGATGGGAAATTCCGTTTAAAAATTCATCAATTTTTTCTTCAAAAATCCTAATGCATTCTTTAACTAGATCAAAATTTCTTTTTAAAGCAATTTCATTACCTCTTGTGAAATATTCATGAAGTTGTTTGAATATATCCGGATTTCCCATTGATTCTCTACCAATCATCAATGCATCCACTTTTGTATAATCTATAAAGTGTTTTGCGCTCTTACAACTAGTGATATCTCCATTACCAATCAACGGGATTGTTAACCTCTCTTTTAATTTCTTTACAGTCTCTAAATCCAATGTTCCTTCAGAGAAGTTACTTTTCACCAATCTTGCGTGGATTATTAGAAAATCTATTCCAGATTTATTAATTAAGTTTGCCATTTCTCTTATATCAAAAGGCTTATCATAACCGGTTCGAATTTTAAGTGATACTGGTCTCGCTGAATATTTAACTGCTGTCTGAATGAGAATTTTTAAACTCTCAAAATCTTTCAATAAATACCCACCTTCTTTTGCTTTAATAGCTCTTTTAGAAGGGCATCCTACATTTAAGTCTAATACATCAAAGTTATAGCTTTCTAAAAATCCAATCGTTTTTTTTAGAGCTTCCGGATCAGATCCAATTAGCTGCACACTAATAGGTCGTTCTTCTTCAATTTTAATTAGATCTTTTTCAACAGATTTTGGATTTTTTTCAATTCTTTTAGTATAAAGCATTGGAACACTTACTAACCCTATATTATAAAACGACCTGCAAAACCTCCTATAAGGTGCTGTAGTCACATTTAGCATGGGAGCAAGAATGTATCTGTTTTCTAAGTCAAGTGATCCAAGTCTCATTGATTTGAGGTATTTTTTGATTTTTGCTTAAAATCTAAAATCATGAAGTTTTTTTAGTAATTGAAATTAACAATAATTAAATAAAGCTATTGAATATCATAAGTAAAATGTCGAATTTCCTCAAAGAATTTAAGTTTGATAAATCTCCACTCAATATCACATATCTTGATAAAGAACCTTTAAAATTGAATAGTGAGTTTATTTTTTTTCATAATAAAAATAAATTCAGAAAAGAACTCAATCGCCTTCAATATCTTATCAAATCTTATACTAATATACCCTTGCATGCTGCGGGTATAAGAGATTCTTATTTAAAAGAAGATTTATCAGAAAATTACCTGATAATACTATTCACCATATCTGATATTGTGAAAAAAGCCAGTGAAATTATTGAAGCAAATTTAAGCGTTGAAATAAAACCGGGTTGTTTTTATCTTGAATCGAATACAGATTATATACTTCTCATTTCACGTGATATGGAAGGCTTAATATTTGGAATAGACACCTTGGAATCAATTTTAGAGCAAGTTCTAGAAGACTATACAATTCAAAAACGATTTGGCGATTATATTAAAGTTTGTACATTTAAAGTATCCGATTGTAAAAACACTCTTACCTAAATTAAATATTAAAAAGAGAAAATAAAAAAGAATTATCTCACGTATTTCCAAGGTTGTTGTCTTTTTAATCTATATGCTCTTTCTGCATATTCCATTACCATTCGATGGGTGTTGAAATATGCAGCTAATGATATAGCGTTCTTCTGTCTAAAGATCCACTCATCATGATCCATATAAATAGGAAGAATCTTCGTTTCGAGTGTTTCATAAAGCGCATTTGAGTCAATATCCCAATCATTTGAAACACCAGGATCGTCTGGATTTGAATCATCTGGACCAATTGCCCAACCTGAAAGTGCATTCATTTTATACCCTTCTAACCACCATCCATCTAAAACACTGAAGTTTGGTACTCCATTTAAGGCAGCTTTCATCCCACTTGTACCACTGGCTTCACGATATCTATTAGGTGTATTAAGCCACATATCTACACCAGATACAAGCATGTGAGAGAGATCCATATTATAATTCTCCATAACAACAACTTTTACACCATAATTATCATATAAGTATTCTCCCGATTCATGAATCTTCTTAATGTAATCTTTACCCATTTGATCTTTTGGATGAGCTTTTCCAGCAAAAATAAATTGAACACTATTTTTACATATTTTACCCAGTCTATCAATATCATGAAAGATGAGAATTGCTCTCTTATAGGTAGCAAATCGTCTAGCAAATCCTATTGTAATTAATTCCTCGTCCAACAAGTTCCATGAGTGACCTTTCTGGTAATTAATCAGATTGAATTTATTTTCAATATGAGCATCGAATATATCCAGATCATCCAACTCTATTGCATTTTCTAACACAGAGGGATTCGAACGCCAATCTGGCCATTTTCGTCCAAACATTTTTCGAAAAGGTTTTGACACCCAGAAAGGTAAATGAACCCCATTAGTAATGTAATCGATTTCATATTGAGGAAACATTTTCCTCGAGATATCTCCATGTTTTTTAGCAACAGCATTTCTGTACCTAGAAAGTGCCATACCAAGAAAAGTCATATTGAGTTCCCCATTGTCTTCTGTTAATTTTTGGATTTCTGGAGGCATTCTGCTTTCAAATACCTTTTTAACCAAATCAAGTTTGAATCGATCATGACCTGCTGGAACGGGAGTATGGGTTGTGAAAGCAACTTTTTCCTTTACTTTTTCAATATCACCTAATTCGTTATATAATTCGAGAGTCGCAAAAGACCCATGGCCCTCATTTAGATGATAAGTTTCGATATTATCATAGCCTAATGATTTTAGAAGTTTTACCCCTCCAATTCCTAAAATCATCTCTTGCACTATTCGATTCCAACGACTTGTACTATCATATAAGGATCCAGTCATTTTTTTCATCCAATCTTCATTGCCTACAACATCAGTTGTTAATAAATAAATTGGAAGGACATGACCAGATTGACCTATAACACGATAGAGCCAGGCACTTACGAGAACATCTTTATTTTCGATTTTCACAGTAATTGGTTTTTCTACTTTATCAAATTCATAATAAAAATTCCAAGCTATTTCTTTCTCTTTTTGTTCACCAAATTCATTAAAGAATTGATAAAAATATCCAGAACTATAACATAAACATAAACCAACCATAGGTATCTCTAAATCTGCTGCAGACCTTACAGTGTCCCCTGATAATACACCCAAACCACCAGAATATGTAGGAATGTTACTATCTATAGCGATTTCCATAGAAATATACGCCACTTTGGTATTAGCTTTTAATTCTTTATCAATATCCATTTTTCATCACACCTAGATGTATTATTCGCTAATATTATTGATTATTAAGAATATAATATATTACTTTTAAAATCTTATAGTATAAAATCTTATCTTAATAAAAAAAGAATAGAGCAAAAGGATATAAAAAGTATAGAAAAAATTAAAAATTTAGATATTTAAGGGTTTACCGTTCTCTTCTAATATTTCGACCCTAATACTTGGATCCTTTTTGTCAAGTAATTCTTTGAATTTGTTCAGGTCTTTACCCCAATTATGCATCGGGATTGCAATTTCAGGTTTAACATCTACAATAGAATCAGTAGCTTCATCAAAATCCATAGTATATGTTCCTCCGCATGGCATCATTGCAACTGTTATGTTTCGACTTGCTAGATCTTTCATTTCGGGAATTCGTTCTGTATCCCCCGCATGGTAAACACTTTTACCTTCTGATGTTACTATAATTCCTGCCCATTCATTACGTTTAGGGTGGTTCGGCTTCTTAATATTATATGCTGGAACAAGCTCGATTGAAATGTCTTTATAATCATAAAATTCCCCTAATTTTAATGGTTTTCCATCGAATTTTTGCAAACTACTAGCAATACTCTCAGGGCCTATGACAACTGTATCATCGTTTTTAATTTTTTGAATACTGCCTGAATCAAAATGATCTCCATGAGAATGTGTCGAGACTACGATATCTGCTTTTTCTGCTCCTTTTTTAATTTGGTAAGGATCTAGGTATATTATTTTTCCACTAGAAGTTTTAATTTTGAATGCAGCATGACCTAACCAAAAAATTTCCAAAATCTTTCCACCTCTTAATTTATAGATGATATTATAATTTATTATAATGATATTATAGCTTAAAATAATAATGTATGAAGTTAGAATTGACTTGAAAAATAAGTAAAATTTTTGATAATAACTTACTCTTCTTCCTCAAAATCCCATTCTGGATTCTCAAGAGGAATTTTTATTCTGATTCCGTAATTATCTTCTCGTGAAATATCAAATTCTTCAAATTTATCCAAAGATAATTTATTTCGAAAATCAGGAATTTCATTTATGAACTTTGGTTTTAAAATGAGATTAGGAGGATATGAATTTGTTTTATTGATTTTTATTTCATCAATTAATTTTTCATTAAGATTAAGATTTTTTTTTGAAACCATTTCATTAGGTTTAAGAAAATTTATATTTTTTAAACTAATACCATTTAGTGGTGTGGTGGATCTTATTATTCGGCAAGTAGGACAATTTAATTCATCCAAACCGTGAATACACGTCATTTTTTCAACATTAATTATTTATTCTAATTCTAATTATTTCGAATTAATTGTATCATTTAATTTTTTTTATTATAATTTTTACATATTTTAAAAAACCAGAAATCTCTTTTGAATTTAAGGAAGTTTTATTATATTAAGATATGTTTGTTAAAGGTGTTTTTTTCGATCTTTATGGTACATTGCTTATCCCTAATAATATTAAGAAAGCATGGAAAAATTGGTTTAATACATTTTTTAAATTGATGCGAAATTTTGGATTAAAAATAAAATATAAGGATTTTGTAAATTTATGTAATGGGTTTTTTACTAAAGTAAAAATTCAAGAAAAAGATCATCATTTATCCATCTACGAAACTAAGATAAAAAAATTTGCACTTGATTTAAATATAGAACTCAACCTAAGTGAGATTAGAGAAATTCAACAAAAAACTATTTTTGCTTGGCATAAATTTATTGAAATCGATTCAGAAGCAATTGGTTTATTAGAAACGATAAAAAATAAAAAATCCCTAGCCTTAATTACAAATTTTGATCACCCCGCAAATATTTATGCAATATTATCTAAATACAATCTTACTAAATATTTTGAATTTGTTGCGATTTCTGGAGAACATGGATTTGAAAAACCTA
>JBHLPW010000028.1:0-62742 GCA_048939015.1 Promethearchaeota archaeon
AATAACAGAATGTAAGCTTGATAAACAAAAACAAGAGAAAGCTTTGGATTTATTGAAAAATGTGATTAAATTAGAGAACGCCTAAAATTAACTAATAAGTATTTTATAGAAATATTAAATCTAATTAATCAAATTTGGCTTTTGGCATTTTTTGGAATTTAATTTAACAATCTTGATGTTCTACTGTTAAATATAATTTATTAAATATGCTTTTATTATAATGAATTACAATACACCTAAATCTCCAATAATAGGGATATTTTGAGCTATTAGTGGTTCTTTATTTGGTTCCAAAGTTATCTAATATAAATATTATGAAAAAATGGATATCACTGTGACGTTGAGTATTAAAAACACCCCAGAAGAGTCTCAATTGCATACCTAAAAAAAAAAAGGTTAAATATTTCTCATATCTTTCATTTTTTTTATATCATACAATCAAAATTAGGTGAGAATATTTTGACAAAAAATGAGACTAATATTAATAAATCTAATTTAAATGAAATAATTGGGAAATTCTTTGTCCTAAATAAGAATCTAAGCAGTTATATCCAAGGCTGGATACCTATAGGAAAGACATTAAAACTTTTTATGAAAGATCTCAAAGAAGAAATTGAATATGAATTAGACTCTGAAAATGTAATTATTGAACATTACTTGATATTCTTTATTGATATTATAAATAATAGATTAATAGAGATTACAGATGATAGGATTTTGAATTCAATTAAAAAGAATGATAAAATCTTTATTGTATTACTTGATAAATCTATAAAGACGACAATTATTGATGAAATTCCCATTTTGTATAAATGGTATCATGATAATCTTATTAATTATGAATAGATTCTCTACAATGAAATCTTTACTCATTTAATTTTATTAATTTTATAAGATCTATTGGCCCATTAATGTTTATTAAACTTATCAAATTTTTATCTAAAGGTTGAATAAGGTTCTCTACTGAGATATAGTTTATAATCCAGTTTTTATCAATGAAATTTAATAATCCATAATTTTCATCAATTAGAATCTCTTTAGCTTTATGAAACCCTTTCTTAACTGGATAGATAGCAAAGAAGGGTTCTAAAAAACCATTATTCCATTTTGGAATACAACATTCAAACCCTTGAGATTCACTAATCATAAGATTAATTACTTCTGGTTTAATCAAAGGCATATCACAGGATAATAGAAATACTTTTTCAAAACCTAGTTCATTCAACTCTTTTAAACCAGAATAGATCCCTAACATTGGCTTATAGATGTTAGGATGATTAAAAATTTCTCTGTCGTCTACTATAAAATTAATATCTTTAGGAAATTTTATTTCTTTTTTATAATTAAATATTTGTTCTTCAGAATGAGCTACCAAATAGATATCTTGATCAAATTTTGATAAAATGTCGATTTGGTGTAATATTAATGGCTTTCCATAAATTTCAATGATCGGTTTTTCTAAACCAAAGCGAGTACTTTTTCCACCAATTAAAATTAGAATTGCTAGGTAAGTTTGATTTTCCTCATTCATGTTTAATTCTGAACCTTTTAATTATTATGATAAACGAAGCAAATAAAAAAATTACTAACTGTTTTCAAGTAATGGTTGATTATAAATCATGTTTTAAGGTCAATTAGTAAAAAATTTCTTTAAAATCTTCATAATCGTCCCATTCATGTTCCCAGTCATCATCATCATCAAATTCTACATCCTCATCCCAATCATCTTCTTCCTTGAACTTTTTCTTCCCGCTTTTTGGTTTCGGACGCAATATGCCAACCTCTTTTTTATTATTTATTATCTTATAAATTAATAATAGAGTTTCAATTACGATTAAAAACAAATTTTCTATTTAAACTTTACTATTTAAATTAAGAATAATTCAGATAAAATAAATCAATTCAGATCAATAAAAATTCAAAAAGATTTCTGAACACTTTCGCTGTTTCTAAGAGTTCTTTCTTTTTAAAAGAAAGATTTTATTATTTATCATAATCAAAGAATTATATAATTCCCAATAAACCTTTTATCAAATATGCTAATCTTAGAATCAATGATAAATTAAAAGAGATTTTTAATTTTGTTCATAAATTTTAATTTAGAGATTTTTTCTTTAACTGCATATTTACCTTTAAAAGTAAAGAGAAAATTATTACTAATAATAACTTAATCCTCAAAATTGCTTACAAAAAGAAGAGCAAAGGTTAATATAAGTTCACATTTATCTTTTTAAAAAATTATTTTATCCTATTTCTAAGATTTGAGATTTATGATATAAATTATGAAATATCTAAGCATAATGAAATTTGTCTTAAATAATAGAAAGGTAATGAAAAAGTTTTTAAATGAGTTTATTTATTATAAATTTCAAATATAAATGTTTAATGAAATGAAGTAAAGTCTAATCTAAATAACATTTTAAGGGTTACAGATTAAACGGTTGATGATATATAATATATCTATTGAAGAATTAAGAAAGATTGAACTCCGTGTATCCTTACTAAATGTTTATTCACTCATTTTAATGACTGTTTCTAAATTAAAACGCCTATATTTTTTTGAATATTCATCAAAATCAAATAATTTAATATCAAATTACAATGTCGTCTCAAATAAACAATTTAAATAATAGAAAAAGAATTTTTGAGAATAAAGAAAAAAACAATTCCGTATGCTTAGGACCTGTTCTTGACTTAGAAGAATATGTCAAAAAAGATTGGTGGAAAAGGATATTTAATGCATATTATTTAAAAACTGATGGTGATGTGGTTGAAGATCAGAAAATCACCCAAGATGAAATTGATTTTTTTTCAAAAGTTATGCAATTTCATCATGATCAACAGATTCTCGATCTTTGTTGTGGACAAGGAAGACATTCGATTGAATTAGCAAGTAGAGGTTTTAAAAATATTTTTGGATTAGATCGCTCAAGATATTTAATACAGAAAGCTAAAAATAATTCAAAAAAATGTGGAGTTACATGTAAATTTCGTGAAGGAGATGCGAGGAAATTACCTTATAATCCAGACACATTTGATATTGTAATGATCTTAGGTAATAGTTTTGGATATTTTGAATCTATGAATGATGATCTTCTAGTATTAAAAGAAGTCTTTCGTGTTTTGAAACCTTGGGGCAGAATTCTAATAGATATAACTGATGGAGAATATTTAAAGGAGAATTTTCAATCGCGTTCTTGGGAATGGATTGATAAAAACTATTTTGTTTGTCGAGAAAGATCTTTATCCATTGACAAACAAAAATTAATATCACGAGAAGTAATAAATCATGTTAATAAAGGGGTGTTAGTTGATCAATTTTATTCAGAAAGGTTATACTCAAATACTGGTATTTCAGAATTATTACATAAAGCAGGTTTCAGTGATATAGTTTTCCATGGCTCAATTACTTCTGAATCTCAAAGAGACCAGGATTTAGGCATGATGGCGAAAAGAATCATTGTTAGTGGTCTTGTTAAAAAAGACTGGACTGTAATTAAAAAGAAAGAAAGAAAAACTAAAAGAAATGCGATAGTAATTTTTGGAGATCCAAATAAACCAGACATACTCAAACCACTAAACAAATTTGATGAGGATGATTTCTATACTATAGATCAGTTAAAGGTAGCACTAAATGAGTTAAATAATTACAATTTCTCCTATTTAGATGATCACAGTACCCTTATCCAAGATTTACAAAATCTGAATGGAAAAGTTGATTTTGTTTTTAATTTATGTGATGAGGGTTATTATAATGATGCTAGAAAGGAATTACATATTCCCGCTTTGCTTGATATCCTAAAAATTCCATATACTGGATCAGGACCTCAATGTCTAGCTTTTTGCTATGATAAATCATTAGTAAGAGGTATAGCAAAAGAATTAGAAGTTCCCGTACCTGAAGCTATTATCATTAAACCAGGCGATAAGATAATAGATTTACCTCTATATTTTCCTGCAATTGTAAAACCCAATTTTGGTGATTCGAGTTTTGGAATTACTCAGAGAAGTGTAGTGAAAAATGGGGAGGAGTTATTAAATGCAATTTCAGAGATTCGTGATAAGTTTGGTTATGATAAACCTGTTCTAGTTGAACAATTTCTAACTGGAAAAGATCTCTCAGTTGGTATCATTGGTAATCCTCCTGATGATATTACTATTCTTCCAATAATTGAAGAAGATTACTCAAATTTACCTCCAGAATTACCAAAGATATGTGGTTATGAGGCAAAATGGATACCAGATTCTCCTTATTGGAATATAAAGTCCATTCCTGCGATTCTTCCACAAGATATTATTGAAATTATTGAAAATTGTTCTCTTAAACTATTTGAAAGATTAGAATGTCAGGATTATACGAGATTTGATTGGCGTTTGGATGCTCAAGGAAATCCTAAACTTTTAGAAGTAAATCCTAATCCTGGTTGGTGTTGGGATGGACATTTAGCAAAAATGTGCAATTTTGCTAATATTTCTTATAAGGAAATGTTGACTAAAATTTTAGAAGTTGCAGTAAAAAGAATTGGAATAAATTAATTATAAATTTAAAAATAAGTTCCCATAATAACATGACTGAAATAGACGTTGATAAAGGCAAAAAAGATCCAGAGAAAATTGAGAAATTAACTTCATATATCCAACATCTTGAAAAAAAAATAAGGAATTATGAAGTTGATCTAAATATCTTAAGAAATGGGGTTACAAAAGCAGAATTTGAAGTAAAGAGTATGCAAGCAGAAATTGAACGGCTAAGTGAACTTCCTTTATTAACGGGGTCCATAATTGATATTTTGGACACAAATAATGATAGAGCTATTGTAGAGTGTCCACCTAGTTCTAGTTATGTTGTAAGGATTAGTAGAAAATTGCAGAAGGAAAAGATTATACCAGGCTTACAAGTGGCTTTAAATCAACGAAATTTTGCAGTCATGGAAATATTGCCTTCAAATTTCAGCCCTTATGTGAGAGGTATGGAAATTTTTGATAAATCAATAGATATTTCATATGATGATATTGGAGGTCTAGAATATCAAATTCAAGAAGTTAAAGAAATAATAGAATTACCTCTAAAAAAACCTGAATTATTCAAAAAAATTGGGATAGAACCACCTAAAGGAGTACTCTTCTATGGATTACCTGGAACTGGGAAAACTTTATTAGCTAAAGCAGTAGCGCATGAATCAAATGCGACATTTATTAAAGTAGTCGCAACAGAATTAGTTCAAAAATTTATTGGTGAAGGATCCCAATATGTGAGGGAAATTTTTGAGTTAGCAAGAGAAAAAGCACCTACAATTCTTTTTATTGATGAATTAGATGCAATTGGAGCCATTAGAATGCAAGATGATACTTCAGGTGATAGAGAAGTAAATAGGACTTTAATGCAATTATTAAGTGAATTAGATGGGTTTGATCAAAGAGGAAATATAAAATTTATTGGCGCAACAAATAGAGCAGACATATTGGATCCAGCCTTATTAAGACCAGGTCGATTTGATCGCCTAGTAGAGTTCCCTATTCCTGATAAAAAAGCAAGAGAAGCAATATTTAAAGTTCACATGAGAAATCTCCATTTTGAAGATAACATTGAGATTAAAAAGTTAAGTGCTCTTACTAATAATGTTACCGGTTCTGACATAAAAGGAATTTGCACAGAAGCAGGTATGTATGCAATTAGAAGAAATTCCGAAATCATCAGTTATGAGGATTTTATAATGGCAATAGATAAAATAACATTAAAAAAGAGAGAGGATATTTTAGAAGTGGATATGTTCTTATAAATTGAGCAATAAACTAATGAAAAACTGATTACAAAAAGAAATCGATTAAAATGAGTATTAATTCCATTATAAAAATAAAACTTAGTAAAATTTCAATATTTTTTTTATAATTTTAACTAAGTTTAAATTTTACTTAGACTTTAATAAAAATTAATTCAACTTTAGTCTTGTGTAAAGTTAAGTATGTTGGGGGAATACTGGCTCCTAATTGTAATATTTGTTATTTTTATTATTGTCCTAATTAGCTATTCATCTAAAAGACTTGATTATGTTACAGTTTCTTTATTATGCTGTTTTACAGCTGGTACTATTACTGGTATAACGAAGGGTTTAACAATTTCTACTTTTGTATCATTTATCGAATTTGAGGCTATAATAGTTATTTTATGTATGAGTATTATTACTAAAATCGCACAAGATTCGAACATTTTAGAATTTTTAGCAGTAAAACTTTTTAAATTGTCAAAGGGAAATAGAAAAACTTTTTTTTATTTATTATGTTTCATAACCACTATTTTAGCCGCTATAATTAGTGATGTTGTAGTAGTTTTAATATTAGCTCCAGTAGTAATACGGTTATGCCGTTTTTTAAAAACTAGAGCAGGAACTTATTTATTGGGAATGACTATTTGTATAAATATAGGGTCAATTATAACTCCATTTTCAAGTGGTGAAAATATTATAATCTCAGCAGCATTTAATTTAGATACTATTTATTTCATAACCTACTATTGGATTTTCTCTTTTTTCCTATTATTCATCACAGCTTTTTTGATTGATAAATTTCATCTACGTAAGGAACCCCCCATTGACGAAATTCAAAGAAAATACGTATTGGATCTGATAGATGCCAAAGTAATGATATCAAATAAAAAAATGTTTTATCTTAATAGTATAGCAATAATCATAATTATTGTTCTTTTTGCCGTATTACCCTTTTTATATTTAACAGCTGCATTTTCAACCTTTTTATTGGTATTAATTAATAAAAAATTTACGCAAAAGAAGTTGAGTGAATTTTTAAAAGATATTGAATGGGAAATCATATTTTTTTTTATTTCATTATATGTAGTGGTAGGTTGTTTAGGAGTTGCAGGGTTTGAAGACCTTTTTAGAGGAATACCTTTTGAAACTCTAAATCCCTTTCTCGTTAGTTTAATTATTTTATTACTTGTTAGTTTTGTCTCAGGTGTGGTTGCTAATACTCCAACAGCACTTGTGTTTATTCCAATTGTTAGCTTGTTAGTGACACCATCACCACTCGGATTTGGATATCCTTCAGTTCCATTATATTATTCATTAATAATAGCGGTAAATATCGGCGGAAATCTTATACCTCAGGGAGCAGCTTGTGATGTAATGACGTTAAAAATTGCTCAGAATCATGATGTAGAAAATTTGAATTTTAAAAGATTATTGAAAGTTGGGGCCACTTTTGCAATTATCCACATAATTTTGTCTATAGGATATTTATCGCTATTATCGATATTCAACATTTAAAAAAGTATACTATATTATTACCTTATTCAATTTTTAACCGTTGTAATAAACCTGTAATTAAAATCGGGAAAGCAATTGTAGCATCACACCATACACTTACATGTTTTGACTCAAGAGAGTATTTACCCCAAGATTTCGCTTCTGAAAATGTACTTCCTGAAAGTCCTCCATCGTACTCCATTGCTGTGTGAATACGAACTGAATAATTATATCCCATTTTCTCTATTTTGTCAAATTGGTCTAACATTGGAAAAATCTGTTGAGCCCAATTCCGTGGAACTCCACCACCTACTATTATAGTCCCATATTCTTTGTATTTTTTAACAATCTCTCCAAACTTTTTCACATCCCCCAAGATATCAAATTGAAAATCATATCCTTCATAAAGATCATACTTTATAAGTTTTAATGCTAACTCTGAGTCTGAAAAGGCTGGTATAAATATAGGGATGTTATTCTTCGCTGCTAATGAAAGGATATTACTATCTGATAATTTAGTACCAATCTTTTTTAAAAATTCTGAAGGCGTAATTTGGATATTTTTATTATCAAATGAAGATTGGATAATTTCAAGTAACTTAATATCAGCTTTTTCGTAATTTTCCTCAGGTAGATATATATCATAAATCCTATTTATCCTATGTTTGAATAATTCATCATCATCAACATTCGTACTACCCAAATAATGTCCAACATTACTTGCAACATCAACTAAATCATGTGTAATATTAGCGCCAGTACTGATTAATACGTCAATTAACTTATATTCTATTAATATTGAAATTAGTGTCCCCATCCCTGCAGGAATCATCGCTCCACTTAGTGTTAAAACAGTAAGAATGTTTTCATCAGAAACCATTTTTTCTAAGATATCAAGTGCTATTCCAAGATTTCTTCCTTGAAAGCCACAATCTTTTAAAGCAGTTAAAAGATCATCAATATTTTTTACCGATCTTGGATTAAATGGTTTAACTTTTTTTATTAAAAAATCTTCTTTTCGATAGGTTTTCATAAATAAAATTAAATGGTTTAATAGTTTTAAAATGAACTGTTTGAATTTCATTGAAAAGTTATGCAATTTTATTATAATGTTAAAATGGGAGCATTAAATTATGTAAATCTCCGATTTCCTTTATAGAGATTATTAATTTCAGTACTTTAATTATTATCCTTATCCTATATTATCAACTTATAAAATTTAGATGAAAATATAATATATATGGTAAAAAATTTTCAATTTAAATGAAATAAATATTAATATATTATTAGGGTGGAAAATAATTTTAAATATAACCTTTAATATTAGAATCTTAATCGATAATTATAAAAAAAGAATGATAAAGCAATGTCATTGGTCCCAAAAAAGGTTTTCTTTGTTAAAGGTAAGGGGTATCATAATTCCAAGCTAGCAGCTTTTGAAGAAGCTCTTAGAGACGCTGGAATTGAAAAATTTAATTTAGTAAATGTTTCTTCTATTTTACCACCTTATTGCATTGAAATTAATACCGATGATGGGTTAAAACAACTTCGTCCAGGTCAGATTATATTTACTGTTCTTGCTAGAGAGGAATCAAATGAATATAATCGAGTTATAAGTGCTTCTATAGGAGTTGCTAAGCCTGCTGATAAAGGACATTACGGATATTTAAGCGAGCATCATACTTTTGGCGTAAAGCCTGAGAACGTAGGAGATTTTGCTGAAGATCTAGCTGCTGTAATGTTAGCAACAACTTTAGGTATACCTTTTGATCCAAATTTAAATTATGATGAAAAGAGAGAAGTATTTAAAATGGGAGGCAAAATTGTTGAAACCAAAAATATCACCTCAAGTGCAACAGTTAGAGATGAAGATGAATGGGCAGCGGTAGTTGCAGCCGCAATATTTATACTATAATAATTAAAATTTCAAAGTTATCCTTCATTTTATTTTAGAAATTATCATTAGCTTGAAATTGATTAATTGATTCCAAATAAATCATTCAATCAATTTTCTTAAAATAGTTAATGTTTATATTTTGAAAGCAGGAATCAATCGATTCAATTTCTTCTAATTCTCTTAAAGAAATACGATTTTTATCATTTGGATCTTTTGCAGCCCATAACAGTTTATTAAATCTCTGGTGATGATGATGAAACCTTTGATTAGCATATTCTTTTGCTTGTTTAGTATATAGAAGAAAGGGCCAATCACTACCCTCCATTAATAGAAGTTCTCGTGCGGTTTGTTGTAAGATTCTAATCCCCCATTCATTGGGATATAAATTTTTATCCAGAACATTTTCAAACTCTTTGATTGAGCCATTGATATAGGGCCAAATCCAACCATGCTCGGGATTCTTCCATACTTGAAAATGCCCAGCTTCCCCCCAACTGCTTTCTCCCATCCGAATTACTGAAAAGTCATTTTTAAATTTTGAAATGTATTCTGAGATTGTTATCATTTCAATATCTTTATGGTTAAAAATTAATTCAAATACTCTATTTAACCAGCTTATCCCTTCCATCCACCAATGACCATAAAGTTCAAAATCATAAGGCGAGATTATAATACCTTGTTTACCATATTTGTCTGAAAATTGGTTTAATTCTTCAGTAACCAGTGATACGAAATGATTCGCATGAGATTTAACAATTTCTTCTGTAGTGCCTATTTTATATATTTCTTTTTCTTCCTTTCCCAATCCTTTACTAGTAATTCTCCAATAATGTAATCCTGATTCGGGATCTTTCTTATGAAATTCTCTATAATATTCATTTCCAGGATATCCAATTTCCGCATCCCATACTTGACGACTTGTCTTTTTATTTCTGCCGAAAGCTAAAACACCAGTTTCTAAATTATACCCATAATTAGTATCCAATCCAATTACATTCTTTTGCTCTATAATTTCAGCATTTAGTATTCCATGAGAGTCTACAAAAAAGTATTTTATACCTGAATTGTTTAACCAATAATCAATACTCTCTCGAAATTTACCATTTTTATATTCTTTGGGTCTATAGGCGCATTCGGGAAGCCATATTCCTTTAGGGTCTTTTTGAAAATACTCTCTATGTGAGTCTACAGCCAACTGAATTTGAGAAAAAATTCCTGAGTCACTCTCAAAAAGAGGTAAAAAACCGTGTGTTGCTCCACATGTTATCAGTTCAATCATTCCTTCATCTTGAAGCCATTTAAATGAACCTAATAAGTCTCTATAATAATTATGATAAAAAGTGTTAAGAACATGCTCAAAGTTCCGTAAATGATATTCAGCAATGACCTTTCGTTCTTGATGGTTTTCAAACCTTTGAATATCATTTTTAGCTCTGGATATTAAATTCTCCATATATTCTGTAAAGCGTTGTCTCATATATTCATCTGCTAATTGTTCAGCCAATATTGGTGTAATATTAATAGTAAGAGCTGTTTTTATTCCATTTTCTTTTAATTCTCTTAAAATATTTAGCATAGGAATATATGTTTCATACATGGCTTCCATGAGCCATTCTTCCCCAGCTGGCCAAGTTCCTGATTTCTTGCACCAAGGAATATGTCCATGGAGAACTAACCCAAAATATCCACAGGTCATTTTCAAGAAAATTAATGTTTTAATTATAATATAGTCTTATATGATTATTATAATCTAATAAATAGATGATACGAATGATGAGTATAAAAATAAAAGCTATAACAAATGCTCCAAATCGTGAAGAATTATCAAGTCGTCTTGAGAAAGTAAGAGGATTAATGAAAGAACAAGATTTGGATTATTATATTGCATATAATCCTGTAAATATATATTATTTAACAAATTTCGCATTCTATGTCCATGAACGACCCTTTATTCTCATAATAGAAAAAGAAGGGTTACCAAAAATGCTGATTCCCAGATTAGAGCAGGGACATTTCGAATCTAGAGCACTCTGTGATATCGAGTTCGTCATATATTATGAATTTCCCGCTCGAACAGGAGAAAATTGGTATGATTATTATCAAAAACAAATTAGTTCGGATGCTAGGGTAGGTATAGAATCTGAATTACCGATAGGAATTGCTAATAAAACTCCTGGAGAGAAAGTTATTTCAGATATAATTGATGAAGTTCGAATAATTAAGACGGATTATGAAATAGGGAGAATCTATCATGCCTGTAGAGTAGTAAACAAGGGACATAAGGTTTTACTTAAAAAATGTCGACCAAATATTCTTGAGTTTGCATTATATAAAGAAGTCACTGATGCTATGACCTCTAAAATTGTCCAAGATATACCGAATGCTAATTTTAGGGCTACAGACACCACGGGGGCTGTTTGGCCTCCATCAATTTCCCATGATCCACATTTAATACCACACATTTTTGCCCCAATGGAAGAAGGAGGTCCACATGTTTCAATAGTATCTGCACAAGTTGATGGATATGGAGTTGAGATTGAGCGATCTTTCTTCTTAGGAAGTGTACCTGAAAAAGCCATTAAACCATTTGAAGTAATGTTCGAAGCAAGAGCTTTAGCATATAGTATGTTAAAGCCAGAAACTATGATGAGTGAAGTGGATAAAGCAGTAAGGAGTTTCTTAACTGAAAAGGGCTATGGTGACTATATATTACATCGTACAGGACATGGTCTTGGAATAACGGGTCATGAAGCACCTTTCTTAGCAGAAGGATATGATAAACCCTTAAAAAAGAATATGGTAATAAGCGTTGAACCTGGTATTTATATACCCGGATTAGGTGGTTTTCGGCATTCAGATACGGTATTAATTACTGATAAAGGATATCAAAAACTTACTAAAGCTCCAGAGACACTTGAAGAACTTACAATTCCAATTTAAAGACTGTAGTATTATTCAATATATCGTACAATTTTATCTAATGTTTTCCTAGATGTCGGTTCAGGAATCTCTCCTTTAATATATCCAAAAGGTAAAAGTGTTAAAAGATGATCACTGTCTCCTAAACCAAGTATCTCTTTTGCTTTTTCTCTATTCATAGCCCCTATCCAGCATGTTCCGATTCCTAAAGACCAAGCCATTAACATCATATTCATTGAAACTAAGGATGTATCAATTAAATACCATTTAGGGCTAGTTTTCATTTTCGCCACGATCGCAATAGCAACCGAAACCTGCTTCATAAATCTACCATAACTTAAGCATTTAGCTAATTTTATCAAAATTTCTTTGTTTTTAACAACTATAAATTCCCAAGGTTGTCGATTTGAAGCGCTAGGAGTCCATCTTCCCGCTTCTAAAATCATTTCAATTTCATTTTCTGATATGTTCTTATCTTGAAATGATCTTATACTTCTTCTTGCTTTAACAAATTTTAAAAAACTTTCAGGCTCTATCATTTTTATGCTTTTCTTAGAGATTATCTTCAATTTGGTTAATAATTTCTCAATGAAAACGTAGAATAAATAATTTATAGTTATATTTTATTTATGTTGTTAATTAAAAAAGATATTATATCACTAATATAACTTAATTCAAGAGCCTTCAAAATCTTATGTCGTTAACAGATTTAAAAGCTCAATATTCAAAAACGGAGTTAATAAAAGGTCCTAAAGGGAAAGGATATCAATTAATGACAAAATATTATGAATCTCATAACCATGATCCTCATCATACTTATTTTTTTGGACTCTTATGTTTGATATACGATGGAGTTAATACTTTAAATGATTTAAAAACTAAAATGCGTCTCTTTTTTATATCTTCTACTAGACATGTTGTTATAGAAGATGAAGATGTAGAAGAATATATCCAAAAAGCTAAACGAAATAATTTAATTAAAATTCAATCCAGTAAAATTATAACCCTCACTGAAGAAGGTGTAAAACTTGTAGAATTTAGTTATTTCTGGAATTTGCATACCTCCTACTGGCTGGGCAAATTCTTCTCTAAAACAATGGTTTTGCTTAGTACAGCAGTTTTCTTAATCATAATCTCTTTGTTAAAAATCTTCACAGGTTTACATTTAGGATCTCAAGGTATGGTCACAGAAGGGTATGAAAATCTGACAGATTTAATAAAAATTGGAATTATTGTTGTTATAGGGATGAGATTTAAGAAAGACAAGTTGGCAAGTATTATTATTATTCTGTTGATGTTATTTACAGGGGGAACTTTGGCATGGTCGAGTCTCAATAATCTAATAACTCCGGCTGAAATTATTCCGACAGTTCAAGCATATATTATAGGGATTGTTTCAATACTTGTGAATATTGGATTAATGTATTTAAAAGGGATGGTTGGAAGAATCTCTGGAAATTTATCTTTTTTAAGTGATTCAAAGGATTCAGCTTTAAATGTTAAATTATCAGCAGGAGTGTTGATAGGTCTAACCTTTGCAATATTTAATTACTATTTTGTTGATGCAATAGTAGGTATTATTATATCAATTCTAGTTTTTAAGGAGGGAATTGAAATTCTAATAGAATTAACAAAAAAGGAAGAAGATTTTGATATTACTGCTATTAAAGTAATAGCAGATAATGTCTATGATAATCGTTTAACAGGATATCTTCTGGGAAGTATAAGAAGAGAAAATCTAACGCGTTCAGAGTTAATTGACAACTTTACTGAAGGCCTTAAACTCGGACGACAATATTATGAAGGATTTGCTGATTTCTTCTATAGTGAACTAGGACCAGAGATCGCAGAAAAACACTTGAACAAACTTTTTGAGGGGAAACTTATAGAAAGTTTAGATAGAAAATTAGTATTAACACCCAAAGGCTTAAAAACTTTTTATAAGGCTAAAGTGAGGGAGTTTAGAGAACGGGCATATAATATAAATGTAGGAGGACGTTTTAGATGGCAAAATTTATTATGTATCTTATTTTTAGTCTTGTTTATCTTGGTTATTATTTTTGCTCCTCAAATAAACTCTTGGTTTGCCAATCTTTAAATGACACTTTTATTCCTGATTGAAATAGTCTGAATCCAAATTTGGATATATCTTCTTTTTTCTTCCTTCTTTTTTTAATTTAATAAGCCCGAGTTCATTTAATTTATTTAAATGGTATTGAATTGTTTTATGATCTACTTTAAATTTTTTAGTAATTAAATTATTCCATACACCAGGTTTTTGTTCAATCATTTCTAAAATCTCTAACGTTAGTTTACTTTTTTGCAACTTTAAATCTACATTTGAAATTGGGTTTTTTTGATAATATGGAAAATAGGCGATAAAATTGCCAATTCTCTTTTTTCCTATAATTTTATATGTCTGAAGTATATCAAGATGCCAAACCAGATTACCTGCTGCCAATCCTGTTCTACGTAATAATTCATTGAAATGTATTCCAGGCTCAGTCAGAATTAGATCTATTATTTTATTTCGATTTTCATTTTCTAAAACTTCATCTAAAGTTAATCGGTGAGCACCTTTTTCAATCGGAATTGTTCTTGTTCTTAAGTACTGGAAATAGTCCTTTTTTGAAATCAAAATAACCAATGATGCAACACCAATAGTAATTGCTACAATTGTAACAATTAACCAAGTCCAATCAGGCCGGATAATTCCAACTTCGAAGAGAGTAATATAATAATTAGTATCCTGCTGAAGATTTGCAAGAGAACTTTCCAAATATTTTTCAGAACTTGATTCATTAATTAACTCGATGGTATCAACCAAGTTCCACGAATCTTGACTTGATTCGAATATAGCTAATGAGTATGTCTTATCAGGATCTATACTATATAGAAGATTTTTTCTGTGTGTTATAGTTAATTTAGAAATTGTTGTATTTGATCTTATCCTTAAGATACAGTCATATCCAAATTGGAATTTAAAATTGGCTTTTTCTGGTTGTCGTGGAGCTCTCATTACTCCAAAATTTTGTAAACTCGATTTTGTCGAGATGTTTAATGAAATTGGAAAACTATTGTTAATAATAAAAAAAGTCTGACGGAATGTAATACTATTATCATATTCGATGAAAAGATCAACATATACATCAGTTAAAATTTCGAATGTGTTATTATTCATAAAATCATAAGAAATCCTCTCTTTTGGTTTGATAGAATCTTGAGTTGAGGTTCCAGCAATTTTCTTTTTGGTTGCATTAACATTAGTGAGAAATAAATTAGTTTCAAGAAAAAATATTAAGAAAAGTAGTATAATACCAAAAAAGTACCATTTATTTTTCCCTAATCTATTAATAGCGTGCAAAATTTCCCAATTACCTTTAATTAATATATGAAAACAAAAAAAAAAAATTTTATGAATATTTTTACTTTCTTTTCCTATAAACTACTGAAACAACCGCAATAATTACTGTTCCTGCGAAAACGGCACCAATACCTACAAAACCCCAAATTGCATTGTCTGTCTCTGGAATAAGTATCGTCCAAGTAGAAAAGTGGTTAGTTTCACATACCAAATATCCATTTTGTTCTGCTGTATCAACTGCAACCCATTCTCCTTCGGTCTCATCATAGTATGCCCATGATCCCTCGCGATTTCTGTTGTTCGCTTGAATTTTAAGTTGTGCTTTAATTTGTTCTGAGCTTGATTTATTTGTCTCAATCCTTATGCAAAAGCCTTCTTGATATAATAAATTACGATTACGATTCCTTACTTGATATCTGCTTCCTAATAGTAATCCTAATTCTTTTTGTTCTTCAGTACAGGTCATATTCATTTCAAGGTCATTCTCTGCTTCTATTTCAAGTTCAAAATGTTTATCTCCAATTTTTGGAGCTTCACTACAATTAATATATCCTTGAACTGATATATTTGCTTGAACTGTTAGTCTTGTTTGCAATTGAAATTGCCATGTTAAACTATGATTTGATTGTACTTGATATTGATATAGTCCTGTGCCACTTACTGGAATGGGGGTACCTGGAGTAGCTAGCGCCGTATTTACATTGAATAATGAGAATAGCATAGCGAAAGTAAAAATTCCGATAAGTATTTTACTAAATTTTTTCATAATTTTTTTTAACACCTAAATTGGTCTAAGTTAATAAACGGGTGTGATATAAAAAGCATTGAGGAATAATTATTCCCAATTACAATTTTTTTTCATGCCAAATAGATTAAGGTTTCATTATATGAATGCTAAGGATATTTGATCAGTTTTAGAGCTCTAAAAATCATTCTATACATAAATTTCCTTGAAGCTTAAATTTTAATATTAAGATTTTGAAAATATTATTAAACATTTTCAGATTAAAATAATAATAAGGAATTCATCTTATTTCTAATTTAATTTGAATTCAAATACAATTTAATGGAGAAAAATTTATGTCGTTAAAAGATTTCACTAAAGAAGTGTTTACACGATATGGTTTTACCGAGGAACATATTAATATTTATTTAGTCTATTTACGAGTGCCTCGTGCGACCCCTTCTGAAGTTTACATGACTTTAGTGGATGAACATGAAGAATTACAGTATGATACTGTATTAGATGTTACTAATTGGTTAGTTGAGAAAGGATTCCTCAAAAGAGTTGAAGGAATTGTCGATAGGTATATTCCTCTTCAACCTTATTTCGAATTGTTTACAAGTGAATCTGAAGGTTTTAGAAATGAAATTGCTAAGATTAAAGATTCTATTTTAGCTGATCAATCTGATCGATTTGAGAAACTGGAAGCAATTCAAGATAAAAGTATTGGAGAGGTAGAAAATGCTGTTGATACTCAGATTAAAACATTTTTTGAAGATTCTGATTCAAAAAATAATACAAAGAAAAATAGAATAGATAATGCTACAAATCGTTTTACTGAGACTACCAAGACCTTAGAGACTAATATTCATAAAATAATGGATGATTTAAATTCAAATCTTAAAAATATTTCTGATACGACAGTTAATAAAAATGAAACGGAAGTTAACAAAACAAAAGATGATCTAACCTCATTGATTTCTAAATTATTGCTTGATTTTTCAAATAGAGTTGAAAACTTAGAGAAAGAATTAAAAATGGACCTCGATGAACATGTTGAGAGACATAAAAATACAGCAAATCAACTCAAGCCAAAAATGGAACAGATTTTAGAGAAATATTTGGAACGAATGGATAAAGTAATCGCAGATTTAAAAGCAAAAATTTCCAATCTATTAAAAGAACATACCAATCACGTTAAAAATACCACAGATACTTTCCAAACGAGTTTAAAAGCTATGGTTGATGATAGGCATAGAACATTAACGGACCAAACAAATGATTTTAAAAGTATGACTTTAACATTAATTGATAATCTACTTGAACATGCGAATAGATTTACTGACTTCTCAGAAGATATGGCGAAAAAAGGATTTTTCTGGATGGGCAAGAAGAAAAAATATAAAGCTCGTCATGAAACTACTATACAAAATATTTTAACATTCACAGAACCAATGAAACCAGATTTTACTAAAACATGTGATGATTATATAACAGATACACGAGGAACTACTGATCAAATTAAGACTGATGTAACTGATATTATGACAAGAGAAAATGATGGATTAGCCACAGAAACTAATGATCTCGACTTTAGGACTCAAGAAACCATTGATGCTCAATTAGAGACCTTAGCAACTGATTTAGCCGGTGAAGTTGATGATACTCTACAAGGTGGAGTAAAAGATTGTTCTGATACTAATCTAAAACTAAAAGATTCATTAGAGAATTCTCTAAAAACACATCATAGACAATATGAAGATGCAATAAATACACACAAAGATAACTCTCTGAAACATTATACCGATTTTGATGTTGAAGTTAAAAGAATAAGTGCTGATTGGACCAGAGATGTTGATATGAATTTCGGTAATGGTAAAAGAGATTGCTCTGATAAAATTGATAGTGAGATTAGATTGTGGGATGCTGAAGCGAGAGATATGAACACAAACTTATCAGACATGCTCGCAGATCACAAATCTAAATATGAACAGAACGCAAAAACACTCCAAAATAGCTTATCTAATACTACTAGAGATACTATTCAAAATGTAAAAGATGCTATTGCTGATTTCACTCTTCAGTTTATGAATTCCATAGATGATGCTACTGAACTCGCTGAAAACAATGAAGGGAAATTGAACGATATTCATAATGCCTCCAGCGCAATTCCAGAAATATCCAAGGTTACAACTTGGCCCGTAGTTGGAAAAGATGCTATGGTTGCCGCAATAAAAGATGCAGTTTATCGTGTAAAATCTTCAATCATTATTGTAACTCCATATGTCGTTCCTGAAATACTACAAGTCGTCTCAGAGTACGCTTTCCAGAAGAAAGCTGTTAGATTTATGCTTACTAGTCATTGGGACCTCCAGCAGTATAGTGGGATTATAGGGAAGATGAAACAACTTGGGAACATACAATTCCGCCAATTACAAACTGCGGGAGAGTTTTTCGCGGTTACTCGAGATGCAGAGGAAGTAATCCTCGCACCTGCAACAGATAAAGAAGCAGAGATGATTGCTGTTGTCTCTAATCAAGAGGGTTACTCGCGTTTGTACAGTCAGTTTATAGGCCCTATATTCCAGGCTAATAGTCGCCCGATCAAGTGATTCTGGCAGAAAAAACTAACCGAATGCCAGAAATGGTAAAATAATTCTAATAATAAGTAATTTGCACATTTTTTATTATTTTTTTTCTTTTTAATAGAAATTTAAAAGTATTAAGTTGATTCTGATGCTAAACTATGTATAAGCATTCCAAGCATCAACAGCTCTAAAATATTTTGAAGCAAGTTCTCTTGAACCAATAAATTTGACCCATTTCATGAAAGCTTCATCTTTTGATCCAATATTCGATATATAAGCATCAAAAGTAAGTTCAATGAATTTATCTATATTTTTTTTAAACTTATCGAAGTTTGGGATAATATGAGGTTTTGATATTTCTTTTAATATCTGATAAATTTCCATATATTCTTTCTCGGTAAATTTAACTTTTTTTTCCAGATCTTATCTTTCCTATATTTTGGTCTTGAGATACTTTATTAAACTTATATTAAATATATAATTTTTCATTCTATTAAGGGATTGAATAAACATCAATATCCTGGCAGTGATTAAAACCTTTATCTATAGTAACAAGTTGATTACAGTTTAATGCATTATAAATTAAGACAATTTCTGCATCTACTAAGCTCAAAACCTCATACATTTTAAATATTTCCAATATATCATCAAAAAAATCTACGGTTTTATTAATAATTTTAATAACTTCGGATTGAATAAATAAATCAATTACATAACTGGCTTTTTTAAAACAGTTGCAATTATTTCTGTTATTATTCCATATGTAAATGTTTCGGTATTAATCTTTAATTGAATTGATATAACAAATTGGATTTTTTACTTTAACTTGTATTTATTTAAAATTTAAACTTGATAAAAATACTTTAATTAAGTTTATATAAGTCAATTTCTTATCTACTTTATTTAGGAATTACGAGATATAATCTTGGAAACACAGCTTGAAAAAAATAATTTTAAAAGTTACCTAATTTTTTGGATTGGGCAAGTATTTTCAATTTTTGGCTCAAATATAGTGTTTTTTGTATTAATTACGTGGATAACTGTAACTACACAAGATCCCATAGCAGTTTCATTTGCTGGATTTAGTTATTTTATCCCAATGATTGTTATATCCCCTATTGCGGGTATAGTATCAGATCGACATGATAGAAAAAAGATTATTATTACAGCAGATTCACTTCAAGCGTTTTCGACGTTTATCTTAATATTATTTTTCATATTTAATTGGGTTCAATATTGGATAATATTAATATTTACATTAATTCGAAGTACTTGTCAAGCATTTCATAACCCTGTAGTGAATGCCATTATTCCAACGATGGTCCCGAAAGACAAATTAAGCAGAATAAATGGACTTAATTTTCTTTTTTCTAGTTTTGTAAATATAATTGGTCCTATGGTGGGGGGCTTTTTATTATTATTTTTTTCAGTTGGACAAGCCTTATGGATTGATATAATAACGTTTCTGATAGCATTAATCCCATTATTGCTTATACATATACCCAGTGTAAAGAAATCTGAAGAACATCATAAGGAAGAGTCATATCTATCATCTTTTAAAGATGGTTTGAAAATAATCCAGACAATTCCTGGGCTTTTTAGTATGATGATTGCATTTACAATTCTCAATTTTTTACAACAACCACAAGGTAGTTTGATGCCTTATTATATTCTAGTTGATAATGGAGGATCAGTGTTAGAGTTCTCTATAGTAGCAACGTCATTCAGTATTGGAACGTTAATAGGAGGAGTTATCACATCAGTAAAGAAGAAGTGGAAGCATTATATGCGCGTAATACTCATTACTTATATGATTTCAGCAACAGGACAAATTTTAATTGCAACTGCTCCTAGAGGATTTATATATTTAATAGCAATATTCGCTCCACTTGTAGGGCTTGGAGGTCCAATAATAAATTCACTCTGGTTTACGATGATTCATTTAAAAGTACCTCATGATAAAGTTGGAAGGGTGGTTTCAATTGATACGACATTATCTTTTATCGCGATGCCCATAGGAACTCTTCTAGCAGGTCCATTAGCACTTTTTATGGGTACTGCACCCTTATTTATAATCGCTGCTATTCTTATTATCAGTACTATGAGTTGTTTTTACATTTTTACTAATATTCGGGCTCTTGGAGTAATGGAAGAAGAGGAAAAACCTGAGATAATAAATTAAATTAGATTTTTTTAATTCTTTTTTTCTAATATTGAGCTATTATTAAATATTTAGCTTATGTAAAACTATTTTCATATAGTCACTTATAGAATAAAATTATTTATGGTATAAACAGAATGAATGATAGTTCTAGAAAAGTTGAATTGATGGCTCCATTAAAGAATTATAAATCTTTAAATGCTGTATTAGGTAAGGCAAATGCAGTTTATTTTGGAATTGAATCACTTAACATGAGAATGTATAGTGATAATTTTCAACTTAGTGAGCTAAATGATATTGTTAAAACCTGCCATGATAACAGTATTCATGCTTACCTTACTACGAATGTTGTAATTTATGAAAACGAATTTCCTTTATTAAATCAAATATTAGAAAAGGCTGTAGAAGCAGAAATAGATGCTGTAATTATACATGATATAGGGGCAATTCAATTAGCAAAAGATTTAGGACTAAAATTTCACATATCTACTCAAGCAAATATATCGAATTCCCGATCTGCGAAATTTTATGAATCGTTAGGAGCAGAAAGATTAATTCTTGCTAGAGAGTTATCACTTAAACAAATAAAAGATATTAAGCAACAATTAAATAGAACTGAAATTGAAACATTTGTGCATGGTGCTCAATGTACATCGATTTCAGGTCGTTGCTATTTTTCAGCAGAACTTTGTCAATCTCAAGAATATTCAGCAAACAGAGGAAAATGCGTCCAACCTTGTAGAAGAAGATGGAGAGTATATGATGATCAAAATAATGAACTGTTATACGATGGAGTGTTTTTCATTAATACTAAAGATCTATGTATGATTGAACATATACCAAAATTAATTGAAGCTCAAATTGATGCTTTTAAGATAGAAGGACGAATGAGAGACCCAATATATATCGAAGAGACAACAAAGTGTTATAGAGAAGCCATTGACTCTTATTATGATAATACCTTTATAGATGAGAAGGTTAAAATCTGGTTAAAAAGGTTGAAAAAAGTTTATAATCGAGGTTTTTCGACAGGCTTTTATTTTGGATTACCAAAAGGTGAAGAGATACAGCGAGATTTTGATGGAAATATCTCAAATTATAAAAAGATTGAAATTGGAAAAGTTTTGAATTATTTTCCTGAAAAGAAAGCCGCAAAAATTCTTTTAACATCAGGAGATCTCAAATTAAAAGATGAAATTTTCATTATAGGTACACACACAGATACATATGTTAGACAAGAAATTAATTCTATTCAAATCAAACAAAAGAAAAATCTAACGGAGACACCATTTATTACTTCAAAAAAGGAGCGAATTTCTGTAGGGATTATTGTTGATAAACCTGTTAAGAAAAACGATAAAGTTTTCAAAATACAATTAGACAGATAAAATAGAGATTTATTTTTGTTGCATAAAAAATCAAAAAAAGAATATGTCTTTTTCTTTAATTAATAATGTAGCCAAATTGCAACTTCAGCAGCATCATAAGCAGTACCTAATACATCAATATCGGTATCTCCATCAATATCTATAGCAAAACAAGTGGCAGCACCGTCAAAATTACTAGCTATTACATGCTCAGTAAATCCATGATTGCCAAAATTCTCAAACCAACTTATTTTGTCATCAAAATAAGAGTCCGCTATTATATCAAAGTCCCCGTCTTTATCAAGATCAACAGGAAATACTGTGTCTGGACCATTAATACTTCCGACTGTATGACGAGAAAAATTTAAACTACCAATATTTTCATACCAATCAATAGAATTGTCTACCGCAGAATTTGTACAAATATCAATGTCTCCATCATTATCCATATCTATGGGTTTTAGATCATGAACACGCCCATAGTTAGATGTAATTTGTATTTTTGTAAAATTTTCATTACCATCATTTTCCCAACAGCATATCTCCCCAACGTTAGGAGGATTAGCTGTAGAGCCTGTAAAAATATCAACATCGTTGTCATTATCTAAATCTCCAGCAAAAATAGAAGCATGACCTTGGGTACTAATTTCTGGATATCCTCCTGAAATATCATGTTGTGTAAAACTCTGACTTCCATTATTCTCCCACCATGTAACTTTATAGGAACCAGTACTAAGTATATCTATATCTCCATCAAGATCAACATCAAAACTATTGATACTATATGGGTAAACATATCCAGTGACAATAGTATGTTTCACAAATGTTGCATTGTCATTTTCCCACCACGCAATTTCATTTGAAGAAGATGCTGGTCCTAATACATCTTGATCACCATCCTTATCAATGTCTCCAATATTTATAAAGAATACTCCCCCAAAATTATCAGTTATAACATGCTTTGTAAAAGTTAAATCATCATTTTCCCACCATGCAATTTCATCGCGTCCTCCTGAAGCGCAAATCACATCAATATCGCCATCCTCATCAACATCAGTTCCAAAAATACGTCCTGGTTCTTGAAAATCATTTGATATGAGAATTTTAGAGAATTTAGGTTCAGAAGATATGGAAAAATAAATGAATCCTAAACTTATTCCAATAGTAGCACCTACTACTATAACAGCAAGTAAAACCCCTAAAACCGCTTTCTTCATTGTATTAATCACTCAAATTGAAATTTGGGCATAATAGTAAAAGGGTATTTATAAGTGTTTTTCACTTCAAGTTTACAAAAAGTAATATTAAAACTATTTTAGTTTCAAGGTTTTTTGTATATTTGTGAGTCGTAAGTTTTATATAACAGAAATGTATAAGAAATGGTAAGTAAAACTGTAAAAATCGAGTGCGAATGATTTGGAATTAATAGTTTCTAATCAAATTAGGAAAGAAGATCATAAAATTACTATTGAAAAAGAAAATTTAGTTGCGATAGTTAAAGTTGAAAATTACGAACCCAGAAATGTCTATAATGGAATAAAACGAATTTTTGAGATTTTGAGGCCTTCTTTTTTAGAAGAAAGTATTGATGAAAAGATAATTTTATTGAAACCAAGTATTTTGGCCCCTACTAAAGATACTTTTACTAGTACAGTTGTTGTAGAACAAGTTGCAACTATATTTCGTGAAAAAGGAGTGAGAAAAATACTAATTGGAGATAGTACTATGACTAAATCAATAACAGATATGGCACATAGAAAATCCGGGATGGCCAAGATAGCAGAAAAATTTGAACATCCAATTATAAATTTTTTCAAAGAGGAGTTAATTTCGATCTTACATTCTTCATTCAAAGTAACCGATTTGATTAGACTCCCAAAACCAGTAATTGAAGCCGATATCATAATAAATTTACCTAAGATGAAAACTCATAATGGATTTATATTTACAGGAGCTATTAAGAACTTTTTTGGATTATTAGTTGATAAAGTAATTAAACATAGAATGTTTAAAGAAAAGGACAAATTTCAACAAATGTTAGGGGATATTCACCAAGCTGTATTAGCTTCTGGAAATGGAGGTAAAACTAAACAAGTATTACATATAATGGATGGTATCATTGGTATGGAGGGGAAAGGCCCTAGAAGTGGTAACCTTAGACGATTCAATTGTTTAATTGCTTCATTCTCTCCAGTAGCAGTAGATTCTTTAGCGTTTAAATTAATGGGAGGTAATCCTATGGATTTAGAAGCAATTCGATCTTTATCTGAGAGGAATAAATGGCCAATGAGTATAGAAGATTTAAGTATTGTAGGAGATAATTGGCAGAATTTAAAACAAAAAGTAAAAATTCCTTCCCTCAAAAACTTACAAACCACAAGAACTACAGGGTCGTTTGTAGAGCGAATGGCTACTTACTTTATTGATAAATTCCATCCATTGATCAAAATTAATAAAAAAAAATGTATTTTATGTATGGCTTGTGTTAAACACTGTCCAGTTCAAGCAATCAGTAAAAATCAGAAAAATGGAAAGTTAAAAATAGATTATGATTTATGCATAGGTTGCTTCTGTTGTGGGGAATCATGTGAAAATGATGCTATTAAAACCCAAATACCAATAAGAAAGTTAATTATATACATCGGCATTGTTTTATTACTTACAATTGGAGGTTGGCTATTAATATCATCCATAATATAATTGAAAATCCAATAAGCTTAATAGATTTTAATTATATTTGAAAAAGAGAGATCTAAAAAAAATTAAGTATAAAGTTTCCAAGTAAGGAATTGTTAATCCCAAGTAGCCTTTTTTACCTCATTGTCATCGTCTTCTGTATGAATTCGTTTTAGATCAATATCTTGATACCCTGGTAAGACACTTAGCATTCTTCTCATGGCGAATTTCACATCTTTAGCGGATGCGATAAATCTTCCAACTATCAAAATATCGGCACCTTGTTCTAGAGCATAGGTGGCGGTTGTTGGTTCAATACCTCCCGCAACAGCGACTAACACTCTATCCTTTCCTGAAGCTTTCTTTTTACCTGCATATAATTCCTTAATTTTCGGAACTAATGACCATCTCTGTCGTTGTTGAGCATCAGGGGATTTATCTCCTGCAGATTGTTCGACATCAATACCTCTATGAATTATCACGACATCTGGTATTTGCTTTAAGGAACTTAACTTTTCAAGGGGATTTTGAACTTCCATTGTATCAACAAATGCATGAATTCCGAGTCTTTGTGCTTCCATAATAAATTTATCAAGTGAGGCAGTAGCAGCTAAACCACTTGCTACAACTGCATCGGCTGTCGCATCAAAAGCAAAATCAACTTCTAACTTTCCAACATCTAAAGTTTTTAAATCAGCAACAATGAATTTTTCTTTTGCGACTTCACGGATTTGTTTAATAGATTCGACTCCATATTTCTTGAGAAAAGGAGTTCCAACCTCAAGAATGATACGATCGCTTTTTGGTAATTCCTTAACTACTTTTATTTGTTTTTCTATGGCAGGGTGATCTAATGCTACTTGTACATATGGAGGACGCCATAAACGAGGAACTCGAATACCCGCAACCGGGTGTTTGGCACGGTCTTTATCGTAGAATATCTTTTCTATTGGAGGATAATTCTTAAGAGCTCTCTGAATTGCTAATTTTGTAGCACCATAATTATACTGATATATTTTTCGGTAATCTGTAGCTGCAGGATGTATAAATACACTAGCAATTATTACCCACTCATCCAATTTATTCATAGGGATCAATCCTTCTTCTACTGCATCAGCAATTCCTTTTGCTACTGCTGCTTGAGCAGGACCAAAAATTTTGTTAGCATCTTCCATTTTTGATACTGTTACCTTAGGAACAATCAATGAAACAGGTTTGGATAAGAGGTTAGGTCTAATGGCCGCGAGTAATCCACCATGACCCTTTGAAGGTGTGCTTAAAGCATTCGCAAAGGAAATTCCAACAGGTCCATCTTTTGAGCCAACTATCAAATCCACATGAGCAAGATTAGGCGCTTCTCCAATTAAGGCCTCTCCGATAAAGTATTCATTTTTAGCCATACGTTTTTCCTTTTTTAATTAATTTATAAGTTCTTTTTATAAAATTGTAGAGTTTTTTTATTTATACTAGAGTGTTTTATAGATAACATAAAAAAATTGCGTATCTACATTATTCTAGAGTTAATACTCTATTAATATAATTATTGGATAATTGATTTTCTACAATAATAAAAATATTCAATGTCCATAACTTTAAATCAATGAATAGACATGATATTCTAAGGAGATGAGAATCGAGTATATCATTAAACTAGCAAAAGAAGCAATGAATGGGACTGATAACTTTAAAGAAGGCGCTGTTGGATCTAATGGGTATGGATTTGTTTTTAAGGATTATGATTCTCATCCGAAAGTACTTTATATTATCTCTTATGGGAGTCATAAATTCTGTGGTGCAGGAGCGTACCGTGATTATTTGAAAAATTTGCAGAAAGGGATAAAAAATACTGAGGAATTTAATTTTTCAGATTCTTTTAGATATGATCCAAAAATAGATTTGTTAATGCTTGGATCTTTAAAGACTCTTGTACCATCTCTCCAATTTGGAGGATTTGAAAATTTTTTTGATGTGTGGGTGTTTGTAATAACACCAAAAGGTCAAATGTTTCCCGTGAATTTTTATTGGGGGAAATCTGGGTTATCAATCGGAGCCTGGTCTAAATTAGGTTCTTTATTCATACATGAAAAGAATCCATTAGATGATTACCCAGATTTGAAGGAATTCACTCCATTTAAGTTTAATGATGAAGAAATAAATTTTTTTCTTGATGCTTTTGAGTTTGCTTTAAAGAAAGTACCTGTCTCAGATTTTTGGGGCATTTCTACCTTTGATTGGGGTCATTCTTTAATGGGTGTCAAGAATGGAAGATCCTTTACTCGATATTGGAAATGGGGTCGGTTTGAAAGAGATGATGAAGCTGAAAAAAAGCTTGAGCCTCTATTGAATAAGAAATTTAATGAAGGTGATGAAACCTTTTCAATTAGATTATTATCCGAAGGGAAGACCTATAAAATTTATGTAATGGAGCTTGCTCTCGCTTACGTAGATAACTTTTTTGGTAATGCTAAAAAAATGTTAAAGTTGTATAAGAACTTTATTAAGGATTAAAAATAATTAACTTCGCTTAATTTTATTTAAAATTAAATCTTTAGTTTATTATTACTCTTTCAACCATTCTATTAAATATTTAAAAATATTTACTGTTTTTAAAAAAAAACAGAGTGGGAATTAGGTTTAAATTACCAAATTACTATTTTTATAAAATATACACTTCTGTAAACTAATATATTGTATGAAATATAAGGGTATGTAAGTCTATCTGGTACTTTGTATAAACTGTGTTTCTTTTTCATGAATTTTTTGCCATTTTTTACGCTCAGATCGTAATTTAAAAAGATTAATATCTTTATAAATTAGACCTTCTTCCTTAGGTGGTACTGTTCTTTCGGTCCTATCTTTTTCTGGAGTGTATATTAGTGAATTGCCATATTCTCCAATATTAGCAAAGAAACAATAAGCATAAATCGAGCGTCGAGCGTCGAAGTGTGCTGCTTTAAAATCTGCTGTGACTGGTGTAAAAGCGGGATTAAAAATAAGATCCACGGGTGGTTCAAAATTTTTTAATTCTACTCTTAAATCCATATCAAGAAAATCTCGGCAAATAGCAATAGCAATCCGTCCATATTCTGTATTGCAAATGATTACATTTCTAGGTAATTTTCCTGATTCGATGCCTTCTTTAAATCTTGTACCTTTAAAATTGATCATCGCGGGAATACTTTTCTCCTGTTTCCATAGTACTCCATTAGGGCTTATAACCGTACTTAGATTGCGTCTAGTCGTTGGATCATGATAAGATCCAGGTATAATATACATATTGTATTTCGTTGAGAGCTTTAAGATGTCTTCAAGTAATTTCTTATAGTTTAAATCAATCGCCATTTCTGGAAAGGCTAAAACCTTAATTTCATTGTCATGGGCTTTATTTATCATCTCTATAACTTTACTACTAACTAACTCAACTTTATCTTCTCGAAGATTTATAAGACCATTATCTTCTGTGTAAAATTCACCTAATAAATCACCAGAATTGGATATTCCCATTTGAGCAATACCAACTCTAAATTCATGTTGTTGTATTTCAGGATGTTCTTTTAACAAATCTTTATAGATTAAATTGTATTTTTTTCTGGATTCTTTAACCATCTCCGCTTTCAGTATTTCATCACTAAATTCACGTACTTCACTAATCCTTGGTGATTGGCTAGATTCAATTGGACATGCAGGAGCAATAATACCTACGGTGCTTTTTGTTATGGATGGTTCGCTAATTGTGTTTAAAGCGGATACAATTATTCTTTCTTCTTTTGACACCAATTCTAATTGCTCTAATATATCTTTTTCTTTATTTTTATAACCTGACTTTCCAAAAAGGTTTGCAGCAGACTTAAGTATTTCTGAACCGATTTTAAGTAGGCTCTTCTTTTTTTCTAAATTCATTTCTTCATCTGCCTGTATTAGATGCCAAGCTGCATCAAAATAAGTTGAAGTTGCTAAAGCCCAGTCAGCTTCATTAATAAAGCCACCTTTCTTATAAGAAGATGCTGCTTTTCTAAGCATAACTTTTATTTTTGGATATAATTCGGATTTTATTGAAGTTTTTGTTGATTCATCAAATCTGCAACCAAGCTCAAGTGCTTGGCAAAATGCAGAATTACTTGAAGATAATATCTTTAATTTACTATTACTAAAAAAATTACTTGCTTTTTCAAATAAATGAGCTGCTTCTGCGAATTTATTTGAATCTTCATTACTCTCTGCATATTCCATACTTTCCCATGCTTTACAAAGGTGATAAATTGCTTCTAATTCTCTTCGCTCTCGTTCGATTTTGAATTTAGTACAGACAGATTTGAATTGTGTTGCAGCCAAAGAAAAATTCTCGGCAGATAGGAGGTGCTCCCCTTTCTTACCTAGAATTCTTGCTTTCTCAACATTCATTCTGGCACTGCAATAATTAATTCGTACTCTAGCTACGTTTTTAAGTTTTTTAATTCTTTCAATTTCTAATTTATCCTTTGATTGTTTTAAAACTTCTTCTAGTACATTTAAAGCCATATCAAAATGTTCACTACTAGATTTAAACTGTTCTATTGCATCATCATGTCTCTCTTGCTTACTAAATTGTTCCGCTTCTTCCAAAAATGTCCACGCGGAATAATATGAAGCTTCATAATTATTGTTAGGTAATTGTTTCAAGATTTCACATGCTTTTGCATAATTTTCTTTAGCTAGCAAATGATTTTCTTGTTTATTATGTAATTTTGCTAATTCGATTAGGTTCCAAGCATTTGCATAAGATATTTTTTCTTTAATTCTTTCTTTTAATAGTTTGTATTGGATTCCTTCAACAGATATTGAATAACATTCTTGAACTTGTCTATATTTTTCTGCTGAAATCATATAATTACCCAGTCGATCTTCCATACGTGCAAGATATTCATATGCTACTGCTGCATACGAATAATATCTACCATTAATGGAATCTTTAATTACTTCATTGAGAACTTCTTCTGCTTGTAATAACATATCAATTTCTCCTGTTATGATATTAATTTCTTCGTATAAAAGAGCTAAACGCATTTTACCAGTTAAAATTCCCCTCCATTGTTCAGGTGTATGCTCCAAATATCTTTTAGAAGCGTCTGCAGCGGCTGTTAGCATTTCGATCTTTTGATCTTTATTTTCGGAGAGTTCTGCACGAGTTTTGTATGCCCTATAGAGCGATGATAGACCAGTTGCTCGCATTATACCTCCTTCAAATCTTTTTCCAATATCATGAGATTTTTGAGCATATTGAAACATTTTTCTAGCATTTTGATCTCTTTCCTGCTTTGATGTTGCAAGAGAAGATAATTGTGCATAAGAATATGTTAACATTTGATTCGGCCAAGTAGAATAATACAATTGTGATATACCTTCCATAGCAATTTTAGCATGTTCAATTCCTTTATTCGCATAAGTTTTTCTTTGACGAATTGTGAAAAAACTTCTTAAAGCCATATTAGTATAATAGAAAACTGGTAAGAATTCTGCAAAAAAACGCATATTTAATGGTAAATTAGTATAGATCCCTGCTAATTTTTCCATTTCTTTAACATCTCTAAAGATTCTTGTTTGGACATATTTGAATCTACGGGCAAAAAGAGCCCACCAATCTATATAAAAAATAGTTAAAATTTGCAGGAATTTATTATTAGCTTTACGAGCAAAAATTAACGCTTCTTCAAGATATTGTAATCCTTGACTTGTATATTCGTCAAATTCTTTTGCATCTTCTAAGTAATGTGTTGCATAAAAACAATAAAGATTGCCTTTGACATAATATACAGATCCTAGAGCTCTATTATCATCAGATTGATGAAAAAACTTCATATACTCCTCAAATTTTAAAATTTGATTTTTAAGGTAATCTTCAAATAATTGATCTTTCCTAAAATCTCTTACAAAACCTTTAAGTAAGTTTATTATATGATCAGATAATATACTAATGGCAAGTATTTGATGATTGCCTACTTTTAAAGATGTTTTTAAAGCTTTAGAACCTAATCTTATACCTTTTTGAAGGTATAGATCGACTTCTTTTCTATCATATAAATATGGTTGGATATAAATAAAAGCATAAGCAGCTCTTGCTAATATTCTAGATAAATTCTCTTGATCATCATTTTTAGAAAGAAGATTACTAGCCTCAACAAAAAGATCACTTGAATTAATAAATGAATTCTTTGCTTCATTTATAGAACTCGCAGTAAAACCCTTAGCAAATAGAGCTTCTGCCTTGCATTCTAATTGTTCTGCTTTATTTTCATTTTGTTTAAAAAGATCTGCAGCCTTATAATAAGTTTCAATTACTCGGTTAAGAGTTTCTATAAACTTAGCTTTTGTATCAACATTTTCAGAAATTATAAAATAAACACGACCCAAGGCTTTATAAGCATTTGCTGCTTCTTCTACATGTTTTTTATCTAAAAATTGTTCAGCGGCTTGTTCATATAATTTTACTGCCTCAGCCCAATTATATAAATTTTCTTCAGTTTGTGCTCTATGTAACAATTCTGAAAGTTTATTGGATTCAATCATTTATATTGAATTGAAATATTTTCAAAAATTTGATTTTTATTGGACTTATAATTAATTATGATATCTTCAAAACTTTTATACCTAGCAAATTTATATATCTAAATTGACATTTATATCAAAATAATAAAATAGTAACTCAACCAATAAAGGGTGATAGATACATGTCATATACAATTGCGAAAGAAAAAGTTCTAAAAAAACCTATTAGTCAGCAAGTTTTAGAGAGATGTAAAAGAGATTTTAGAAATTTTAAAAAAGATAATGGAAATCGAGTAATTGAAAATTTTCAATCAGAAATTAAAAACAATGAGAAAATGGACACTCCTACTAATGTTTTGATTGAACAGAAAGATAGATTAGAAATGATTAGGGATCTCATTCTTGAAGGAAGAGAAGATGCTGCATTTTCAATATTTTTTCGGACATTTCCAAGTTGCTTACCCCACAGAACTCGAAATCTTTAATGATCATAAAATTCATTACAATTCTTCTATAGAATTAATTTTCCATAGGTATTTTTTAAGATTTAAATTGAATCCATCTGAAAATTGAATTCCTTCTTTCTCTAATAGCTTTTTTTGATACTCACAATCTTCGATTAATTTTAAAGATAATTTTCCTTTTGAACTAATTACTCGATGCCAAGGAAGATTATACTTTTTTGAAGATGAATGTAAAATCCATGAAACTTGTCTAGCAGCTCTTGGATTCCCTGCTAATTTTGCAATAAATCCATAAGTAAGAACCTTACCCTCAGGTATTTTTTTAATTATATTGATAATCATTTCTGTAAAGTCGCTTGGAATGCGTGGTCACCATTTTCAATTACATTTTCTAATGTATATTAACTCTTTTTTCAATATTTTTTGAAGCGATATATAGTAACTCTAATTGTTCTTTTTTTAATTCATTTGTTTCGAATATTATGTGATTACAATCATATTTAGTAAAATCAGATTCAAAAATATTTATTTCAAAATATTCTCTCTCATCCCATAAACGAGAGCCAGGGTAGGGAGTCGCTACGAAATAATTTAATTCATCATTTTCATCAAAAGGTAAGGATTTTATATATTCGATAGTTTGCTTAAAACTTTTTAGAGTTTCTCCCGGTAAACCTAATACAAAATATGCTTGAATCGCGATACCACATTTCTTTAGATTAATTATACCTTTTTTAACTTGTTCGGGATCTTGAAATTTGAAATTTTTTGTAAGAACAAACTCATTCGCAGATTCAATCCCTGTTGCCACTAATTGGCATCCTGCTTTTTTTAACAACTTAGCTTCTTCAGAACTGATAGTATCTACACGAATTTCACAACCCCATGGGATTCTAATCTCATTTTTGATGAACATTTCGCAAAAATCTTTAAAGAAATCACTATTGATATTGATATTATCATAAAAGTTGATTTGAGTATATGTTTGTAAGGATTGGACATCCCTTATCTCTTCTAAAATTGATTTGATACTTCTAATTCGAGTTTTTTTGAATAAATTTTGTCTTGAGCAAAATGAGCACTGATTTGGACAACCTCTATTAACAATTATGTTTGCTACTGAGTAATAATAATTCTCTTGAGATAATTTATAACGAGCGGGCAAAGGAATATCATCTAAATCTATTGGATCAACTGATTTAGCTACTATAAGTGCTCCTCTTGAATTAGTAAAAGCAAGTCCTTTAATTGATTGCAATTGATCTTCATAATTAACTATACTTTTTCCCTCTATGATTTGGTTCCTTAAGATAATACTTAATTGCAAAAATGAATTTTCTGACTCACCTACACAAATAAAATCTATTAAATTTTTAGTTTCCTTATCCTGTTCAAAGATTTCTTTATACATAAAAGAAACATGTGGGCCACCAAATATAACATAACTATCTTGATTTTTTTTTATAATTCTTGCGATCCTAAGAGCTAGATGGAAAGTATTAGTAAGACACGTAATCCCAATGATCTCATAGCCAACTATTCGTTCTCTAATTAGGTTTTCTAAATCAAATTCATTCAAATCAATAAATTGTTCAAGATCTAAGATCTCTACTGGAATCTCATGTGATTCCAAAATTGCTGCTAAATATAATATTCCTAAATTCGGTTCTCTAAAATATTCTGTCCGAATTTCTGAAGGTTTAGAAGTACGTGGATTAATTAATAGAATCATTTTGAGTCCGAGATTCGCTTTCTTCAGGTAATTTCTTTGGAATATGAAAAGCATTAATTAGTTTATCTATAGAACCAGTCTTAGAAAATTTATCTTCTTGAATAATAGGAATTTCAATTTTTAAACTTGGAGATTTATCATCTTTATCTATATATAACTCTATTGCTTGAACATTTCTCTCTTTTATGATTAAACGCGTTGAGTAATTATGATCTTTAAAGAAAGTAAACCCATTGTTTAACCTACCTAATTTAACAGAGTTAATTATAGTTTTTTCTTCTTTTAGAAAGGATTCCGTAATTTCCTCATCAGTATATATTGTTCCTCCAATTATCATAAATCTTCTAAGAAGATTGTCTGGGTACGGAATTTCATTTATATATTCGAGTACTTGATTTATTTTTGGATTTGACACTGAAACATTTGGAACATATGTATCTGGAGTCGGCTCTGGAAAGTCACTTTTTTCCACTGGTTTAGCTCTACCTCCTCCAATCTGCTTTTCAATTAATTCTTGAAATTGTTTATCTTCTTTTGAATACAAATTTAATGGATATACCCGATAAAATAAACGTAATTGCTGCCTTAACATTCCAGCTAAAATTCCACCATAGAGTTGAATTTTAAAGGGACTATGTGGTCCATTATATGTCCAAATTCTCTTTGTATCATGGTCTACTAATAAAAATACTTGATCAATACTGGTATCATTTAATATATCTCCTACACTTTGACCCTGAACCACTTCCTTCATTTCCATATAAGGAAACTCATTTATCTCAGTTACTTCAAATACTTGCATGTAGGAATATCCATTAATTTATTTTATAATTTAAATAGGTAATTCGTTAAAATAAATTTCATTATCTAAATTACTAAAGAAAATAAATCCACTCATTAAATTCCAAAAAATTTTTATGAAAATAAACATTTTAGAAGTTAATCTTGCTTTTTTAAGTTCGACTGATGCATTGTGTCTTCTGAAAAAATTGTATATAAATTGAATATCAGTGGTGGAAAAGAAGGTCCCGGAAAAGGATTATCTAAGCTAATCGAAATTGATGAAAAAAAGTTCCGATTTGAAGGAATGAAAATCGGAGATACCATCAAGGGAGGGCTTCTAGGTTTTCCTAACTATGAATTTGAGATTACCGGTGGAAGTGATTCAAGTGGATTTCCGATGAGAAAAGACGTCCACGGCCCCGTTAAGAAGAGGATATTAGTATCAAAAAGAGGAATTGGATATAAACCCGAAAGAAAAGGAGAAAAAAGAAGAAAAACAGTTCGGGGTAATGAAGTCACCCACGACATGACACTGATTAATTTAATGGTTGTAAAATACGGAGAGGCTGAACTTTTTAAGAAGGAGTAAAATTGAATATTGATGATGAGATGATTAAGCATGGTTAAAGTCAAGAAATGCTCGTTCTGTGGTTATGATATTCCCATTGGTAAAGGAATTATGTTTGTTCGTCGAGATGGCACAGTTCTGAATTTCTGTACAGGTAAATGCCGGAAGTCAATGTTGGATTATAATAGAAAAGCAAGAAAAACAAGATGGACGGCTCATTATGGAAAACAGTAATTTATACTTTTCAAAAAAAATTATTCTACCGTATTTCTAACTTATTATTTAATATGTAAAGAAATCTGAAAAGATCTACTTTTAATATCCAAAGATTTTTAAAGTTATTAAGGCAATTTAATTTTATGAAAAGGCGAAATTACATAATACCTCTTTATGTATTCATTATACTGTGTTGTTTTAACATAAGTATTGTCAGGGCTAATGGAATTGGTACTTATTACCCTATAGAAGATCCACTTAGGAGATCAATATTAATACTTTTTATATTTATTATTGGTACATCTGTAGAGTATGGAGTTTATAGACTTATGTTTAAAATTAATAAGGAAGAGAAACGATCTTTGTTGAAATCATGTTATAAGGTGAATTTCATTACTTTTCCAATTACACAAATTCTTGCTTATATTATAGATGTATACGTAGACTTTTTATTCTGGATTTATATTATTTTTGTCGAATTTCTTGTTATCAGTATGGAATGGGTGTTATTAAAAGTAGAATTTGAAAACAGAGTTAAATATTCTGAGTTTAATGGAAATCAAGAGAGATTTCTTTCGAAAAACGTATTAAAAGGCTCAATTATTGCTAATTCTTCCTCATTTTTTATAGGATTAATAGCCTTTCTACCCCCTATTTTTCTCTATCTAGTAATATGAGAGCTTCTTATTTTTCGGATTCTCCTAAGTTTTGGTTTAATTATTGAGATTAAAAGTATAATGGAAATTAAGCTCATAAAACCCAAAAACGAAAATACGTAATAATCATAAAATCCGAATATATATTCTAAGCCTGGAGGTTTTCCATTGATCTCAGGATTTTTTATTAACATCAAATGACTTTCTTCTTTATTCCATTTGTTTACATAATCACAATAACATAATAAATACACATCATCGGCAGGATCAATAAAAATTTGCATTGGTGAATCCTGATACGACCCACCCCAATAGTAGTGTGAGAATATTTCACCTGAACTTTCAAGCTTTAAAATAGCAACATCTAAGGTCTTACGGGAATTTATACCAGTTTTCCTATAATATTCAATTCTTGTATTAGAATAACAGAAAGTCATATTATCGTGGGAATCAACATCAACCACCGTAAAACCCCATCCATAATAAGAACTCCTAGCATAGTATTCGTTCAATGTTGCGTTCCAATCGAGTTGAAAAGTATTATTATATTTCAATAGGCAATAATTTGGAGATAAGGGATAATCAATAAATATATAAATATCATTATTAATAAACCAGGTTTTTCCACGACGGTCCCAATCATACTCTATTGATATAAATTCAAGTTTATTAGTTAAAATACCTGAATTATTATATTTTGAAATCCACATAATGTGACTATCATTATAATAATAATACTTTTTACCTGTTAGTAGAATATCATTGTTAGAATCGATCTTCATTGAAGATACATCATTAGACTGCTCTAAATTTATTGACCACAATTTTGACCCTGTACTGTTATACTTATAGAGAGTTGGGAAATAATTTGAATCAACACCATAAATATAAATGTTATTCTGAGAATCAAGTTCAAGTTGTTCTACATTTGATTCTATTCGATTGTTCCATATAATATCACCTGAATTATTCAACTTTTGGAGAAAGTAATAATCAACACTGTTATTCCGTACTACTCCAGCAATATATACAAAATCAGATTGATCCAATTTGAGGGTGTAAGCATAACACGATCTACTTGTATTTATGGTTTTTGCCCAGAAAAGTTCTCCCGAACAGGAATATTTCAAAAGTAAAATACTTTCGGGTTGATCATAAGGCCAACTAACATCTTTAGTACATAACAAATAGACATTTTCTAACGAATCAATTTCAAATCCACACAATCTATCTTTCTCGGGGGTATCCCAATTTTTCTCCCATAATTTTGTACCATTATTATGAAATTTAGTTAAGTAGATTGTTTCATCATAATTATAAGAACTATAAATCTCACCCGCAATATATATGCTACCATTTACCCATTTCATCCTTGGGCTGTAGATTCGGTTTTCGAGATTAATAAATGTAACCCAAGAGTCGGTATTATCTGAGTTTTGTTTTAAATCAGTCATATATAAAGATGAGGGCAATATTTGCGTTACTAAATTAACATTAAAAATTATGAAGAGAATTGAAATATTAAGAATTCTTGGATTTCTCATCTATAAAAATCGCGAGAATATTTATTTTATTGATAAAAGGATAAATATCAATTTAAAGATTTATCCTCAAATTATAATAAAAATAAATATTTCATTGAAGTCGAGGAAACTTTAATAAGTCATTAATTAAACTGTACAGTTTTTTATTAATTCATATTACTCATTCAGTTTAAATTCATTAGTCTAAATATAAATTATATGAGTGATTATGGAAATAATAAAGAAAGGGATATTGCTCCTAACGGTTATGAGGGATGTGAAAAAATTAATAGTTTTATAAAAAGGAACTATGAACCACTTGATGAAACGGAAAAAATTTTAGAAGAATTTGAATGTTGTTATGAGCCTCTAAATGAAGATGAAGAAGAAGTTAAAAATTTTAATTCAGAATATGAACCTTTAAAAGGACCAGAAAATCCGGGTTTGGATATGTATTCTACCTTAGATTTCATAACGGATATTCAATCTGAGATTTCAAATGTCATTCCAGTTAGTGAGCTTCATGGGGGGAGAATTTCATATGATAAATTATCTGAATACTTAGGTATGCATAAAAGGTACATTAGAGATACACGAAGTAGAATACAAAATGTTAATAACTCAAAATACAATCCAGATTTCAAGTTTTCAAAAATTCAATTGGAAAGTTTCTTAAGCTCATTATCTCATAGAATAAAGAATGTGGATCTTAATAAATTCAATAAAATCTTTACTAAATATTCTGTTATGAATAAACTTCCTAATTATCGTCAAGAACAATGGAATTTACATAATCCTAATCTGAAGAAAGAATTTTTTAAATGCCTTGATAATACTGAAAAAGGTTATTATTTTGGTTTGCTATTAGCTGATGGAACGAGTGAGAAAGAGAAGATCGGAATTTTCCTAGAAAAGGGGGACTTTAAAGTAATTAATAGGTTTAGGGATGTTTTAAGGATTTCAAATAAAATTGAGCATAGGATAGATCGAAGAAAGAAAAAAAAATCGGGAGAGTATCCCGAAAGATATGGTGTGAGAGTAGGTTGCACATCTATGATTGAGGATTTAAAAAATCTAGGATTTCTTGATTTTAAAGAAGGTAAAGCATTAAAAGATGGTTTTTTTACAAGTTTAAAACGTGAAGTGGCACTATCAGTTCTCCTAGGATTTTATGATGGTGATGGTGAGGAGGGGGCGCCTATTATCCATAGTACCAATAAACCATTTTTACAGCAAGTTAAAAATGAATTTAAAATCAAATATGATGTTCAACTTAAAAGAAAAGCAGGAAAAAGTCATGTTTGGATTGGGGAAAGTGAAATAAAACAGCAATATTATTTGAGGATAGGACCTGATATATTCAATCAGGTTATGAAAACATATATTTATAGCATGGAGAGGAAAAGAAAATACTTCCCCATGAGAATGGGTAAACAAGCATATGAAATTCTTGCTCAAAATTTAAAATCTAAAGAAATTCTTGAAGAAATGGTTCTCATAGGTCCTCGAACCTATTTAGCTAAAAAACTTGGCTGTAGTTTCGAGCTTTTTAAAAGATTATGTGATGATTACAGCCTAAAAGCTTTACCTCATTCCTATTGGAAGAAGACTCAGAATAAGAATTGGAAATCAACCTTTGAACAGAAATTTAAAAGATTTAAAAATTTATTTTTAGATGAGTTTTAAAACACTCATCAAGTTTAATTCCAATTTATTGTAATCTAGGGAACTTTAGCAGCTCATCTATTAAATCCACATGACTTACGCTTAGAAAGTAAAAATACTCTCTAATTTACGATCATGCGTTTGCAACAGAATCGCTCTATTCCTAATTCTTTAAAGGCTTTTTCAGAAGATTCGCCTTTTTCTAAATATTCTAAATATGGTTTATATACATGTGCAATGAGTTTACCACAGCTAAAGCATCTAATCGGTATGATCATGATTTTAATCCTCTTTTTGGTTAATTTTGCTTTACATTATTAATATTTCAATTAAAACAGCTAAAAATTTATAGAAAAAATACTATAAGTAATTGTTAAAATGATTTGTAAAAAATAAGTTTTTCTATTCTGCGACTTTTAATGAAGATCTCTGAAGGAACTTATTTTTCATCTAAATTTATTTTTGCATAACAATTTTCACACTGAATTGAATCACCACTCAGGAACTTCTGAACTAATTCATTTGAGATTAATGTATAACAATATGGACAAAAATGAGACATTACAGTTATTCTCATATCATAAAATTTTTCATCTGGTTTTATAATTTTTTCAAGGATTAATTTTTTTCTCATACGATCACTGACCTCCGCTAGAAATGCTGTTATCTGCTCAGCCTCGTCACCAGAAACTTCTAATTCCAACACTCTGTTTTCACCATCTAACATAACATAAGGGATAATTCTTTGTTTTTTTACTTTAGTCATTCCGTAAAACCAAGCTTCACCAAAATTATTTTCATCATCATATGCTTTATAGATTAGTTTTATATCAAATTTACCAAGAACTGACACTAATGATGAAAAAATTGAATTTCCTTTTTTAGGATCACCAATAGGAAAAACCTTTTTATCACGATTTGCAAGTGAACGCACTAGACTCTTAACTCTTGCTAGGTTTGCTTCATCCTCAGTAAAAAATATTGGACATGAAATTCCAATCATTTTAGGTCTCATTGGTATAGCATGTGGTTTTTCTTTTGCATCTAAGAAACTTACCGTAACGTTTACAGAACTCTCCATACAATTAACTGGTTCAAGATATAATGATACTGCTTGCTTTTCATGAGGTCCTAGTTTATTAAGAAGAAGACTATCTCCTTTTCGTTCATAATTGGGTTCATGCATAATCCATTTTAACGCAATAGGAAGATCTAAAGCAAGTTTTAAATTAGTAAATGTTAAACTAGTATTATTTATTACTCCTATTTTAAATCTTACTTGACCACCAATAAATTCATATTCTCTGATAATGGATAAGATATTATCTTGATCTCCCTCTTTAAGAATAGCAGGTATTTTGTTTAGCCCAATATCTTCATCTCTTTTCTCTTGAATTGTAGATCGCAAAAATTGAGCATTTTTAATTTTTTTTTCTAATTTCTTAATAATATTATTGAATTCCTCTGACTCTTCTAACTTTTCCTTAACTTCTGAATAGGATGCTATAATATTATTTACTAACTCAATTGCTTTTGTTAAATCTTTTCTTCGTAGTTTTTTGACTTGCTTTAATTCTTTATCAATTTCTAAAATCCTGGTCTCAGGATCAAAAACCTTTAATTGATTTTTTATCTTAGTAATTTTTGGTTCTAAATTTTGCACATATTTATCGAGTTCTTCTGATCTACTTAATTTAAAACAAGATTCATAATCATTTACGGCCATAGTCCACAATTTTTGAGCTTGAAACATTTTATTTTTGTTGTAATATCTTAAAGCCTTCCAGTCGAGTATTCTTCCCCTTATATCATAAGCTTTTATCAATGATAAATTAGTTTCTCTCAATAAATCTTTATCTTGCTTTTTATCAGATTTTTTAAAATTTTCAATTCTTTCAACTAAGGAATTTATGATATCATCAAGTAATCGCTTAGAATATCTGACAGTTTCCTTAGAAATTACACTATTGGTTTGATTTAACACAAAATTCAATCGATTTTGATAAAATAGTTCCTTTTCTTTTATAGTAAAAAGAGATTTACCTCTACTAGTTGATAAAATGAAATTAAATAAGAAAAGTAAATCCACAGCTATTATTGTGAAGATAACAATAATAAAAGGTGTTATATAAGAATAATATTGATGGATTCTAGTGCTGTAAGTATTATCAGCTATACATAAGTAAAATCCTAATATAAATTGTATAAAAATCAAAAAACTGGATTCATATTTATCCATATAGTAAACAAATTTTATACTGGGAAATCTTTGAAATCTTGCATAAAATTTGGATTTTATACCTCGTGATAAAGTTAAAATTATAATTAAAAAGATTAAAAATACGGCTAAACTAATCCAAAATACTATAAAAATATGAAGCATAACCCATATATTTCGGTAAAAAGTTAATCCCGCAAACCAAGCAAATAAGATTAAATTGAACCAAAATAAAGGGAATAGACCAATAGTTTTAACAAAACCTCTAATTTGAATAGTATTTTTATTTAAAATATACACAATAATAATTATCCAGAATAAGCATCCAAATGATAAGAGAAAGAAACTATTGAGATTTAACAGATATTCATCAGAAATGTTTATCCAATTAAAAACAAAGAAGAATAAATTTATATTTACTTCATTTAAATAATTTAAAATCTGAATACCCCAAAAAAAGATAGAACCTAATAGAAAGATGAAGATTATTATAAAGAAAGGTATTCTTATATTTTTTCTCATATAAGCCCTCAAATATTCTGTAATTCTAATCAATTTTGATATTTACACAACAATTCTCACATTCTATTATTTCACCATTACGAAATTTCTCCACAGATTCAGAGGATAATAAAGTATAACAATAAGGACACAAGCAAGATAAAATGGCGATTCTCATATCATAAAATCCTTCTTCAGAGTTGATTATATTATTTTCAATAAGTTTTTGTCGCACACGATCTCCAATTTCTGCTAGAAATGCGGTTATTTGCTCTTCATTATTTCCTGATACTTCAAATTCTAAAGTTTTTCTATCTCCATCTAAAAGAACATTCATTACAAGTCTCTCTTTTTTAACTTTCGTTACACCAAAAAACCAAGCTTCTCCAAAATTATTTTCCTCGAAAAACTCATTAGAGATTAATTTTATGTCAAATTGTTCTAATACTGAAAGAATCGAATTAAAAATTGATTGTGTCTTTTCAATATCGATGATTGGAAACACTTTTTTATCTCTATGAGTAAGGTTGCGTCTTAGACTTTTAACTCTTGCTAAATTCGCATCACTTTCAGTGAAGAAAATTGGACATGAAATTGAAATCATTTTGGGTTTCATAGGGATTGCATGAGGTTTATCCTTGATATCAAAAAAACTAACAGTAGCGTTTATATGACTCTCCATACAATTAAGCGGTTCAAAATAAAGTGAAACCGCCCTCTTCTCTTTTGCTCCTAACTTTGGAATTAATATACTATCTCCTTTTCTCTCGTAATTAGGTTCATGCATTATCCATTTCAAAGATTTAGGCAAATCAAATGTAATCCTTAAATTAGTTAGTGGATATTTAATGTTATTTACTAAACCAATTTTAAATCTTACTTGACCTGCTATAAATTCATATTCTCTAATAACTGATATTATTTGTTTTATTGTTTCATCCTTTATCACTGAAGCCATTTCAAACTCACTAAATTCATTTAAATCAAATTTGACCTGATTTTCCAAGGGTGTAATACCCATTGATTTGTCTAATTTTTCTTGTAACCTTTCTTGAAATACTCGAACATTTACTAAACGATTTTGTATCTTCTCGGCAAATTCTTTATAGATTTTATAGTTCTGAGCTTTTTTTTTTACTTTTGAATACCTTAGAATAATCTTGTCAGTTATAATAATTGTTTTAGCTATTTCTTCATCCTGTCGAACATGAGCTAATTTCAAATCATCATCTAATTTTTTAATAATAATTTCAATATCCACACGTTTTAGATTTAAGCTTATTTCTTTTATCTTTAATTGAATTTCTTTGGAAGAGATTTCAGATTTTCCATACTTTCTTAATTGTCGGACAGAGTATAGGTATTTCAATGCTGATTTCCATTCATTTTCTGCTTTCACTAAATCTAAATTTGAATATGCTTCTTGACCATTTTTAAGATGAACAATAAAAGCGCCTTTATAAGCATTATATATATTTTCTTTTAAAGTTCTAAGATTTACATCAAAATTCTTTTTTCGGATAATCATTTTAGATAATTTGTAATAGATTTGAACGGCTTCTTTCCAGTTTTCAATTGCTGATTCATATGACTCATCTGAATAAAATTTGTTTCCCTGGTCTATTAATTTTTTAAATCTATTTAATAATTCATCAAACCTATGGATTATAGACATGTTACTCTTAGGTTTAATATGTTCAGTATAATAAACCCTTTTTGAAAAGAAGTAATCGATATCATAAAGAAAACTAATAATAATAATTACTAAAAATAAAAATATAGCAGTAAGGAAGGCGGTTCCCTGACCCAAAGCAGAGGATATGATAAAGAAAGTACCTGAAAATAATATTATGAAAACTAGAATTTCAAGTTGGTGTTTTTCTAAAAAATTAATATATTTATAAAAAGAGGATCTAATTTCAGAATCTACAGGTTCTCGTTCCATTGTAGCTCTTATCAATCTATTTCTAAAAATTGGTTTGAAAATTCGAGAACTCAAAAAATTCAAAATCATAATAATTGCTATTAGGAGTCCTATACCCACCCAAATTCGTAATAGAATATGGACGATAATCCAAACATTAGAAAACGAAGATAATCCAATACTGCTTAAAAATATGCTAAAACATAACCAAAATGGATAAAACAAGGATATTGATTTAATTGCCTTTCTAAATCTTTTAAAATTAATAGTTCCTAAATAATATGACACAATTGACCATGCAAAACAACCAATAAAGAAAGAATGTAATACATTGCCAAATACTTCTAAATTACTATATATGGATGTCCATGCAAAAATCCATTCAAAATATAATTCAATACGACTAATGGTGATTAAAGAAAAAAACCAAAAAAAAAATATTGGTAAAAAAAATCCAAATTTTTTGTTCATGATAATCTCCTCAATTTTAAAAAAAAAATAATGATTGAATTTCAGGTCTTTGATTTAGTAGTAGATTAAATAATAACAATATAAATTTTTTCATTCAATTGTATTCTTTTTGAAATTTGTTCACATATCATATTTTAAATCTATTTTATTGGCTCCATTATTTATTTTCCATTTTGCTTATAATTCCATTGCTTAAAGCAAAATAAAATCAAAAATTTTATTTAATACCCTTTACTACAGTTCTCATACTAACTCGATGATTTATGAAAATATATTAAAAAATAAATATATTTGAATGAGTGTGATTAAAAATTTCGTATGTAAAATTTAAGATTCCAGATAAAGTAAAAACTCAATTAAAGAATGGTTTGGGTACTATAGCAGAAACACGAGATTCTAAAATTAGGAAAGGAATGAATGAAGTAACTAAAAGCATTGAAAGAGTTCAAGCAAAACTAGTTGTCATGGCTGAAGATGTAAGCCCTCCTGAAATTCTCTTTCATATCCCCCTATTATGTGAGGAAAAACGTATACCCTATGGATATATTTCCACTAAAAAAGAACTCGGAAACACTGTTAGAATTAATGTTTCTTCAAGTGCTATTGCCATTGAAAGTGCTGGTACAGGAAATGATGGTTTATTAAATGATATAATTAAAAATTTAGAGCAATTAAAAAAATAAGTTAATATGGTGAAATATCTTGGTTAAACTCGATAAATCTAAAGGAGTAACAGTTGATGATTATTCAATACCTGCCCAAGTTATTCAAATAATTGGTCGAACAGGACTTACTGGAGAAATAACTCAAATTAAAGTAAGGATTCTAAAAGGTCCTGATAAAAATAGAATTTTAACCCGCAACGTTAAAGGTCCAATTAAGATGGATGATATTGTTATTCTCCGTGAAGTAGAACGAGAGGCTCGAAAAATTCGAAGACGTCGATAAATTTTAAACAGAACTCCTTTTTTCAATACTCAAATCTTCTCTTCAAGCATTTTATTTTCTCTTTTTAAATATTGATGTGCAAATAGTGGAGTTATTAGGCATACACTTAAAGGGCCTATTAATATTGCAGGAATATCATAAATAATCCTATTGAGGAAAATTAACACATAATTCCGTGTCATCAAAGATTCAATATAGATATCAAAGAAAAACGTTGTTATTATATAATTATAACTATAAAAAAAAACACCAGAAATAATCAATTGAATAATCATATCAATTACTAATACACCTACTATTTTCCAAAAGAATCCTTTAGTAAGTAATCTAGCTTCATAAATTGGTCTTTCAATATCTATGATGTTATAAGTATATCTAACAAATATATAAAATGTGCTTAAAATTATTGAAAGAAAAGCAAACGATAGTGATGTCGTCCATAAGATAAATACCCTTAATGGAAACAACCACCCAGAATAAAACACAAATTCAAAAATAAAATCTTGAATTGAATATAAAATCACTTCAAATAAAATGAAAAGTATGACACTTATGAATATGGGGTATTTTAATCGATAATTTATACTTTTTCTAAACTCTTCCATGAATTCCGTATCGACAAGAGTATAGTCTTTAAATAAAAAAGTACTTACAGAACATACTCTAATGAGACCTATTAGTCCTATTATTCCAGTAATAATATATTTATAGATCAAATACAATACTCTTGTATTGAAAAGATCTCCGATTATATCTATTAAAATAAAATATAATAGATTATAGAGTAAAATAAAAATAAACCAAGTTAAAACTAGATTCCTAAAATTTTTACGATATATTCTAAATCCATCTGCAATTAAGGTGGAATACTTTCTATTTATTAGATCATCATGGATTTCTTCCATATAGAGATATATCTAAAATTATTTATTAACTTTTTTTGAAAAGGAAGGAAGTAAAAAAAAAAAGTTTTTAGACACTTAAATTTTGAATCGTGTTAACTCGTTTTTTAAATCTTCGGCAAGCGTTCCTAATTTATTAGCTGTTGATGATACCTCTTCCATTGAAGAAGTTTGTTGCATTGTTGATGAGCTTATTCCTGAAATTGAGTTTGAGGTGGAATTAATCAATTGAATAATTTCACCAATCTTTTCTTTTGTTGCATCAACTGCACCTTTTGATTCTTCTGCTAGTTTTCTTACTTCATCAGCAACTACTGCAAATCCTCTTCCATATTCACCTGCTCGTCCTGCTTCAATACTTGCGTTTAATGCGAGTAAGTTAATTTGATCAGAAACATTAGTAATAAGACTTATAATATCTTGAATTTCATTTGAGGATTGCATCATTTGTTGACTTTCTTTAACGACTCCTTGAGTTGTGTAAGCAATTTCTTCCGTAGCGGCATTAACTTCACTTGCACTAGCAGCCAATTCAGTTGCGATATTAGAGACTTGTATTGAACTATCAGAAGATTTTTTAATAACTTGTGTTAGATTGTTCTGGGATGTAGTAATGATTTTTACTGCATAATTGATTAATAGAATGGTAACAAGTAAACCTGCGGTATATAATATAGCCATTGTAATCCAATGATTATTAAATGTACCCGCTTGCATACATGCAATTACTGCAATAAATACTATAGTAGAATCCATAATCACTGAGATCTTAAATTGTATACTTCTTCTTTTTTTCCCGGTTCGAAAATAGAAAAGGATTGCAAGTGCAAACCAACATAAAAAAAGGAATATGAAATTCAGATTATTATCATAATTCAGCTGAAAAATCATTTCTATCACATACTTAAGGAATAATTATAGTAGGTTTTTTAATCGAATTGTGTTATTTTGTATAAAATTACACATTTTTTCTTAATTAGTAATCGAATTGACATTTAAAGTTATTTTTTTGCATACTTGTTAGTTATATTGTTATAAAAGATCTGGTTTCATGTTTTTTGAAATTTACAAAACATTTAAATAGGATAGTTATTATTGTGTTATTGAAGCTTTCACAAAGTTTGAATTTTAAAATAAAAAAATTGGAGATGAAAAATGTCTCAAAAAAAGCAATCAACTGTGATGGAAGAAACTGAATATATTATAGTTGGTGAGATGACTTATAGAGATCACAAGAATCTCATAAAACTCTTGATTTTTATCGTAGTTCTAATCATTACTTTAACTTGTTTAGATTTAAGTAAATCTCTTAGCTATAACAAATATGAGAGAGTTCAATTTGAATCCTCGGGTTCTACTTTGTATGCTAATTTATATTATCCTTCAAAATCTGTTGAGTTTCAAGAAAAACAACCTTTAATAATTTATTGTCATGGAATTGCAAGTAAGCGTGATTTTGATTTGAGAATTCCCATTGAATTTACTAAGAGGGGGTTTTACGTTGCTGCTTTAGATTATCAAGGGCATGGTGAAAGTGGTGGAAATATTAACAAGATAGATCCAATTACAGGCATTCCTGCATTAGCTCAAGATTGTTCTAGGTTATTAGATAAGCTTGAAACTTTGCCTTTTTATTCAAATATAAATTCATCTCAAATTGGATTAATAGGTCATTCACTAGGAGGAATGGTTGTACTTATGAATCAAGCTTTAGATCAGCGGTTTAAAGTCATAGTTGCCTTGGCTCCTTTAGTGAATTTTAATCCCCCAAAATATGGTTTTCAGTATAATGAAAATCTCATTAAATATATTCCAGTTAACCTATTAAATGAGAATAATACCCAGAATTTACTTATTATAATGCATATTAATGATGAAGCATTAGATTTTGAGGATAATGCCCGAAAAGCACAAGAACTTACAAACTGTACTGTTATTCCAATAGAGGAGTCTTTATTAGGTGGAGGTCATCAATTATTTTCAGACAACGTGATTATCTACTCGATTAATTGGTTTGAGTATTATTTTTTCAATTCTATAACTAAAAATGGTCCTATCAGTATAACATTTTACTTTAATTACGTTTGGATTTTTCTTAGCATTATATTATTATTCATAATTATAATTTCTCTGATATCCGTATCAGGTCGCATCTTTTTTAGGAATAAGCAAACAGCTAGAAATAACATTATTCCAGGTCATAATGATTCAATATTAATGAATTCAAAAAATCGTAATAATATCTTTAAGTCAGTTGTTTATATTGGAGCGTTCCTATTGAATTGGTTGATGTTTGAGAGGATCTTTGGAATAAAAGGGATTCTATATGGCTCATTGATCTTCTTATTGATTTATACGTCAAATAAATTGTTAAGATATATTAAAAGGTCCAAATCTGAAAGAAATCAACAAAAAATAAGGGAATTAATAAAATCTCAATTTAATCTGAAATATATTATATTTACAATAATATGTACAGCATATTTAATAGGAATTTACATGATTTTTTCTTTCAATTACCCATTTGGTTTTATTTGGCCTTCTAATTTCGTTGTTCATTTTACATTAGGATATCTAGCTTTCCCTATATTCTTATCCATTGAAATTTTGCTTCGAAAAGTGATTTATCCACGATTAAGCACCTTTAAATCAGAGGGTTCCAAAAATAGAGTTTTGATAATAACCAGTATAATAATAATGATAATTCTTGGGTTATTAATGATGCGAATATCTCATTTCCCGAGTGTTTTATTCATGCTCATTATTTTCCTTTTAATCTTCATTCAAAATACCAAAATTATGCAAAATGTAAAATCCTTTTATCCCGTTGTATTAATTTCTTTCAGTATTATTCAAATTTTCTTTGCTACTGTGCTATCAAACGCAATAGGAGTTAGTATTGTTTTATAAAATCAAAAATATTTTTTCATTATTAATTCCATTTTTTAGGTAGTTCTTTTCTTGTAGTTTTTAAATCTTTTTTTAGACATATGTTAAATGTTTTATACGATTTTAGATGACTTAATCCTTTATCAGCGTTTATCTATTAAGCCTGGAAAGTATTCAAATTATGAACTTAAACTTCACAAATACTTTTTTCACAAGACGCAAATCGATCCTTCCTATATTATTCTTATAAAAATAGAACACATCGATTTCATCTTTTTTTTCGTTAAACAAAATCAATATTTTCAAGCACGTACTTATCTAAACTCATTAAGAAACAATATCAAAAATAAAAAGATAATGATAATAGGGTTAGATGAAACACTAATTAATCTGTTATTTAATTTATTCCCAGACCTATATATTGACGATGTTAAAATAGAATTAAATAATGTAAAAGAGAAATATGAAATTTCGCTCTGTTTTTTAAACGAATTGAACACGTATCACATCGCAGTGGGTGAGGCCGGGTGCTACATCAAAGCTGTAAATGAACTGATGAGGAAGTATATAACTTTTGATGATGATGATAGAACTCCCTTAACAATAAAATGTAGTAAATCTTGCTGATATTGAATTTTCTACTTTTTTATTTTTTCACTAGTAACTTGCCTAACTCTGCGATTAACCAACAGAGTTCTTCGTAAGTTGATGAAGATTTAATTATTTCCTCAGTTTTCGCTTGAATTTCGCTTTCTGATGATTTCCCTTTTAAATATGACATTTGTAATATTGCTAAAGAACGGGCTAAATCTTCATAACTATGATTTTTTTGAGCAAGTTCATGTGCGCTAAGTGTGATTTCCGCTTCAAAATCAGGGTCAATTCCCGCCTCAATAAGTTCCTGAGTCTGATTATATCGAATCTTTAATTCAGGTCTTTTTTCAATAGCGTCTGTTGCTTCTAAACCTTTTTTTAAAATATCCATTATTGCTAAAAATGAACCATATTCTTGATTTTGAGTAATATTTTGAATTTTAACTGGTTTATCTCTTTCACTCTTTAACTTATCTGCTCTCTTTATACTATAATTTCTCTTTTTTGTTGAAGCCTTTTGCCCCTGCCAAATATATATTATCTTAAAATCATCGATTAGAAACACTTTACTCTCATTGAAATCTACTTTATTTACCTTTCTAAGAGCGCCATTTTCAGTTACACTATAGATTAGCATAAATCTTCTTTAAGGATTGAGGATAGTATATTAAAAATAAGAAATTTAATGTATTAAATCTTAACATAGAGTTAAATAAGATAGAATAATAATTTTTAGGGTACTTTATCAAAGTAACCTAATAACTTAAGATTACCATACTCGTTATGTAGAAAATCTCGTAGAGCAGTACGTATAGCTTCAGATCTGCTTGCCACAATCTTCATACCAATTAATTTTTTGATATTTTCATCGTAAATCTCGGGCAAATTAATGGTTATATTTACCATTTTTTTCTTTTTTTTTTCATTGTCGACATCTGTCATTTTGATTACTCCACGAAATACTGTTTCCAAAATTCTCTTATGTCATATGATAAAAGTGAATTAGAAAGCAGATATATTCTTTGCCCTTAATATATTCACTCTTTTCCAATATAAAATAATAAGTTAGGTATCTATATAAAGTTGTTGGAGTATTTAAAGCATTTCAAATCAGATATAAACTATTTAATTAATTTATTTAGATAGATGAACATTTTGTATTGGAAATTAATAGGCTAGATGAAAATATTTTAAAATTTCCATTAAACTTCTTTTAGGTAAAGTAAGATGGTATAAATATACTTTATATTCTATCTTCTGGTTTTATATATCTACCTCGAGATTCAACAGCATCGATGTTTTTTATAATTTCAGCATATGAATTATCATCCACCTTTTCATATACTGATTTATATCCTTCGAGAAGCGCATTAAAACAATAATCATAAGATTCCCCATGAGATGAAATCAAAACTCTCTTTAAGAGATGAATATCAACACTTTTATCTTCTACTGTATCAGAATATTCATGTAACCCAAAATCAATGAGAAAAATTTGTTTTTCAGGAGTTACAATAATATTACTTGTTGTTATATCCCCATGGATATGCCCATTCCTATGTAGAATTGCTATCATTTTCCCTATATTTTTGAAATATTTTTTCTTCAGATTGTCATCTAAATCAGATAAAATATCTTTTAATTTATTTCCCTGAATAAATTTCATGACTATTGTGGAATTAGTGGTATCAATTTCGAATACTTGTGGCACACTAATTCCATATTTTTTTACTTTTATTAAAGCTCGAGCTTCATTTAAAGTTCTTTCTGTTCTAATTCTCTTATCCAATTGCTCTATCCGATATTTCTTCGGAATTCTGTGTTTAAAAATCACTTCTTTTCCAAACCAAAACCCATAATAAAGACTAGCCTCAGCGCCTTTTCTGATGATTTTCTCTTTTTTAATATCAGAATCCAATTTCACTTAAGACCTCCAAGGAACTGTAATTTTATCCATTCTTTCTTTAGGTTTAATTAATGTTTCAGAGACATTATGACCACCTTCTGCATTATATCTTAGAATTCCGGTCCATCCGATCATAGCTCCATTATCGCCCGCAAATTTAAGAGGTACAACTTCGAATCTTGCATCGTGTTCCCTACTAATAGACTCTATCATGGATTGTAATCTTTGATTTGCGGCTACACCTCCAGTGAGTAGAACTTCCTTCTTTTCTGTATGAGCTAAAGCTCTTTCAGTAACTTCTGTTAACATTCCAAAAGCCGTTTCTTGCAAAGAATAGGCAACATCATTTAAATCATATGTTTTACCATAATCTTCTGATTGAAGAAGATATTTTGCAGCTGTATAGAGACCAGAAAATGATAAGTCCATTCCTTTCACTACATAAGGTAAAGGAATATAATTATTTGATTTTGATGCTAATTTTTCAATTTTAGGACCACCGGGATGCGAAAGCCCAGCATCACGAGCAAATGAATCTATCATATTTCCAACTGCTAAATCAAGAGTCTCACCGAATATTTGATATCGTTCCGACTCGAATGCACTTACAATTGTATTGCCACCTGAAATATATAGAACAAGAGGGTCGTCAATATGACAGATTAATCTACCGATTTCTATATGTGCAATACAATGATTAACTCCCACTATTGGGATTTTTAAAATTTGGCTTAGCATACGTGCGACCCAAGCACCTATTTTTAAAACTGGTCCTAAACCAGGACTTTGACTGAATGCGATTAAGTTAATGTCTTTGATTGATATTCCAGCTTCACTAATAGCTTGTAAAATTATATCTGAAAAATAATAAAGGTGAAATTCTCTAACCTTAATCGGATGCAAACCTCCTTCTTCTGGGAAATAAGTTGCATTTTTTGAACTAAGTACATCGCCTTCAAAAGTAATTATCCCAATACCAAAAGTATGTGCTGTTGATTCAATCCCTAGACATAGATTCATTAATTTTACCGCATTACTAATTAGGGAAAAATAGTCTCAAAATAGATAATAAAAAATATTGCTCATTGATTTATCTATTTTTCGCAAAATTGAAAGAATTAATAAAAAATTTTTTTTTAAAACTTCACTAATTAGGTTAATAATCAAATCTACTTAGTAAATCTTTCTTTCAATAAAATATTGAAAACCAATGGGATCAGAGCAAATTTTTCGAAAACATTCATGATTTTCTGCAAATCTATTCTTTAAAAAAACAATGGGTTTAATCATAGCAAATTCTTAAGTTTTTCTAGAAATAAGATCATTAGGTTACTCGTAAGTATTATCGTTGATTTTGAAGATTTGCACAAAATAGAAATTTTCGGCTTTTCTCAATTTATTGCTGGTCATACAAAAGTTATAAGCTAAAAAAAAAAAATATTTTTTAATATAAATCAGAGCTCATAGCTCAATTTGTTGTATTAAGATAACTGAAAAATTAAATTAACCTATTTATTTTCTGAAGGAGCTCCTAATTCAGCAAAACTTTTCAGAGCTTGATCAAATGCGTTCTCAACCTTCTCCAAATCTGCGGGATCTCTTACTAATGCTTTAATTTTCTCCTTGCAGATTTTATTCAATTTTGTCGCCGCTTCCAATCCATTTGGACCTCGTGCTTCAGCAACAAAGTTTTTTCCTGGATGTGCCTGTTCCCAATCTCTTATAGAGAATGAAAAAATACCTTGTATCACCATAGAGGATAATGGAATAAATTTGGCAACAAAATCACCATAAAATTTTATATTATCTCGTTGCTCTTGTGCTAAATCTAGACTACTATATTTCTTTTCTATCTCTTCAACTTCTGCTTTTTTCCATGATACTTGCATAATTATTCCTCTTTTTATTTGACAAAAAAGTAGTCTACCTCGATATATTTAAACCTTTGTTTATCGAAAATATAATTGATTAAAATTTTGTAAGAAGTTATATTGACTTCCTTTATAAGGAAAAGTAATAGATATTCCCCTTTTCATAAATCCCGTATTACATTTCCGCTCTTATCCAATAGGGATGCAAATATTTCATAGGTAAATTTATTTCTTTTAATATAACATTCTTGAAAAATTCATTTTAAAAATTATTCATGCTACTATAAACATTCCAAAAATGCAATTTGTAAACAATAGAAATAACCGACTTCATCCCGTTTCTTGTAAATCATATAGAAGTTATAAAAAGAAAGAAGAGAATCTTTTCTGAAAACAATTTTTGCTTTTTTTAAAAACAACTAGATCTTAATTTTAATTGATAATTAATATTATTAATAAAACGAGTTTAATGATTATTGGTTACTGAATTTTTTATCACAACATATAGTGTCTAATCTGTAAAAAGATTAAACCTTCAATAAATTTTTTTTAATATCTCACAGAATTATCATAAGTAATTTATCCTTTTTTTTGACTTTGAGAGTATTAATAGGACGAAGAAAATATCAATATAAGTTTTAGGTTCTATTAAGATATTGTCATAATTAGTTTCAATGATGAGAAAATATTAGATTAGTATTAATAAAATCTAAGGAGGAGGAGATAGAAAAAAATGATTATGAACTAAATTATTATAATAGAAGGTTTCTTAATATTCTATTTGATAATCTTAATTATTATGGGGTTGATCAATTATCTTAGACATTAAAGAAGAGTATAATGTCTTATTAGAAAGTACTTCTGATATGATAATGTTAGTAAACAGAGATCATATAATTGAATATGTAAATCGTGCCCCCGATGGAAAAAAAAAAGATGAATTAATTGGTGCGAGTCTTTATAGTTATGTCCAATCTGATTATCATGAATTGTATAGAAAATTTATTGAAAAAGTTTTTATAACTGGACAATCAGAAAAGATTATTGTTCAAGCCACCGGTTTTAAAGGTATAATTACTTGGTATGAAGCTTTAATAACCCCTTTTAATAATGAAGGAAAGATTAACAAGATTATAATTAGTAATAGAGATATTACTGTTCAAAAAAATATAAAAGCTGCTCTAAAAACAGCTCAAGAGCAGATAATCCATAAAGATATGCTTGATTTACTCTTAAATAATATTCCAGAGATTATTATTATTACTGATTTAGAGAATAAAATAAAATACGTTAATCATTTACTCCCAGGATATAATATGGATAATGTAATAGGGTCTAACTTCTATGATTATGTATCAATTGATTACCAATCACAACATGAAAAAATAGTTAAGGAATGTATTAAAACAGGGAAAATGAAAAGCAATACAATCCAAGTTTTTAACTCATCAAATCAGTTAGTTTGGTTTGAAATTCGTGTTATTCCACTTAAAAGAGATACTCATGAAATTGAATCCCTATTATATATTACTACTGATATTACAAAAAAGAAAGAAACTGATCAAAAATTAAAAGACCAAAAAGAAATGTTTGAATTACTCCTTATTAATATACCTGATATTATTCTTATTGTTGATTTAGAGTATAAAATAAAATATATTAATCATATCCTTCCTGGATATAACATGAACAATGTATTGGGATCTATTATCTATGATTATGTACCAATTAAAGACCATCAGCTTCTTGAAGAAATGGTTAAGGAATGTATTAAGACAGGGAAAATGCAAGAAAATATCGTCCAAATTTTGGACCCATCTAATCAGTTATTATGGTTTGAAACTCGTATCATTCCACTTAGAAAAATCACTAATAAAATTGAATCTCTTTTGTTTATTACCAATGATGTTACCAAAATAAGAGAAACACAATTCAATTTAAAAAAATCTGAAAAAAAATATCGAGAATTAGTAAATAATGCTAATAGCATAATTATTAAATTAAATAAAAAGGGAGAGTTTCTATTTATTAATGAATATGGAGAGCAATTCTTTGGTTATTCTAAAGACGAGTTAATAGGTCGTAGTGTTATTGGTACAATCGTTCCAAAAACTGAATCTTCTGGCAGAGATTTAGAATCTTTAGTATCAGAGGTTTTGAGTAATCCTGATGAATATAAAAATATGGAGAATGAAAATATAACAAAATCTGGTAAAAAAGTTTGGGTTTCATGGGCAAATAAAGCAATAAAAGATGAAAAGGGAAATATTGTAGGTGTTTTAACTGTCGGAACGGATATAACTGAAAAAAAAGAAACAGGGCAAAAATTAATAGAATCTGAAGAAAAATTCAGAATTATTGCAGAACAATCATTAATGGGCATTGCTATTATAAAGGATCTCAAATATCTCTATGTAAACCAGCAGTATGCAGATTTTGCTGGATATTCTAGAGAAGAGATGCTTTCATGGAAAAATATAACTAAGACAGTTCATCCTGATTCAATTCCAAAATTTAATGAAATAATAAAGAATTATAAATTAGGTGAACATGATACCTTTACTGATATGCCATTTAAATGCTTAAAAAAATCAGGAGAATCATTTTGGATAAATATTTTTTCTAGACCAATTATTTACCAAGGGAAATTATCAGATTTAATTACTGCAATTGATATAACAGAAAAAGTGGGGTATGAAATGCTTCTTCAAGAAGAAAATGAGAGATTGATAGAGCTTAATAATATTAAAAAAGAATTGATTAATCGTGTTTCTCATGAATTAAAGACACCTCTGACAGCGATAAATTTCGCAAGTGAAATTCTTTTTGAAGCATATAAAGAAGAAGAACCAAATGATCTCTTAGAAATTGTAAAAATACAGTATAAAGGGTGTAAAAGGTTAAAAAGATTAATAAAAAATTTTCTTGATATTTCATCCTTAGAGACAAAACAACTCGAATTAGACATTCAGAGTGAAGATTTAGTTGAGATAATCCAGCAGTGTGTGAACGATCTAAGATATTTAGCAGAAGATCGAAATGTAAAATTGTCTTCAGAATTACCGAGACACGTTTTTTTAAAAGTGGATAAATTTAGAATACAACAAGTAATAACTAATATCATTTCAAATGCTATTAAGAACACTTTTCCAGAAGGACATGTTAATATATCTTTACGAGAAGAAAAATATATTGATATTGTAATCAGAGATTCAGGTGTTGGATTAACTGAAAAGGAAAAAGCATTATTATTTAAAATATTTGGAAAGATAGAAAGATATGGAATGAATTTAGATGTCGATATTGAGGGAGCTGGATTAGGATTATATATCGCTAGAGAGATTGTGGAATTACATGGTGGAAAAATCTATGTTGAATCTGAGGGTCGATTTAAAGGTTCGACTTTTACAATTAGATTAAATAAATAAAGATTTTTTCTATTATTATTCAAAATATTAACTTACGTAATCTAAAATTACTTTAAAATCTTTTAAATCAAATGGTTTCAATATAAAGCCTGTCACTTCAAATTCTTTAGCTTTTTCCTTAACCTCTGACTCTGATACTGCCGTTAGAAAATAAACAGGAATATCTTTTAGTTTGTCATTTGCTTTTATATGTTTAATAATTTCATAACCACTTAAATCAGGCAATATAATATCTAATAATATAATTTTAGGTTTAAAGTATTTCAATTCATTAAGTCCTGACAACCCCGTGAATACTCCCTTACATGTACACTTTTTACGTGTGAAAAAATGTATTAATATACTGACGGTCTCAAAATCATCTTCAATTATTAATATATCATATTTTCCTGTTTTACTGTCTATTGCTGAATTATTTTGGGCTCCATATTTGTCCAAGTGAGATATAATCCTGGTTTCTAAGATTTCGCATTGATTTAATGAATTATTTATCATTTTCAAATCTTCCCTATTTCCTCGTTCATTATTAATCTCTTCTAATAACTGTAGATATCCCTTGAGTGAAGTTAGAGGCTCTTTTAATTCATGAGAGAGGCTTTCTAATAAATCTAAATTTATTTTTTTATCTTTAATCACTACTTTTGACCTATATTCGATAAAAAATTCTACAGCTTGTCTAATTAAATTAGATAAAGTCTTAAATTTATGAATTTTTGTAAACATTTGCCACTTTTCCTTAGTATCTATTTCAGTATAAAAACATATTCGTTCTTTTTTTTTAGAAAATTCAATTTCAGTATCTTGTGCTTTTTCTTGAATGCTCAACACCATTTGGCATATTTATAATATTTATACACATATATATTTTCAATTATTTAAATGAACCTTCTATATAAAAATATTAAGTATGCAATTATATATTAAAATGTGCAATTTATAATAAGATATTAAAGATCATATATTTATGTTTTAGGTTCTCTTATATATATAAAAAAAGTTTCTAAAGAATAAATTTAAATATGAATTATAAGATCATTATGACAAGAAGCATAATTTTTGTGCAAAAAAAAAACAAAAATATTACTAATGCACAATTTTTTTTATAAGAATTAGTAATACTTTATAAAAGGTGAGAAAAGATTTGGAACAGGTACCAATTGAGCAAAGCATTATTATTGCAGTCGTTGTCTGTGTTGGAACTATGATATTTTGTTATATGTTTTTCAAGAAAAAGGGAAAGAAACTTGAATCTCAAATATCGATGGCAGTATGGACAGCCACATTAATCATAATTATCGCAGTTCAAGTAGCAGTGGGTATATTTGATAGTAACTTATTTGCCATTATTAGTGTAATACCTTTTTCATGGGCATCAGTATTTTATATAGTGATTAGGATTACAAAAGTTACAACTGCACAACAAGAGACAATTAATAATATTATGAAAGCCTCACTTGAAGGCTCTATAAATGTTGCTAATATGGCCACTGAACTAGCTGCAAGCGCGAATGAAGTAAATGCTGCTGGAGAAGAAATTGCCTTAACAACTCGTGGAATAACTAACAATAGTGAGGATGTAATGAGATCCTCAGATGAAATTGGAAAAGTTATGGATTTAATTATAAATATCTCAGAACAAACTAATCTACTTGCATTAAATGCAAGTATAGAAGCTGGTAGAGCTGGAGAACATGGAAGAGGTTTTGCAGTTGTTGCAGATGAAGTTAGAAAACTAGCGGAAGAATCTCAAAATGCTGTAAAAAATACTCATGGAAAGATCTCAAGCATTATTCATAAAATCCAAGCAACACATTCATCATTAGAAGAAATAAGTAGTGCTACATCACAACAGACGTCATCTATGGAAGAAGTTTCTGCTACTGCTAATAAATTAGGAAGCCTTGCTGAAGGTTTACGGAATGAACTAAATAGTGCTTTATATAATAATAACTTAAAAATAAAACAAAAAGAGGGTATTCGAAAGAAGGCTAAAGTATAATATATTTTTTTTCCATTTTTTTTTTGTTTAAAACATTAACAAACGAGAATTATAAAAAAACTAATGATTAAGATTTTTTAATTTTTAAAATTTCTAAACTGGCAGATCCCAAAACTGATTGACACTAGGGTAAAAGGGTTATCATTTTTTGATAATCCTTTATCCTTAAAATTTTAATTTATAACTTTCATATAGTTATTTAAATACTGCTCCCTAAAGAACCCAGGATAGAGTCCATCTTCTTCAGGTATAGAAATATTATTTATAAGAATTTATAGATTTCCATCAAAATCTAAAATATCTACCGAAAAAGTATATGTGGTTGATTCAATACCTAAACATAGCTTTTTCATTAATTTCGCCAAATTTTTAATTAATTATATTAATTTATAGGGTGAAATTTAGAAAAGTGTGTAAAGTAATAATTTAATATTATTAATTCAATTAAGGGAGATATATAAAAATGTAATTTTATGCTTTTTGACGTTTTCTAGGAGTTCGTCTAACTGTCTTACTTTTTGCTTGACCTTTTCTTTTGAATACAGCGTAGCCACATTTTCCGCATGCCCATCTGTCATAATGATCTCCTAGGAAATACGAGGGGCCGCACTTAGGACACGTGCGATGTGTTCTTACCAATTCATTTCCTTCGAGTTTATAATATTTTGAGGGATCCATTTTGATCTTATTTTATATTTATTTAATATTCAAATATGTGTTTATAGGGTTCTTTTCTTTTTTTTAGCTGATAGATTTCAGTTCTTTTATCTTTTTCAAGATTTCGTACTTGGATATGGAAAGGTTCATAGTATTGAAGTTCATTTGCATCAGTATATATATGTGCTGTGCCAATAGTATGAGACGTACCAAAACGGGTAGTGAGATCTGTTATAATAGTTAATTGTTCGCTGCTTCCTTGTAATGCTGCAATTTTTTTCTTCACTTCTAATCTATTTGGACTGCCTGATCCAAAATGATCTATGCGAAAAGTAATTTCTGCTCTGTCAATTAATGGGTTTTTCTTTTCATCTGTTATTTCAATGTTTAGACTCATTTTCTACATACTGATTTTTTCTAAAATATAACATTCAAAAGAATAGATAAAAAATAAAATTTTGCTTTTTAATATAAATTGAAGCAAAATCATTAGAATTTTTCCATAAATGAAATTACTTGTTTAACCTTATCTTGAATGTTTTTATCAATGTTAACTATTACGATGCCCTCTGGAATGACAAAAGTAGAGTCTGTAATTGGAGGTTGTCCATAGAACGCAAAATTTTTCACATCTTTTGATATTGGGATTTCAAGTACAAGTGGGAGGATTAATAAATCTTCTTCTCCTTCGGTTATTTTAATTAATGTTCTTTTCCTAGAATTAATAATATCTTCGAAAAGTTTCCAGCATTCTTTATTAATTGTTCCCTCAGGGTTTTTAAATTCAATATGTTGTTCAAAAAATTCCTCAAAATCTAAATTTATATGATTTCTTTGGGTTTTTTCATCAATTATGCAAACCTTAATAAAGTTCTTCAAAAATTGGTTAGACAAGAAATCTTTTGCGACAATATCTCCTACAATATAGAAATTTAATTCTACATCAGATTGTAAATAATCTTTGAATATATTTACTACTTGTTCTATAGTTTCATTTCTTGATCCCGCGACTAAAATATCAAGAGGTTCAGTGAATAAATGCCTTTTATCTTGAGGTATACGTAAATTATAATCCACTTAAATCAAGATTATAAAGAAATATTTTTATATAACATTTACTAAGAAAATAATCTTGATAGAAATAAAAGACGCCAAATAGATTAATGGGTTAACGCACTCTTAAGGCATATTTTCCAGGAAAATGAATCTTAAGATATTCGGCGAATTTAGACTCTTTAGGGTTAATAATTATTACTTCTCCCGTAAAATCCTCGCTTAGCGTATGAGTTTTACATTTAGGACAGATTACTTCATTTTTAGTTATTAAATGACAATTTTTACAAGCTTTCTCTTTCATAATTATTCAAAATTATTTGATTTTCTTAATCTATATTATCTTCTGCTTCATCTGGTTCAGTTGTTTTTACGTCTTTTTCTGCGAATGTATCTTCAACATCCATCGCAATCCAATCTTCTTTTCCTAGAAATTTTTGTCTCATTGTTAATCCAAGTTTTCCACTTCTTCCAGTGCCTAAAGAAACTGCAATTATTTTAGCTCTAACTAAATCATTGACTTCTAGTATCTTACCTGTTTCTTTCCCAATGAATCGATTTCCAACTTGTTCATAGGAGATATAATCATCACAAATCTGTGAAACATGAACTAAACCATCTAGTGGTCCTAAGCGTACGAATGAACCGAAATCAACAATCTCGACTACAGTACCTTCTACTACTTCCGAAACGGTTGGTTTGAACGTGAGTATTGTGAATTGTACCTCATGAAAGGTATTTGCATTGCCAGGAATGATTATACCTTTTCCCACATTAAGCACATCTACGACAGCAATAACAAAACCATATTCTCTTGTGATTATCCCTTCATAATCTTCTGAAAGAATGATTCTAGCACTTACTTCTTTCTCTTGGTCAAAAAGAAATGGAGGTATCTCTATCTTTCCTTCAATAGTATAAAGCTTAAACATCTGAACGTACCCGTTTAAATAAACGAAATTTAATTAAGTTAAGTAATTGATTAAATGCAGAGAAAAATTAATATTTTGTGGTTTTGTATTTTCATAGCAAATTATTATAACTAAATTACTGCTAAAAAGTTGAAATTATAAAGAAAAAGGAATTTATTGTTGATACCTTAAAATTTTATATTTTTTTATGTTTTCCAACTATACCTATTATTCCAGCAGCTACACCTAGAGCTCCAGCGATATAAGCGAGAATTGCACCAATATGCACATTAAAATATACCCAATAAAGTGGATCGAGTACTGATGTACCTATCATATACGTTATGATCCCACCAAGTAGCAAAATTCCTCCAATTAAATATAAAAAATTAATATCACTATCTTTCCTTTTTGAAAGTAAACCCCCTATTAATAAAATAATCGTACCAAATATGTATACAAGTGCAATATAATCGCCTAAAATTACTTCTGGTAAATCAGTGCTAATAAAAGTATAATTACCATCGTATGCAACTACACCAAAGATCCAACCTAACATATTATCTGATAAGAGTACTCTAACTGGAGTAATAATCGCGATAAATCCTAATATCCCTGCCAAAATAGAAATAAGCCATAATCTTTTCTTAATACCATTAAAACTGACCATTTTTTTTCCTTTTTTGTTAATTATTGAATTGTATATAACTATGTTTAATATAGAAATATTTGATTTCTAAGTATTTAAAAGGTTATTTTTCTAAATTTGATTTAAAATTGATAGAGATTAGGTTTGAAAATAAAGAAACAAAATCACTCATTGATAAAGATCACATTATAATTTTACTTTTTTGGATAACAGTTGCGGGATAAAATATTTAGTTTCTTGTAAGAGACAAGCGAATGGGTCTTAAATCTGCTATTTGTTGTATGCTGGATTTAACTGAAGGATCATTTTCAAGTAATTCTTTTGCTTCTTCCATTGTTTCAACCTGTAGGATTATAACTCCAAAGGGATCTTCCTTTATCAATGTTGGACCTGCCAAATATAATTTTTTTTGCTTCAATAAGGACTTTAAGTAAAGAAAATGATCAGACATGATTTGTTCTTCCTCCTTTTTTGGATTAATAATGAAATCTTGGCGAAATGGTTTTATTATAGCATAAAAGTACTGTTCTTCTGACATATATATTTGAAAATTTATTTTCTTATAAATTTTAAATTGATTTAATTTAAATTATATGACATTAGAATAAATTATGGGGTATAAAAATGTCAATTATTATTCGAGATATGACCAAAGATGATGAATATTATGTAGGCACTTGTACACATGTGAATGAAAATAACATAGAGTATGAAAAATCTTGTCCACGGCGTATTTC
>JBHLPW010000090.1:0-15227 GCA_048939015.1 Promethearchaeota archaeon
AAATTGAGAAGAAACATTTTTATTCTGGAACGGGACAATATTAATATAATAGATATTCATAAGAGCGAGCCAATTTGAAGAAGAAATTAGTCTGTAGTGAATGAAAATATTGTCTCACTATTCAAGAACAAGCCTTAGGAAAATGTCCCAAATGTGGTTTAAGTAATCTGACCGGGATGACGTATATCTTTAAAACATTAGATCCACAAACAATTAAAATATTATGCTTTATATTCATTCATATCTTTTTTAGAAAAATTGGAAAATTGGAGCTTTAAAAGCTAAAAAGAATGGTAAAAAAATAGGGTTTAATTATCAGTAATGAATTCCTTTAGTTTTATTATTTTTGTCTCATTATATCTTCAAATTCTTTTTCTGAGATAAATCCTTTATGCATTAATATATGTCTAATATCTTTTAATAATTTAGGTACGCGAACCGCATCTAACATCTGAGTTTCCAATGCTTGATTTCTGGATTCTAAATCTACAATTTTCTTTTCGTTATTTTCAATTTTTTCTTCATACTTTTGCTTAATAGTATCAAGTTCACTAGATTTCTTAGCTAAATTTTCTTCAGCAAATTCAAGTTTTTTTTGAAATTCCGCAATTTGTGGTTCTAAATCAATTTTTAATTGTTCTATTTCTTTTTCCTTAGTTGAAAGTTTCAATTCTAAATCCTCTTTCATTAATTGTATCTCCTTTTCCTTCTCAGCAGTCATGTTTAATTTATTTTTAAATTCAAGTTCAGAATTTGTTATTTTGGTCTGTGATTCTTTTAACTTTAATTCTAATTCATTGATAATTTGCTGACTTTTATTTAGGTTATTTTCTAATTCTTCATTTTTTATCTTAAGGCTCTCAAGATTTTTGTTAAATACCTGTAACTCCTCTTTTAATTTATTTAATTCTTTTGTATTTTTTTCTAAATTTTCATTGGCTTTTATAGCTGATTCTCTATAACCTAATATACTTTTTTCTAAATCATTTGTCTTTGCATTAAGATCTAGGAGATATTTACCTTCCACTTTAAAAATTTTGTCTGGTTCCTCTTCTACTTTATGCCAATCAATGCTAATAACATTTCACCTCAAAATTATTTACCTATCTTTAATTTTTAGATTTTAAAAAGTCCATAACGATTTTTGAGTTTTATAATAAACATATTCTTAAGATTAAACTGATATTATTTGGCTAATTTAAATTTAATCTATTTATATTTGAATAAATAAACTAAGTTGGCTTTTATTAATTTACCCTATTCATCAACAAAATTTTATAAGTAAGTTAAAAGTATTGAAATGTTTGTTTTCAACAAATTGACCATTGTAAATGAAAACTATAAAAAAAAATAATTTAAATACGTGATAAATTAGTATAGTACATAGAGAAATATTATTATTTTATCCAAATTTTTGATAATTGAATATATAGAGCATAAAAATATATAATTTCATTGATATGATTTTGATAAAGATATTAATGAAATTTATTGATTATTTTTATTAAAAATTACATTAAAAAGAAAACTGTTAATTAGGCGATTCTGCTGGGCAAATTATTTGAAAATTTTTGTGTTTTAGATAAAAAGAATAATATCTTATTTGAACGTGTAAATGATCAAGAATTTTGTTCTGAATTCTTTGGACAAGTTCTAGCTGCTTTTAATGCCCTAACTCAACACATAGCAGATGGAGAGCTATCAAATATAGAGTGGGGAGATAAATTGATAACGATAAAAAAAAAGCAAGAAATTATATTTTTAGCTTGTTGTGACAGTAATGCTAAAGAGGTAAAAGTAAATGAAGAATTAGACCTTGTATCTAAACGATTTTTAGATATTTATCCTAAAGTCCTGATAGAAGATTTTGAAGGAGATAGAAGTGTATTTTCAAATAGTGAAAAAAGATTTCTTTCAGAAATTAAATATATAATTGATTAAATCATTAATATTTAAATTATACTTACTATTTTAAAGATTACATTAAGAAAAAAGTTTTAAATTGATAAAAACAATTAGAAAATAGTTAAAATTAATAAATAAATTCTTAAACAAATAAGGGAATCATTATGGTTTTAGATTTGAATTTTTATTTTAGTTTGTTCTGTTCGATTGGAGGTATAATATTTTTCATTATTAGCCTTTTTATAGTCATTAGAATAAAACAGTTGTTCCCCGCCACAAAATTAGTTAAAAAATGGGTAATAATACAAATATTGATTGTAATATTTTTAGGGGGATACATTTTTAACATTATATTCTTAGCACTTGAAATGACACCAATTACGAACGTTATGGTTGCAATTGTTTATATCTTTGGGGGATTATTTGTTTTACTAGTTGTAAATCTGAGCTATAAGACTTATAAAGAAATTCTGATGGGTTCTAGTTCTAAAAAATAAATCAGAAATAAAATACATATTTAAAAATGTCTCCATTACTTGATGAACTATGGGTTTTTTCTAAGGCAGGTGTACCTATAGTTGATTTTTCTAAAGAAAAGAATGTTGATAAAACATTCTTAGGATTCTTTATTTCTGCGATAAAAACATTCAGTGAAAAAGTTTCAGGAAGAGAATTGAAGGGATTTAATATTGGAAATAATAAATATACTTGTATTCACTGTTTGGAAGATCAAATTGTACTAGTATGTAGATCACCTTTAGATGTAAATAAAAAAAAAATTCAAAAGATTTGTTCAGTGATTGGTACTATGTTTGAAAAAATGTTTTCAATTGAACATATTAAAAAGTGGGATGGAGATATTTCTTTTTTTGATGAATTTCAACATAAATTAGATTTATATTTTAGAATGAGTGATATTTAACGACTCATTGATTTGAATTCAATTTAATTTTTTCTAATATTCTCAAATATTTTTTTCTTTACATTTTTGATTAGTAAAGATTGAAATAATTGTTTTTTCATATTTTAGATATTCACTTAAATTAATAATATTGTATTTTTAATAGCTAATCTAGATCGAAAAAGCATCATGGAATTTGGAAATTTTACGGATATTTTGAAAAAACTTGCCGATAGAATAGATGAAAGAGTAGAAAATCATCCAGTACCTAAACATGTATTGTTAAATCGCATTGATTTAACTGGATTTAAAGATGTTGTAGATCAATATATGAAAAATCGCGACTTATGCAAAAAAACTTTAGATGTAAAAGGCACATGGCGATTAGATTTGGAATATGGACCACAGTTTGAAACACGATTAAAAACAGAAAGAGCAGGGGAAATTACAGTACAAATGGATGAATTAACTCTGTTTGGAGGAGGTGGTACTGCACTCCATCCAATATCTTTATGTATGGCAGGATTTTGTGGATGTTATAGTGCAGCATATGCAAAATGGGCAGCAATGGAAGGGATTGAATTAAAAAAATTAGCAATTAGAGTTAAGGGGGATTTAGATTTCTCTTCAGTATTAAATATTGAAAAAAACATACCTATAGTCGATAATTACCAAATTGAATTATTTATTGAAAGTGATGCAAGTTATGAAACATTGTTGAGAATTTCAGAAATTACAAAAAGACGTTGTTTTTGTTATTATTGTATATCAACTTCAACCATCCCAAAAATTACATTAAAGAATGAAGGAAAAGCATTTCTTAATGATAATAATTCAAAATTAAACGATAAAAAAATACTTAACAGAGTAAATTTAGAAAGGTATAATGAAACTGTCAAAATTTTCAAACAGAATCGTTCATTATGTAAAAGACTTATTGAAGCGGAAGGTAATTGGAGATTAGGTGTTCAGTATGGACCCCAATTCGAAATAAAATTACCTACAGAAACAGCAGGAGAGATAACTGTCCAAACTGATGAAACAATAATATTAGGTGGGGGTGGAACATCTTTTCATCCTGTAGCACTCTGTATTGCCGGTTTTAGTGGTGACTATGCTACTCACTTTGCAACTATTGCAGGGCTACATGGTATTGAACTTAAGAAATTAGAAATTCATTCAAAAATGAACATAGATTTAACAACTGGATTTGGTATTGAAGATGGTGTCTCTATGATCGATAATTTTGAAATTGAATTAAAGGTTGAAAGTAATGCTCCTGAACAAGAACTCTTAGAAATTGTTGAACTCGCAAAAAAAAGGGCTTTCTGCCATTATTGCTATTCAACACCAGTTTTTCCAGATATATTTGTGAGAAAAGTTATTTCTAAAGAGGAAAAACAACTATCTGAAGAACCTGCATATTTACTTGGAAAAAAAGAAGTTGTTCCAAGAAATTTAATACATATTGATGACCCACATAATATTAAGGTAAAAATTGAGCGAGATATCGCTATGAAAGAATTATAATTTAATTTGATTTTTTATTTCCACTATTTTCTTCTCTAAAGTCATAGCTTTTATAGATTTTCCCATACCAACTAGTTTAAGAATTAAAAGCGACTCTTCTGCACAATTTAAAGCCATTTTATTATTTAATTGCATAAAATAACATCCAGCAATATTGTTGAGAAAATCTGCTTTTGTCTTTAAATCATTAAACATTTCTGCAATTTTTTTTCCACTATTAAATGAATTCATAGCATTTGTATAATCCCTTAAATAATAATGTGATTTTCCCAATAAATTGTGAAATTTCATTTCAATTTTAAAATCCTTTAATTCTTGGGAAATTTTAATAGCATCTATAAAATATTTTAGAGCATTTTTATAATTTTTTTGATCTAAATGTACTTCTCCAAGTTTTGATAAGTGTCGAGCTTTTCCTTCCTTATTTTTTAATCTTTCATCATATTCTAAAGCTTCTTTGAATTTCTCCAAAGCAATCGAATAATCCCCAAATTTTTGATAAATTGTTCCAATATTGTTCAAACATATCGCTAAGTTTTTTATATTATTCAAGCGTCTGAAAATTTTTTCTGATTTTTGGAAATATTCTAATGATAAATTAAAATTTTCAAGTTTATAATGGATTGATGCAATATTATTTGAAATCATTGCTTTCTTTTTTAAATCGCCCAATTTTTCAGCAATTTTAATTGCTTTATCAGAATATATAAGTGCTTCAGTATAAATTTGTAATTCTTCATATATTTCAATAATGCTATTAATGATTCTAAGTTCTTCTGTAAGATTATCAGTTTCTTCCAATATTTTCAATGCTTCCTTGTAATAGTGTAATGCTTTAGAAAAATCCTTTATTTTCTCATTAATTTCTCCTAAATTACTTAAATAAATAATTTCTCGATCTTTATAACCTAATTCATGAGAAATTCTAAAAGCTTCTTCAAAATTTAAAATGGCTTCAGAATAATTTCCCATTTTGAAATAAAACCATGCGATATTATTTAAAATTAGAACTTTATGATTTTGATCATCATTCTCATTAATATATTCTAATGCTCTTATGCCACATCTGAACGAGTCGTCATATCTATCAAAATTAAAGTATAATATATGTGGAATCAAAAATTTCATCATCATATTAGGGTCTTTAAAATTATGAAGTAACCAATCTCTGAATTCTATAGAAAAGGCAACAGGATCAAGTTTTACGTCAATATCTATAAAACTTTTTATAAATTTTATTGAATTTACATTTACTCTAAATAATTCAACATTTGGATTCTGATTCTTGATCTGAAAGAGAATTTTATCCACATTGTCCATCTTTATGGAAAGTCTTTCATTTTTTATAATCTCGAGAATATTACAATTTTCTTGTTCATTTGGAACATGGTTAACCCATATGATTCTTTTCAATTTATGATATTTCTTTAAGATGGGAAGTATATCAAAATCATTTTGTCCAGAATAGCCCAATAAAATTAAAATGGCATCATTTAACAATTTATTTAGCAAAACACCTTTATAGGGTTCAACAAAAAATAAGTCGAATTCAGATTTATAGGAACCGATTTTTTTAATTAATGAAACAAAGTATTCCTTAGTATTTCTTTCATTTAATATATCTTTCAATGATCCATGAATTTTAAACAAAAATTTCTTCCCTGTGTTTAAATACTCAAAAATATTCTTAAATTCTTTATAATCTTTTTCAGTTATTACTGAAAAGATATGATCATTATCCTTATTTGATTGAATTAGTGCATGCTCTATTAAAAAATCAAAATTAGTTGTAATAACCACATACCCTTTGTTTATCATTTCAGCTAGAAAGAAATGAATAATATTAGGCTTCTTGCATTGTTCAAAATATTCTAATATTTTTAAATCATGATCGAATTGATTTCTAATAATCTCTAAAAATGTTTCAAATCTTAATCCCTTTAAATTAGAAATATTTTCAATTTCTGATTCTGCACATGTAAATTTTATTATTTCTTCCATCATTTTGGTACTTGATGGAAGATTAGAAGGTGGATTGATAGAACATCCAGCCCCAGCGATAAAAATATACTTTTGGCCGTCTTTTAACAACTTTTTTAATTGTAAATCTGTTTCATGCATTATAACTATCGCGTTGCATTACATTAGTGTGTATTGACAATTTTGAATAAAATCTGAAAATGTAAACGTCAATATCCTATAAATATTTTACATAAATAAAAATATTAACAAAAGAAAAAGAATGAAATTTTACTTCTTAATATTAATCAACAGGTAATATAATTTCCAGTTCCTTGAGTTCGTTCATGAATGTTCACTTCTATTACAGTTAAAACCTTTGTTAAAGAGATATCAAGTTATTGACCTTTTTATCTTCATAGGGTTATTAGCAATCAGAATAACTCTTACCTTAATAAATAAAGTTGAAGTATAAAAAGAACTAATCCCACTAGCTTAGAAATGATCCAATCATTTCTATTATTTATCGAATAGCATTTTTGAAGAGTTAGACTGCCTTATGTTATGCAAAAAATGAATATTATAATTTTTTTGAGTCAATATTTTTATAATAGATAAGGATTTTAGGATATAGATAAATGGATCGTGGCAATTTTAAATAATATAAAATTTATCAATTCCAATTACATTGGCTTTTCTTGTTGAGAAAGTGGGAATCAGCCCCTTAAATTCTAACCTCAATCACCGTTCAACCCTTCTTCAAGGAGATTTCAGGGAGCTGACCTTTTTTTTCTTTTTATAATTCTTAGAATGCCAGTATTTCAACTTAAAAATACACTGAATGAATTTAAAAATGTCTATTCAGAACCAAGTTGTTTGTCTAAGTCAATCACTAAAGGAACTTCTTTTTCATCCTTCATAACAACAACCTTCAAAACACCATCCTCAATTGTAGCGCTCACAGGCTCAATCTTGGATACTTTTCCCGTTGTCCTTGAATTTAAGCAAGTATGTTCCTCGTTGTAGAGATAGCATTTAGTACAGCAGAATCCAACTGGCATGTAGCCGACAATGGAACATTGATCATATGCTTCACAATTACAATTATTACACATTTTTTTTGTCACTTCTTATAAATTATTTATTAATTTTTTATAAAATTTCTTGGTTTAATATTTATTATTTATTACTAAAATAATATTATCACTTTTCATATTTAAATCTTGTCGTTTTCCGTCATTTTTTGTTTTATTAATGATAGTTTCGCAAAATTTAGATCATCAAGTGCCGTTTTCAACACATAGATGAAGATTTTGATCATACAATTTGGAGAATCATTAACATTTTCGAAAAGTGTACATAGAAACTACTAAAATCGATCATGTTGCTTATAAAAATAGAACACATAAAATTTGTTGGAAAAACGTAGGAATTTTCACCTGTTTTTGATCATTCTTGATCATTGGATCTATCGTGCTTTTTTTTTTCTGATAATATAGAGAAAAATATTTTACTGACATTATAAGAAATACACAAGAAGCGAATTATTATGGTTGGAATTGCACTATTAAAGTGTGATTTTGATAATCTAAAACAAATTTAAAGCATTTGGTTATTGGAATTTTCTAAAAAATTTATTAAACCTCTTTTATTTTTCTAACCAACAAGTAGATGAATAAAAAAACTTTTCGACATGTCTGTAATAAATTTTGAGTTTCGAAATGAGGTATTGAAACATAATGCTTCTTTAAGTTATTGCTATCAATGTAGTACGTGTAGTGGAGGGTGCCCCGTGGCTCTAATAACTGGGGGAAGTTATAATCCAAGAAAAATAATTGAAGAAGCTATTTTGGGATTAAAAGATAAACTAGTAGAAATGCAAGACCCTAATCCGTGGCTTTGTTCAACATGTCAAACATGTGTTGAATTATGTCCTCAAAAAGTCGAGCTTACAGAGATTTTTGCCTTAATAAAAAACGAATGTTTTAATATTGGAAAGGTTCCTGAAGCATTTATAGCTCAAGGACGAGCAGTTTTGGATAATGGAGTAGCAATACCGTATTCTAAGGCAATTCTATCGAGGAGAGAAAAATTGGGACTTCCCTCGATAAAAACAGCCTCTCAGGATGAAATAAAGAAGATATTAAAAGTTACTAATTTTGAAAACCATATTCCAAAGGAGGGAGGTTAAGATATGGCTTATGACTTATTTTTAGGATGTGTCATTCCAGCAAGATTACCATTTTTAGAAGCATCATCAAGAAAAGTATTTGAGAAACTTGGTATTAAATTAAATGATGTTGATGGATTTAGTTGCTGCCCCGATCCTACAGGTATTGAACTTATTGATCATAAAACATGGTTAACTTTAGGAGCAAGAAATTTAAGTCTTTCAAATAACAATGGAGGAATCATATCATTTTGTTCAGGGTGTGTTGAGACTCTTAAGGGCGTCAATTATTATATTAATAAAGATCCTGAAACTAAGAATGAAGTAAATAATATTTTAAAGAATGTTGGCAAAAAATATGACGGTAAGACAAAAGTAAAGCATTTTGCTGAGGTTCTTTATGAAAATCTTGATAAAGTAAGGGAGAGTGTAGTGCATCCTTTAACTGGATTTAGAGTAGCAATTCATTATGGATGTCATTATTTAAGACCCTCAGAAATTATTAATTGGGATGATCCTTTTGAACCTACTACAATCGATGAGATTGTTAGAGCATTAGGAGCGGATTCGATAGACTATGAAATGAAAATGGAATGTTGTGGAAATCCACTTGAAAAATCAGATAAAGAGCTATCTTTGCAGATGATAAATAACAAATTTGAATCAATTCAAGAAGCAGGTGCTAATTGTATTACATTAGTCTGCCCTGCATGCTATCAACAATTTGATTTTAATCAGCGGGAATTGAATAAAGAAAGAGAGACTGATTATAATTTTCCAGTATTTTATCTTTCAGAATTGGTAGCACTCGCGTTTGGGTTTAATCCTGAAGAATTAGGATTTAATTTTCATCGAGTTCGGCCTAAAGGTTTATTAGAAGGATTTTAAAATTTAAAAGACGTAGAAATTAAATTTATAAATTTAAAAATAAGAATTGGTAGAACCATGGGATTAGCAGAAATAAAAACATTTGAAAATTTGCAAGATGATGTGATCTCAGCTAATAGATGTTGTGCCTGCGGTGCGTGCATAGCATATTGCGAGAATCAAGCTTTTAATGTTATTGAGATGGATAATTATACTCCAAAGTTCAAAACGGATAAAAGTGTTGAAAATTGTAAAGAATGTGGATATTGTTATTATATTTGTCCTCAAACTGAGCCTTTATTAGACAGATTAAAAGAAATGTACTTAGTAAAGGATGAACTTGGAAATATAATTGATATTTTTGCCGCTAAAACCACTAATGAGCAGATTCAAAAAGTTGGACAAGATGGTGGAATAGTATCGACTATTTTGACCTATTTATTTGATACAAATAATATTGATGCTGCAGTAGTCTCAGAATATGACGAAAATTTTAAACCTATACCTAAAATAATATACCGCAAAGATGATTTGGTAAAATCAGCTGGTACTCGCTATTCTATTTCATCTAACATTTTACCTTTAAAAGATTTAAATGAAATCGCAGAGGATATTATCTCCCAAAAGAAAAGAATTTATGATAGGGATCAATTGCGAATTGCTTTTATTGGAACACCATGCCAATGTAGAGCTATTAGTAAAATGAAGCTTCTACATATTAAACCAGCACATGTTATTAGTATAGTAATTAATCTTTTTTGTTTTGAAAATTTTGATTATGATAAATTGATGGATACATTAACATCAAAAACGGCAATTAATCCTTCAGATATTAAAAAAACAAATATTAAGAAGAATTTTTTTGTCACCTCGAAAGATGATTCTGTTAAGGAAGTAAATATTAAAGAACTTGATGGTGCTGTAAGGAATCATTGTCATGAATGTGATGAATTTGTAGGAAGATATTCAGATCTTAGTATTGGTTCCTCTGGAGCTCCTACTGGTTATTCAATGATAATTTCTCGAACTGAAAAGGGACATAATTTAATTGATTCATTACTTGCCACAGGATATATCGAACGATATATTATTCCAGCAGATCAGATTTCAGAATGGCAACCCAAAAAAATCAATTGGTTAAAAAAAATGACTTCACTAAAGGTAAAGAAATAAAAGAAGGTGAGAAATGTGGCTAAAAATTCTAAAAGTGCTCTAATTATAGGAGCGGGTATTGCAGGTATTCAAGCTGCTTTAGATTTAGGAGATATGGGAATAAAAGTATATTTAATTGAAAAGAATCCTGTGATTGGAGGAAAAATGGCGCAATTAGACAAAACTTTTCCTACTTTAGACTGTTCAATTTGTATTCTAGCACCCAAATTATCAGAATGTTATAGACATCCAAATATTACGTTATACACACTTTCAGAAGTAAGTAATGTTGAGGGGACCAGTGGGAATTTTACAGTAGATATCTTTAAACGCGCACGTTATGTAAAGGAAGAAGCATGTACTAATTGTGGTGATTGTGCTTCAATTTGTCCTGTCAGGGGTGTACCAAACTATTTTGACGCTAATTTGAAAAATATGGCAGCAGCCTATATACCGTTTCCTTCGGCAGTTCCTCCTGTACATATAATCGATAAGAATTCATGTGTTTATTTAAATTATGGAATTTGTGGATTATGTGCCAATAATTGTGGAGCTGAGGCAATTGATTTCTCACAAAAAGACGAAACTATAAAGATTGAAAATATTGGTTGTATAATTGTTGCTCCTGGATATGGTTTATTGGAAGACGTCAGTCCGCTTACGAAATATGGTTACGGAAAATATAGAAATGTTGTGACCGCTTTAGAATTTGAGCGGTTAATTTGTGCTTCTGGTCCATTGGAAGGGCATTTAAAAAGACTATCAGATGGGAATGAACCTAAGAAACTTGCTTTTCTGCAGTGTATAGGGTCCCGTTCAGATAGAGATAGGCAATATTGTTCTTCTATATGTTGTATGTATACTACTAAAGCAGCAATGATTGCCTATGAACATAATAATGATTTAGAATCATATGTTTTTTATATTGATATGAGAGCAGGAGGAAAGGGATTTCAAAATTTTCTCCGCAGAGGAGCAAGTGAATATGACATTAAATATATTAAAAGTAAAATATCTCATATCGAGGTTGATGAGGATGAAAGTCCCATTATAACATATGAAGATTATGATACATCAGAAATAAAACAGATGAAAGTAGATTTAGCAATTTTAGCAACCTGCATAATCCCATCTCCTGGAATTGAAAAGTTAGCAGATGTATTAGGAATTGAATTAAATAATTATAAGTTTATAAAAACAGATCCATTTTTACCAGTAGAAACGAGTGTAGAAGGTATCTTCACATGTGGTTGTGCTCGTGAACCAATGGATATCCCTCGTTCTGTTGCTGAAGCTAGCGGAGCAGCAGCAAGAGCAGCGGAAGTAATTAAAGGAGGTTAAAACGATTATGAGTGAAAAAAAAGAAGAAGATGTTCGAATTGGCGTTTTCGTTTGTAGTTGTGGTTCAAATATTGGAGGTTTAATAAATGTTAAAGATGTGGCAGAATATGCTAAATCTCTCCCCAATGTTGTATTTACTCAAGATAATTTATATACGTGCTCAGAAACAGGATTAGCCCAGATAAAGAAGGGAATTAAAGAACATAATCTGAATCGTGTTGTTGTCGCTTCATGCACTCCAAGAACTCATGAACCTTTATTCCGTGATTGTATCAAAGAGGAAGGTGTTAATGAGTATTTATTTGAATTCGTCAATATTCGAGATCAAGATACGTGGGTTCATATGAAATATCCAGAAGAGGCATTTAAAAAAGCTAAAGACGTAATCCGTATGGGAGTAGCAAAAGCAGCTAAACTGGAAGCTCTTGAAAATATCGTGGTAGATGCAACTCCAACTGCTATGGTAATTGGAGGAGGGGTCTCAGGAATAACCGCTGCTCTTAGTCTAGCCAATCAAGGGTTTGAGACACATTTAGTAGAAAAAGATAATCAATTAGGGGGAAAATTGAATGTCCTAAATAAATTATTCCCTACAGGTCAAGATGCCACTGAACTTTTAGAAAGCTTAAAAGAAAGGATTAAAAATAACTCGAATTTAACTGTGTATACTTCTGCAAAAGTGACTAATATTGAAGGTTTTGTAGGAAATTATGAAGTAGAAGTCCAACAAAATAGTAAAACTACTAATTTAACGATAGGTGTCATCGTAGTTGCTGTTGGAGCGTCTTTATTAACACCTACTGGAAAATTTGGTTATGATGGGAAGAAGAGAATCACCCAGTATGAATTAGAAGAGAAACTTAAGAATAATGACGTTAACGCTAACAACATTGTAATGATTCAATGTGTAGGAGCTCGTAATGATGAAAGAAAATACTGTTCTAATGTTTGTTGTATGAGCGCTTTGAAAAATGCTTTATTACTTAAAGAAAAAAATCCTAATGCGAATATCACAATTTTATTTAGAGATCTGTATACTCCTGGAACTCATTATGAAGAATATTATAGAAGAGCAAGGGAAGCAGGAGTAATATTTCTGAGTTATAAACTCGAAAAGGAACCTATTGTAGAGGAAAATAACATAAAAGTATATAATGAATATATAGGAGAAGAAATGAGTGTACCTTATGAATTATTGGTATTATCTACCCCATTGATCGCTAACGATGATAATAAAGAGCTTGCTCAAATGCTTAAGGTACCATTAGAAGAAAATAAATTCTTCTTGGAAGCCCACGTAAAATTAAGACCTATGGATTTTGCTACTGATGGTGTTTTTATATGTGGGGCAGCAAAATGGCCAGTTGATATTACAGAATCAATAACTCAAGGATATGCAGCAGCAGGAAGAGCGAGTACAATTATATCCCATGATACTATCGAAGTAGAAGGGGCAACATCATTTCTGCCTGAGTATAATAAGGATTTATGTACCGGATGTGAAGTTTGTATTAACGTGTGTCCCTATAAAGCGATAAGTAAGAATGAGGATGATGAGATTGAAATTACTCAAGTTCTTTGTAAAGGGTGCGGAGTTTGCGGAGCTACCTGCACCAATCATGCCATAATAATAAGACATTTTACGGATGAACAAATTTTATCTGAAATTTATGCATTTGGAGGGAGCTAAGATTATGGATTTCGAACCGAAAATATTAGGATTTTTATGTAATTGGTGTTCTTATGCAGGGGCAGATTTAGCAGGAGTTAGTAGAATGCAATATCCACCTAATATACGAGTAATAAGGGTTATGTGTAGTGGTCGTATAGATCCTAAATTTATTTTTGAAGCACTTCGAGTTGGTGCTGATGGTGTAATTGTTTTAGGGTGTCATTTAGGTGATTGTCATTATCTTGAAGGAAATTATGAAGCCGAGAAAAAATTTGATATGACGAAACGATTCCTAAAACTAATTAATTTTGATAATAGAGTAAGATTGGATTGGGTTTCTGCCTCTGAAGGTGCCAGATATGCTCAGGTTATTACCGAATTTACAGATCATATCAAAGCACTAGGACCATCTCCAATTGGAGGAGATAATCCTGATAAAGAAATACTTAATAAATTAAAGGCAATTGAAGATGCCGCTGCAAGTGATCGAATGAGAGCACTTGTAGGAAGAGAAAGAAAGATTACAGAACAAGAAAATGTATATGGAGAACAAATCTCCCTAGATAAATTTAATAAAGTTTTTGATTCAGCTATTATGGAAGAATATGAACGAAATAGAATTTTAGTTTCATTAGAAGAAGATACTAAGTCTATTAAAAGTTTAGCAGCTGAATTAGAAATCGATCCGAGTGTTGTTTTAGAACATATTGTATATTTAAAGAGTCGGGGTCAAGTTGATTTTGGAGAATTTATGGGAATAACTCCAATGTTTTATAAAATGTAAGGAGGAGAAAAATGGAAAAAGTAGGAGCTGTAATGGTTGTAGGCGCTGGTATTGGGGGCTCTCAGTCAGCGCTGGATTTAGGTGATTCTGGTTATAAGGTTTATTTAATTGAGTCTTCAACGAGTATAGGTGGTGTAATGGCTCAATTGGATAAGACTTTTCCCACAAATGATTGTGCGATGTGTATAGTCAGCCCTAAGTTAGTAGAAACGGGTAGGCATCAGAACATTGATTTGAGTATTAATTGCGAAATTCAAGATGTTTCGGGAGAAGCAGGCAACTTTACTGTCAAAGTGAAGAAAAATTCGCTTTATATTAATCCAGATATATGTACAGGTTGTGGAGTTTGCGGTCGTAATTGTCCAGTTGAGGCAATTGATTTATTTAATGAAGGATTAGCAAAATATCACGCCACATCTGTGAAATATCCTCAGGCAGTACCATTAGTATATGCAATTAATAAGGAATATTGTATAGGATGTGGAGTATGTGCTGGAGTATGTAAAGCTAAAGCAGTTGAATATGATCGAGACGATGAGATTGTCGATATCAATGTAGGGGCTATAATTTTAGCACCTGGTTTTGACGAATTTGTACCTCAAGCAGCTAATAAATATGGGTATGGGAAATTTAAAAATGTAGTGTCCAGTATTGAATTTGAACGTATCTTATCTGCTTCAGGACCTTATGCTGGAAAAGTTCTCAGGCCTTCTGATGGTGATATACCTGAAAAAGTTGCTTTTCTTCAATGTATAGGATCTCGAGACTATACTGGAGTAGGACAGCCTTATTGTTCTTCAGTATGCTGCATGTATACTGCAAAAGAAGCTGTAATCGCTCATGAACATCAACATGAAGTAAAACCTACTATTTTTAGCATGGATATTAGAGCCTATGGAAAAGATTTTGATAAATATATTATTAGAGCTCAAGAAGAATATGGAGT
>JBHLPW010000091.1:0-14943 GCA_048939015.1 Promethearchaeota archaeon
CGATTTCTAATAAATTTTTCTTACATAAGAAATATGGGAATACAATCCCTAACTTTAACAATTAAATTAATCAATTTAAATTTAACAAGGATTAGCAATAAGAATTTTCTTTTTCAGATAATTTAATTAAAAAAGTTGGGGAAATCTGATTTTAAACTTATTAATACTTGACATTAAATGTCTTATTTTGAATCTTATCTCCTGATTTTTAGATTTTTTTTAATTAGATACTTCCTTTCCAAATCTTTATTCAAATCTCCGGAAAGATCAACTAATCAAATATATAGGTTAATTTAATGTAAAATTATATTTATTTCGAGATTAAAGATTCAATTCAACAAGTTTTTGTTTATTTAATAAGACCTTATAAGGTTTTAAATCATAAATTCTCCACATAAACAGAAATCCAATAAGATAAAAAAGCGCAGGTACAGCAAACATTCCAATATTAATCCCCCATTGTGCTTGAAGAGATTGATTTGAAGCTGTTGGATCGAAAGATGTAAGAGGATGAATTATTCCAAATATTAAAGCTTCAATTACAATAGATAAACGTCCAATAAAAGTTCTAAATCCAAAATAAATCCCTTCTTCTCTTCTATTTGTTTTTATAACTATTTCATCAATAACATCTGAAAAAGTAGCATAAATTAAACTCCAAGTTGCTCCCATGCTAAATCCAATCAATACAAATCCAAATATAACTAAGGGAAAATCCCAAATGAAGAGTGTAATAATTAAAAATGTAGCAGTGCCCCCTGTCCCACACATATAGCCAATTCTGTTTCCGAATTTTCTAGCAATATAGATCCAAAATGGAGCAGAAATTACACTTGCTAAGAGGAATGCAATTAATATTATCATCTCATAAAATGGCTTAAGACGCATTACATATTGAACCCAATAAGGAATCGATGCCAGCATCAGAACCATTACTGTAGTTTGAGCCAAATAAGCAAATAAATAAGATATATAGTTCTTTTCTTTTAAAGCATATTTGAGTTTTTTAAAATAATTTTCTTTAGGTTTGTTTAAATCATCTATAAGAAATGTTCTATCAATCATTTGGCGATCTTCCCTCATACCATATATCATTGAAAGACAAATAATAATACAAATTATAGTAACAATCGCTCCTACAATTACATAAGATTCAACATTTGTTCCAGGTGAACCAGTTGTTATTATAAAGGTTGGCATTAGAGTTCCAAGAGTTAAGCCGAAAAGAGAAAGTAAAATCTGAACACCACTTACCTTAGTCCTTTCTTTTTGAGTACGAAATTTATCAGGATAAATACTTTGATATGAAATAATCATGAATGAGAATAGAGTATCTAAAATACACAATATAATTATCAACCAGAAAAAAATCGAAAGGTCATTATTCATTGGAGGAAGGAAAATTAAAACAAACATTATGGAACAAGGGATTCCTGTCATTAAAAACCACGTAAATCTTTTACCGAATTTTCTCATATATTTGATATTGCGATTGGATATATACCCTGCTAAGGGATCGTTAAACATATTCCATATTCCATAGATGATAATAGCTGCTGTTATAAAAGATACTTGTAAAAAGACTTCAGTCTCATAAAATTTAAACACCATAAAACTTAATACTGTCGCAAGAAAATCATCAAAAAAGCTCCCCAGAGAATAAGATATATGGACTTTAAGAGGATATTGAACGGTATAACTTTCACTTATTTTTGTCATCTCTCTAAAGATCACCAATAAAAATATAATTAACTAATTTAATTTTGAGCTTATTTTATTTAATCTTTAATAGGTTGGTTATTTCTTATCAAGAATTATTGTTTCTCCCGTAGTATATCGTTCTAAAGCTTTATCATCTAACTTTACGCCCCACCCAGGACCTTCTGGTAATTTTGCCATACCGTTACTATAATCAATCGAATTTTGAATAAGGTTATCTTCTAACATTTCTTGACCAAAAAGTTCTGTTGCATGATCAATATAATGAAATTTTGCAACATGAAAATGAATATGCATAGCTGAAGCAATTCCTAAAGGTTGATTATGTAAAACAACTCCAAGACCTCTTAATTTAGCATATTCAAATGCCTTTAACGCTCTTGTTACCCCTCCAGGTCGTTCTGAGTTAATCCCTAGTACTCTAACTGCCCCTAGTTCAACCAATGTTATAAAATCTTTGATTGAGAAAAAACCTTCATGTGCCATTAAAGGAGTATCAACTCTCTTTTGAACATAAGCCATTCCTATGTAATCATCTGCTCTTACTGGTTGCTCAGCATAATCAATACCAAAGGGTTCAATTTCTTTAATTGCTCTAACAGCCATAGAAGGAGAATAGGCTTGATTATAATCTACTCTTAATCTGATTTTATCTCCAAAAGTACTTCTAATACTTTCAATTATCTCTTTATCCTCATTTATCCCTCTTCCCAATTTAAGTCTAAAGGTTTTAAATCCTCTTTTATAATAAGATCGTGTAATACCTTTCATTAGAATGGGGTCTCCAAGAGGAATTAATGCAGCAATAGGAATTTCTTCAACATTTTTGCCTCCTATTAACTCACACACAGGTTTATTATCAATTTTACCAATAAGATCATATAATGCCATATCTAAGAGACCTTTAGCCATCTCATTATTAGCTAGATTTATATCCATCCGATAGTTAATTTTTTCAATATTATAAGGACTTTCATCTATTAAATACTTCCCAAGACAATTTTTAATAGAATCAATAACTTGAAAAGGAGATATACCAGATTCTGGAAGCCAAAGAAAGGATTCACCAATACCAATGTGTCCTTCCTTCGTAATAAGCTTGCAAATTACAAAATCCCCCCCTAACCATGCTTCTTCTGCAGCAATAGCCATCCCTAAACCTCCCTCAGACTGTTTCATTGCCTCTCTGACAGCCTCTTTAAAAGGAACATGAATTGGAGTTAATTCTATGGTTGTTATTTCATTTGCCATAATAATATGTAATTTTCTACATTAAAATATCTTTTTACCGAAACATAAAAAATGAGAAACTTCTCATCTTAAAGAATATTAGGTTAATAAAGACTTAAACGAAATAATTATTATCAAATCAAATTTAAATGAGGGATATTTTGAATAATTCTGAAAATTCATCAAATCAACACTTCGATGAAGATCCTAGTACAATAAAGATGATAATGTTTTCTATGGGTTACTTCTTTAACGGATTTTTGATTGTTGCTTTCAATAATTTTGTTTGGCATTATTATGAGAGCGAACTTGGCTTAATAGACATTATTAGCTTATGGCCTATTTATATGGCAGTAGTTAATGTCATTTTTACTGTTTTTAGTATGATAAGTAGTCCTATTGTAGGATACCTTACTGACAAGCCAAACAAATGGACAAAAAAATTAGGATTTCACACCCCTTGGATACTTATTGGAGGCATTCCCACAATTATCTTTTTCTTCTTAATCTTTACACCTCCAACCGTGACTGGAGTAGAAAGCATATTTCCCATTCTATTATATTATCTTATTATCGTGTTTATTTATGATATTTCTAATTCACTTTTCCAAACTCATACATTTGGAGCTTTTGCAGCTCACTTTCGAAGCGATGAAACAAGAAGAAAAGCTGGAATGATTACTCAAATATTTATTTTTATAGCTAATTTCATTACAATTATATTATGGTCGCAAATAATTATTCCTGGGCACCGAAATACTTTCACTATCGCAGCTTTTTTGAGTATTTTAATATTAAGCGTTTCTTTAGCGATTTTAATACCTGGTTCTAGAGAAACAATCGAAATAAAAGAACGATTCATTTTAGGGCACCAAACAACAGAAAAAAAATCATTTATTTGGACTATGAAAATGGCAATTAAACAAAAAAATTTTATGTTAGCAGTTATTACTTATGTAATTTTCATGATAGCTTTAGGATTAATGAGTATGAATACAATAAATTTTGTTGATGATGTTTTGCAAGAGGCACAGTCTATAAGAACAATTGGTTCAATTTTTATGTTCATAGCTACTATAATAACAATGCCTATTTGGATTTATGTAGCGAAAAAAATAGGGCACTCTCGTTTATATACGATTGGTTTAATATCATTTGGAATAAGTCTATTAATATATTGTTTTATTTCAAATGCCTTAGGATTTTATATAGTTAATTTTCTGACTGGTGTAACAGCAGCTATGTTTACTATTATGTTATCCCCTGTTTTAGCTGATTGTTATGATGAAATAACTGTAAAGTTTAATAAACATTATGAAGCCACATTAGTAGGTTTTAGAAATGTTTTTATTCGTGTATCCTTATTAATTCAAAGTTTTATTGTTGCAATAATTCATGCATCAACTTTGTATAATCCGAATAGTGCTACCCATAGTATCAATGCATTACTAGGTCTTAGATTGATTCAAGGTGTTTTTCCATTCTTATTTTGCCTAATTGGTACTCTTATCTTTTATAAATGGTATGATTTAAAAGATACTAAGAAACAAGAGATAATACAAAAATTAAAAGAACTAGGATTATAGCAAAAATAAAAGATTTTTGACTAAAAAAGAAATTTTAGAAACTATCAGAAGAAAAAAAAGAAAGAATGAACTCATTAGAATTAACTCTTTCAGCAATTAAAGGAATACCTGAAAAAATTCCATTTAATCCATTTATTATGCATATGGCAGCATCATTAGCAAATGTAGATTACAACCATGATTATTGCCAAAAACCAGATGTTCTAGTTGATTCACAGATCAAATGTGCTGACTTTTTTGGTATTGATCACGTGAATGTGTCTACTGATGCCTATAGGGAAGCGAATGCATGGGGTGTTGCTATTGATTGGGAAAGTCATACCCCTGTAGCGAAAACACATCTTTCAATTGAAGAGTTTGAGTCTATAGAAACCCCTTCTCTGCTTGAAAATTCAAGAATTATGAATAGAGTTAATGCTGTTAAAAAATTCTCTGAAAAGGTGGGCGGAAATCAATGTATCGTAGGTTGGATTGAAGCACCCTTTGCTGAAATCTGTTGCTTATTCGATCTAGTCAATGTTCTTCTACTATGTAAAAACTCAGATTGGGTAGAGAGACTAAAAAAGTTGATTAGTAGAGTCCTCCCAATCCAAAAAGAATTCGCTAGATTACAGATTGAAGCTGGAGCTGATATAATTGGAGCTGGTGATTCGGCTATATCTCAAATTGGTCCGATGAGATATGAGAAATGCTGTTTAGATGCTACAAAAGAGCTTTTTGATTATATTCAGAGGGATGCTCCAGTTTTATATCATATTTGTGGTGATAACTCTGTAGTAGACAAGGAAGGGAGAGATATGTTAAAACTTGTATCAAGCACTAAAGCTGCGATTTTAGATTTAGATTATCAAGTTAACCTTAAATTAGCAAAAGAAAAAATTGGTAAAAACAATTGCATCAGAGGAAATACAAATACTCAAATTCTAGGAAGTCCAAAATATTCCATTTCAAGAGTTATTGAGGAAATAACTAAAACCATTGATGCAGGAAAGCCTGGAGGGTTTTATATGTATGCATTGGGATGTGAAGCTCCCTGGGAACCGTTAGATTTAGCAATACGCAATATAAGTGCTGCTAAATCACTAACAGAAAAAATAGGTTATTATTAAAATAATATTGTTAGATATTACCATGAAAAACCTCACAAAAGTAAGAAAGAGGAATTTGTATGCATGTTTTACTACATCTCTAATGTATGGATTTGGAGAGGGTGGATTTTTCGTAATATTACAACCCCTATTATTGGAGATCACCGGTTTATTATTCTCTGTTGGGGTAATTATGACTATCGTGAGCGTAGTTCAAGTAATATCAATGCCATTGATTGGGAAGCTAATGGATCGTTTTGGTAGGAAAAAACTATGGTTACTTGCTAGTCCAATTATCATTTTTGGATGTATTTTACTTATAGTGGCAATGAATGTTATATTGGCAGGGTTAGCGGTTATTTTAATCTATGCTGGTGGAGTCATTCATACTATGAGTTCTCTAATGATTATCTCCGAAAACACTGAAGATTCGAAAAAAGGCTCTAATTTCAGTTTTAGATTTTTCGCAGGTTCTGGTGCAAGTATTATTGGTTTTATGTTAGTGCTGTTCAATATTGGCTCAGGTTATCACTTCTACATCTGGTTATTTATTGTAATGAACCTGTTTCTATGGTTAGTAGTTTTTTTTGCTTTAAGTCCAATAAAAACTGATTTTATAAAGGAAAGAAATTCTATGACCCCTATTAAACAGAATAAAATAGTTGAATTGTTTCAAAATCCAAAAATTAGGAAAATTGTAATTTTCTTTACTCTTAATTGGTTTTTCTATGGTATAACGATTACTATTTGGAATGCTTGGTTTGTTGATACGTATGGTGTCTCTCAACAAACATTAGCATTATTTTTTATTGTGGTTAACATTTTCCGAATGATCTTTCAAATTCCAGCTGGACGTATCATCGATAAAATTGGAAAGAGAAAAGCATTAATAATAAGTCTAATAAGTTGCATATTTAGTTCAATTAGTTCCCTTATTGTATTCTTTACATGGTCTAGTGGATTTACTTCAATTTTCATTCCAGGATATGTTTTTTCAGTTATCTTTTTTGCTTTATATATTACTCTAATTATTCCTGTAGAATCAATGTATTTCACTAACTTAACTAAAAGTGGAAAGGTAGAATCGTTTGGGACAGTAAAATTAATAACAGATGGCGCATTGATACCAACAGGTGTAGTTGGAGGCTCTCTTGCGGATTTTATACATCCTATCGCCCCTGAGATCGTGCATTTTGGGGGTTTTATGGTGCTTTTATGGTTTCCAGTTAGGTATTTTGATAATAAGAAAAAGAAAGATATATAATTCTCATCTATGAATCCCTGGATCCAAATAAGGAGTTTTGGAATAAAGTATATGAGTATATTTTTTTCTTAATTCTTCCATTAGTGCTTCTTCAGTATATTCCTCGAGATTCAAATAGGTCCATCCATGTACTCCTCCACTTGATAAACCATCTGGACTATGCATATCTGTTCCAGTAATCATTCCAATCTTTCCTTCATGTTTTAAACAAAAATCATACGATTCTTGATCATAGACATTTTCAGGTAGGCAATCATCATTAACAATTTCAATATAGTCTATCCCCCAATCTAACAATACTTCACGAGTTGGATGAGTTTTCATATTAAATTCGTATAAACTCCATGGAATATGATTACAAACGACAATACCTCCTTTATCATGGGCAAAGTTAATTGCACTAATAATATCATCGTCCTTAACCCTATACAAGATTTTAGTTTCCCAATTCGGTATACCTAGAAAATTTAAATGAATTCTATTAGTAGTCCATTCAATTCCACTTAAAATAATGATGTCTTTTTTTGCGTATTCCTTTCTTACTTCATCAATTTTTTCTAAATGGCGCATGTTATTATGATCCGTTATTGCTATGGCATTATAGCCCATTGCAATATGCCATTCGACATTTTGTTTAATCGTAAGTACTCCATCACTAAATATAGTATGTGAATGGTGATCGAATACCACATTATATTGTTCTCTATCGCATCCAGGAGGGGTATGAGGTTTAACGTCTTTCCAGTCATTATCAGAATAAATCATATGATAAAGAAAGAATATTTAAGTTCAAACTTTTTAATTTTTGCTTAGAATATAAAAATTGGAATAATAAATGAAAGTTAAATTTTTTCTACATAGTTATACTTTGAAAAAGTTATTTTTAATTTTGGTTTTTCTTGTTATTTACCTTAATTAATTTTAAATGAGTTGGAAAGTCTCTTCTTCCAATTATTATTACTTTCTCATTATTTTCCTCTTGAAGCCAAAATTTTACGGTTTCATTTATAAAAAAGGTTTTATTATCTCTTGTAATTATTGGATGCCTTAAATTAGCTCTTTCTAAGTATGCTATATTGTCTATAATAACAATTTTGTATTGTTCAAATTGTCCTTCGTATTCTTTTATAATTTTCAAGTCAACTTCGATTGGATTGTACATTACTTTACAATACTCATATTCAAATTGTATCATCCTCTGAATTTCTTCCTCTTTGATATTTTGCGAAATAGTATCGAAAGCCAGCATGTGAGCTTTTTCTAACGCCTTCTCTTGGGCTATTTCGTAATCTGGAGACACTCCTTTACTCTCCCAATTATCCTTTGAGATTGGATTTGTAGGGGTTCCAGTCGGAAGCCAAAAAACGAATTTATTTAATATCGGAATCATTTCAACAGGATTTGCTGCTCCACGCGTAGTTTCGCCTACTATTGTTGCTCTCCCCATGACTTTTAAAACATATACAAATTCCTCTGCTGCTGATGCTGTTCTTCGACTTGTTAAAATATAGACAGGTCTATTTGGAAAGCGTCTTATTGGAATATAAGGAACTGTCCAGTTTTGAAAGATTCTATTTGATTTACGATTATAAGTACTTGTGAGCAATTGAGAGCTTGGTTCAATTAAATGACTAATTATCAGAGATACTAAAGATGGATATCCCCCTCCATTGTTTCTTATGTCGAAAATAAAAGCATAACTATTTGCTAAAAGTTGAAAAGCACCAATTATTTGGTCTCCTGCAAATTCTGCTGGAGGAAAATCATTTAATTTAATATAGCCAATATTTCCTGGTAATCTTTCAACTTTAGTAAGATGGAAATTCCTATATTGCTCTGATTTAAGATTATTCTTAATCTCTACATAATAATCTTCAAAATCATTAGTATTATTCTTTATTTCTTCAACTAAAGTTTGAGCCATTGATGGATCATATTCGAAGTAAAAGTGTTTATCATTGGAAACTTCCACCAAATCATTTGACACTACTCTTTCAAAATTAATTGGATCTTCTATTCCATAGTAAGAATCTTGTTCTAATTTATTTAATAAATATTGAGAGATTTTTTCTGCGATCTCAGGGAAAATGTAATATTGTTCTATTCTTTTACTCAATTCACTGATTATCTCTTTAATTTGATTATCATTTAATAAATCTATCTTCTGATTATTCACAAAATCACCTTATTTCAAATTTTAACCTACTTTTAATCTATAAAAAAATAATACAGAAAAGAACCTTATTATTTTCTTTTATGAATTCACTTTTATCTAAATTTTTATAAAAAATAGCATTAACTTTTTTTATATATTCTTTCTAATTTAAGTATTAAAATTATATTGAACAGTGAATAAATTGAGTTTTAGAATTGAAAAAGATGTTTTAGGGGAGATGGAAGTTCCTAGTAATGTTTACTGGGGTATTAATACTCAAAGAGCAATTAAAAACTTTCAAATAAGTGGAAAAACGTTCCCTCAAATATTTATTAAATCATTAGCCCAGATAAAAAAAGCTTGTCTCCTTACAAATCTAGATTTAGAATTAATTGAAAAACAGAATGCTAATGCCCTTCTTCAAGCTGTTAATGAAATTATTGAAAAAGATAAACATCTTGATCAGTTTCCTATAGATATATTTCAAACGGGTTCTGGAACTCAAACAAACATGAATATGAATGAAGTATTAGCAAATCGCGCAAATGAAATATTAGGGCATCCAATGGGTAAGAAAAGTCCAGTACATCCGAATGATCATGTAAATAAAAGTCAATCTTCTAATGATGTTATCCCTAGCACGATGCATATTTCGGCATTACATATGATCCAGAAATTATTACATGTATTGGAAAGATTAAAAGAAAAATTAGATAAGAAAATTAATGAATTTAAAGATATTATTAAAGTAGGAAGAACACATCTGCAAGACGCAGTTCCGATCCCATTATCTTTAGAATTTGAGGTCTATAAAAAACAAATTGAAACTAATATCAAAAGATTAAAAGAAACATGTAGTGAATTATATTTCCTTCCCATAGGTGGTACTGTATTGGGAACCGGCTTGAATGCACATAATGATTTTGCTGAGCTTACGGTTTCTCATTTATCAAAAATTACAAATTTACCCTTTAAAATTAATCCAGTAAAAGCAGAAGGAATTTCTTCACACAACACTATAGTAAAAGCTAGTGGAAATTTACGCTTACTAGCTTTATCGTTATTAAAGATAGCTAATGACATACGTTGGATGGGGAGTGGACCACGCGCAGGATTGGCAGAGTTAAGGTTACCGGAGAACGAACCTGGTTCTTCAATAATGCCCGGCAAAATAAATCCAACTCAATCAGAAGCATTAATACAAGTATGCCTTCAAGTTATTGGGAATGATTCTGTAGTAACATTTGGAGAAGCATATGGCAGCATTTTGGATTTGAATGTATGTAAACCAATCATGATTGTGAACTTACTTGAATCAATCGAGATATTAATTGGAGGGATCAATTCTTTTATAGATAATTGTTTAATAAATTTGGAAGCAAACAATGAACATATAAACAAACAATTAGAACAGATGCTAATGCTTGTTACAAATCTAACTCCTATTATTGGATACGATAATTGCTCTGAGATAGCACAACGAGCGTATAAAGAAGGAAAGAGTATCAAAGATGTTATAAAAGAAATGGATCTAAAAATTAAAAATCTCGATGATCTATTAGATCCTAAAAAAATGGTTTAATTGATTAGGGAAGCTTAGCAAAATTGTAAATATGTGACAATCCTTTACAAAAGTAAATCATTCTTTTTAGAGAAAATGACAAAAATTATAAATTTAAAATTAGGCTAAATATCAAATATCTAAAATGATGATCAATAAAATTAAGGAATATGTATTATGCCGAAAGCAAGTGTAAATAATATAGAAATTGAGTATGAAACAATTGGAGATCCTGCTTCAAAACCATTATTATTGATAGCAGGGTTGGGTGGTCAGTTGTTAGCTTGGTCGGATGAGTTATGTGATAAATTTGCCGAAAATGGCTTTTTTGTCATTAGATTTGACAATCGAGATGTAGGTCTGTCGACAAAATTTGAAGAAGCGGGTATACCCGACATGACGGAGATTGCTGCTGCATATACTCGTGGAGAAATGCCCAAACTTCCATATACTTTAGAGGACATGGCTGATGATGCTATTGCAGTCTTAGACGCTCTAAACATAGAAAAGGCACACATTTGCGGTGCTTCCATGGGTGGAATTATTGCTCAAATTATAAGTTACCGACATCCTTCTCGAGTACAGACTCTTACAATAATTATAAGCACAACTGGGAATCCTACATTACCGCCCGCAAAACCAGAGATCATGGCTCAATTTTTTGCACCCGTTCCATCTGAACGCGAAGCATATATAGAAGAACTGGTCAAACGCGATAGCCTTCTTTATGGTAATTTTGAATACGATGAAGAATATCATAGAGAATATAGAGCGAAAGAATATGATAGATGTTATTATCCTGAAGGAATAGCACGTCAAATGACAGCGATGGCTGTACCTGGCAATATTCAACCTTATATCTCAGCAATAAAAGCTCCAACTCTTGTAATTCATGGAACAGAAGACCCATTTAATGCTATCGAGGCGGGTAAAGAAATAACGGCTACTATACCTGGAGCAGAATTATTGCTTGTTGATGGAATGAGCCATAGCTTTCCTCGTGAAGTCATCCCACGTATTGTTGAGGCAATAGTTGCGAATAGCAACAAAAAAAGTAATTGAAAATTTCTACCCTAATTTTGTTAAAAGAATAACAATTCTTATATGCTAATAGGTTTTAATATCAAATTAACTAATTAATACAATATTTATCAAAGTTGCGTATATATGAAAGATCTCTTAGAATTTATTGATGAAGTTCTTAATGAGGTTAGTGGAAAACAGGCTTTTGATTGGGTATCGAAGATTTCTCAATATAATCGCGTAGTAGGCTCTCAAGATTTTCATAATATCGTAGAAAAAGTAATTAAAGAATTGAAATCATATGGATTGGATGAAATAAAGCTCCACAAATATCCCGCCGATGGAAAATCTAAAACATGGGAATGGATAACTACTCAAAGTTGGGAAATTACTTCTGGTGAATTAAGCATAATAGAACCAAAAAAAGAAATTGTATGTCGCTTTCAAAATATACCAATGTGTATTGTGGGTCGATCAAAAGGTTGTGACATTAATGCTGAATTAATTGATGTTGGTAAAGGTGTTTCTGAAGCAGACTTTGAAGGATTAAACGTCAAAGATAAAATTGTTTTAATGGAAGCTCCAAGAATTATTATTCCTACATTATATGCTGAAAAAGGTGCTTTAGGTGTCATAGTTTACCCCGATTCTAAAAGAGCTGCTGGTTTTAAGGGTATGACAGTATATAATAGATTTCCTGCAATAGCTGAAGATTTAGAAAAAACTACTTTTGGATTTAGTATTCCTTTTGAACAAGCTTTATACTTAAAGGAGTTATTAAATAATGTACCTGTTATACTACATGCTAAAATTGATGCCAAAGTCTATGATGGGAAATTAGAAGTCATTTCAGCTACTATTAAAGGAACAGAAAAACCTGATGAAGAGATAATTCTCACAGCACATATATGTCACCCTGCTGCGGGTGTAAATGATAATGCAAGCGGCTCTGCAGGTTTGTTAGAATTGGCACGTACACTTACAGCGTTAATAAACAACAATATATTGCAGCCTCCTAGACGTACAATTAGATTTCTTTGGGTTCCAGAGTTCCATGGAACATTTCCATGGGTTAAAGAACACGAACAAATTGTTAAGAATTCACTTTTTAATATTAATTTAGATATGATAGGGGAACACCCTTTAACTGTGGGAAATCCTTGTAATATTTGTCTCGGACCTTATTCAAGACCCTCCATCCTAAATGATATTATTCAATATTTTGCAAAAATAATAGCAGATCACCCAAAGGGAGTAGCTATAAATGGTACTCAAATGCAAATGCGATACAGGGTAGTTCCCTATTCAGGTGGGAGTGATCATGGAGTATTCGTTGCACAACCTATTGGTATTCCAGGTATTATGATCGGACATGAAGATCCATTTTGGCATAGTTCCCTTGATACAATAGATAAATGTGATTCTACAGAACTAAAGCGTGTAATTTCTATTGCTTTGTGTACTACTTATATTTTTGCGCTATTAAACAAAAAAAGCTTAATAAATATTTGGCCAATTATAGAAAATAATTATTATAAGCGTCTTGGAAAAGCAAAAGAATTAATCGTTGCTCTAAATAACAAATTGAATCAAGAAACCACAAGTGGTTTGATATCAAATGATGAAATTGTTTTATTGGGAAATTCATTAATAGAAAAATTTACTACTTATGAGAGATCTTTATTGGATTCAATAAAACGATTTGATACTTTATCACCATTGCTTGAAGAATTACTATTTGAAAAAGATGGAGAATTAGAAGAATTAAGTCTTAATCTTCAATCCTATTGGAATAAATTATGTAAACATAAATCAATCGATATTAATCTCATTGAAAAATCAGAACATCTCAATCAGAGATGGACTTTGAATTTTGTTGGGCGTAGGAATTTGAAATATTATATACCAATCCTCTTATCAAACGAATATAAGAAGTTCAAAGTTCCAGAACCACCTGATGTATGGGGAGGAGATACTCAAGAATTAATAAATTTCATAGGATTACATTTTAGTCTTATTGAGATTTGTGCTATTTTAACTTTAGAATTCCAGCATTTATTCTTCCCACATAATGTTTTTAATCTTATCGAATTATTAGAAGAAAAGGGATTTATTAAAAAAGCTTAATATTAAATTCTTATCAAACTAACATATTTATGCTTAGCAAAATATAAACTTCATTCTAATTATGTTTTTTTGGTTAAAAATAAAATAAAAAGAATTTATAAATTTTTCAATCTTGGGTCGAGAGCATCTCTCAATCCATCTCCTACTAACATGAATCCTAATACAGTGATCACGATCATTAACCCTGGATAGATTGAGGCCCATGGTGATGAATATAACATATCTCTCGCGTTATTAATATCCATACCCCATTCTATAAATGTTGGATCACTAAAACCGAGAAATGCGAGACCTGCGAGTCCTAATATAAAGCCTCCAATCGCAAACGTAACATTAATAATAACAGGTTGGATCACATTAGGGAGGATATGCCTGAACATTATCCTTAAATTTCCTGATCCTGCAACTTTTGCCGCTTGTACGTAGGGCAATTCTTTTGCTTGTAACACATTGCCTCTAATTAATCTCGAATAAAATGGAATTCCCAGAAATCCGTATATCATCATTATAATCTCAATCTCTCTTCCAAATACCCCCACAAACACTAAAGCAAGGATTAGTCCTGGAAACGCAAGAAAGACATCTGCGATTCTCATGATTACTGAATCAACCCAACCTCCATAGTAGGCGGCAATTACTCCGAAAAATACACCTCCAATAACACTTAGACTAATAGCCGGCAAAGATACGGTCAAAGAGGATCGTGCACCAAATAGCAATCTTGTGTACACATCGCGTCCTAATTGAGTAGTTCCCATTATATGTGCAGGGGAAGGGGCTGCAAATGGGTTAGTATACAAACCCATTGCTTCCTCAAACGTATAAGGAGCAATCCAATGGGGGAATACCGCAATTGTAATTAAACCTAGTATAATAACCAACCCAAATAGTGTTAATACGGACTTTAGTTTTCGTATGAATCTCCGCTGACTTTTAGTTTTTTCATACTCTTGTTCTTTTAACATCAATTCTTCATAGGTTGACGTAGGAACGGCTATAAATTTAAGGTTTTTTACCAACCATTTTAAAACCGTTAGTAGAACACTCTCTTCTTCAATCTCTTCTTCTTCAATTTCAATTAAATATTTCTGTTCCATATTTTTTCACATCTCTATTTTTTTGTTATGTATTGAATTTTAATATCTAATTCGTGGATCTAAAATACCATACATTAGATCAGTTATCAACGT
>JBHLPW010000125.1:0-3435 GCA_048939015.1 Promethearchaeota archaeon
TTATTTAAATTAATCTATAGTTTGGAATGAATTATATATTCATTTTTGCAAAAATAAATAAGTAGATTTTCGACTATATCAATCTTGGCTTTTAAAGACTTAATAAAGACAAATGTACAAAAGATATTAGAAAAGACTGTTTTAATAAAATTTAATCTTCACTTAACTTTTTCTCTAAAGCTTTAGTCAATAAAGGCAAAATTTCGCATAGATCTCCAACAATACCATAGTTAGCAAATTGGAAGATAGCTGCTTCAGGATCTTTATTAATAGCTATTATGATATCACTACTTTTCATTCCAACTAAATGTTGGATTGTACCCGAGATTCCACATGCAATATAAATTTTCGGAGAAACTGTATTTCCACTTTGGCCAACCTGTTGCGATTTTGGAATCCACCCTAAATCTACCGCAGCTCTACTTGCTCCAACAGCTGCATTTAAGACGTTAGCAAGATCTTCAATTAATTTAAAATTCTCTTTACTTCCAACTCCTCTTCCACCAGAGACTATTGTATCTGCTTCACATACAGGAATACCACATTCACCAGCAGTTCCACTGATAACTTCTTTTGTTTTTACTTTTAATCCTTGAAGATCTACTTTCACAGGAACCTCAATAATTTCTGCATCACCATTATCTTGAATTGATGCTTGTTCCATAACATTAGGTCTAACGGTTGCCATTTGAGGACGTGTAGTAGGACATATAATATCTGCCATGATATTGCCACCAAATGCAGGTCTCGTTTGTAATAACAATCCATCGTGTATAGATAATCCAGTACAATCAGCAGTAAGTCCTAATCGAAGGTTTGCGGCTACTCTTGGTGCGAGATCCCTTCCATTGATTGTTGCAGGATATAATACTATATTAGGATTATATTTTGATATTATTCCAGTAATTACTGCTGAATATGTTCCCGTATAATAATTCGTAAGAGCTTCATGTTCAGCAACATAGATCCTGTCAGCACCTCTTTTTACAAAATCCTCTGAAAATCTTTTTACATTACTCCCTATTAGTAAAACACAAGTTTTTTGGTTTAGTTCATTTGCTAACTCTTTCGCTTTTCCTAGCAGTTCAAAAGATACATTTCTTATTTTGTTATCCTTTATCTCAGCAACAATCCACACATCTTGAAATTTTGATAAGTCAACATCTTCAATTTTTTTCCTTTGAATTGTAATTGCTCCCACATTGCATTGATCGACGCAAGCTCCGCACAGAGTACATTCATCTCCTATAACTGCAATTTTATCAACAATAGTTATTGCTCCAAATGGACATCCCTTTTCACAGAGTCCACAACCAGTACACTTTTCTTTATTTACATTTATCAGATTAAATCACCTTATCTTTTGATAATAATTCAATTAATTTTTGAACCGCTGTTTCAGGAGTTTCCTCTTCAATTAGGACACCTTGTTCTCTTGCTGGGGGGGAATAGACTTTAATAACTTCAGTTAAAGATCCATTCAATCCATAATCATCCTTATTGCCTCCAAGTGCTTCTGCATCCCACGTTTCAAAAGGTTTTTTGTTTGCTTTCATTATGCTCATCATAGGAGGATTTGTTGGTTCAAATGAAGAAGGCGTTATTCCTGTTATAAGTACCGGAATTCTCACTTCTACAATTTTATATCCATCATCCGTTTGAACTTTTGCTGTTAACTTTTTACCTTCTAGTTTTTCCACACTTTCAACATATGTTATCTGAGGAATGCCCAATTGAGCAGCAATTTCAGGACCTACCTGAGCAGTATCTCCGTCAATAGCTTGTAATCCACAAAAAATAATATTAAAATCACCGATCTTCTTGATGCACTGAGTCAATGTATATGATGTTGCCCATGTATCAGCACCAGCGAACGCCCTATCACTTAACAAGATTGCTTTATCTGCTCCTAAAGCTAAACACTTTAACAAAGCTTTTTTCGCTTGAGGAGGTCCCATTGATATGACAATTATTTCATCACCATCTTGTCTAATTTTAATTGCTTCTTCAAGTGCAAACTGATCAAATGGATTTAGAATGCTAGGGACTCCTTCTCTTATCAAAGTATTCGTTTCAGGGTCTATTTTAACCTCAGTTGTATCTGGTACTTGTTTTACACATACAATAAATCTCATGGTCTCTTAACTATTTCTTTAAAGTTAAATAAGGATATTAAGAATCAAAAAAAAAGTTAATTGATATCCCTTAACTCTCTTTCAATATGAAATTCCAAATCCCCTAAAATTAAATAATATAAGTTCTTAAGAAGATATTGACAATCCTAAATTTATCAATATGTAAGTCTACTGCGAAGTGAATTTTAGATGCCTATAATAAAAGTAAATGATATTAATATGTATTTTGAGACTCATGGAGAAGGATTTCCTTTATTTATGATTATGGGATTATCTTGTGACGTTAATTGGTGGACTCCCGAAATAATAGATGCAACAGCGCAAAATTTTAAAACTATTGTTTTTGATAACAGAGGAATAGGACGAAGTGATAAACCTAGGATGGCTTATTCCATTAAAATGTTTGCTGAGGATACCATAGGTTTAATGAATGCATTAAACATTGAAAAGGCTCATATACTCGGGTTATCAATGGGTGGATTTATTGCTCAAGAAATTGCGCTTAGTTATCCTGAGAGGATTGAAAGATTAGTTCTTTGCTGTACTCATTGTGGAGGAGCTAAAGCGATAACACCTTCGAATGAAGCAATGAATTTTCTTCTTAACCCCCCAAAAGAACCAATAGAATTTGTCAATTCCTTTATACCATTATTATTTACTAAGGGTTTCATTGAAAGTAATCCTGATTTTATAGAATCATATAAACAGCGAATGTCAAGAATACCGTTTAACCTTAGATTATATAGACGTCAATTACAAGCTATGGGTTTTAATGCTGCTAGAAGGCTTAAAAAAATTAATATTCCTACCTTAATTCTCAACGGGAAAGAAGATATACTAGTACCTCCCGGAAATGCTGAAATTCTAGCGAAAGGGATTCCTAATGCAAAAAAAGTGATCTTAGAGAATACAGCTCATTTTCTTTTCCAACCAGACACTGAAAAAGTAACAAATTTGATAAGTGAATTTTTAACTGAGAAAGTTGTATTAGAGGCTCAATAACTAATTTTTTTTTAAAATTTAAGAATGAAAAAAAATAAAGAAAAATAAAATTTCTATTTAATTTATTTAATATTGTTTCTTACCCAAGAGTTCTCTTGATACAATCATCTTCATTACTTCGGAGCTGCCCTCTGCGAGTGAAAATGATCTGACAGCTCGCCATGCGGCTTGATCAGAACATTCTCTCGAATATCCAAATGCACCTTGCCATTGCATTACATCATTAATCGCAGCACAAGCCCATTCGGAACAGACCATTTTTCCCATAGCAACAATCTTACTTGTTTCAAATCTAGTT
>JBHLPW010000029.1:0-21222 GCA_048939015.1 Promethearchaeota archaeon
AAATTTTAATATACTATTTTTAACCCTTCAATATTAATATAGTAACTAGTCGCATTTATTAATGTGATTATATCACTATAATATTATCATTTAGTGTAAAATTATAATACATTAGTAAAAATTTATAAAACTAAATAATTATTAGTAAAATATGTCTGAATCAGCAAAAACAATTATAAAGTACTTCTGTGATCGTTTTCTCAATTTAAATTATTATCCTTCTAACTTAAAAACTCTTTTGGATTTAGAATTAGGGAAATTGCGGGGTATTAAAGAGGAAGAAATTGAGAAATTTAGAAAACTAGATGTATTTACTTTTCGTGACTTAGAGAAATTTAAAAGTTTAGGATTTGAAAATCTAGTTGAGAAATTTAACATAGAAAAATCTATATTAAACAATGCTTTAATAGCATCAACCTTAATTACAAATGCTTGGAATAAAAGAAATTCATATTTGAAAAAACCAAAATTAAAAGTTGTCGTTTCAGGTCTTGATTTTGCTGGGAAAACCTCCCTTCTAAATAGATTAATGAATGATTATAATTATAATGACTTAGTTAATTTGGAACCAACTATTGGAGCAAAAATAGAAGAATATCAATCTAATAAGTTAGATTTGGTTCTTTGGGATCTTGGAGGTCAGAAAGATCATATTGATGAATATCTAGCATCTCCAGAAAGATTTTTTATTCAAATAGATATTTTAATCTTTGTAATCGATTCTCAAGATGATGTTAGATATTTAGATGCTTTAAAATACCTAGAAGGTATAATAGAGATTCTAGAATTTCTAAAAGAAAATCCGTTTATAGTAATTCTTATAAATAAGGTAGATTTTGATATTAGAAATGATCCAGACTTTCAAATTAAACTTGAATATCTTTCAGATAAAATTTCAGAGATCTTTAAAAAATCTATTAATTCTTGGAATTTTGAATTGATTCCGACTAGTATTTATAATTATTATTCAAAAGAACCAGAAATAGTAAAAAGTATTAAAGATATTTTTTCAAAAAAAAAAGATAAAACGAATGAAGAGATTATATTACCTGAAATTGATGAAAAATTCCAAAAAATTTTAGATATCAATCTGAAACTAATGGATAAGTTTGTGTCTGAACTCTCTGAAATTAAACGTATTTTATATCATTTTAATCCTTCAAATGTGACCCAATCTCTTTTTTCAGTTCCTTTCAAGAAAGTACAACCAGGTCACATCTCACCTAGTTCAGATTTAAATGAAAAAAGGAAAAGGAAGAAAAAAAGGGTCAAAGTTGATGAATTTCAAAAGAAAAACAGACCTAAGAAGGGTTTAGGACCACCAAAACCATTATTAACCCATCAATCCAAACAATTTATTGAGAAGGATTCGAGAAAATATAAAAAACTCACAAGTAAGAAATTAAAAGAAGTGAAAACATCATTAAAGTCAAACTCACAATTACCTCAAAAATCTAGTGTACCACCATCAGCACCTACTCTGCTTAAAGAAAAAAAAATTAATATAAATTTACTTAAACCACCCCCACCACCTCAAACATCATCAACCATCAATGATAAATCACTTCCAAAAAGGACAGAGATTATTACAGAATTAAAAGAAATATTTGTAAAGAGAGGTTTAATTACTGAACATGATATTTGATTTAAATGTAATTAAATAAGTTGCGTGGACTTGATAGTTTTTTAAAGAATAAATAATATTTTTATGTTTTAGGGAGATAATTATGCTAAATTTTAAGGATTTTTTGCTAAATCGAATATATGGTGAAATTTCAGATTAATTTGAATAATGAAATAAATTTTTAAATTAACATGAAAATAACTTAAATTAGGTGAGAATATATTCCGAATAATGAAAAAAAAACTAAGGAAATGGTTATATATGAGGAAACAACCGGAAAGCAAGCGATATGGCAAGGAAAAATAACTAAGGGGTTTCTTCGATGGAAAGAAGGTGAAAAAGACTATTATGCTGATAAAAAGAGAATTTCTGTCTATGTTTCAAGCGAGACTGAGAAAAAATGGGAAGAATTTATGAAAACACAGAATTACTCTTCATTTTCTGGACTAATAAGAGAAAGTGTTAATTATTTTATCGATGAAAAATTGAAGTTTGGAGGTAGGATATTTAATAGCTTAGATATTGAAGATACCTCTGATATGGTTCATTTACTAAAAGAAAAACTAACTACAATAAAAGGATTTTCACAACTATTACTTGAAAAATATATTAACAATTTTAATGAAGAAACAAAATCAATACTAAATAATGTTTTACATGAAATTAAAGAATTAGAAAATCGATTCATACCAAAATCAGAAGATGAAATCAAGTTAACCCAGTATGATATTTTACTCATTGAAGATAGTTTATCCACAGTAGAATTATTAAAAAATTATTTTGAAAGCAAAGGTTATTCCTTTAAAGGAGTACTTACAGGGGTGAAAGGAATTGAAGAATTAAATATGAATACTCCAAAATTAATATTATTAGATATAATTTTACCTGATATCAGTGGATATAACATTTGTAAAGATATAAAATCAAATGAGAATCTAAAAAAAATTCCTGTTTTTTATATAACAGCTGTACCCAGTTTTAAAGTTGAAAGTAAAATGAAAGAAACAATGGCAAATGGCTATATCCTAAAACCTTTTGATTTACCAGATCTAGAATTCTTATTCAATTATCTCAATGAATCCAACTAGATTAGCTTAAATCAGAAATGTCGTGTGAATTATTCTTGGATTTGGATCCAGGAAATTCTACTTAAATAAAATTTATGTATCAATAAAAAAAATAATGATACTATCTTTTGAATTCTCTTATTATTTCGATTTCTTTTATTCAATAAGCAGCAGATTATGAATTTTTTGACTAACTTTATCTTTATTTTTTATTTATGATTTTATATAATTTTCTTGAAATAGTGAAGTATTATACTTTTCCAAGTAAATTCTATTAATGGATTAAAATTTTTAATTTAATTTTAGAAAATCTGGTCTCTAAAATATAGATTAATAACTTTTTTAAAAAAATACAGTTTTTTTTTAGATTCTGATGACTTGAATTGATAATTCTTTGTGTCTCAACTTCACAATATCTATTTTTCTATATTAATTTCAACACCAATTATATCATCAGCTTCTAATTCAAATTGTGAAATTATATCTTTTTTTACAGTAACTCCCATTGTTGTTGTACTTACTTTTATTATTTGAGCAGGGAAATTTATATTTTCTAATTCTCCTTCATTTTTCCCTTTAATTATGTGATAAATTTTAATTTGAACGATATCACCGAATTTTAATTTTAACTGTTTCCTAACATTTTTACTGATTGTAAAACCGATTGAAGATTCACCACGAGTTTTTAATGTTACTGTATCCTTTACTGGCATATTTTCTCACAATTGATGATAATTCATAATTAACTTACTTTATTTATTAATTGTTTTGATTTAAATTTTCTTTATACAGTATTATAAAGTTTTATATTAAATTAATAATAAATTACTCTATAATTTTCAAATATATTCATAGAAAGATCATATTATTTCTTATTTCATAGCTATTAATAATACTATGATCATATAATATAGATATTACATAGAATAAAATTCATAATAATATATTTATATATAAAAAAATCTATTATTATACATAAAAGATTCAATAAAAATCTATTTAATATCTTGCAAAAAATGTGAACGGAATGATGCCCCGAAATAACTTCCAGAGCCCGGTTGAAGAAAAGGAATATCCTAACAATGAAAAATTTGAAATTGAATATACTATAAATTTAACTCCTCAATTATTTGCCCATTTTGAAAAATTCTGTGAAATCCTTGACTTAACTCAGTATGAATTTATCGATGATTTACTTGATATGTATCTAAAGGAAATACCTTCAGGACTTAACACAAAGAATTATTATCCGGTAGTACGATACTATAATTTTTCGGTTTTATTAGAGAATAAAATTAAAGATGCAAATGGAAAACACAATGAGAATAGCAATCAAAAAATTACGATCAGGATTCAAAAGGAAATCAATTACATGATATTAAAGGTTTGCAAAATCTTAAGAAAAGTAAAGCCTCAAAAATTCATAGAAGAGGCCATTCAATATGAATTCAATGCGATCCTTGAAAATATAGAGAGAGAGGAATATGAGTTCCTTGAAGAATTAAATAGTTTATCTGGAAGGATAAATCAATTAAAAGATTTAACGCTTGAGCTTAAATGAATCAATTCTCGAATATAGGAGAAAATATACCTGATATGATGAATATACTATTTAAAATAATATATGTAAGGAAAGCAGAGATCACCCACAATCTTCAGTTTTCATTCATAGGAGTATTGCATTATTTCTTCTCTTTGCACTTATTATTCCTAAACCTAAATCTAAAAAGCAGGTAATAAGAAAATGAAAGATTTAAAAGATAAAATTAAAAAAATTCTTAGGAAAAGCAAAGAAAAAAGGATAAATCACTCAATATCTTTCAAATTAAACGAACTTTATAAAGAGATAGAAGATAATAGTAAATACCGTGAATATTTATACTTCATAGGGGCGATATATAACAGTATTTTTAGGAACATATCTACTTGTGAAACAATAATAATTTTAGCGTTTGATTACGCTTATCCTGATTATTTTAGAGAGACTATCTTGGAATATAAAAAAAAGGAATGAGAATTGAAGAAATAATATTGAATAGGGTTTGAAAGAAGTGAAGGTGTAGAATAATTATGAAAAAATTTAGTGATATTTTAATAGCCTTGGAAAAGATTGCGAAAAAAACAGGTGAGGATGAAGATGATAGTATCTGCGATTTAAAAAACCAATTTAATATAAGAATTGCAGAAGAAGCCTCTTCATTACGAGAGTCATTAGGAGGTAAACATATCTGGATCTGGATATTAAAACCATATAATAAAAAGGATCTTTATACAGAAAGATATAACCTTCGCTTTATCAAATTTCAGCTTTCGAGTTCTATATATAAAATTGTAAGGAAGGAAAAGGTAGAGGGGAAGTATTATATTAAATATCCTAAATATATACTTCTCTCAGATGTTCAAGATGCCATTTTTGAGCGGCTCTATGAAGAACATGGAATAAAAAATAAAGATTTTACTGAAATTGAATGGGAAGATATATTATGCTCTATGGAATTCAAGTATGCTGAAATTCAGATGGCAAGAGAATTAATTGCTCAGGAATACCATCATAAGATTCTTAGTAAGATTTGGAGGTTTTAAGTGAATATTATCTCAATAAGAAGGACCAAGCTAAAAAAATGCTCATATTGCAGTATTATGCTTCAACAGACCTATCTTAAAAGGCATATTAAACAACATCAGAATAACCGAAATTCATTAGAGAAGTTAAAGGTGATGAAATGAAATTAAGTAAAATTTGGTTAAAATTAGTGAGGAAAGGAAGGGATCTCCTGGTCTATAGCACTTCGGTGCCTATTGAAATTATTCATCAACATAGAATTAATACTTACTTATCTTTGTTTTTATTCTATTGTGATGATTTCAATAACTTTGATCACTATCTTTTACTGGGGACTCCCTTTCCCTTTAAACTAAATATTCCAAGGTGGAGGTATTTTTAATAAAATGTGTATGTATCGAAGTTATCTATTAAAAAATGGTTTTTGGCCAAAGAAAAAAACTAACTCTGAGGTATTTTTGAAACATGATCTAAAAATCGGCGGTATTTATGCCATAATTCAGAAGGAGGGATTTAATAAAAGGATTAAAATCGTCATTAGGAAGAGCGTCTACTTTTTTGATAATTTCGATAATTTAGATGCCTTTTTAGGACAATTACATGCATCTCAAACAGAATTTATGCATATTATAAAAAGAAAATTTGTTGAGAACAAATTAGGAAAATTAGAATTGTAATTAGACTATATTAGAATAAACAAGAAAATGAGTATTTGTAGGAAACCTAATTATATATTTTTTGAGAAATTCCTAAGAAAACTTTTTCAGAATGTGCAAAATGCAGATTTCTTATCCATAAATAAAATATACAGCGATTTTTCAAAAGAACTTAGAGCAATCTTGTTTGGAACCTTATTAACATTTGAAGACAACACAATCCTATTCACTATTATGAAACAGACATTTCTAGTACTTATACCTTAATAACAAATTCTCAAGTTCAAGAAATTTTACAGAAATTTTCTTGAGATATCTGAAGTGGAGTAAACTATTATTTTCACTCAATTATTTTTTGTTCTTTGAGTACACAATTTATAGAAAAAAATAAGTATAAAATAACAAAAACCTTGTTATATTATTGAAATATTACAACTAAGGCGTCCTTGAAAATCAAGTTTAAACCACTTTCCTTTCAAAGTTTCCAGAATTATATATTAAGAGGAGATTATTTATACCTGATAATAATAAATTATTTGAGTTATTTTTAGGGTTATCTTCAAAGAGAGGGTCTAAATACGCTACCGAAGTAAGCAATAGGCAAAAAATTGAGATAATTATTGAAAAATTCGAAAATTCTTTAGAAATATTATTTATAATGTTATCAAATATGATCCAATTAAAAACAGGGGCTAGAATTGGGATGTCAGTCTCTATGGATTTAGCTCGTGAAACCTCCAAATTATTTACTGATAGAATAAATCAATTGCATTCTATTCTTGATAAACATCGAGAGATTTTAAGTGAGAAAATAATAGAGAAAATGGGAAAATACTTTGAAGTAGTTGCTCCATCTGGGCTTATTAATCCGGAAGATGGCTTAAAAACGGATATATCGTTAAATATCTTGAAAGAATTCATCCATAAATACAATCGAAGCTCAAGTTGTTTTAATCATATCTCTCTTGCAATTAAAAAATTAATTGCTATTTTAGATCTTGAGGGAGATTATAAAAATCCCCAAACAATGAAAGATACTAAATACCTTGAAGCTCTCTTAAAACTAATGATATTAATCTCGAAACCTCGAAAAGGAATTTATGATTTTTTTTCATAAATATTAAACTTAAGAAAATTATTACTACATGTTTAGAATTTTTTTCAATATTAATTATATTATAGATCTTGAAAAAAAGTCTGAAGAAATAGTATGAAATTTATTTTGTATAACTATTAAAATAGGATCTAAAAGAATATTTTCTCCGATGTCTAATAATTCATCATAAAAATACTACTTTCAAATACTATCCTACAACTAATTGGCAAGATATATCCATTACTTTCGCAATATCTACCATATATAGTGAAAATTCCTGATTTGAACAGACTTTTATCCATTCAAGTAGCTTATTTTTACAATTAGTTCTTAATTTATCCATTTTTTCGCTAAATAGTTCTATATCCACGATAAGTGTATTTTTTTCTTTAAATTTAATAAAGTTATCTATAATAAGAGAAGTACTTTGCTGCCAACGCTCTTCGCAAATCTCTTCAAACTCATCGTGATCTACTTTAAACTGGAAGGATTTTAAAACTTTTCCTAAGATAGTCCAATAAGACACACCTTCACTTTCAGATTCTTTTTTAAATATATCACTTTCTGGATCTGCAATATATTTAGATAGTGCTATTGAGGAATGATATGGCGTTGCCCAATCAGTTATGAAATGAAAAGCCCATCCAAGCCAACGAGACCATGAAGAATCACCAGAATCATAAGCTTCAATAGCTTTTTTAATATTTTGAATAGCTAATTCTTTTGCTTTATCAGTATGGTCAACAAACCATCCAATAGAGGTTAATAATGCTTTTGAAATACCTTTACCCATTTCTTCTCTGTTTATTAGATCTGGTTCTACTGATGAAGACACAAGTATTTCCAAATTATTGGAATCTATAGAATGAAATCCGTATAATCCAACTAAACGAGCTAAACCTTTATGTGTGATTTCTTTCAATTTATATCACTTTTATGTATTCTTATATAAATTTATGAATTTAATATTTGCTTCGAGTTTGGAAAATGAATAATTTGATTTGTGAAGATTCCATCATGATTTAATCTCCATCTAAATTATGTAATTAAATAGCATACATATCCAGATACAACAGTATTGGGCACTTGTAGATTGGCTTTTTCTACTTCATATTCTTGTATTTTATTTTCAACAATCATATCAAATGAGTATTTCACAATTTTAATTGCATTTTGCTAAGTACCTTTAATCTGCATAAAATTCTTGATATCTTGAAGTTCTTGGTTAAATTCAAATTAATACTTCTATACTAAATCTATGCTACACTTAGGATTATTAAAGTCTATATGAACGGTTTGAGAGCTTGGATGAATCAAGATATACCGGTGCAATATAAGGAGAAGGAAAATTAGATTGTTTTGAAGTTATATTAAAATTAGTTATCAATCAAAATTCCAAATAGAAAAGACTTATGATAACTTTAAAAAACCTAAAGAGTAAGTAAGTTGAATAAAAAGTAAAAAACCAAGAGAAAAATATGATATATTTTACAACTCATAATTCATTATTCAATTAGGTAGAACTTTTACCCAATTTTTCAATTTTAATTAGGAGGTCATAATTTTCTTGGAGATCTAATCTCTTTACTAAATTCTGCTTAACTGTCATTCCTAACGAGCTACCCCCCGCTTTTATTACTCTTCCTACCATTGGAATATTGATAGAGATAGGATCAGCTTGATTTGGGTCTTTAAAAATACCTAAGATAAATACTTGGATTAGATCACCCGCTTTAAGTGTAAGAGCTTCAATCATTGCTGAAGTTAACAGAAATCTAATGGATGTATCACTTCCACTTGCCAACCGTAGCTGAACAACATCTTGTATAGACATCATATATAAAACATTATAATTATTTATTTTTATATACTTAAATGTTTTGTAAAGATTTAAATCTTTTTTAAAAAGTGAATTTTATTTTATTAATTATAATGATATCTTATTATTAAGCTATAATTGTGTATTTTTTAACAATTTAAAAAGAGTATTAATAAGAATTATGATAAAATATTATAAAGAAATCTAAATAGTTATATAAGTATATAGATATCTATAAAATATGATAAAAAATAACAATAAATTTATAAATGAAAATTTCGATTTATATTATATTTATGCTATTTAGATATTTTATTATTAAAATTTTTACAGGAAATAAAATCCTAATGCCAAAGAAAGAAAAAATATGTAGTTCTTAGCAGTAAGTCCTAAATTATTTAATAATTCTGGAAAAAAATAAATGTCTAAATAATAGGGTTGTGTGTGATACATAAAGGGTGTTTTACAACACCCTTTATCTAAAATAAAAAAAAAAATGCTTGAAAAAATATTAAAAGATGTGTTCTAATGGAAAAAAATTCGATTAAAAAGTTTTCATTTGAGAATGCTTTTAATAATTTGCTAAGAAATCCCTCATTATTTATAGATGAACGATTCTTCAATGCAAATTACCCTGTTGAAATAATTCACAGGTCAGATGAATTAAATGAACTATTATTTTCCTATCAAAATTTAATTCTAAAACCAGAATCATCAAAAGGAATTAACCGATTTGTGGTTGGAAGAAATGGAGTAGGAAAGACAGCAACAATTAGGTTTTTTTGTGAAGATTTTATCGAAAAAGCTTTAGACTATAATGTTAATCTTAAATATATACATATTAGCTGTAAAAGAGAACAAACATGGTACAAAATTTTAATTACTATAATTAGAAATTTTGAACCTCGATTTCCAAGTCGAGGACATGCACCACAGGAAATACTTGACCTTCTTGAAGACTATTTGATTACACATAATTTACATCTGTTAATTGTATTAGATGATCTTGATTATTTATTAAAAAAGGATTGTACCACTTTATACTGTCTTACACGTATAAATGAAGGATTAAGCGACTACTGTAATTTAATTTCCATCATTGCTATTGTGAAAGAAATACCATTACAACAAAGTTTTTTTAAGGAAATTCGTCCATACTTTCATGGTAAGGATATTGAATTTGAAAACTATACTAAGTATGAGATCTATAATATCCTAAATTATAGGATAAAGAGAGGCTTAAGTCCGAATGTTATGTCTAATGATTTAGTTGAAAAAATTGCAGAAGTTGTTCATGATAAAGAAGATATACGTTATGGGTTAAATCTTATATGGGAGGCGACAAAATTGGCAGAAAGTAAACACCAAAGACAAATAACATATGAATGTATTAATTTGGCTGAAAATAAAGGATCTTACATTTCTGTTGCAAATTGTTTAGAATCTATGAGTGCTGATAAACTACTATTGCTATTAAGTGTTATTAGGACTCTATATGATAATAAAGGTTCTTATACATATGTCAATCCTGTAATTGAGACCTATATTTCTCTTTGTAAAATAGCAGGGCTTACTCCCAAAAGTTATGCTCAAATCTGGCATTATTTACAAAATTATAAGAACTATCATTTGATTTCTGTTACAGCAGAAAGTGAAGGTATAAGGGGGAGAAAAAATAAAATAACCATCCTTAATGATTCCATCTCAAAATTTGAGCAAGAAGTAATGTCTATTTTGGAATCTAAAGGAATTCTGATTGAATCATAAACTTTTCAAATTAAAATCTATGACAATAGAAGGAGATATAAAATCCAAGTTCAAAAAAAGAATGCTGAAATATTGTTAGGTTCACGAGCAAGAGTTAAAATCTTAAAGATTCTAGCATTTAATGAAGAATTAGCAATCTCTCAAATAACCAAGAGGACAAAATTGAATCATGCATGTGTTCTAAGACATTTAAACTATCTGAAATCCGTAAATTTAATTCAGGAAAAAAGATTTGGACGGATAAGAATTTTTAGATTTAAAATAGAAAATATGAAGGCGAAAAGTTTTAAGAAATTTATAGAAATCTGGGAAGATATCCAAAAGGCTTGAATTTTAGCTAAAAAAGAATAAAGGGTTTATTGAAATTACAACATTAAAATCAATAATAGAATATATTGAAAAAGAATTTGTATTAAATATCAATACTTTTTGTAAACACTTTCAAGGTATTCAATTTGGATTTGAATTAGATAATAGAATTATAAAAAAAGCGCTGATCACAATAGCACCTACACTGGATTCATTAAAAGAAGCCTATAAGGAAAAGATAAATTTAATTCTTTCTTATTATCCTTTATATGAACACCCCACTCTCTCACTTAGGGAAGATATTTCCCAAAGATTAGCACTACTCTCCTCTAACCGGACAATTCTATATGTATTAAATTCTGCTTTTAATTCTGTTGAAAATGGATTTATTGATATTTTAATAAATAAATTACAGTTGGTAAAGGAAGGTGTGTTTCAAATTGAAGATCAAAATTATCGAAAAATTCCGATAGGTAGAATATGTAGCCTGCAGAGTATTAGAAAGCAAAAAACCCCCTTAACCCTTTTTGACCTACTAACAAGAATTGGAAATTTTCTTAGTACAGAATGTCATAGATATATTGGTAATTTAAAGCAAAAAGTTAAAAAAATATGCATAATCGAGCAAATTTCAGAAGAAATTATTTCAATAATAAAGAAATATGGGTGTCAATGTTGCATTACTCGGGATATTAACTATAAAGAAGCATTATTTGCCAGAGATTTAGATATAAGTCTTATTGAAATTGCTCATTATCCTGAAATTACTGTTTTTAATGAATTATGCAACCTGTTATCACTTGAATTTCCTTATGTTGAATTTTCCTTTTATGATTTTGAGACTCCTTTTTCTTATTTTCATAACAAAATTAATGATAAAAGGAGGTAATCAAAAATCGATAATATAATATTTATTCATTGATGTAAAGAAATAATCAAACTTTCAAACTTTAGGAACTATGAATCTTTAATTCATAATTATATTCTGGATGACTAACCTAATAAATATGATATTCTGAGTGATTTGGTGGATGATTTTAATAATTTATGAAATAGCAAATCTTTTTTATTTAATTGTTTTTTCATGGGTGATACAGGATATGGAAATACAATTTTAAGTTCAAAAAAGTTCATTTCATTATCCTTTTTCCTAATTTTGAAAAACTAGAAGAATCTATCGAATTTTTATCTGAATTTGGCAACTTTTTTAAAGAAGGAAGGTTAAAAATTTGCAATTCTCCTGAAAAGGGCATTTTAGGGTTAAAATCAATAGATGGGGACATTTTTAAGTATTTTCATCTTCCATAGTTCAATAAATTCATTATTGAAATGTGTGATATTAATAAATTAAGATTTAATCTATTTATTCATAGCAAAATTCTTTTAAATAAATCATGGCACAAAAGAAAAAATATTATAAAATAAAATACCCTTCTAATAACGAGGAATTTCAATTTAGATATAAGGCTGATTTTTACACAGTTAATCCAAGTTTTTGGGATTCTTCAGGAATGAAATTTGACAATGAACAGCGTATGTTTTATGGTCCTATTCCAGACACAGATATCCCAACTGTGTTAACAGGAACAAAGTTCTTAGTACAAGACAAATATTACGATCATCCTGCTGTAAATTCATTTGTAAGCAAGATAATTACTAAATTTCCAATCCCTATGAAGGAAAGCTTTGATCATGATTTAGCCGTTTCTTTTGCAGGAGAAGATCGAAAAATTGTTGAAATAATTGCTACACAACTATTTCTTAATAATGCTAATGTCTTTTATGACAATTTTTTTAAATCAGATTTAGTTGGAAAAGATCTATCAGATTATTTTAAAGAAAAATATGGAGATAAAAGTAAATTTGTTGTAATTTTTCTCTCTAAATATTACCTTCATAAAGATTGGACTAATTTTGAATATGAAATAGCTCGTGATGAGGCTAGAAGAAGAAAAGAAGTTTTTATATTACCAGTTAGATTGGATTATACGATTTTTCATGGATTAAAAAGAACAATTGGATTTATTGATTTTCAAAAAGAAAAAACTAATGGAACAATCCGATTACTATTAGAAAAAATTAATTTGCCATATAATGTTAAATTAAGAAAAATAAAAGAAATTAAGGAAATAGAGAATCAATATATACTCATAGATAATAATGATTCTCAAATTAAAGAAATTGAGGATAAAATAAAAGCAGAATCTAAGAATAAAATAGAGATTTTATATGAAATACCTCAAACATTATCGCCTTTTGATGATAGAGTTGATATCATTAAGAATATCATAAGGAATTTGATGATAGAATTCTTTAAGGAAGGAAAACTAAATGGTAATTTTGATAACAATAAAAGTGAGAGAATTAAAAATCTTATTACAGTTATTAATGGATTTGATAATACTTTTTATACACAATATTTAAGGAATGGAATATCACCAAATTACAATAAATTATCACGATTGTTTTTTGGTTGTTCACGTGAAAATTTTGAAAAAAGGTTAATAGAGAATGAGATTCAGAAGGACAAAATTAACAGAGATCCTTTCATATTAGCAGGTGATTTAGCATTAGAAATACTAATTCAATATGAAAATGATCCAGAGAGATCCACATTTTTAGTAAAAGATATTCATTGGGCATTATATTATTCAATTGAAAGAAACAGATTCTTTCAAGAACCTCTGCGGGGTATTTTAGAACCGTTGAAGATATTAAAAAATTATGGTTTGATAAAACTGAGGGGAGAGGATTATAAAACTACTGATGATTTGACGGAATATCAAGTGCCTAATGTCTTAAGACTTAAAGACTTTATAAATTGGAAATCTATAAATTTCTTACTAAATAAAGTGGAAAATTATAGAATGACTGATTATTCTTAATCCTAATCTTTTATTCCTTTATTAATTTTAGTCGTGAGAATCTGCTAATAATATGCAATTCTTATTATATTATATACCCATTAATTCTCTAGTTCAATATTTATTTCATAAGAGTTCAAACTCTAAATTTTTTTTTTAAAGTGGAACTAGTATACACCATTAGTTTATGGTTTTTTTACAAAAAAAATTTTAATTCTCGATAAATTAGTAACATCTATGACTTATCTCACTCCTCTAAAATTATGAGGTTTTTGACTTCGTAATATCTGGGATATCTCCCAGATTTAAAAATCTTATTTAGTTCTTTTTCCTTCAAAGTAGCTAATATCCTTCTAAGTTATAGATTCATATTATTTCTAAAAAACTCACTTTTGGATTATAATCTATTGAGGAGAGTATTGAAACAGCTAGGATTTATTAAAAGATAAATAATTGGTCCTATGTCAATTTTAATAATTATCTTTTCAGAAAGAGTCTACTAAGGTTATCATTCCATCCAATTGTAATGCAATCTTTAATATTTATTGCTTTAAAGGGTTCATGACTTTTTCCACTTATTTTTGTGGGGACTTTTTCCTGTATTTCAGAGAGACTAATCCAATACCATGTCCTATATCTACAACCTTCATTAGAATATGCTAACCAAATTGGGATTTTAAATAATCGTTCAAATGAAGCATATTTCATTAGTTCTTTTTTTTCATCCAAAATGAAATCCTCATAATTCTCATTCATTTGACCATACTTTATATCAACTGCAATTAGACCTATTGAAGGCAATATTATTAAAAAATCAGGTCTTTTAGCTGTAATGTTCCTAAATAGCGAAGCATAAGTCTCAGGGGATTGTTCGATAAATAGATAACCATAATTCCTAGAATCCAACCATTCTTGGAACTTTAATTCAACTTCATTTAATGTCATTTTTTACATTTTAGTATAGCTAATAATTTTGATTTTTAATATTAGTAAATATTTAAAGACAAAGAGTCTTTTAGTTTTCTATTTTATCAATATTTTGTTGAGTATACCTATTCAAAAGTATAATACTATACTTATAAAAAGAGACTTGTCTACAGAATACCATTAAAAACAAAGTAGAAAAGATTTTATGTTAAAAATTTGAGAAGAAGCTATAATAATAGCCTTGTCTTTTTCTTTTATTGATATCTAGAAATTATTTTGTGTGATAAAATATGTTGAAAATTATAAAAACAGGTGTAAAAAATATATGAAATATAATCAATGTCAAAATGATATTATTCAATATATAATAGATTATTCTGAAAATCCGATTGGGAAACTAACTCCTAACGTTGATGTTTTTGAACATACATTTCATGAGAAATATACCATTCTAGAAATTGAGGAAAGTACTAGAGAGCTAATTTCTAATGGAATTCTGAAAACATATAGCTTTCATTCATATCTAGATTTTACCGAAAAATTTAAAACTAGCAGTGACTATAAGTTATTTAAAGATAAAAAAAAAATATAAGTGGAGGATTATGGAAAAGTTTCTATCAAAAGGTATTTTAAATACACCAGAAGAGGATTTAAATTTAAAAACTGTACATAAAATATATTTCCAAGATGCTATTAATATTAAGAATCTAAAGGGAAAATCTGTGCATTTAGTCGTCACTTCTCCACCATATTGGAAAATAAAAGATTATGGGAATCAAAATCAGATTGGTTATAATGATTCTTTAAACTCTTATTTTGAAAAACTTAATAGAATCTGGAAGGAATGTATTAGAGTTTTATATCCTGGTTGTAAAATTTGTATTAATATTGGAGAACAATTTTTAAGGGCTATTAAAAACAAAAGAGTATATCAAGTTGTACCGTTGCATTCACTATTGATAAACAATATTTTACGAGACTTCGGAGACAAGGTTGTTTATCTTGGCTCGATTAACTGGAATAAAGTCTCTACTTCAAATACCTCTGGAGGAGGTCACATAATGGGTTCGATTTATTATCCCAGAAATGGTTATTTCTTCATAAATAGAGAATATATTGTGATTTTTAGAAAGTTAGGCAAAGATCCAAGACCGGACCATCTTTTTAAGGAAAAATCATATATTTCTTTAGAGGAGTGGAGAGATTTTTTTAGGGATTCATGGAATTTTCCAGGAATTAATCAAGAAGATCATGATGCAATGTTCCCAGATGAATTGCCACGAAGATTAATAAGAATGTATTCCTTCGTAGGAGATACTGTATTAGATCCGTTCTTGGGATCTGGAACTACAAGTAAGATAGCTTCTAAATTGGGCAGAAATTCTATAGGATATGAAATCGGTTTTAATCGGGATAATTGGAAAGAAATAATAAGAAAAAAAATAGAATCTGGAAATAAAAATTATCCGGCAAAATTTATCTACATATAGTTTTTCAGATTACTTCTTCTAAAGGTCTAGACTATTTCCTTCCTCTTCATAATCGGAATTATCGATAATTTCTCCAGTTAACTCTAATTCTTCATCCTCATGTAATCTAAAATAAGATGCGGCTATATAGGCTTTCCTATCTGTAATTTCTTGAATTCTTGAGTCTAAAGATTTAAGTGTCTCACGTAATTCTTGTTTAGTTTCAATAAGATAGTAACCTAATGCTGGGTTTCCTGAAATAGGAAGATGGTATTTCTTCAGGGTTTGTGTTATTAAAGTTCTAATTATTACATTTGAAGGCCCAGGATCTATTCCTATTTGAGATGCAATTTCAGGAGATTTAATTGCATTCTGCTTTCCACTATGATTTAAGAGAATTTCTTTTATTTGTTCATGTTGGGACATTTGTCTTTTCACACTCTTATATTTATTGAAATAAAATTAAGATCTATATTATATAACTAGTTCATTTTTTATTAAAGCTTGTTGTTAAACTTCTATTTCAATTTTAGCATTTAAAGCCTAAAGCTTTAAGATTAATAATACGAGGTAATAATGGAAATCAAAAGAATAATATTTTAATACCAGTAAGATAATCTTATCATTAGTAATGAAAGAATTTCCAGGTAACTATAATGATTTCTAATAATAATCATTTCTCAGAGGAATTAATTTCAGATTTCTTAGAAAAATTCGCATTTCATAAAAAATCTATTCAATTTTTTACTGAAAAATTAGGATTCACTCATTTAAATTATTTACAGCAGAATTATATCAAAGATTTTCTAACCAAAAACAAGACCCTAGTAATAGCGCCAACATCTTCAGGCAAAACTATTATTGCATTTATTAAAATGGTTTATATACTTCAAAATAAAGAAATTAAAAAGAGATTTATTTATATGCTTCCATATTTACAACTATTAAACGAGAAATTAGAGGAATTATCAATTTTTGAGTATTTCGACTTAAAAGTCTCTCAGAATATCGATGAGTATCAAAGTGGAGAAATAAATATTTTAGTATGTACTTTCCATCAAATGGATGAATATTTACAGTTTAATCCTTCATTAGATGAACCTGATTTATTTATTTTTGATGAATTGGATGTACTTGGAACTACCTTTTTTGGACCAATAGTAGAATCCGTAATAGCTAATTTTCTAAGTTTAAAAATTTTAAACAATGTTTTATCAATTACAGCTACAGTTGGAGATATGAAGACACTTGCAGAGTGGTTGAATAATTCTGAGATCCTAGAGATTTTAGATTATCGACCAGTTCCCCTATATAAAGAAGTAATTTACAACTCAAAGGGCATATCACCGGAAACACTATTAGATTTATATACAAAACAAAAGGACATTAGAAATAGACCAATATTAGTGATAATTTATAACAAGCTTCATATCGAATCTTTAGCAGCGAATTTAGCAAGATTAATTCGTGAAATTGATATTAATCTTGATGAATTGACTACTAAATTTGATAAAAGCTCATATATAAATGAAATTATCTTCAATCTTAAACATGGAGTAGGAATATTTCACGCAGATATTCCAAAAAAGATCCAAAAATTCACTATTGAAAATTATAATAAAGGAATATTACCTTTTTTAATCGCAAGTCCTTCTCTAGCACGTGGAGTGAATTTAAATTGTCGTACAGTTGTAATTAGACCAACATTACCCTATGGTAAATCAATAAGTAAATGTGATTATGAACAAATATCTGGGAGAGCAGGAAGAAAGAATCTTCAAGATAAAGGGTTTTCCATAATTATAGCTAAAGATGAAGCTAAGCAAAAAGAGTATAAAGAAAAATATATTGAAGGTGAATTAGAACCTTTGATTAGTGGCTTTTTTGATGGAGAAATATTTAATTCAAACGCTTTTGAATTAGATGTGCTAAAAACAATTGCACTGACAGATTCAGATAAAAAATCACTCTATAATAAATATAAGAATTACTATTTTGTAACTGGAATGCCTAATGATCACATGGAGGAATTTCTTGAAGATATTATTAGTACTGCTCTAAAAGATCTAAAAAATATGGGATTCGTTCAAATGGGAAGAACAAAATATGTGATTTCAGATATAGGAAAATTTTATATTAGATATCATTGTAGCTCAATCCCTGGATTTGGATTACAACAATACTATCAGCTAGTTCATAAAATTGGGAATAATATTCTAGAGAATGAATATTCAATTACAGTTTCTAATTATTATGAGATAATTAGAAAAGTTGTCAATATTTTAGACGAACAAACCCTAATTAAATTTATCAGTAGAAAAAAGGAAGAAAGAATTAATATTCGCGAAAGAATTACTAATTTTATTCGTAATAACTGCGGATTATTTGAAAGTACTAAATTTCTTAGAGATTTAACTTTTGTAGTATTGGTAAATTATATGATTGGCAAAAAAATTGAAGGAATTGAGGTAGATTATTTATGTTCAGTACCCTCTTTCTATAAAATACGTATAATTATACCTAAGGTATTGGATGTCTTGAGAAATTATGTTTCCAACTTTTTTAGCTTAGCTGAGAATAATGAAGATGAAGACTGGATGGCAATAATCAGCTATTTGAAAGAATCTTTAAAATATGGAATACCCATTAGACATATTCCATTTAGACAGAATATTCCCGCAAAAAAAATTAATCGTAATGCTTGGCTTGAGTTAGTTTCAGGACTCCAGAACAAATATGGAAATTCATTAAACTCTTATGATGAAATATTCAAAAAAGAGCAAGAATTTACTTATGTTCCTCAGATTGGCCCAATACGTAATGCAACAATCATAAATAATGTTGAGAACATTATACGCTCAGAATCTAGGTTGAACATATTACTAGATAAATACAATCTTGAATTTCCGTTTAAAGTAAAGATTAGGAATTAAGTAAAATTAAAAAATGTCATAATTAAATTAAATTTTTTGAATTATTTCCAAATATTGAAATGTATGAATTTAAACAAATATTAACTAAAAAAAAAAATCTGAAGGATATTTATTTAACCCCGTATCATTAGATGAAGGTAGGTTAACTAAAAATATTCGTGAATCAGTGCTTTTACGACAATTCTTGGATTTATAATTAATTTTCAAGAACTATGCATTATAATTTGATTATTACCTACTTAGCTCTTATGGTGGAGGGTGTGGGGCATATTCCATAACTAATTTTCTTATTTTAGTAAATTAATATTTTGAACGAAATTTAATCCGGACTACTCAATTTGTATTATTTAGCTAATTTATTCTTGTCAATTTAGAGATAATAGATGTGTGATCTCATAGCTTATTAAAAAACTAAATACTATAAATAATAACTTTCGAATTTGAACTTTATGTTTATTTAGCTATTTTTTAGAGCGTTTATCAGCAGTACTCATAGCACGAGATTTAAAACCTTTATCACCTTTAGAACCTTTTCTATCTTGACTTGATTGAATCCTTCTCGCAGCTTTTTGCGTCATTTTACTTTTTGCCATATTTTTAACACCTCTTTTTCTGCTTTTTTATCTTTTTATAAGTTTACCACATTTAGGGCATTTAAACCAATTATATTCTTTTAATAGAGTCATTGTTTCTTTGCATTTAACACAGTAAATCGCATTTATCTTATGTTCCCAACTATTTTTTAGAGATTCAGTTCTAGACGTTTGGTTTTTTTTCAATAAAATTGTCATTGGTTTAAGATGAAATATTGTTATTCCATCATCAGAAAAGTTTTTACCTATTATTGTATGCCCATTTTGACTAGCATCAGATACAAATCCGTCTGAACGGATATAATCTCTTATTCTAGTGCCATGTTTATGACCATGGATTATTTCTAATACATTATCTCCAATTTCCTTGCATTCATCAAATTTGATTAATATCTCATCTATGGCATCTTTTAAGAACAGATTATGTACATCTAACTTCATTACAATTTGAATTCGGGTTTATTGAATTATATTGGTCTATTTTGCCTATATTCTTTATTTATTTCTGACTAATAAAAATTTTAGTAAAAAATTTTACGATTTAAGAATCTGCAATAAATAAATGACTCATTTTTTACTAATTATGACTTTTTGAAGATATTTCTCAAGTTTTTCATTATAATCTTCAGTAAGTGTAAATTTTGAGGCTGATTGAGAAATTAGAAATCCTACATCTTTTAATTTATTTATAGCATCGGATAATTTTCTATTCGAATAAGGTAATAACCCCTCTTTTTTAACTGACCGTAAAATGTTATGCAAATAACTATATTTATGTTCCTGTTTATCCTCATTTTTACCAGTAGTATAAGCATCGATAATTATCTTGAAAATAGTTTTCCAATCCTCTTTTTCAATTTCATCTTTTAGATTTGGGCTTAATTCTGAATCAACATGAGGATCTTCATCAGGTAAGAAAATTTCCATAAAACCTTCAACAATTTCTGTTTTTATTTTGCCTTTTTCCTCTGCTGTAGATACAAATTTACTAAAAGAATTAAATGCATTAGTCTTGTCATTTGGATCCTGAACCATTGAAGCCCCTTTATAGTCGAAATTCGGAGAACTTCGCATTAAGTTATCAATTAAGGCTCTTCGAGTTGTTTTACCTTGTTCTCTTGCAAATTTTATTGTCTCTATTAACCAATCTACAGCAGTATCAAAAGGAATTGTTTTTTCTTTCTTTTTAGGAGATACTAGTTTTGAAAAATCTCGTGTTTTATACATTTTAGAAAGTTCTTCAAGAGAAAGAAAATCGTCAGCACTTAATAATAAGTGTTCACTCACATTATGTGTATCACCTATTATTATGACTTTTCTACGATTTGCTTTAAGAGCAGTTACCAATGAAATGAAATCCTTATCACCTGTTAATAATATGAAACAATTAATTTCAGGATACAATTGGGCCGTTTCAAGGCAATCAACAGCAATTTTTACATCAACACTATTCGGTTTCCCCATAGATACTTGGATAGCATCAAAACCTAGGCTATAGAGCGCCTGAATTATTTCTTTATTAATTCCTGCCCAAT
>JBHLPW010000029.1:21232-60044 GCA_048939015.1 Promethearchaeota archaeon
TATTTATTTCTTCAATACCTTTACGGAACATCATTGGGTTAAACGCCGGGTTATTCCCAAGTGCAATATGGGTATCTGAAATTAAGACTATACGTTTGCTTATTTCTTTATTAATTCCTGCCCAATCTGAATAAACTTTTTTTACCCGAGGGTGACCAAGTGATTCAGAATATTTTATTAACGCTTCCGCGAGAGGCACATTAGTACCTTTAGCTACTACTCGAACATTCTCATAGTCCCAAAAAATGGCAACTTCATCCATAAATAAAACCTCAACTAAAGATAAAATATTGAATTCTTTTTATTTCCTATTAAAATGAAGATGGATTGGATTTTTATATTTAATTAAAATTTTAATTCAAATTGTATGAGTAAAAATAATAAAAATTTTTTTACTATCTCTTATAAACCATAAAATAAGGCTAATATTTAAGAAAATTCAGAATATCAAAAGTCCCACTTAAATTTAAGAAAAAATAATTATGGATTCTGTGAGTATATATTGACTGAACTCTTAACTATAGCAATTCAACCAAAATAAATATTTAAATTTTTAATCAACTAGAACAAATCTGTTAATCATGAGAGAAATTGAAAGAATAGATAGGATATGTAATCTTTTAAAAGAAAAATGGAAAAAAGCTCCTGATGAGAGATTAGGGCAATTTTTAATAAATCACATTTACGGACCAGATATTCATAAGGATATTCGTATATATTACATTGAAGATGACAAAGTAGAATTTAATTTAAAAAATTTATTTTCAGATGTAAAAACTGAACCCAAATAAACTTATTTTACTTTTTTATGAAGCAATGATAAGTAAAAATAGCCTTTGCCATTTTTCGTTAATAGTAAAATTATAAATCATATTTTAAGCTTTATCCTTGTTTCTTTAAAACATAAATAATTTTCAAAGCTCGTTTATTAAATTTTTGTGATAAATCTAAACCGAGGACTTTATTAAAGAAATTAGGGAATCATTGATAAAAAGTAAAATCATTCAAATGAAAGAAGAGAGCACTTCCCAAATCAATGACTATAATAATAGTAAGCTAAATTTAATCCGGTTAGATTTAAAGGGTTATATTTATGAACAGGATAAAATTCGAAGGAATTATGGTAACAAGCTTATCTATACTAAGTTATTAAAGTACTCGAAAAAGATTATTGAAGATTATGTAATAAAAAATAGTTTGATAACCAATAGCGATACAAAAAAAAGAAATGAGAATCAATTAATTTTCGAAAAAGATGGAACTCTCCGAAAAGCAGAATATCTTATAAAAGGAGATGGTAATTTCGATAAAATCTTGAATTCAAGAAAAAAATATGGATATGAGGCTATTGTGTACAAATTAAAATCAAAATTAACCCCTTGGAAAAATAAAGTGTATTTTGGTTTTTCTAAGCATAATGTCAGGAAAAGAATGTATAAGCATATAATGGCTACAATTGGGCCTCATGGTTATTGCCCTGAATGTGAATATGTTAATTATGTAAAACTACATGAGGCAATACTCAATGCGCTGAACTTTGAAAAAATAAATATCCGGTTTGAATATAGATGGCTGAAATCTAAAATGGGAACCCTAGAGTACAAAGAAAGAATGGATTTCCTATTACGAATTTTAAAAAGATATTTTGAGATTGAAACAGTCGAGCTCCATAGAAAAAAGGAAACCGCAAAAAGGAATGAAAAATGGCATACAAAAAATTATGTCAATGATGACGGAACAGTAGGTACAGTTGAAAACGGATTAAATGAAATATGTGGAGGAAGTGATGGCCAGTATATTCAGCTTCCATTAATAGATATTGCCGCAATGCTTTCCATTGGCATAAAACCAAAAAGAATTCATCGATTAATAGTAAAACTCTATTCCATAGATGTTGCATATGAGACTGTTTCAGAACGTATCCGTGATATCTGGGAGGGTTATTCAGACGCTCTTGAATTATTTTTAAAACCTGTGGTAGAAGCTTTAATAATGGATGATAGTGATTTCCAATTCAATGAAATATGTACTGCAATTAATAGAGATAGAAGCAATGCCAGGATGTACCTTAAATATTGGTATAATGGTCGTACTTTCTTAATTTTAAAAACATTGAAGAAAAAAGGTGTGTTAGATTGGTCTAACTTGCCATTCTATAATGAGGAAGAACGACCGGAACTAAGAGGGATCTCTCTGAAAACTTGGAAGAAATGGTCAATCGAAGGTGTAACTTGTAAAAAAATTGGAGAAAAATTAGGTTTAAATGAAGAAACAATACGGCAGACATATAAAGATATTCCAGAATTAGGATCCCCTCAGAAATGTAGAGATACTCTCCGAAAAAAAATTATTCGAAAACTTCTAGCAGAGAATTGGGATCCAAAAAAGATTATGGAAGATAAATTTAAAATGACTCCTAGAGATAATTATTGCATTAAAATCTTCTATGAGAGACTGTTTCACGGCTTAAAGTTTGAGGAAATTGTTGTTAAAGGGAAAAAATACCAATTGTAAAACATTTAAATTAATTCTGATTTTTACCTACCTAAGCCCAATGGGATTCGATGATGATGGGCACATGAAAAATTTATAACTATTCCCTAAAGGCAATTCTAGATAAAATAGAAAGTATTGATAAAAGATTATTTTTGCCTACCTATGTGGCAAGTGTGGGGATTTGGGGTCGAATTTCTGAATCAATTTTTTTATATTCTGTTTTATCTTTTAGAAATTCATATCCAAATAAATTTGTTATAGAAATATCCCAATTATTAATATCTTTTATATTTCTAACCACATTTGCTTTTCGAGTGTAAAATCGTTTTAAACAAGGAAAGAAAAAGTATACTTGAGCATTATGATAATTGTGTTTTTTTGAATAATTAACAAAGGTATTAACAAAAATAAACACAACACCAGATTCATGTATTTTAATATTCGAATCAGCATGATATTTCCCCCATTGATGGGCTTCATAAAGGGTTAATGTATTTGTGTTTTTATCATATGAAGGTTTGAATGTGGAGGGGTATACTTTTCTAAAATCCTCCAGATTTTTTTCTTCATATTCAATATTTAGGTTTTTAATTAATAAAAGCTCTGAAGTGCTTGATAAATAATGATTAATTGCGGTTTTTAGTATATTACAATCATGATAATATTTTTCTAAACGTGTTTTGAATTCATTGAATTCTGAATAAAATTCTTGCATGATATTAGGGTTATCTTGTTTAATTTCATCGCAAAGAGCCTTCATTTTTTGTAAAACATCCGCCAAATTTTTTGTATTTCCTGTCCGGTTGTAGTAATAATAATGTCTTCTTTGATACCGAATGTCTCTGTCATTAATAAAATAGATCTCTTTCCAATAGGTAGTATGGTAGATAGATATCACAATTTTTTTATAAATTCCAAAATCAAGGTCAAAAAGAGGTAATGCAGGAAGAATTAATTTAGCATCACGAATGAGAGAGCGTTCAAGAATATTAAATTCTACAATTGTATTTTGATTTAATTTATCTATTTTATCAATCAAATCTTCGAATGCACTATAACTAGAGAACTCATATATTGTATAATAAGATTTATTCTGAATTACCTTGAAGTGGTTTTCAAGTAAAATTTTATGAGCTCTTTCGAAATTAATGAATTTATCATCTATTTTAAGAAATCTCCTATTAGCGTACCAAATTCGAGACCAATCAATAAACTTTAGTAGATTATCTGCTTGTTCACAGTTCTTATTCATCAATGCTTCAATTACAGGTAAACGTATTTTTTTCTTATAATTAGTAATAATTCTATCAATGATTTTATATCCTCTCTCAAAAAAATGATTTATAAGAAGAACAGCTGCTTGAGTTTTATAAACAAAATAACCACCTGATAGTGTGACCTTTAGAAAATTAAAGGACTCTTCACTTGAAGTAATAAAGACTGGTAAATGTTTTAAGCAAGAAAATGACTCCCTATTTGAGGGCTCTAAAATCAAATTTATTGTGGATTTGTCTAAAATTTCTTCAATTTGAGATTGATCTAATCCTTTTAGAAAGCGCTTTTTAATGATATATATTATATCATTAATTCTCTTTTCTTTAACACTTTCCATTATCTTATCTTTAATAATTTTAGGGGCTTGAGTATTGCCCATTTGAGTTAAATAGCGCAATAGAGGAAAGCAATCTTGAATTCTTTGATTTATTGTTTGTGTAATATCAATATTATTAAAAAGTTCTGATAATTCTTCAGAAGAGAAATAGTTAAAAAATCTTCTGTAATAATAAAATCTTCTCCTACGCACAAGAAGGTAAATATCTTTAGCGATACCCTTATCAAATCTATATTTGATTTGATTCCTTATTAAAGCTTTACTGCTAGAATATCCAAGTTTCTCAATTTGTTGGAGAATTTGGAAAACTAGATCAATTTTTTGGTCTTTAAATGATCCCATGTCAAGGTCTTCCATCAAAGTGTTAATTTCTTCCTTATTCAATGATTTCAAGTATCCTTGATTTAGAAGATAAAGCATCACTGTAATATGACCGCTTGAAAATCTAGATGCTATCTCATCTTTATACACCCGTTTCGCTTTAATATCTCCTACTTCAGATAGCTTTCTTAATAAAGGGAATGCGATATTTCTATGGAGTATGCATGTGTTATAATCATTTTCTGCCCATGCTTGGATGTTAGAACAGTGTGCGACAAATTCAGTCTCTGCAGATATTTGATTGTAACTATTGCCATGCCACCTATGACTTAGAGTTTCAGCAGCTTCATCAATAGAATTAATCTCATTATATTGCTCGACTTTAGAAACCGGTATATTCAAAAGTAAGTACATACACTGATTAAACCGTTCTCCATTTACATAAATATTAGTTCGACCATTTTCTAGTCGTAATGATAGAAATTCATTAATAGTATAAGTAAGCATTCCTGGAAAATGAAAATTTTTTTGTTCTTAATTGGGTGTATAATCTAATTCTAGGTTAATTTATAAAAACTAACAGCAAGATAATTTTTCAAAAAGATGATTTTTACCTACCCATTAACTTCTATGGTCCTATGTCCCACTTTGATTTAGTTTTAGATAAAACAATAAAATCAACTCTCAAAATGATGTTTTAAATTTTGTCAATATCTTTTTGATTAAGATTTAATCATTAGATTTGCATGATTTTTACCTACCTAGCGCACATTGGCCCCCCAAAGTTGCATGTTAGAAAAAAATTTTTTCTTTATATATAAAAGATCCTATTTTATTCTTACAATTAATAATTATTCTATCTTCAGTAATTTGAAAATCATTCAACACAATGAGCAAAGTATTAGAAAGTATAACTCAAAAAGTAAATTACTATAGTAGACCTAGGACAATCTCAATTAATTCTTTTAAGATTCTATTTTATCTAACTAAGAGAAAAGGTACAGCATATTTTAGTGAAATCAAATCATTTTTGAATCGAAGTAGTAGCCAAGTTTCTCAAATTATGAGAAGATTAAGACTCAAAAAATATGTTATAATAAAAAGTAATCGTCCATTGAAATATGCAATAACAGAATTGGGAAGAAAAGTAAATAAACGAACTATTAATGATTTCTTGAGGTATAAAGATGAAAACTGTAATGATAGTAAAAGCCTTAAAATCCTAGACTCTTCAGTCTCTCGCAAGAATACTGAATTTCAAGATGAATGGTTAAAATATGAGGAATTAGAGGAATATTATAAGAGTATCCTTATCAGGTTTTTCATGGAATTACCCGAGATATTAGTAGATTTGGATATTGATTTCACACCCGATAAATATTCTAAATTTGTTGAAGAAACCAAAGCGTGCCTTTTTAAATATAACTTTTTACCTTGAATTAATGAAATTCTGATTTAGATGATTAAGGATTCTCAATAAAATCTCTTATTCTTCTCTCAATTGAATTTATTGGTTTTCGAGGTAATTTTGGTCTCCATGTTATGTCGAAATTATTATTTAATCTATTCAATGCGATTATCAAAAGGTTAAGACTATTCGATACTGTGTTATGTGTTATTGTTTCTGTCTTAATGAACATTTTTGCAGCCATATTCGTTTTATAGGCCCCTTTCGCCATTATATTATTCAATAGGTTTATTGCTTGTTTGATCTGAAGTGTCTCAATACTTTCTCGGCTTGTACTTGGAAGTTTTAATAAAGGTTCTAAATGAACTGAATCTTCTTCAATCTGCACCGAATCGGTAATTGTAATATTCATCATCAATTTTTTGATTTGTTGAGAGGTATTTTCTCCATATTTTAATAATAGAGAATCTTTTTCATTTTTCAGTACTAATAACATTATCAAATTTAAATCTTCTATTTGAGAGAGAATAATATTTTGCTCGGAGGTAGTGAGAATTATTGTATGATGGACTTCATTTGAGATTAAATCGATGATTCTGTCTATAGAAAGTAATAGAGAGACTGTAAGGGGGCCTACTTCTTCCTCCCGATATAGATGTCCTTTAGAACATTCAACTGGAAGGCCATCGAAATCAAAAATAAAAAGCGAAATAAAATTAGTATGAAAAAAATCTTTGATTTCCTGGATAAAAACTTTTAGTTTTTCTTCAAAAAATGTCATTTACTAATCATTTATAATATAAGTTTTTAAAGGACTTCATTATCCATGAAGGAAATAAAGGTTACAATTCAAATCATAGAACAATACAAATTTCTTTTGTAAAATTAAAGCATGCCATCATTCTTTATCTTCTTCTAGATATCACCTGGATATTACTAAGGTATTTTAGAAATTCTTTTCTGAGGTATGTTATTTATAATAATCCATTTTAATAGATGCACGATAGAATGGGAGAAGATAAAAATTTAATAAAGAATAACGAACTGGTTGAGGAGATAAAAAAAGAAATAATTCAATGTATTGAAAAATACATTGATAGGAAATTAAAACCAGTATTAAATTACTTCCAAAAAAAAAAAGATTTCTATGAAATGAGTTATATTTGATAGCATCAAAAATATTATTAAAACTATTACAGTTTTTAAAAAAAAATATTAAGAAATTTACATTTTGGGTTAACAAAATGAAGTACATAAATAAATAAAAGAGTTCAATAATAAATTAGATTTCTTTTTCTCTGATCCTTATTAAATACTATGGCTCACCCTGGAGTTTTTCAAAGTAAATCAAGAAAAGGAACACCTTGAATTAAAGCTTTTTCTCAAATAATTTCTTCTTCTCTTTATCAGTAAATCCATCAAGAAACCCTCCCATTTCCTGACGAGACAATATATACTCATCATCGATCGTACCAAGCAACTCTTTCTCAAAATCTCTTGTGCATTTAGGACAATGAATATAATTAGCAAATTCTACGATATTTTCATTTTTACATCGTGGACAATGATATTTCTTTTTGTTACTCATTTCCATTATTTTTCGCAATAATCCCTTTTAAAGTTATTAATATAAAAGCTTTTAAAGATCATGATTTTCTTATATACATCGATTTTAAAATCAAAAATGAATTGGAATTTGGTATTTTTCCTATCTTAGTATTGTCTATTGTATTTTATTCATTTTATACAAATTTAAGGATATTGTCCTAGTATATGTCCTAATACATTAATTTTAAATTATTGAAAATCCGTTTTAAAACTATGGCAAAAATTAATATTATCCCTCAGAAAATCCCAAAACAATTTTGGGAAAAAGACCAGTATGAAGATGTCATTCTCTATGCATTAACTGTTTTTGGTCCCTTGAAACGTGAGGAATTTCTAAATAATAAAGATAAAGGGATAAACAACAGAATGAATAAAAACACTTTTCACAAATGGGCTAAAAAATTAAAAATTAAGAATTATATACAAGTTTCTCGCGAAGGTAAGTACAGCCTTTATAAAATCACTAATTCAGGAACTAAAGAATTATTAAAAAGATTGAAATCCTGTAATCTAGATATGAAGACTATTCTAAATTTAGAGCGTAAATCAATGTCCAAATTCTTTAATTTAGATATTCAGTTTTTGAAAAATTATGAAATCGAAAATGAAGATATTATAATCGATTTTCTCAAACTTAAAAATGAAATGCCGAGGGATAAAATAAATAGATTTTCTGAAGAAAAAGTAAATAGAGTTGTCCTATATCTAACTCTAAACCATCCAAAATTCTATGACTTCTATAGCATGTTTAATATTTCAATTGATGATTTTATTGATAAATATGGTAATGGTATTTTATCTCGAGATGAATTAAAAGATTTTCTTCATAAGCTTAGTATAAAAAAAATTTCAGGGATTTCATTCTACAAATTGAAGTTACCGAAAAATGGGATCAATTTATATTTTAGATCAAGTGAAGAATTTGGGAGCATTTTTGAAATAATAATTCAGTCAGTACTCCGAGATTATTATTACTTACAATGCATGCATAATAACAAATTCCCAGAAATTATTCTTAATGAAATTTGTGATAAAGTCTTAACTATCCTTAGGGAGAAATGTAACTTGTTCCATGAAGATCTTGAGATTGCTTTATATGATACAATAAAATACTATTTATTAACACTTATAAAGGAACTTAAAGTAGAAGTATTAAATCAGAGTTTTGAATTATATGAAATTCCGACTCTAATAAAAACATCAAAAATTTTTAATTTTGAAACATTGGAATATTTGCAAAAAAGATCGTTATTTCATCTTGAGGAAGCATATAATTCTCAGTTAGATTTTGAATACTGGGAAAATATTAAATATGCCAGTGATTTTATAAGAAAGGCAATAGGTTTTGATAGAAGTAATGCGTATAATTTTGCCCTAAAAGCACAAATCTTACATTTTTTAGGACAGTATGATGAAGCATTACAAACAATATATAAAGCAATAGAATTAGATCCCCAAGAAGCAAGTTTTTATTCCGATTTAGCATTTTTTCTTAATCGGCAAAGTAAATATGAGGAAGCTTTAAATGCAATAAAACAGGCTATTGAACTAGATCCTTATAACGCAGAGCATTATTCGTATTTGTCAACTATCTACTGGTCTTTAAATCAAAATGAAAAAGCATTAGAGGCTTTAAATCAAGCTATAGAAAAAGCCCCTCAGAATATTAGAAATTATATAAGAAAAGCTAACTGCTTAGCGCATGATTTACAAAAATATAATTCTGCATTAAAAATAATAGATAAAGCATTCAAACTAAAGATGAAAAAAATAGAGCTTTTTGAACTCTATGATGTAAAAGCAGGGATTTTACTATGCATGAAGAATCGTGGAGCTGCTGTCAATATTATTAAAAAAGCTAGACAGTTATACCCCAATAAGGAGATTTACCCAAATATTGGATAAATTTTAATATAAAATGGAGAGTACATCATTTTAATTGTAGTTTAAATATATGTTGGTCAAAGAAAATGTAAGAAAATCATAATACAATATTATAATAATCGCCTTTTTCATCATGTCTCTTTTTCTTAATCCTAATGTATTATGATTTCTTTTACTTTCTTACGAGTATTAGAATGAAAACTTTTTAAGCGTAGGATTTTTAATTTTTAAAAATAGAATTCGTGAAACGTGCGTTTCACGAAATAACCCCGTACAAGAAAGTATTTAAAAAAACAGAAATTTATTGCCTCCGATTGTCTAGAGGTTTTTGTCGTCCAAGTTTATAAAGAAAAAATTCACTTTTTGTTAAAACCTGCACTCTCTTTAATGTTTATAATTATTGAGGGAATTATAGAAATGCAAAATTATTTTAAGGCAAATTTTTAGAGTCAAAGTATTTAAAATCACCAGGTTCATGAAAGCTTACAATAATGGGTATTACCATACCGACGCTTTAGATGAGAAAATATATGATATCGCATATGTCTCATATAATTTTAATAAAATACCTCCAATAATAGGAATTATCACTGCTGATAAATTTGGAAATACTCTTATGGTTTTTGAATATGATAGCATTAATAGTGGGAAATATGGACCTATTAAATCTTATTTATCTGAGAATGATAAGAATTTGTTGGAGATAGATTTAATTTCGATGTATTTTAGCTCATTTAAATCTTTTGCAGGGCAAACTAATATTCAAAATTTATCAAACCTTGAAATCCATGGATCAAATATAAAAATTCAGATATATTTTCTATTAGATAAATTCATGGTGATTCTTTTTCTTAATTCCAAGGTAGATTTAAATTTAAAAGGAAAGACACAAATAATTAGGTATTTTGAGAATATATTACTTACATATGAATATGAATTTGAACATTTTAATGCTTCAAATTCAAGAGATGTAATTAGATCTTTAGTGGATAGAGGTAAAGTGTGGCTAAAGAAACTAAACAATTCTTATATACATACTTTCCAAAATTCTTTTATGAAGAAACATGAAATTCTTGAAATGGTTATGAATGAGATAGCTTCGATAATTGAAACCGAATTAAGTGAATATTTAGAATGGATTCCAGAAGATATTAAATACGATATGGCCAAGGAGTTAAGAAATAAAATTCAGGATAAAATCAGTGAATTTAATTTAGATTTAAATAAAACTTGAGAAGTTTGGAAGATCAGGATAACACACGGTTTTTTAAATAAAAGGTTTTGTGAAAATCACAAGAACTAATAGGAAAAAATATTAATCTTTCAATGGTCTATTTCCAAATAGTACAAGCGAAAATTACTGATATATTTGACAATCGTCTCAATTCTATAGGAGTTAATCCTTATTACTTTCGTCTTTTTTTAAGAAAATGGCGTCAGATAAATCAGTTAACAAAATCTGATTAAAACCTGATATCCTTAAAATATTTACTAATAAAGACTGGAAAGAGGATTTTTGAACTTAATTTTATCCTTTTTATAACATACTTCGCATAAAAACGCTAAACAATTAACTTTTTTACTTTGAAAAACAATCCACTTTATCTTTTCGGCATCCTCAAGTTTACCGCAATTTACACAAGGGATAAAATCGGAAGCCATTAGATCATTTAGGAATTTTAATTTTTTCTTTTTAGTATCCAATAATTTCATTTTTCAATCATTAGAATTCTTGAATTAATATAGAATTATAGAGTTAAAGGCAAATGTAAAATTAATTATTAAAAATCCACTTTTTTTGGAAAACTGAAACTTAAAATAAAAATCAGAGTTTTTATAGTTTTTTTTAGAGTAGTAACAGACTTAATATTTAACATAAGTAAGTTGTCAAATATGATAATTGATCACAGTGAAAAAACAATAAGTCTAAAGATAGTATATTTTGGACCTGCGATGTCCGGTAAGACCACCTCAATAAGATCTTTATTTTCTGAATTTGGTAAGAATGAATCTTTACAAAGTATTGAAAGTACGGTCCGAAGAACTCTATTTTTTGATTATGGTACAGTTACTTTTCAAAATAAAGAATGGAATCTTAAAACTCATATTTATACTACAACTGGGCAAGATTTCTATTTAGTTACACGTCCTATTACCCTAAGAGGTGTAGATGGAGTAATTTTTGTAATTGACTCACAACAAGATGCATATGAACGGAATTTAATTTCTTGGAATGAAATAATTTCTTATTTTGGTGAATCTATTGAAGATCTTCCAACTATTATTGCTTTTAATAAGCAAGATTTACCAGATAAACTTAATTCTATACAATTCTTAAAAGATATTAGAAGTTATAATTTAAAAAATATCGATTCTCGATATACAATAGCAATAACAGGAGAAGGAATTCTTGATTGCTTTGAAGACATTCTAGGATTAGTTCTGAAAAAGTACAGTGATTTTGAGTCGATTTCTACGATAAATTATAACTAATGTTTTCAGTTGTTTTTATCAGAAACTCTTTAGATACTATCACTTGCGGAGGCTTTCCACATGCTATCGATCTTTTCACCAATGCTTACCCATCGCCAAACAATACCTGAACCAAAATAAGCTCGAACGATATCGGATAAGTAATAAAGATAACCCTTTTTAATTTTTTTAACTGAAAGAGCATCTGATAAATGTTTAATAACATCTCTTGGAGTCATAGGTTCTGAATTATCATTTCTTTCAAAAAAGTTATAAATTTGTCTCGATAGTATATAAATACCTTCAAGTTTTTCCTTTACATCATCAATGGAGGAATTATAGTTATTATAGAAAGATCTCACTATTTCTCTTTCGTATTTGAGATGATTCATTTCTATTAGTCGATGAGTATCATTTATTACTTGCTTTTTATTCATTATGGTATATTCTTCAAAAAATTCCCGTTTCTTTTTATACTGAGATTTTGTTTTAATCATAATATCTCCGGTAAATGAATTTTGAAAGATATAATCAATGAAATTATTCAGTAAAGGAATCAGATAACTTAAATTCTTTTCAACAAGAATCAAAATTCTCTTTCTGAAGAAAAAAGAGTGAAGAATGTAAATTAGAATTTCTGGTTTAATATTAATTTTCAATGTAAGGATATCTTCTTTTTGAGGTTTTCCTACTGAAGGTAAAGCTAATCGAGATTCATATCTATCTAATATTTCTAAAAAATCTTTTTTAAATTTACTTGACCATAGATCAGTTAATTTTTTCCGGTATTCACGTTTTTCATAGAGAATTTTTGGCAATTCTTTTAGATTTTTTAATTCATGAGCATATTCTTTCAGAATAGTAGTTTTAAACTTTAATGAACGCAAGTTCTCTGTGGAAGGTTCATTAATAACATAAGTAATTAAAAATTCTTCGTTTTTACCCCTAGCAAATTTTGAAGGAATACAAAATCTGTAGTTCATAATTTGAAATCTCTCAAAAGCAATAGGAAGTGGATTTTCTTTATCACATGAGATTAGAATTAATTCTAATAAATTATTGGTGAGAGGTTTAAATTTTATCTTGCTGTAAAAAATTTTTGGACCCTCAACTTGATCAAAATATGACAAGATAAGAATTCTGGAACCAATGTTTTTATTCATTTCTAAATCTTTTATATATAGATTTATTCAGATATTTTAAAAGACAACAAATTATTTTTTCAGCAGTTGCTTGAAATTTTATAAAAAGTTATAAAATCTTATAAATAACCTATAGTCTTAACTCCGTTTGGAGATAAATTAGTTTTTATACCTCTTGATTTAAGGCTTAAGGGTAAGAAATAACGATATAAGAGAAAAAAGCTTTGATTTAGACAATTAAGTCTATTTGTAGACTCTTAATATATTTCACTAAAAAATTATTGTAATTTTCTCGCAATCTCACCTTCTAGGTACTTTATTGGAGAGATTTGAAATTATATCAATTGCATCAATCATTTCAATAATCTTATTTGAAACTTCAGGTTGAAGCATATTTATTTTGTCTTTTAATTTATTAATTTTGAGCTCTAATTGATGGTACTCAATGGGTCTCTGCTCTAGTAATTGGAATTTCCTCATCTCTCTAAACCTTTTTACTTTGTCGTTAGGCTTTTTTACTAAATAACAAAAATCTCGGTGATCAAACATTATTATTTCTAAAAGGAGTTTCTTTAACTCTCCTTCCTGTACTCTTGATATTTTATTATCCTTTTGAAAATCTTCAAATAATACATTATATAGTAAATTCGCGATGCCTATGAGGCTTTTAGTTTCAGATCCACGAATCCCAAAGTTTTCTTCTAGTCTTAATAAACAATAGTCCCGTTGCTCAACTGAATGAAATATTGCTTTTTGATCATTGATCCAACCCTCATCATGGCACACAACGTCTACTATTTGCTCATAAAATGAGTCAAAATTGAATTGTTCTAAATCAATTTCAAACATTTCATAATATTCATCAAAAATTTCTTTTATTTTTTGATTTTTTTCTTTTTTAAGAACCATTATATCAATCTTTAAAAGGATTATTTTCTATATATTTAAATTATACTAGGCTCTCAATTTCCAGAAAACTAGTGGACGTCCTCTTTTTCCATCAGTCCTGGAAAATTTTTCAATCAATTTTCTTTTTTGAAGCTTTATTAGGTTGTCATATATTGTAGTCCTAGGAGATTCAAGTCTTTTGACTAAATCTCGTCTTGTTAATGGCCCTACTTCTTTTAAAGTTTTAATTAAATTATATTGAATTGGTGATAAAAATGATTGTGGACTGAGATACTTTTTTAATATTTCACTTTTTGCCATTTTAATTTCCCGTAAAATTTTATTATATTATTAAAGAAAATCTATATAAACTACGACAAATTGGTAATTTCCATGAAATTCCTTAATTTATACTGATCGATAAACTTTCTTTTTCGAGATTACTCTTATTTTAAGGATTCAAAATTAATTGATAAATAACTAGAATTGTAAGCATAGATCCAATTACGATATTCAAGACTGTTGCAAAATAAAAAATATAATTAAAAATACTAATATATTGCATTCCAGTATCAACTATAAATTGTCTTAATTCTTCAAGGAAACAGTAAAAAGAAAGTAATAAGATTATATAGACCATGGAACCAAGTATAGAGACTAATAAATTTCCAGAGAGCCAAACATAAATAAACAGAATAATAATTAATATTAAAATAAAAGAAATTGGAACTAATAAAAAGGACAGATAATTCATTTTTTATATTCATCCCTCTTTTCTTAAATTATAATGTTGGCTCTTCCATTTCTCCCAAAAATTTTGAGCTTCTAAATGTGATATAATTGAATAATGAGCTAATTCATGAAATAAATCTACCAATTTATTATTCTGAATTTTCTCGTGATTTAAGAGATAACTAAAGATTTCTTCGTAAAGAATCATAAAGTCATTGAAAATTTTTTTATTTAAATTCTCAAATTTCTTTAAATTAGTCACAATCTTAGTTTCATAAAGATCTTTGATTAAATTCCACTTCATGGCCTCAGGATCATAAAGGAAAATTTCTCTATAGTAATCACCTGAATGATAATTAGTTAAATCAATTTCAGAAATAGAAACTATCCTTCTTTTATTAAGTTCACGATTCATTAAAACTAATATATCTAAATCATCTAATTGTTCAAAATTAATACCAAATGTATGAATTAGTCGATTTATTAAAGAATCAATGTTTTGAGAATGAATTGTTTGAAAGCCTTTTAATCCAGCAGCTAAACAATGAAACATAGCCTCAGCTTCTTCTTTCTCTAAAATCTCGCCTAAATAAATAATATCAGGAGTGCGATGAAGTAATGTTTTTATATGATTACTTTTAGTATACCTCTCTTTACTATCAGAATCTAAGGAATCTGCTTGATATTTAACTTGGTGTTTATTAAAACTTAGTTGTTCCAACGATTCTGTAACATTTTCTACATAAATTTTACGAAAATATTCAGGAGATATCAGATCAAACGCATTAATTAAGGTAGTTTTACCTGTATCAGTTTTACCTGTCACAGTGATGTTTACTCCCCTTATTACACAAAAAAAAAGAAATGCTGCCATTTTAGGATTAAAAGTATTTGTCTTCATTAAATCTTGAAGTGTTAATATGTTTTTATTTAATTTCCTGATATCTAAAGAAAAATTATTGATATTAATTGGTTTAACGTCGATGGCAAATCTACAATAAAAATATTTATTTTTAATAACATATTTGAGAGTTGGATTTGAATAATCTAGTCTTTGTTCACTATATAACCTTAATAATGTAATAATTCGTTCTATGTCCTTAACTGATAAATTGATATTTGTACGACACCGTCCATATTTTTGATGATCTATATAAATATAGCTTTTTGGAGAGTCTAAAAATATTTCTTCAATATAATTGTCAACTAAAAAGGGAAATAATTTATTTAATTGAAGAAATTTCAGAGCCGCATAGAAAGCAACTTTCTTCTTACTATTAGCAGGCATCTTATAATTGAGCTCAATAATTCGTAGAGCTTCCCTCTTATACAATGAAATTAAATTTTCTAACGGAACTGTTTCATCAAATCTCAAAATATCCATATACAAAAGGATATTTTCAACTAATTTCTCAAAATATGCTTTTTCTGATTCAGATTCATGAAACAATTGGTAATGATATATTTTTTCTGTCTTATTTGCTATTCTATATATTTGAATTTGATACAATCCTTTAGCAACTTGATATGAATGGAGTAATCCTTCTCTATTTATTTCACCAAATTTGATATTAGAACGACTTGATTTATCATCGACCTCATCTATCGAGTGAGATTTTGTTATTAGAAATTCATAAAAGTAAAAAGGATCAGCAAATAAGGAACTCTTCTGTTGGAGGGTCTTATACTTTCTTATTAACTCTGAATTTAAATGTAATAATAATTGGTCTACAATTTCACTACATTTTCTTAAGCACTCAGAACATATGGGATCTGGAGAGCTGATACTTACAACTTGTTTTGAAATGTGCTCTATTTTCAAATATAAAGATATCGGATCAATAGGTTCTTGTTCGTTTAAAGCGAAAAAAGATTTAAAATCTTCAAAAATTTTACATTTAAAACTATCCTTAAATACACAAGATTCTCTTAATTTTAATAAATTAGAATAATATTTTTTAGTTTTTTCAGTATTTTTTATACATTCAACAATCAATTTCGTTGTTTTTTGATCTATTGAGATATCTAAAGCTTGGATGTATATTTTGGCAAAACTTCTGTCTTTAGTATTTTTTACATTATCAAAAAGACAATGATAGCATTTCTTATTCTTCCAAAACTGTTTAGAATAATCTGAGCAGGCGATACATTCAATATTTAAGACTTTTTCTCTTTTTCCTTCAAGATTATCTTTTCTCTGAATATTTGGTTTAATGTTATTTTGATGAATCATTTTTTCCTAATCATATTTATTAATTTTTTACCGTGATTTTAATTATAGTTGAAATAAAATTATTTAAAGGATCATAAGCTCTAACTTCCAGCCAATATTTCCCTACATTAAGAATGGTTCTATTTACGATTAGACCTATGAATTCATTTTCATTATAAATAAAAAAGTTAGATGTATCATTGATCCAATAATGATTAATTCCAGAAATATCAAATGCTTTTACACGATAACCAAAATCTTCTCCATATACTATGGTTTGATCTTCAGGAATCTGGTCCCAGATTGGAGGATCATTATCATTTCTATACTCATTAATTTTCATGAAATTGGGTATGATCCAAAACAGAAATGAAGATAAAATTACCACACCTGCTACAATTAATAATACTTTTTCAAGAGATTCCATACTATTATCTTAGGGGAAAACAATAAAAACTCCCATAATTTCAAATTTAGAATCATTTAGATAGATTTCATTTTTAAAATAATTATCTCATAGGTAAGATTCACGGTTGGTAGTACTAACATTCACTTGTCCTAGATTTTGCAAATCTTTTGAAAAGGCATTCTGAGCAAGTAAAATCAATAACATTTCTTTTAGAAATTCATCCTCTTTATCTTTAGACGACAATTTATCTTTAATTGCCTTTTCTAAGTTATCAAGAGCCTTCTTCTGAGCATCATTAAATTCTTTCATAGAATTTTTCATTGATTGTTGTAAATTATCGAACCACTTCTTTTGCTTATCCTTTAAACTTTCTTTTGAATCCTCTTCTTTTTTTTCTTTTTCTGCCTTATTGCTTTTTATATGTTTTTTTTTCAAAAGTTTATTAAAAATATTATCGACTAACATATTATGAGAAGTATCATCCCAATTTTTTGCTTGCATGCTTTTTTGAGCTTTTTCTTGATTCTTTGTTCCTTTCATCATACTTTCTGATTGTAAAGGGCGAGAAGCTTTATTATATTCTTGGATAACCGTTTTGCTTTTATTTGGATATTCTTCATATGAGATTTTTATTTTTTTTATGGGTTTAACATTTTTTTTGCCACTAGATTTTGCCTCTTTACTTTTCTTTTTTTCAATAATTTTCTTAGTTGTCATCTTTCCAAAACTCTTATTCTTATTAAGTGTAGATGAACTTCTGCTTGTTCTACTTGGTGTTTTGCTTATATTTTTAGCCATTTATTAAATCACATATTTAAAGTTTTATATAATATTGAAAACTACTAAATTTTTTCATACAAATAATAAAAACTAAACAGAAAACTAGGTAGACTTTATTTATTTAAGATTAAATGATAATTACAATAAGGACAAGTTTGGTGTGTAATATCAATAATTTTTTCACAACTTGGGCATAACACCTTTGAAACCATAGCTATTTCTTTATTATAAAATTTTACAGGAATGTAATCTGCTGTCTTAAAAGAAAAAAACTCACCAGTTGCTCCAAGGTCTAATACACAATACCGGTTGGTCAATCTTATAATAGTTTCAATTTTTTGTGGATCTTTTGTAAAGCATTCTACACTGGCTAGACTTTGATGCATTAAAAATTTTAGTGAAGGTAAAGAAATTGCACTATCATCTAATATATCTGCTCGTTGATCGGCAATAAAAAATGAAATTCCACGATCTCTAAATTCAGAAAACATAATTTCAAAAATTTTGATGATTTGTTCACACGCTATATAATCATCACTCTTATGCTTACCAGGTGATGTCAACTTTTTAAAAATTCTATGAGCTTCGTCAATTTCTATTAGATGTTTTAACCCCTTAACTCCCAAATCTGGTGTAAGTGTTCTTATGGTCTGTAAAATAAGAATAGAAATTAATCTTTGTTCCCATTCATTGCAAGAGTATAGATCTATTTGTACAATTTTACCATTTAACCAATCTTCATACCAATTTCCGACATTATTGAACGGGTTTAATGTATTCACTAGGATAGGATTTGATAATTGTGTATTTATCCTTGTATTAAGTGCAGAAGTAATTTTTGCTTGATATTTATCATCATATTCATGTCCTTCTTCATAAAAATAATTACGTACCAATTCTAATAGTTCAGTAATAGATTCGGGAGGTCCTCCATTATTGAGTATATAATTTTGAAGTGCATATTTACATGCATAGACACCTTCTTCTTCAAATCCAATTGATCCCATAACAGCCTGACTAACTTGAACAATTTGTTTTTCCATTTTATCTGTTGTAAGAGGTAAAATGTAAGGTAAGTTGAAATCTTCACCAAATTTATATACTTTTTCAGCAGAATATATATTTTCCTCTAATTCTCGTTTATAGTTAAGTATTAAAATTCCCACGTCTGGTCTAACTTGAGAAATCGAAAAATTAATAAAACCCAGCAAGAAACTCTTTCCTGTACCCATTCCTCCAATAAGATTTGCTCCTTGTACTAAATCATCAACCTTGATGTATAACAAATTTTCTCTTAATCGACCATATTCATCTATCCATTTCCCAACTGAAAAATTAGTATTGTTTTTTGAATGTTTAGACCAATCTATAACTTGCTTTTTTAAACCTACAGGCGCAAGAAAAGGCATTTTATCATTAAAGGTAAAATCAAGAGATATAGGTGTTAAATATCGACCATTATATAAAATTCCCCGAAGAAAATCTGCTCTAGCCCCACACAAAACTCTTTTAATTTTAGCGCTCTTCTCCTCATTTTTAATAGCACTCTCTAAAATTCTGATTCTACCTTGCATAGCATGAAATTCTGGACTTCTCACTCCCAAATCTTTTTCGGTAACTTCGTAACTTATATAAATTTTTACATGATATAGTTCATCTCGCCACATTTTGAGGTATGTATTTTTTTCAACCGAGTCTTTATATTTTAAGGCAACTATTTTGGCTCTCTGTTCAAGAAGTTTTCTTGGAAACGCTTTTCTCCAGATAATTTGAAGTGTGATCTTATAGTGATCTTCTCCAAAAAGAGTAATTAATCTATTAATCAAGTCAATTCGCTTTCTATAAGGTGCTTTTGGAAATCTAATCTCCCACAATCTTTCTTTTTTATATAGAAACTTATTATTAACTTCAAAATGTTCTAATTTTCCATCTAATCCTTTATAAGTAGATTTTAACTCAATAAATAATTGATTTCCTTTTCTTATTCCTTCAATCTTAGTGCGAGTCTTAATCAAAAAAGAGAATTCGAACTGATCTTTATTAAGCATAATTTGAACTCGGTTTGACTTCCTATGCCTGAAAAAATCCTGTAACCATGTCTGAAGCTTTTTCTTTTCAAGTCTATCTTCTTTTCCAATTTGCGTTATTATAACTTTTGTCATCCAAAATAACGTTCTTTCTGTTCTTCTCTTTACCAAAATTTTGCTTTTTCCAAATAGGGAGAAATTAGTAATTGTACGCATTGTATGATAAAGTGTTATCAATCTTCCCGTAATTGGTCTATAGCCTAAACTAACAATAACAATTATAATTAAGAGAGCATATAATCCAAACACTAATTCATTCAAAACCAAGTATAAAATATAAAAGTACCAACCAAGTCCAAACATAATATATAATTGTCGTCGATATTCATTCATCTTTGAAATAGATATAAAAATTATAACTCCAACAAAAACTATGATTATAGTACCAGAAATAAATGACATAAATAATCCTGAGATAATTATATGTGCAAAAATCAGCACAATTGCAGAATAAATATAAAAGGTTTTACCTTCTGAACGTTTATATATAATATAATAAATCCATGTGTATAAAAGAAGAATTAAAAACATTTCTAACGTGAATATTGAAATTATAAAAAGATCCACTACTTTAATTATATTTTCAATTAATATAAACAAAGATATAAAAAAGATAATTGAACACAAATAAAATCCAATAACATTGATAAATTCATATTTTTGCTTTTTGTAGCAGTAAATTGTTGCAAAAATCATTATAATTATCGATGCTATGAAAATAGGATAGAAGGAATTCGCAAAAAACATATTTTATTACTGATTTTTATCTAAAACTTTAAAAATACTAATAAAAACATAGTGATTTTTCTAACTTTAAATAATTAAATTATAATAATTTGTCAAGAAATTATTTCAAACAATCGAATTTTCTTGAAAGACAATTCTAAAATTAAAAAAAAAAAAGGAAAGTACAAACTTTTATCTTATTTTATTGAAAATGACCTAATCATTTATGGTGGTCTAAATAATTTAAATGAATTAATTGCTTTTGGAATTATAGAGATGCAAGATATTTCAAAATTGGATCAAATTTTAAACGAATTCCTAAAAAAAACTTGCTTAAATTCGTATACAATTCAGATTGGTGTAAATCCCTCTAGTAATTATATTATTCTTAAATTTATAAGTATAGAGAAAAAAGAAATTGTCCAGGATTACTTCAAATTATTTGAATTCTTGAAAAAAACAGAGATTCAACATTCTTTTTTAAAAGACAAATTTTTAGAAATAGAATTTCTTAGACTTTTATGCAATGGAAACGCTTCAAAATTGACTGAAATGAGAGTTAAAATTACCAAAAAGGGATTATCCATTACTAATAATAACCTGTTTTTAAGCTACATTTTTTATAGCATTAAACTTGATTTGATTACAGATGATATCTATTTTCTTCAACATTTGATAAAATTTTTAGAGGAACGGGAAATAAAAGGTTATTTATTCCTATATAATACAATTGATACAATAGGAGATTTAAAAGGAACAGCGTATTTTGTAGAGATGCGGAAAAGTGAAAATAATATAATTGATCTTAACGAGATATTAAATGAATTTTTTAAAAAAGAACTCTTGGTCTGGCAAAAACCCAAGATCGATCTTATTTCCCAATATTTATGGCGTATACCTATAACCAACAATTTATCAAGAATTGACGATCTAAATATTAAAGATCAAAAAAAGGTGCCTACTACTAGAAATGAAATTCTAAATTCAATAAAAAAAAATCTGTCAGAAAACAATATTAAATATGAGATAATAAAAGATTTTCAAGTTTTAATTAACCAGAAGTATTTATTTTGCATCTTTTCGAATATAAACTTAGAAAACCTTTCAAAAATTATTAGAGATCACATCAATCAATATCATGTATATATATTGATTACAAATAAAAATGATTATTTAAAATTAGGAAACTATGAAAATATTACTGAAATTAGCAATCTTAATATTTTAAGTATTGAAGAATTCCTATACTTTGATTATAACCTCTTTAATTAAAGGAATTTATGAAAAAGTAGCGCTAAACATTATACTTTGTGAAAAAGCTAGTATGAATATAAAGATAGATATGGTCATAACTAAATAAATTCTCTTATGGCGTACAATCTTTAAAAAATAATAACATGTTATGAGATTACAGATTAATAAAATTGAAAAAATCATTAACACGTCAAATATATCAACTAATTCATAAAAAGAAGTTACTTCTTGTATATTTTCAGAAAAATTCATATTTTTCACAATTGCCATTACTAAGGGCAGTATACCTCCTATTGCACCTAGAATTCCTGGAAACATGAATACAAAAACCTTCACAAGAAATTTTTTTCCCGATATGATTAATTTAAACTTTTCTTCAAGTCTTCTATGTCGTTCAATAATATTAAGAATATCCTTGATCTTTCTAGAAGAATAATATGCACTTTTTTTTAACATATCATAAATTAAATCTAATAAAATTTTGTATCGTGGAGATTCTAAGGCCAACTTCAAATGTTTTATTAAATCTTCAAATGTATATTGAAAGCTGATAAGATATGAAATTTGTTCATAAAAAAGTTCATTCAATAAGCGAAGTTGAGCCTTACTTTTAGAATATGCTTTAATAAAAGCAGTTTCAGGGCTATAATTATTTTCTAAGATTAATGCCAAAACTTCGAGAAATAATAAGAATTCACTAAATTTTTTTTCTTTTAATCCAGAATATTCATCTAACACTCCAATTAATCCGATATTAATTCGCACCATTTTTTTAAACATCCAATACATTAAGAACAATAAAAAAGGGGCTATAAAAAGAGCGAATAATATTTTTACTTGTTGAAATAAAATGAATGATGATAAAACAAGAGGAAAAAAGAAACCTGTAAAAAAAATTATGCCTATTTTTGATTGAATAGATTTCAATAACACTCGAAATTTTTTTTCAGCAGAATTCTCGTCATAAAGGTCAATATCAGAATCATAACCAAAATTTTTAATCATAAGTTCTGATACATATGAGTTAAAATCCTTTGAAGAAGTTTTGATCATTAAAAGTTCCTCTTCAGGAGCATATCCCAAATGAATCTTCCCAAAAATATGTTTAAATAACTCTGAAATTGGCAATTTATAATCCTTAATTAATTTAACAAATGAAAGACACAAATCAGATTTTTGATCTTTAACAGTTTTCATTAAAGAAAAATTAATTTTAATAAGAGACAACAGCGTGTCTATTACTTTTTCATCTTTTTTAATTTGCTTATAAATAGTAATATTGAAGTTAAATGCAATTACTCCTGCAAATATTAAAGCTAATATCAGCGAATAGAAAATGTTAAAAAATAATACTCCAACGTTTATGAAAAAAATAAACAGAAGTAATGTTGATATAAAAGTAATAATAAAGAAGAAAAAAGTTGCTTTGCATACATCTTCTTCATTAATGTGATATTTAATGATATATTGATTTTTATATTCTTCAGGAATATGCTTAAAACGAAGAATAGGAGAATTATGTTTTTGAAAATATTTACAAAAAGAAACATATTTCTTTAAATTATTATATTCAATTTCATTTAACATCAAAGATACAATACATCCGCCTTTAATTTCATGGAATTAAAAAAGAACAATTATGAATCATCTTGGTTAGCATCACTGGCCATTTAAACAAATCTGTAACCCCCTGTTTAATATCTCCTATTAGTGATATTGCCCAGAGTAAAAGGGCTGCAATTATAATTATTGTTACGACTATAACAAGGATATTATTTAATACGTCCCCGCCACGCTCGTCTTCTTTAAATTTTTTATACTTTCTTTTAATTTTTTTTAATTTTTTTGCCATATTTGACATGTCAGTTTTAATTAATTATGAAATGATTTAAAGAGAACCAATTTTAAAACAGTCTACTAAGAATTTTGAATTGTTATAGAGTTTATTTTAAGAATTTGGTGAGGTTTTTTAAGACTTACAATAAATAGATTTTATATGATAAATTCTGTTTTTTTAAATTCTAATAAACACGTGCTTTTTCTTTTTCTGACCATTATTCCTATTTGTCTTTATTTCTTTTGGAAAATAGGATATAATATTCGAATAACAAAGATCCCAATCCTCATTTCGATTACTTGTGCTTTTTATATTTTCTTAACTTCAAATAATTACATAATTAGCTTTGAGGATCCTTTAGATCTCATAATTGAAAAACTACTATATCTAAATTTATTATTCTTTTCTATAACATTTACAATAATTATTGTTATAATTCCATCAAATCAAAATATTAATATAAAATCCCCTTCGACAATTATCCAAGAAGATATAGCCTCATTTGCTCCAAATTTAGAATGGAATGCTATTAAAGATTATAATAACATAACACAACTTGAAAATAAGCATTATGAAGAAGAACTCATTAGGGATGATTTAAAAAGGATTTCTGAAAGAACAGAACCTGAAAATTCGGAAGTTAAGTTTCAAAAATTGATAAATGATATATTTAAAATTCAAAATAAAAAATTAAATGAATCTTAAGTCTTAATATAATAATCTAAATTCTAAAAGTAATGAATCTTAGCATTAAAGGTAGTCCTAAAAAAATTGATAAAGCTAAAAATCCAATAGTAAATAAGGGCCATTTTGATTTTTTATTATGTTTTATTCTTTTAAAAATGGAGTTATAGAGCCCGACTATGAATAAACAGAATGATGTGAATGAAGCAATTGCTACTGATATTATTATAAATTGTTGCACCGAAGAGAGGGAATCAAAATATTCTAAAGTTATATTAATAAATTGAAAAGTGCTTTCACCACTAAAATAACTGAGTCTTGAGTCAAGATAACTAAGAAGGGAAAGAAATGGTGATAATGGGAGAATATTAAAACACAAGTTAAGAAGACTTTGAAATATGCAAAATAATGACGTAATAGATAAAGCTCCTAAAATAAATACACCATATCTAGTCTTAAATTCTACCGTTTTAGATCTGATTTTTATATTATCAGTTTTTATTTCTAATTTTTTAGAGAAGCCAATTATTTTATTTGCTAAAACAAAAAACATCGTGGATAATATTATATTTGACCATGCAAATATTGTAGAAAATATTTCAGTAAAAATCTCTAATAATGGTTCATAAATTTGACCAAACATTCTAATTAGAATTTTAAAAGGAACTATTTAAAATCAAACTTTAAATATTTCTTGTATAAATAAGATAAGTTAAAGGATCTGTTACTCTAAAGGAAATGCACAACTTTGTAGTTTTTATAGACTAATATAAATATTAAAATATCAAAATTAAAAAATATCTGCTATATTTGAATCAAAAGAATTTTTTACTATTCGGATTCAGCTTATTTATAATTGTAATAAGCGTGTTCCCGCTTTTTTTCAATAATAACACACTCAATTTAAATGAGAATTCATCTGGAGATTTGGACCTTTACGAACCCATTTGCAGTGGATTTGAACCAAATAATTCTATTCTAAATGCTACACTAATAAATGAAGGAGATTATGATAATATCTTTATTGATGGGGAAGACTGGTTTAAGATTAGTATAAAGTCAAATCAGTCTATCATTCTAATAGTAAGAGTATGGCCACAATATAACGATCTTGATATTGAATTTTATGATAGTAATCAATCACTACTTATTGGGGCTTATGAAATGACATATGACAAGGAAAGCCTTTGTTATTATATTAAAAATTCAGGAACCTATTTTATTCGTATTTTCAACATTGGGGAGATAATTGATTTCAAAGGGGCTGGTTATGATATGGTTCTCAAAATAAAAAACGGTAATAATACTTGTACACAACGAGAAGGATTAACCGTGAAGAAAGGGATGGAATTTCTCTATAAGGTGGATTGTTTAGAAAGTAGTGCTCTTAGGACTAAATTTGGTGAGAATTGGTCTGATAACCCTCTCTTCCCAAAGGGTGCTAATAAGATAAATGCTAAATCTAAAATTAGAATTACTAACACAAAAGAAATCATAAATAACTCCATACCTTTATATGAAATAGAATATGATCTCTGGAGTTGGGTCTTAGATAATAGGGTTTTTGGTTCCACACCAAATATGACTAATCTTAAATGTTGGAGTTATAAATATCCTGAGGATTTCAATGTAATTTTTCCTTATGGTCCGAATAAAGCATTTCCATTTATACCTAAGTCAGATGGAGGTTTCTTGAAAGGAATAATTGTTGGAGAAGGATGGAATGTAGGAAAATATTACTGGCATTATCCTGAAGGATCATTAGTTCTTCTATTACCACGATGTTTATCGTTTACTAGTGGTAATTACTCATTTCATTGGTCATATAATGATTATGGGTGGTTAAGAGAATTTTGCATTGTGGATGGAGAAGAAACGTGGATTAAGAACTGTGATGAAAGGTGGGCGACCCCGATTTATCGTTATACCGTTGAATTATTAAAAGTCGAGGACATTAAGGACACTCCAAGTCAGCAATTAGATATGGAAGTCTTTCAGTTTATTGGTTTTCTACTCATTCCAATAATAGGATTAATTTTTTATACAACTAAGAAGCGATAGTAGAAATAAGATTTATTCTACATCATTTTATTGTTTAATTTTTATAATTCAAATTATATTATTCCTATTGAATCATAATTCTCTTAAAAGTTTAAAAAAATTTTAAATTAATAACCATATAATCATTGCTATATAGGAGAAAAAGATAGGCACTACAAGGGGAAACAATTTTGTTTTTCTTATCTCTCTCAAATCCTTACTCTCAGGATTTACTTTAAAATTATGCTGTAATATAGAATACATTATTTTAGTGAATATTTCATTTTTATCACTTGTTTTTTTTTTAATTTTAACAATATAATTGAAAATTAAAATGATTATTAGAAAAAGCCCAAATACTAAGAAATAATATTGTAAAAAATAAAAAATATATATGAAAGGTAGTGAATGAAATAAAAGGATCAAAATTTTTCCATCTCCTCCTCCAATCAATTTGAGAGTAAATAAAGTAAAAACTAGTATAAAAATAAATAGTAATAATAAAATTCTTATGAAGATATACCAAAATATGAAATCTAAATAAATCCAAACCTCAAATGGAATTAAAATAAAGGAAATTAGAAAATATAATTTTAGAAATTTATTAGAGATAGTGCGATCTTTTAGATCAAAATAAACACATACTGATAAGAATAAGAAAATTAAGAATAAATTCACGAAATACATTGATTTTAGTGGAGTTTTATTTTTCTATTTTTCCTTATGAAGTAGATTTAACATTTTGCTATTTAAAATCCTAGATTCTATAACGACAAAAAGAAACCATTACAAATGATTTCTTTCCTGATAACTTAAACATTGAAATATTTTATCTCTTAATGTTCTACAAGTTTGACGTAGGGCTCCTTCAGTTATATCTGCAACGGAAGATATATATTTTTGACTACGCCTCTCATTATTTGCTAAACAAACGTAATATAAAACAGCAGAAGCTACACATGAAGGCCTCTTTCCACTGAAATTTACTAGCTTTTCTAGTGCATCCAAAGTAATGATTGTATTGGTTTCTGTTCTTCCTGAAATCGATAGTTCTTTACAATAAAAATAAATTAATTCTTGAGGTTTAATTGGAGATAAATTAAGGTTTAGTTCTCTTTGAATCAATTTGAGATATTTAGAGATTTTTTTATATCTCAAGCTTATAATATCATTGAATAATTGAATAGAAGCAAATTTCTTCCCATTTCTTAAAATAGCATAAATTATTGTTTTAATCAATGTGTCAATCGATTGCCCTTTAAAGGGTCTTTTCTGGGCTATTTTTCTGTAGTAATAAGCTATTTCTTCCTTTGTATTTGGTGTTAAATTCAATTGTGAACTTAAAATATTTAAAATATTCATAGCGATCATTAAATTTCTATCTATAGTTTTTGATACTTTAGTTCTTTCATGCCATTTTCTCAGTCTCTTAATTTCTGAACGCTTTATTGGAGTTAGATTAGTACCAAAAGCATCCTTATTTCCCTTTCCGATGATAGTAGTTAAACCTTTATCATACATAGATAATTTCAGTTTAGGACCTGTACGAGTTCGATTATTATATTGTTCATTATTAAAAGTTCGCCATTCGGCTTTAGAATCGATACATTTTTGTTTTAGAACTACACCACATTTATTACAGGTAATTTGTCCTCTTAAATTGGTAATTAAAACGTCATTTCTACATTCTGGGCAAACCTTTATCTCAGAGGTCGTCATATTCAAGTAAATCGAAGTAAGTAATTTTTGATTTAAGGAAGATTTCAAATATACACTTAAAAACTCGTTGTTTATTTATTTTTTAAAAAACTGCTATACTTTTCATTTATTAAAAAGAAAATAGAAAGAGAATTTGGAAATGAAGAAAAATAATAAAAATCTAAAAACGAGACTAAATATTTTGAGAATTATTTATGATTTATGTTTAAAATGTAAATCTCGAGAAGAAAAATATCTCATCAAAATTGGATGCCATGATTATCTCTTGTAATAATGGTATGAGACATACATTATAGTATTAAATAAATTTAGAGGAGTTATTAAACAACTTGATACAATATACATCAAGGCTCTTAGTCTTTTAACGTGAGATCCTTCATCCTTTATGGTTTATAATTTCAGGAGGGATTAATCTTAATAAGATGTGTATGTATCGGAATTATCTTTTAGAAAAGGGGTTTTGGCCAAAGAAAAAAACAAATTCTCAGATATTTCTAAAGCATGATCCAAATATTGGAGGTATCTATGCTGAAATTCAGAAAGATGGATTTAATAAAGGGATTAAAATCATTATTAGAGAAAAAGAGTATTTTTTCACCAATTTCGATAATTTAGATACCTTTTTTGATCAATTGCAAACATGCCATACAAAATTTAAGCACATTTTAAATAAAAAATTAACTGGAAACAAATGGAAAAAATTAGAGTTATAAGATTTCTAATAAAGGGATGAAGAAAATTCGATTTCTCTCATTTTAATAAAGTATTAGAACTCGAAATTTGTTAATCCTTCTCTTTTATTACTTCTAAGTATATGAATAGAGTAAATTTACTTTTATTCATCCTTCTTTCTCTAGTGATTAATATTACGTTAAAATAGATTACTATTTCGCTTGAAAGCACTGTTGATGCAAAATATTCAGATAAAATAAGGGCAATTTTTAAATCTTAATTCTAAAAATAGGTAGAAAAATGGTAACTGATAAAAATCATATGATTAATCTAGATAGTTGTCCTGAATGCGGAGGAGAGATTGTCGAAAATAGTTTTGAAAAGATCTGTAAGGGATGTGGATTAGTAATCGAACAAAATTATAGGGAATCAGCATTTCTCTTTAGTGATTTAAAGGATAAAAATAAATTGAGCAAACAATACGTTGCACTAGGAGAACGTACAGATTTCATTGGAGGACTAGGGTCATTTATTGATTTTGAAAAATCTAAATACTTAAGAGATAAACGGGGAAAGCTACTACCTCCAAATGAGCAGAAATTATTTAGAAGATTAAAAAAAAATTATGATAAATTTTTGCGAATTAAGAATCATGAAACAGAATATAGAATATTTAATATATTAAACAAAATTTCATTGTATCTCAACCTCAGTAAAAACATTCGAAATCACGCAGCATATTGTTATAAGAGGATAATTAAAGCAGAAGAAAAAGTAATTAACAACATTTCACTTATAGCATTCTGTATTTTCTTTGCCGCAAGGAAGGAGAATCATAATGCTCCCATTACTATTAACGAAATTTCTAATGCATTTCAAAATTTTGGTCATCGTGTAAACCCTCGACTAATTTTAAGAGATGGGGTAAAATATAAACGTCATTTGAATAATGATTCATCGCCTCATAAGAGTGAGGACTATCTTATAAGACTTATAGATGAAGTTATAAGCCATAAAGACTTAAAACAGAGATTATTGGTTAAAGGAGTGACATGGTCAGTTAACGAATTTCAAAATAAATTAATAATGAAATGTCGTGATGTTTTAAAGGAATTACCATTATGGAATAGAGGCGGGAGAAATCCTTTCATTTTAATGGGAGCAATTATCTATCTCGCCGACAAATTATTGAGTAAGGATTATTCTCAAAAACCAATATTAACTCAAAAAATCATTTCTGAGGCAACAAATATTGCAGAATATTCTATCAGAGACCATTATGTAAATTTATTAAAACCGCTTTTTAATAAAAAATAGTGATCTCAGAATAATGTTGGAGTAATTTAGGGTGGTTATCAAAATTACTTAAAATGTTAAGAAACATTAACAAATTTTATTCAGAATTATTCATACGAGGTTTGGACCCGTTGCCTTTATCGCACAGACTGAAACCAGTAGCCTTCATTGAATAAAATTTAATTATCAATAGTGGACTTTTTAAGCATTAACCTTGAAAATAATTAAAAGACTTAATTGAAAAAAAATGGTGGAATATAGGTTTAGGTTAACAGGAGTTCCTCCTGATCAAGCTATTAAACTGGTTGAGTTAGATCCGGAACAGCCAATTATGGATATCAAGAAGACTGTAAAGAGTGAATATAAATTAAATCCGATTTTAGCGATCCAGTTTATTTTCAAAGGAAAAGTCTTACCGGATAGTTTATCGTTTAACAAAGTAGGCATCCATCCTAAGAAAGATGTTATTACTGTTATGGCTACACAGGCTGGCGGATTTTAGAAGATTCTCCTAAAAATAACTTATATAAATTTGTATATTTTGATGGTTATAATGTCCTAATGTATGACCTCTTTATTAGGACATTAATAAGTAAAGAAGGAAGTTTATATACAAATTTTACTTTATATATATTGAAAAAAGGGCAAAATATTGCGAGAATAAAGAATTTTAAGAGCTGTTTCTTAAAACAGTTAGTTTGATCACTATTAAAATATATTTTAAAATTCTTTATCGAATCGATATTTTCCCTATAATTTTACAATTATTTAAAGGAATGTATTACATGGATTTCATCTTGGATCATCTTCTATAATTTGATTAAGAACGATATTATAAGCTTGCTTTTGTATTTAAAAATAGTATAAGTCTAACCAAATCCCTTTAAAATTATTGATGTTTTTAACCTCTATTTTGAATTAGATATTAAAAAGAATACAATAAAAAATGCAAGTAAAAAAATATATTGATAAATCAAGTTTAGATAATAGGGCAAAAGAAATATTTATCCAGAAGATTCTCAATCAATCAAAAAAAGCAGGAATTAATATCTCTGAAGATTTGATAAAAGAAATTGCTGCAAATAAATGGGATGATAAAAATTCTGAAAAGCTTCATAATGGACTTGTATCAATCATCAGCAAAGAAATTGGAATAAAGGAGCAAAAAATTGAAGAAAAGCTGAAAAAGTATTCTACAGAGAAGAATATTCCTATTACAGATTGGAGATTATTTCAACTTTATGTTCATCTAAGAGACGATAAAATGTTAAATGACAAGATAACGAACCTTTATTCTTGAGAGTTTAATAATGTTAGAGATTCAAAAAAATGTTTATAATTTGTTTGAATGAAAGGTTCTGAGAGTTTAATTAATTAAAACTAGAGTAAAAATCTGTATGTCTTTTGTTGGAAAATCGATAGAAATAACGAAAACAAGGTTTAAAAATATAAATATTCAAATTTGATATATATGAAATCTATCCAGAATTTGTAACCATTTTATTAGAGGAAGTCAGGTTATCAATATTATTAAAAATTTCAAGAAAATCTAACAGATTTTAATAAAAATTGTTTATGTGAAGTTTGGATCATTTCCCTTATTCGCACAGGCTGAAACCAGCAACCTTTATCGGATAGATTTTGAATAAAACCATCTCCGACTACTTTCCGGAGGGTATTCAGTACCGCATTAACATCTGCATTAAGAATGTAATTCAACCCTCTAAATAATCCTCGTTTTACCCGTTTAACAATATACATTTTTTGGTTCTGGATAGATTTCATTACATATTTTATAAATAAAAGATTATTTTATAAGAGACGGAGTAGGAAAAATCTAATACACTGATTAGCTTTTTAGCTAAATAAAGTACCATATTTCTTTAACCCTTATTGAATACTGACAGAAATCTTCTAAAATTAGTGAAAAATTCAAGTTATAATTATGTTAATTTAGTCGAAAAATCGACAGAAACAACGAAAACAAGAGGTTTAAATCGGAATTTTATTAATAATTGATATCAACTTTACTCATAATTGGAGAAGTCATATGAAATTAAGAACTAAATCAGGATTATTATTTTTCATTGTGACTTTTTCTTTAGGGTTTTGTTTTTTGAATTCCGCTGTAGCTTGTGAAATCAATACTCATGAAACCAATTACGCAGAATGGAAATTCTCTAACGGTCAACCTTACTTGTATGTCGAGGCAGACAATTATTATACTCTCGGTTATCTCGAAGGTCAGAATTTAGCCTTTCAATCTGCTTGGATGAAGCTTATGATTATGCTCCAAGCTCAAGAATTAGGGCTTTCTTATGATGTTGCAGTATATTATGCCTTAGATTATCTTGACTACTTTCCGCAAGAATATCTACTTGAAATGAATGGTTTTGCTGACGCAATTGACTATGTATTAATACCTTTTATGGGAGTTGTTTATAATATTACAATTGATTTCTTGGATGTTTTAGCCCAAAATTGTTTCTGGGATATATATTATGGCAAAATAATTCCAATGTTTTCAGGTTATCCACAACCACCTTTAATTGTGGGAGGGTGTACTGCTATTGGTTCAAGAACGGGGCTTAGAACTGTTTTAGGGCAAAATATAGACATTTCGCTCCTAATGCAACCTACGACTGCTTGGGTTTATACCAAAATTGAAGGAAAAAAAGTATTTTCTTTTAGAATGGGGAGCATGTTAGCCATGGGGGGTGTTAATAAATACGGCTTATCAATGTCCGTCAATTTACTCGAAGTTCTAAATGTAGGGGGTGTAGGAAAACCTATTTCAGTAGTCTATCGAAGTACATTAGAAACTTCTAAAAATGTCAGACAAGCAAAGAGTCTTATAATTGATAATAATTTTACACTTGGTTGGAATTATATCATAAGAGATAAGTATCGCATCATAGCTATTGAAACTATTTCTAATTCTTATTCACTTGAAAGAGTTAGGTGGCGAGGTTATACTTTTGACGCAAATATTTATGAGAATCCATATTTCAAAGCTTTTATGATTTATCCTACGAAATATCTGGAAAGATATAACAGAGTTTCAGAATTATGTCAAGTTCATAGGCAAGATGGCAAATTAGACATCAAAGATTTATTTGAAATTTTTGATGATCCTCTGATATCTCGAAGATTTACAACTGCAGATCCTTTAAATGTTGGGACTGTAGCTTCATTCTTTGTCGATACTAAGAATAATGTGTATTTTTGTTTAGGAAATCCTTTAGATTCTGTATTAGGTATAATTTCAAGATTTAAATAAAAAACAAAATGACTTAGAAAAAGTTCACATAGCCAAAATTCTTTTTTTTTTCATAATTAATAATACCTAAAAAATTATAAGATTTTCTTCAATTCTTTTATGAATGCGTTGGGAGTGTATCCGAAGAGAAGCGCTAAATGTAATGACTTTTCATTAAGTTCTATCATTTTCGAAAAATCCTTTTCTTTTTCCAGGTTTTTGAAAAGATTGTCTATTATTTGCTTAAGAGAATCTGTTTTAAAGTCTATCTTATTAAAGAAACCTCCATATTTTTTAAATAATGCTATCATGGTCAATTTTTCTCCTACTGAGAATTTTAAATTGCAATTTTCGCAAATATTACCTTTAACAGATTTGTAGTTCTCGTCATTAAAATCTCCCCTAATTGATTTATGACAAATTTCACAACTTGGTTGATTTAATAGTTCCTTGGAGTATTGAAAGTTTGTCGCAAAAAAATTATTTAATTTAAGACGATAGATTTGAGCCCTGAGTAATATTTTCTGGAAAAGAGACTGCTCAGAAAAGCTTTCTTTTTTGTGTATTTTTAAATCACTTTGTATATCGTAAAGTACATCTTTCACAATTATAATATTGTTCTCTGTTACATCAAAGATTCCTCTTACGGTATTAAATGTGTGAATAATAATCTCCCTTTGTTCAGGTGAAAACACTTGGCTACAATTCTCGCATACCTCCCCGATACTAAAATTAGATTTATAAGTTTTTGAGGAATTTGTTATTTGTTCAAAACATATAGAACATTCATTATATCTTTTTATTAACATTATAATTGAATAACATGACAGTTATTTATAAACAAAAAATGATTAAGAAAATTGGGTTTCTTTTTAATGTATCAAAAAAATATAACTTCATTGAATCAATAACTCAGATAAAGTTTAACTTCAATTTCTAAGGAGATATTTACCTTTTATTTTTGCATTGTATTACTTTTATATGTATTAAATAGATCTAACAAAAAATAAATTATGAATGATGTATTTTTCTTACAAATCTTTATTTTAATTTTTGGATCCTTTGATAAATATTCTGTATTTAAATCAGAAAATAAATTAGTCTTTAATAAGTGTTAACATAAAAATTAAATAAATCCATCCCCCGTCATAAATTATATATAAAAGTAAAAGAAATGAATATATAATGCTAGACCGAAAGTTATATAATGTTATTGAACAAGCATTGGGTGAAGATTTCATAACTGCATATCCAATTAGTTTTTCGAAAAGGATCATCGTGCAAAAAGCATTATATCTATTAACTCATGGGAAATCTAATTTAAAAGTAACTCTGCCATATCAATGGAGTTTTTATTTACATGGGCCTTATTCATCAGAAATTGCACATATGATATATCATATTAATGATTTTTTACATGAGCTAGATAAATCATATAAATTAGACGAGAATGAAAAATCTGTAATTCAAAATTTTAAAAAGTTTAAGGAAGATATTGATCAAAAAAGACAACGTATTCGAGATTTTCAAAGAATAAGCGAAGAACAGTTATATGAAATTATTGCTACTCTGATTTACGCTTCAAAACAATTGGGAGCAATCAGAAATGAACTAATCAGACAATTTTATAATTTCAAACCTGAATTGAAAGGAAGTGTACCTGAATCTATGCTTAATAGTATTTGTAGCATTTTATCTCAGTATAATTATCTCTGAATTTTCTTCTTCTTCCTATTCAATCTCTCAGCAAAAGAACATTACGTTGGTAAATAATGAAAACATTTACGGGGTTACTTGCCAAAAGACATATATTAGATCCGATCCATGGTCCTATTCCCATAACTCATTTAGAAAATGAAGTAATTTCAACTCCAGTATTTCAAAGATTAAGAAATATAACCCAACTGAGTCTGACATCATTGATTTTTCCAGGTGCTACTCATAACCGGTTTCAGCATTCAATTGGGACTCTATTTGTTATGGATAAGTTACTGTATAACTTAAAAGTAGCAGAAAAATTGCCTTACTCTTTAGAAAAGTTGCAAAAAATAATACAAATAATGAGGTTATGCGCATTATTACATGACTGCGGTCATTTACCATTTTCCCATACTTTTGAGAATAGAATTGGGGAAAAGAAGCATGAATTTTTCGGTAAGTGTATTATCGAAAGGAGTAATATTAGGGAAATTTTAAGTAATAATGGTTATGATCCAGAAACCATTGGAGCCATGGTAAATGAGGAGATTAATCTAAAAGATCCTTATTCACGTGAATTGTTGGAATTATCGCCGTTATTACACTCAGATGCTGATGCGGATAGGATGGATTATTTATTACGAGACGCCTATTTTACTGGAGTACCCTATGGGAAATTTGATATAAATCGTATATGTAATTTTGTAAATTTAGAAAGCAATAAAATTTGTTTTTTTGAAAAGGCTCAAGAAGCTTTGGAAGATTTTCTCTTTTCACGTTTTCAAATGTATAAAATAGTCTATATTCATAAGACAGCAATAGGTTATGAACTTTTATTGCATAAATTGTATAAATACATTGAAAAATATTCTTCGGATAATGAAATAACCTTTTTTCTTCCTAAAACTAAAGATTTTAAAGAAGGAACTCAAGAATGGTTCAATGAAACGTTATATAATTTAAGTGAAGCAGAATTTTTTCGTACAATCAGATTTTTAATTAATTCTGATATGATCCAAGATAAAGATAAGGATGAGATCTCAAAACTATATACGTGTATTACTAATCGAATACCAATAAAGAATTGTTATCGAAAAGATGATCTGGTGGAAATATCAAAAACAGAATATTGTGAAAAAGAGGCTTCCTTTTTTGCCGAATTAGAAAAAAATTATTCATCAATAATCAATCATTGGTCTTTTTTACGCCATGATCCAAGCAATCCTTTGAGGATTACGAGTCCAATTGATAAAGACTTTGATGATCTCCAAGATCCAAGCCAGATTAGAATTTTAAAGAAGAAATCCTCAGGAATTTATGAGATAAAACTACTTCAAAATTTAACAAACTCCGTAATTAAATCTTTAGCAAGACATCACCGAGTTTTAATTTGTTATTATCATGGTGATAAAGAATCACAAGAAACTATTGCCAAGTTAGCTAATACTCTTATTGGAACATCATCAGTTTAAATTCTATCTTTACTCTTCTTTAAGATCTAATAGAGTTAAAATTTTTTTATTTAAATTTGTTCTATATTCTAAATTCATTAGAAAAATTGGGAAGTAGAAAGATTTAATAATTCAAAATCCAACTTGCATTCATGAAGACTTATTAGAATTAATTGCAATGACTCCTGCCTACACTCTGGATTTTTGTCTTTTGGTAGTGTAGATTTCTACACTCAGATTTCGCCCTCCTCCCCCTATATCTTTTTTCAGACGCGGTTTTGCGTCTCGTTGGCGGGGGTCTCCTTTTAATTTAAAATTTCAGAAAATCTTCTAATGTCCTTTATAGATTTATCCTCGTCAGAATTTTATTAAAATGATTTATGTTTAAGCTTTCAACAAATATTTAAAATATATGATTTAAAATTTGTATTAATATTAATGAGAAAAAATTTTATAATAGTTAAATATAAAATAGTGAAATTTATATTGTTCATAGACCGTATCAAAAATATATTTCATGGGATAAAAAATGACTGAAGAAGAAATTCTACTTACAAACTATTTAAAGAAGAAATTTAACGAGAAATTTTTGGAAAAGAATCAAGGTAAATGGGTAATAGTGTTAATAGATGGCGAATTTTATGTAGATAATTCACTAGAGGTTTTACTAAAGCAATATAAAGATAAGAAGATAAAAGAGACTTTTAAAATCCCATCAAAAGATATGGTGATGTTAATTTAACGGAGCTAAACCTAAATTTATTAAAATTAAGTGTCGAAATTCACATTTTTTCATTCCATTAGCTATTACAATAAATAATGAATATAGACATTTTTCGAGGTTCTGGTATCTTGATACTGGAGCCTCAAACTGTATGATACCTGAAAGTTTAAATACAGAATTATTCAAGTTTAAAATTGTCGGTACTGATATTGTAAGAACTGGAAGCCATGATAAAAATCTTGAATATGTAGAATTACCAGAATTATCATTTTTTTACTCTAAAGGTAATAAAACCAAATTTAAGGGAAAAAAGAAAGTGAAAGCTTGGCTAGGAAATGATTTTATTGTAGGAATGAATTTTCTAACTTCATTTGAGTTTTGTATCAAGAAAAAGAATTTGGAAATTAAAATTTGAATGCCTTTCACTTTTTAAAGAAAAGTAATAAGCATTAAATACATAATAATATTTATAGAATCCAAATATTTATCTTAAATTTAAAAGTAAGGAGATCCAATCATGGTAGAATTGATATTTGAATTAATCACTTTTCTAATATATGGGTGGTTTTTCGGTTTTTTAACCGGTATATTTATGACAAGACCAAAAAATATGAAACCTGAAGAAGTTAGGTATAGATTTAGATTTCTAGGGATAATCATTGCTGATGGGATCGCTGCTTTGTTACCTATTATTTTCTCAATTGTTGGGATTTTTGGTTATAGTATAGGATTAGTAATAGGGTTATTTACAGGGATATATTTCAGGATTTGGGATAATAAAAAGGATAATCCTATTCTTTTAAGGCACCAATTACAAAGAAAGAGTTCATGAGCATTCCTTAAAATATAAATTATTAAATTTTTTTTTTATACCGTATTTCGGATTATTTAGAGCCCTTTCGCACTTTAAAAATATGGAGGATGCTTTAGGAACTGGAAAGAATTATATTTATTGTGTAGAAACAGGATTAAGTGCCAATCCTTTAATGGTCAGAAGAATTTCAGATTTAAATAGAGTTTCTTTAATATCTAATTCTGATAGCCATTCTCCATATTATCATAGAATTGGAAGAGAGGCAACAGTATTTAATATTAATAAATTAAATTACCAAAATGTAATCAATTCAATTAGAAAAAATAAAATTATTAAGACATATGAATTCAAGCCATCACAAGGTAAATATTATTATAATGGCCATAGACCAGAACGTCACAATGGAAACCAGGATTATTTTTGCAGTCCAAAGCTTAATATCGATTATTGTCCTTACTGTAAAAAAAAACTAACTACTGGTGTATTAGCTCGTGTTCAAGAATTAAGTGATCAAGAAAACCCATTTCAATTAAAGTTCCAATATATTGTGCCATTATTACACCTAATTTCAATAGTTTTAGGAGGAT
>JBHLPW010000030.1:0-57538 GCA_048939015.1 Promethearchaeota archaeon
TCCGGTCCCAGCGTCATCAATTTCTATTGTTCTTCCCTTCCACTCGCTGGGATTATTAGTGGACTGGCACGACACAATGTCGTCTTTTTCCATTTTTGTCTTCATTAATAAATTAAATAATTAGAATCATATATAGCTTGGGTTTATTTCTTAAAGTGATTTAAACTAAGTATTATTTATAGAAAAATTGTTTCTCAAGCTCTCTTCTTATCTCGTCTTCTAGCAAGAAAAACTTATAGGATTTATTTGTTATTTTCTTTATACTCTTATTTACTAGGATTATAATATATAGATCTTTATGTTTCTTTAGCTATGATCTTTAACCTCTAAATTCCTCAAAATTTAATATTTCATCAAATTAAATTTAAAAATTATTAAAAATCCATTTTAATTTACATTGATGGGAACAAAAAAGTCGTTTTTTTGGGTTTTGACTGATATTAATATGATGATATTGCTTATTCCATTTAGTACCCACAATGTGTTTTCCACAGAATTCGCAACGAAGTATTACTGGTTTCTCCCTTTCTTTAACATTTTTTAAATTTTGCATCAGGTATGAAGTAACTTTTACAATTTCTTTGTTGTTCAAAGAATTTTAATTTTAAATAAAAAGACTATGTTTATCTAAATGTTTAAAGCCTTATATATATAAGTTAAAAAAAAGGAACGAAAACTTTAAACAAATCTTAAAAATATTGTTCAGTTATGGGAAAACTGGTTTTAATATAATTAAAATTTAAATCCTTAGTTAATTTATTTCAAAATACAATAAAATTTTATTGACATTAATACAGCAGACTAAATATTTACCTTTTTATTATTTTTCGCTCAAAATCCATAGCTTCTAAATCAATTAAAGCACAATTTAGGAAATTTTCATGTTGGTGAGATTGTCCTGGTTGTATACATATAGTCTTCCCTATTTGAGCATACCATTTGCCTGAAACCTCAGGAGATTCATGTATATGGCCATGGAGCGATAATTTTGGCTGATTTTCCTTAAAAAATAAATATTCTGCTTGTGATCCAACCCTTCTGCCATCATGAGTTACATCTAGATCTATATTGGCCGGAGGGTTGTGAAATACATAAATAGCGTTGTTCATATCGGATGGTTTTACTAGATTTCTAAGTTCATCTTCAATGGAAGGAAGAGTTTCAATATATGAAACCCAATCTTCAATTTTTTTGAACCCATTTGGAGTAGATAGGTATTGTCTGCCAATTTGCCGTGGAAGTTTAAAATCCTTGGTATCTTTGCGTGCTCTGTCTTTTAAACCAAAAGGCAAGTCTGTAACCCAATTCATCCCTATAAACTCATATTTACTTCCTTCAATTTGGAACTTGGATTGAGCTATATTAACTACATGTGAATAATTATCACAGGTTTTCTGAAATAAGTCGTCAAACACGCCCAAATCATCATTTCCTAATAAAGATAAATAATAAATCTCCATTGACTCAAATTTCGAAAAATAATCCTCAAGAAATCCCGTTATAAATTTATCTTGATGCATTAAGTTCCCTTTGAACGTAAGCATATCTCCACCGTTTACTACGGCATTAACTTTTAATTTCTTCGCGATTTCTAGGATTTTATTGTGTTTCCATTCAATCCCGTGGATATCGGTAACATATAATAATTTCATAATTCAGTTTTTGAATTGTATTTATAATTAAAACCTTTTAATATAAAAACTATAATCCTTCCTAATTGCTTTCTTTTATTTATTAAGATAAACTATAGTTTTCTTCCTTTTAACAATAACAAAAAAAATTTTGGGCTTTTTATTGGAGTTAAATGACCTATGAATTATTAAAAATATATTTAATAATGATATTGTAATTGAAATTCTAAGAACATATTGAAATTATAAAATATTCTTTAGAAATGGAATAATCATGATAGAGGAAATTGAAAAAATCCCAAATTCAATCATAATGAGAGATAATTTGGATTTTAAATATTTTATTGCTGGAAACTGGAAAAAATCAAAGTCTGGAAAAACAATTGCAGTAAAAAATCCTTATAATAATGAATTAGTAGGAACAGTACCCGCTTGCTCCATTGAAGAGGTTGATCAGGTGATAACTGTTGCTAAAGAAAATTTAGAATGTTGGAATGAAAAAACTCAAAAAGAACGAGCAGATATATTAAGAAAAGCCGCTATGTTGATGAGGGAATGGGCTAATCCCTTAGGATATATTTTGATGAAAGAAATCGGTAAACCTCTAAAAAGCGCCAAGTCAGAAATAAACCGAACTGCCGACTTATTTGACGCTACAGCTGAAGCAGGATTGCAACAAGAAGGGGAAGCAATTTATGGAGATGCATTTAAAGGTTTCGGTAAAGATAAAATATCAATGACATATCGAGTTCCTTTAGGTGTAATCTTGTGCATTGGACCATTTAATTATCCATTTAATCTTACAGGATCTAAAATTGCACCAGCTTTAATGGCAGGAAATACCGTTGTAGTTAAACCTCCTTCTCAGGGTGCAATTACTCCATTATTTTTTGGATTAATTTTAGAAAAAGCAGGAACTCCTCCAGGTGTCGTGAATATAATAACTGGTAAGGGATCTGAAATTGGGGATTATTTAGTACAACACCCCTTAGTTAATATGGTAAGTTTTACGGGATCATCGGAAACGGGTAAGCATCTTGCTAATGTTGCTGGAATGAAACCATTGTTATTAGAATTAGGAGGAAAAGATGCCGCTATTGTATTAGATGATGCTAATCTAGAAGTAGCAGCAGATGCCATTGTGTCAGGAGCTTTTTCATACAGTGGACAAAGATGTACAGCTGTAAAAAGAGTTCTACCTATGCCTGGAATTGCTGATCAATTATTAGAATTAGTTAAAACACAAACAATGAAATTAACTGTAGGAGATCCTGAAAAAAATGCCAACATCGGACCATTGATAAGTTTAAAACAATGTGATTATGTTCAGGGACTAATAGATGATGCTTTAGAAAAAGGAAGTACCTTAGTATGTGGAAATAAAAGGGAAAATAATATTATGTGGCCGACGTTATTGGATAATGTAACTACTGAGATGAGAATAGCCTGGGAAGAACCGTTTGGTCCAGTATTACCGTTCATAAGGATTCATAGCGCTGAAGAAGCTATAGAAATATCAAACAAATCAGAATATGGTCTCCAAGGTATGATTTTCACAGAAAATCTTGATTTAGCATTTAATATTGCACAAGAATTAGAAGTAGGAACAGTTCAAATTAACGGCAAAAGTGAAAGAGGTCCTGATCATTTTCCATTTTTAGGAACAAAATCTTCTGGTCTCGGAACCCAAGGAATAAAATATTCGATCGAAGCAATGAGTAGGCCAAAAGTTATGGTTATGAACTTATCTGAAAAAGGGAAGTTAGTAAAACTTTGTAAATACGATTAATAAATTTTTTCCATAAATTATACTATATCATTTTTAACCCCAATCACTCTTATATCCAGTACCTCCTAAAGGCCAAGTAAAAAAAATTGCGTTCTTATTACAAACATACCAACAAGCTGCACACTCCATACATTTTTCCAAACTCTTAACTTTTGCTTTTTTTTCAATAATTTCAAAGCATTCTGCAAGACATACTTTTACACAATTTCCGCATCCAATACATTTATCTTCATTAATTTTGATGAAATCTCCTGTTCCTTCAACCCACTCCACACCTGGGAATTCTTTATAAGTTTTTACCATTTTTGAATCTCTCCTACTTAATTTTGAAAAATGTTTGGATTGGCAGATTTAACAAATTTCAATACTTTTCTACTTAACCGATTTGAAATTGGATATAATAATTTTAAAATAATTGAATAAATAGGTTCAAAAATCTTCAAAGACTTTTTCATAATATTATTCAAAGAATCTGAAAGGGGAACTACTATTATAGAGAGTAATTTTTTTCTTTTTCCTAAGGATTTTAATAGAGAATCTATTAGTCTCAAATACCGCATAAATTTCATTTCCATTTTTCTAAGCTTTTTAGATGTTATTTTCCTAAATTTTCCTTTCCCAGAGTAATCATACCTCTCATAAATCCAGTTTTGATAATACCTGAAATACATTTTTATCCATTTAGTTATTATTGTTGGATCATTATCCAAATAAGAAAGCAGCATTTTAAAAAACGGAGTCATAAAATGAGTCAAGGCTCCTAAACCCCATCCATTATGAATATATTTTCTTAATTTTCTTATACTATGCTCCTTCTGGGCACTCCGTAAATCATATCTATTTCTTCCAGAAATTGACCATTGAATTATTGGATGTTCCTTTATTTTTCTATCATATTTTTCCAAAAATGATTTTGAAGTATTGTTGACTTTAATTGCTTCAATAGCTACCTTAGCAGCTAATTCTGCTGAAAACCAAGCTGCTGGTACCCCATCACATAACTCTGTACTTTCAAGACCAGCCGCATCTCCTATTAAAATCATTCCATCTGTATGATTAGGCATATTACGAAGTTTCTTATTCAAACCAACATATATTTCAAATCCGTCCCACATCCTTGCTCTTAATTTCACCCGAGGTTCTACTAGATTTTTCCACCACGGTAATTTTTGAGTAATATTTGTATGATATTCTTTAAAAAGTAAATTTAAGTTGGGTATAAAACCTCCATTTAATTTTAAACACTGATCTTGCATGAAATGTAGACTATTTCGATAAGGCCATACCATTAATCCATTTCCATGTCCAAGTGGAGGTGCTACCTTCTGTTCATCCCATCCCCAACACATCTTGACAGAATAACCAAAAATTTTATCAATATCTTCTTTTGACATCTCGTAGTCGTATGCATCCGCCAAAGAAATCGTTTCAGGAGGGTATCTTTCTCTAATACCTGCCTTTATTGCTAACAATCCTTTTGATCCTTCCGCATCAATAATAATCTTACTCCCTATTCGTTCTCCTTTATCTGTAATTATTCCCTTTACATTATTACCCTCTCTTATAATGTTTATCGCCGTAGTAGAAGTCTTTACTATAACACCAGCATCAACCGCTTTTTTAGCTTCCCATTCACAAAAAGGTTTGCAATACGTGTTATATCCAAAAGCAATTATAGGTGAGAATGGTTTTGGAACTCTTAGAGAATCATCAATTTCAATATCTCCATTCTCTATATCTTTTATAATATAATTTATTATCCCATCAGAAGGACGTTCAATAGGAGGATTACCATCTCGAATAAATTCCGGTCCAAATAAAAATCCATAAAAAGGAATTGTTAATCCAGATATTACTTTATCTCCTACATTCTCAGACCTTTCGATCATTAACGTTTTCAATCCCGCTTCTGCACATATCTTTGCTGCTATTGGACCTCCAAATCCAGCACCAACTACAATAACGTCAAATTTTTCGTCCATTTCAAAACTCTTTCAAGAATTTTATAAATTTATATTTGATATTATCAGTAATAAACCTAGGTCACATCTATAATATCAAGAATTTACCTTTTGAAGATAATATTGCTCAATTAATAAAAAAATAAATGCATATAAACCATAGATAGAAAAAGAAGTTATAAACCATATTGGAAATCCAAAAATGTTTAATGATGGAGGATTTTGAAAGAAATAAACTCCTAATGCTGCTGCAGTTGGATCCATTAGGAGTTGAAAAAATATTCCATAAATAGTCACTAAAGCAGAAATAAAGATAATATTTTTTATAGATAAGTCAGTTCCTTTAGATTTTTTAAGAGAGTATCTAGCTAACTCAAAAACAACAATAAAAACTGTAAAAATAGTAATAGTATCATTAATCAAGAATATAGGTTTTCCTATATCTAGTTCCGTACCCAAATCTGCTATGGAATATGTTCCCGTGAAAATAAGTGCTAAAACCATAGATGATAAACATAAATTCGTGAGAATAGTCACTCTTAAGCCATACGTCTTAATACAATAATAATAAACCACTATTAAAATATAAAAATTAATTACAAGATTGAGATAATAATATATTATACCAACCATATCAATCCCTCCTCCTTTGAATTAGTGTAATTATTAATGGGATTAAAGCTAATGGTCCTGACACCACCAATATATCAAATCTTTGAACTATAATAAGAAATATGAAATCCATTATTAGCGTGGCAGCATAACCAATTATTATCAGATCGATTTTCTTCATAATTTAACTTTTATAAATAAAACCACCTTGATAATAATTATGATAGAAACTTTATTAGATCAACTTGAGAAACATGAGTTAAAAGAACTTCTTGTGAAATGTTGGATGACCCATGATGGTGCATGGTTTTATAACTGCGGTCGAGAGTTTGGAGTTGATACTGCTAACAAACTCAATAAAGCAGCTATTAAAAACTTGTCTACTATTGAGATGCAAAGAATAAAGAAGGCAATGGGGTGGGAAAAAGTAAAAATTGAAACGTTTGAACAAATAAAAGAGTTTATTATCAATGGTTTTAGTATTTTAAAGGGAGATTTTATGGATTTTGAGTATAGCTTCCCTGAAAATAATCGTATGCATTGGGAAATGAATCAATGTTTTGCCTATAAAGGTATGCAGATGTTTGGCTTTAGCAAACAATATGAATGTGGTGTAATTTATCGTGTAAGTTGTTGGTTGGATGCTCTGGGTATCAAACATAAAATTGAACCGGAGATCGATAAGTGCTTGCTTAACTCTCGTGAAATATGTTCTGGAGATATTATTATAAGCCTCTAAAACTCTAGTAAGCCAAATATAGGTTAAGAATTAAATATCTATTATTTTGAATTTATCTCAAACATAAGATTAAATTAGACATTAGTGGAGCCTATTAAGCTAAATAAATCTCTGGCTAGCTTCTTCATAATAGGTACGTGCCCTTCCGTTAGAATTTGCTCGTTAATAGCGATTGCTGGTGGTAATAAATCCCCATACTTTTTTTTGTTGTCAGGTGAGTAAATATCTTCATAACTCACGTCAATTTTATCATTAAATTCTGGTATTGATGAAAACATTCGTTCAATTATGTTTCTTGTTTTACAGCATTTTGCACAATAGTTTTCTTCTTCAGGTTTTAACAAAACATGCAAAATAAGCTTAGAAATTATTAACTCACTTATTTTTTTTTTACTTTTAGTTTAAATCATAAAATATTTTATTTAATTAAGAGTTTTTGAGAAAAATTAGTGTAATAACATACAAATATCGATAAAGATTTTACTTTTAATATCCATTTGAGTTTGAGAAATAAACCTTATTTCTTTATTGAATAAACTTATTAAGATTCTTCTAACTCTCTATTATATTATGCATGAAATTACAACAACAGACATAAAATCCCTAGTGAAATCAGAAGGTATTGAGATAATTGGAGTATCTCCAATAAAGCCTCTTCTAACTGATAGTAGATATAAAAAGAATGTTAATCGGATCTGTCCAAATGCAAAATGTGTAATTGTATTTGCGAATATATTTCCTCAATCGATTCTAGACGCTTGCCCAGAAAACGCTCGATCAGCACGCTTTTCTTTAGAAGCTTTATATTCAGAAGGGGCAGAAATCTGTTTAAAAATATCAAGGTTTCTGGAAAAAAATGGATATCGCGGTGTAATAATCCCTGCGTATTTGCCAGTCGAAATGAATTATGAGACTTTCGGATTAAAAGGAGACCTTAACTTAAAACATGCTGCTTTTGAAGCAGGTTTAGGCAGTAGAGGAAAAAGCGATTTGCTTATAACACCCAATTATGTTCCTAGGGTTCGCCTTTTTGGCGTCATTACAGACGCAAATTTAGAACCAACTCCTAAGAATGATAAAAATTATTGTATAAATTGCAACATTTGTATAAAATCTTGTCCATCTGGAGCATTATCAGAGTCAGGTTGTGACCCAAGAAAATGTGGTCCTTATGCGATGAAATGGGGTTTACCAAGTATACTAAAATTTATTTCAGAATTACAAGAAGAAACATCTACTAGTAATATCTTTAAGAAATTGCGAGGATTAAAAGTGTGGAATTTTTGGCAAGCATTATCTACAGGAGCTTATTATGAATGTTTCATGTGCATACAATCATGTCCAGTAGGCAAAATTAAATTCAGTAAGTAAAGCAAGTCGTAATATGTCTTTTTATTTTTTTCTTTATAATGATAAATAACTTACTTAGAATCATCACCCTCCCAACTTTATCGAATACTTTTACTTCGAATATTCACTAATAGCATTTTGAATTTCTTCTGCAGCTTTACTGGGATCTTTAGCACGAGTTATTCCTCCTCCTACAATAATAATATCAATTGGAAATTCCATTATATTAGCAATATCAGTGACTCTTATTCCTCCTGCGATCGCTAATCGTGGATGTTCACGGAGCCTCGCCACGGCTTCCAACTCAAACAATGGAGCTCGTCGTGAAGCTTGTCGATCTAAACCACTATGAACGAGGGCATAATGTAATTTTGTATTTTCATACTCAAGATCTATAAGACCTGCTAATGTGGTGACTGGTGATCGAGAAACTATTAAATCTGCCATAATTTCTACGTCAAAATCATGTGCGGCACGTAGAGCCTCTATAATAGTAACTTCATAAGCATCGGCAAGGACTGTTATAATGCTTGCTCCTGCTTTAGCCGCCAACTTGACTTCAAGGTATCCAGCATCAGTTGTTTTTAAGTCTGCACATACTATCTTATCCGGGTATGTATCTTTCAACTCTTTAATAGCGCACATTCCTGCTGATAATATTAAAGGTGTACCAACTTCGAAAATATCTATAAATGGAGCTACTTCTTTTGCGATTTTTAATGCATCGTCCAAATTTTCAAAATCTAAAGCTACTTGTAACCTTGCAGCTTTTTGCTTTTCTTGATTTTTTTTTGGCATATTTATCAATACTCATAGTGACATTCTTATAAGTTCTTATTATGAAATTATTATTTAATTAATTTTCTTTGAATTATTTGATTTCTAAACCAAGTTTTTATACAGTTTAAAATAAAAATGCATGGAGAATTGATAATTTAATGGATTATAATATCAACATTTTTTAAGCAAAATCTACTCCATGATATTATGACACTTGAAAGAAAGAATGCTCCTAAAACATTTATTCCATTGTTTATGATTTGGATTTTCCTATGCAATCTAACGGCGATCATCTTAGCAATTATATGGAATATTCAATTTTCCCAGAACTTTTATTTCAATGCAACAATCTCATTGTATATCATCATTGCGATAAATATTCTTAGCATCATTCTTTTGTATCCATTACTAAGGATGGATCCAATAACACCATTTCTAAAGGGTGCAATCATCTGGTATATTGTGATATCGGTAATTTATATCATTTTGGGTGCTTATTTTGCACTCATACCTGGGACCATCCAATTGCTAGGAGATCTTTGGTTTCATTGGAAACGGAATAAAATCATAGGAGAAATCTAAGTAAGATTAACGCAACTTAGAAGTGGTATAAAAAAATTAAGAATTTCGACTTAACCTTAGAGTTTTCTATAAACCTAAAGAGAAAATTTTTTTCTTCTTCATGCTTTCTTTAGAAATTTATTACTAATTTTCCTCTGTTATAACTTTCCTTGGCTTGTAAATCTTGAAATAGAACACAATTGAAATTACTGTTACTGTCGCTATAACTGCTATAATTATTGTTAAATAAAACAGAAAATCATAATCGCCATTTTGAGGTGTTTCGCTAACTTCAAGAATTAGTAAACCTCCTGCTTGAGCCACGTACACGTATTCATCATCAACATCTATATCATGTGCAGCACCAACTCCGCTTGTACGTTGCGCTATTTCAACGATCGAATTAGGATTACTAATATTAAAAATTTCTACACCAGAGTTATCAGCCACATAAAGGTATCCATTTCTTTCAATTAGCCCTAACTCTTCTCCTCCATCATTATCATCATAAGAATCAAGCATTAATGGTGCAGTTGGATTAGAAATATCAATGACTCTTATTCCCGCTCCCCAACACGCTAAAAATAAAGTATCATTTGTGATATGGATATCATTACCTCCACCTGTTTGTGAGACTGTTCTTACAAGTTGAGGAGTACTTGGATTAGAAACACTTACTACTTTTAATCCCTGTTCTGCATTTGCATAATAAACAAAATTATCTTTAAATTCTATAGCATCACATCTGGGATCACTATATGCACCAACAAGAACAGGATTAGTAGAATCACTAATATTTAAAATTGTAAATCCTCCGTTGAAATCACCTACATAAGCATAGGGGTCTGAAACTGCAATTCTATATGCCCCTCCGCTATATTGACCTAATTGGACTGGGTTTGTGGGATTTGATATATCTGCAATAATCATACCATTTGAAACTGAAGCAATATATACTAAATTGCTACTAACATCAATTCCAAAGGCACCTCCACATAAGAGCTCGCCTACTTTATTAGGATTACTTGGGTTGGAAACATCAATGACCATCAAACCATCATTATTCGTTACGTAGGCATAATTACCATGGACTTGAACATCATATCCAACTTCTATATCACACATACCCACACTATTCAAATATAATGTTTGGGATGTTTGAGCTCTGCAATTTATTGAAAGAAAAGGAATGGCTAATGTTAAAATTACTATGGAAGTGATAACTAATTTTTTATATCCTAATTTAAATATCATTATTCTATTCCCATAATTAAAAATTTTTTTACTCTTAAACTTTGGACTAAAAATAATATTCAGACATTGGATTAGGATTATATAAAATTTATCTTAGATATGAGTAGTTGTTGAGATAATGAAATTAAAAATAATTATTCGAGTGAGTAGGTTCTATTCCAAAAAAAATTAGGTTTAAATTAGTAATTACCCGCCCTATTTTTTTATAGTTTATTAAATTAAACTTTAAATTTTGCCTTTTATAAAATCTCATATTAAAATTAAAAAAGATGATAATATGGAATACGACACAGCAACTAATAATGTTCCAATTGTTAAAAGTTTGGCATTCAAGGTTTGGATAGGACTTCTTATATTCACAGTAGTAGAAATAATTCTTATTTTTTATCTTGAACCTTTATTGCGGATAAATTTCCCTCCCCTGAATCCCGATACAGGTCCCGCAGATTATTATTGGAAATTAAATGAACGGGATGTCCTGACTATGATCATTACCTGGACATTTTATGGATTGCATCAACTCTCTGTCTGGTTAGTGATCTATTGGGCTAATAGAAATTATCGCAGAAAAACACTAGATGAAAAAAAGTTAGTAATATATATAGGGATAATGGCAGTATTACTAGTTGGATTTACACTCCTTCATTTAATTCAAACTCAAGTATGGTATGATGGTCTTGCTCAGGATGTTCCTATTATAACAAGTCAAGGAAGTGTAATTGTAATGCTTTCAATTCTCTTAGTCATGCAAAATCCTAAACGTGGTTTGTTTTTTGGAAGAAAAGAGAAAAAGTTAATGCGACCTGAAGTTGCAAAAACCTTCATGACGAGTCATCAAATTATCTTCAGTTGGGCATTAGTGTACACTTTCTGGTTCCATCCAATGGATTCATCTCCAGCCTTGCTCAGTGGTTTCTTCTTCATGGGACTCTTGTTTATCCAGATGACCTTAGCATATACACGCATTCATATCAATAAATGGTGGGTATTAGTCGTGGAGTCTTATGTTGTTATCCATGCAACTATTGTGGCTATTGCACAATGGCTCGATTTTGGTGCAGACCCACCCATGTGGCCTATGTTCCTACTTGGATTTCTCGCGATGCTTGTGTTCACCTATATTCATGGTTTAGGTTTGAAAAATTGGTTACGATGGGCTCTAGTTATTGCTTATTTCGTATTTCTAATTTTCATATATGTTCCATTACCTTTTGGTTTTGGGCGAGAAATCACGTATCTCCTTAGACTCGAGTTTCTCTGGATTCCCATAATATTATACCTTATCGCATTCATTGCTGCTGCTTGTGCTCATGTTTACCTTATTATAAAAAAAAGGAAAAGAAGTTAGTTATAATTCCTTTTTATAAGGCATTCAGTTCATAGAATAATAATATATTAACAATAGCTACATATGGCTTAGTTAATTCCATATTACCATGAATGAAATAAGCAATTTAATTGAACAAGGATATAATAAAATCGCTGAAGATTATTATACTCAGAGAGATTTAAATAAATTTAATACTGAATTAGAAACATTCTCTTCTCTTCTGCCTGAAAATGCTAGTATATTGGATGCGGGATGTGGTGCAGGAATTCCTACCGCGAAATTCTTAGTAGAAAAAGGATTCAATGTGATAGGTATTGATTTATCTGACAAAATGCTTAGTTTAGCTCGTAAAAATACACCAGATGCTACATTTCTTAAAATGGATATTAATGACATCACTTTTAATAAAAACACTTTTGATGGAATTATCAGTGTATACACCCTTTTCCACATTCCGAGAGGAAATCATCAAGAAATATTTCGCAGGTTTTATGAAATTTTAAAACCAGGTGGAGTGATAATGCTCAACATAGGAATAGCTGAATCTGAAGGAAAAAGTATCTTTTTTGGAGTTCCAATATTTTGGAGTAACTATAATCCAAAAACCACCTTAGATCTTGTAAAAAAAGCAGGATTCTCAATCATCTTCGAAGGTGTATTAGAAAGAGGTGGAGAATTACAATATTGGATTTATGGAAAAAAGGATTAAATTAAATGAAAATAAGTGTGGAATTATGAGTGAAAAAGAAAATAAAAGATTCATAACTGCTGAAAAAGTCATTTTATCTACTGGTATTTTACTTTTTATTCTGTCTTTTATAAGCGAATTCAATTTCCATTATTTTCAAGGATTTATGCCAGAATTTGTCGATGAAGATATTTTCTGGAGAGCTGAGGCGGCTGAGGTTTTCAATTCTATGAGTTTTCTTCTTATAGGGATTGCACTAATTATCATTGCTTTTTTCCTTTCGAAAAAACGTAGAAAATCTTACTAGTTTTTAAAAGCAATATTCTTTATTCTAAATATTCATCTAATTTAGGAACATTTTAATGTCATCTGACATCAAACTCCAGAATTGGCGTTTTTGGCCTGTTATATTAATGGCTTTTTCTTATACTATTAATGGGTCATTAATTATGTTAGGGATTCCACTTTTATTTTATCAAAAGGGAGTTAGTATAGAAATCATAGGTTTATTATCCGCAGCTCAGATTATCGCTTATTGTTTTTCACCACTACTTTTTAATAAGGTATCTGATAAACTTGGTAGAAAAAGAAGTGTAATACTATCGATGGTCGGAGTTAGTATTTGCCAAATTACATATTTATTCATCTTAGAACCGATAGTCTTTTTTATTGTACGATTCACTGAAGGTTTATTTTTAGGGTTCTTTGCACCAAATTTACAGGCATCAATATCAGACAATCCCAGCTTGGATCATAGTAAATATTTATCAAGATTTAGTCTTTCATTTAATTCAGGAAGTCTAGCTGGGCTGCTTTTTGGAACGCTCTTCTTATTTTTTATAGATAATATTTTGTTAGTGTTCTATATTGCACCACTAATGATAATAGCTAATTCAGTCATTGCAATAATTTTCTTTCAAGAATCTACACAAAAAGATGAAACCAGTTCGATATTAAATAGTATTCCCACATCAAATGAAGTTAAATATCATATTCCAGTAATTATACCAATAGTAATTTTATTTGGCTTTTCTTTTGCAACTGGAAGCGTCTATTTTATATATCCAATAAAATCAGAAATTTTAGGATTTCCCCCTTACAGCACATATTTCTTATCTTTTTTCTTCTCGTTAGCTCAAACAATTTCAACATATATGGCAAGTCTTTGGACTACTAAAAGATTAAGATTAATGTCTTTAATTTCAATAATTCTTATCTCCCTACTAATAATAGCTTTCGGTATAAATGAATACTTTTTAGGTTTTATTATACTTTTTGTTGTAATTGGACTTTCTGCTGGAGTTTTGTATGGAAGTGCTTTAAAATTTTTCATGATCCTAAACTTAACTAAGCAGACTTCCAAGTATTCTAGTTTTATGGAAAGTCTAACCGGAATATCTTACTTTACTACGCAAATTACCGCGGGAATTATTGGTGGATTAGCACTGGAACTTGCCTTTTTTACACTTGCAATAATCCTAATAGGAATTTTTATTTTATATCTCCTCTGTATAAAAAAAATATATATCATATCTAACAATAAAAAAGATGATTAAATTTGAAACGCATTCATTCACTTGATCTATTCAGAGGTTTTGCAATAATGATGGTCGTTGTTTTACATAGACTTGTATTTGATTGGACTGGAGCAGCAACATGGTTCGAGGCAAGTAATCCGCTCGTAGAATATCCTTGGTTTTCTATAATAATGTTCTTCATTGGGATGGGAGGGATTTTCTCTCTTATAAGCGGGATCGTAACCTCATATTCAACGCATAATAGGTTAACTACCCACCAAAACACTATAAAACAGATAATGATTGGATCTCTAATCTCATTCTTGTGGTTAGAATTTTTACATTTTTTGTACGGATTTGTATTTGCTCCATTTGGATTTGGTCCCGAAACCAGTTATGGATTTTTTATAGCATTGCTTCGAGGTGCTCCATTATCAATTCCTTCTAGAGAAGCTCTCTTATATGCAGGACCCCTTCCTATAATTGGAATCTCAGGATTAGTAGTGCCAATTTTAATATATATTGTATTAAGGAAAAAGGGAGTAGAAAAGATTAGACGCAACAAAATCATTATAGGCATCATTGCGACCACAATCCTCATCCTATCAATCTTTTTACCTTCACTTTTAGAACCAATCATGTATAATGCTCTTGACAGTTATAATTATCCCTTAGCCATTGGTTTAGGTATCTTGATTCATCGAGATTTTCCTATCTTTCCAATTCTTAGTTTTGCTATTTATGGTTCAATTTTGGGAGTTTCATTAGTGAGGGGAGAAGATAATCGCAATATTATAAAACAATGGTTAATATTTGCTTCGATTATTATTACATTTGGAGTTATATTGCTATTTATCTTTCTTTCAAATTCACTTGTCGCTTGGAATTTTATTAGGTTTATTCAATTGGGAGTATATTTCCTCATAATAATTGTTCTCCTTAACGCAATTGATTTCAAACCTGAAGAAAAACAAGAGAAGATCTTAAGGAAATCTACCTTAATAATGTGGTTTGGAAGGACTTCTTTAACTATATTGGTACTTGAAGTTCCTCTTGCAGAATTGTTTCGCCTAGTACTCAACTTGATATATCCTGGTTGGGTTAATGATTTTATCGCATGCGTTCTATTTGGACTTTTTAATTTGATTATATGGGGAATAATCCTATTCTTTTGGAAGAATAAAAACTTCAAAGGTTCTTTAGAGTGGATTGGAGCCCAATTAGTAAAAAAGACTTCTGGACGTGCAAAGAAAATTAGAAGTCAATAATTTTTTTCTTTAATTATATTTAAAATCTGATGTATTCTTACATAATAAGATAGAAAAATTGGATTTAGACTCTTCTTCTCTAATTACTTATATATCCTTAACTGAAAGGTTTTTACCGTAGTAAGGAGCAAGACTATTAAAGTCAGAATAAAAAACAACATAAAAAGACTGTTAAATATATATGGAAGTTTCTACAATTAAAAATGTATAATTAAAACATAAAGGTGTTAATATGGAATTTGAAACAATTATATATGAAACTATTAAAAAAATTGGCTATATAATCTTAAATCGACCAGAAAAACATAACGCATTGAATTTTCAACTTCTCGATGAGTTAGACACAGTATTTGATTATGCTGAAGCAGATAATAAAGCTAAAGTAATTGTGTTAAAAGCAAACGGTAAAAGTTTCTGTTCTGGGTTTGATCTTAAAGAGTCATATTATATGACCGTACCAGAAGGAGGTTGGAAATATAAAAATTCATATGAAATTCTAAATAAAAAGATATATGCAAAATATCCGCGTATATTTGATTTTCCGAAACCTACAATTGCCCAAATCCACGGATATTGTACCGATGCAGGATGTTATCTACAACTTCTATGTGATATCTCAGTTACTGCTGATGATGCTATCTTTGGACATCCTGCCCAGAAATGGGGAGGCGCGGGGAGTATGCCCCTATGGCAGTTCTATTTAGGGGTTAAAAAAGCCCGATATTTATTAATGACTGGTCGAACAATAACGGGAAAAGAAGCTGAACAAATAGGGCTCGTTAGCTTAAGTGTGCCACGAGAAAAATTGGAAGAAGAAGTAAACAAAATTGCTACAGAAATTACTCAAATACCACCCGATGGTTTTTTACATAACAAAATATGTATGAATACTGATTTAAAAATTAGAGGAATTGATGCATTATTCGATTATTATGGCCAAATGAATCGCTTTAGTCGATTTGTTTTTGGAAAATAATTCTATTGAAAGAAAAGACTGTAAAACATTGGGTTTATTCGTAAGAAAATTCAGTTTTATTTTTATTAAGTTCTTGATAAATATAATTTATAGATCGAGGACTAATAATCTATATTTGCCAAAATTGTCAAAATATTATATTTCCCCTAGAATTGAATAGTATATAAGTAATTAGTATAGGATGATAGAAGGCGAAAATTTACAGTCTATTTTAGATCAGGCAGTTAAAGAAGAAAAAGAGTATAACTGGATAGCGGCAGCAAACTTATATGAAAATGCATTGAATTTAATGGTTCTAGATGACAATATTAGTAAAAAGGGGGAAATTTGTAAAAGACTTGGATATTCAAGTTCGAGATCTGCTAATCAAGCAGAATCTGCTATACAATATAAAGATTTTATAAATCTTGCTAAAGAAGCTTACGAGAAAGCCGCAGATTGTTTTCGTGATGCTCAAAAAAAAGCACTCGAATTAGAATGTCGCGCTGAAGTTTACCATAATTCGGCAATTATAGCAAAAACAAAAAAACAGGCGCGAGAGGAATTTGAAAAATCCATCGAATTTTTTAAAATGACTAGTGAAGTTTTTTCTGATGACGGTGATCAGTATAGTGTTGCAAGGGTTTTAGCTCGAGCTGCGAGAACCTCATGGCTTTTGGTGACGAATTGCAGGCAACACGATGATGTAATACGATATAAAAAATCAGGAATAGCTATATCCGAAAAAGCATTGAAGATTGCTATGGAAGTTAAAAACCTTGAAGCAATAGAAGAATCAATCGTAAATTTAGGTTTTATTAAGTATGCTTTTGACCTGTGGACTGGTCCGTTTAGTTTTAATGGGCAAACAAAATATGAATTTGAAAGTATTTTATTAACTATGGAAGAAATTCTTTTACTTACTGAAGATTGTAATAACTACGAGATCTTGGCAAGAATCTATTTTATATATGCTAATGCGATATTTCATCTTGCAACAAGGTTTACAGAGGGTGTTAAGGAACAAAAACAATATTTTGACAAAGGCTTTCACTTCGTTGAAAAATCTTTAGAATTGGCCAGGACCATAAAAGATAAACTCTTATTAGTAAGAATTATATTTTGGTTGAATTATTTCACTAGTTTAGTAGGAAAATACAAGCTTATTCAGAAAAGAATTGTGGGAGATGTCAAAGAAGTAGAAAAAATTGGAGTAATTTTTGAATTTTCAAATACACTTGGGTATTATTATTGTTATTCATTACCTGCTATTTATTATGGTACTTTTGCACGTAGAAGCTTTATAAGCTTAGAGCAAAGAAAATTATTTACAATAAAAGGTATGGAATATGTTAAGAAATTGATAGATCACGCTTCATTTGGTCCATTTTTATTAATGCATTATCAATTTTTATCGTATTTTTACTCTCAGTTAGTGTTATTCAGTTCAGAAAAGGAAGAACAGTATAAATTTTCACAAGAAATGCTTAATTTCGCCATAAAAGCGAAGGAAATGGGCGAAAAATACGAAGGGGGTATGGCACGTTCAGCAGGCTATTCTTCACTTTATCGAGCATATAAGACCCTAGCAGATATCAGTAAGACTAAAGAAGAAAAAATTAAAATGCTAAGTGCCGCAATAAATGAAGCGGAGAATAATCTTAAATTTATCGTAGAATCTCGAAGATTTATAATTACATATCGTATTCGATTGGGACTTCTTTATGAAGAATTAAGTATACTCACCGCAGATAAAGGTATATTAAACCAAGCAAAAACAATATTTCTTGATTTAATTAAAGAGACTTCAGAATGGGGTTTTCCTTACCATACAGCGAGTATATATGAGTATCTTGCCCATATTGAAGATAGACTAGGCAATCATTCAATTTCTGCTCAATATTATGAAAAGAGTGAAAAAGCTCATGAAATATCTTTAGAAAAGATAAAATACAAACCATTAAAACATAAAATTAGTGACAGAATAGAGTATATCCGTGCATGGAGTTTAATTGAACGAGCTAAGTCCTTTCATAAAATGGAAGATCATATAAAAGCTAAAATGCATTATGAGCAAGCAAGTCAAAAGTTGGCTGAATTAAAGTCTTTTAGATACGAAGCAAAATACTATATTGCATGGTCTATGCTAGAAGAAGCAGAACTTTTTAGCAAGAAGGAAGAGCATGAAAAAGCAATTCAATTCTATGAAGAAACTGCAAATAAATTTAATGAAGCTATTGAAGATTTAAAGTTCAATAAGCAAAAGTCTAAAGATAAAACTCAATTGGATAGGATTGTTGATTTAATAAAAATCGCAAAGTTAAGAATTAGTTATTGCTCAGCTCGTAAAAATCTTGAGGAAGGAAAGCTATTAGCTAAGACAGGAGATAATTTAATAGCAGCTGATAAATTCTCATCAGCAGCTTCACAGTTTGTATCGATTTGTGAGTCTTTTAAAAATGAAAAGGAAAAAGCAGAGTTAGAAGCAGTTTATTATTTATGTAAAGCATGGGAGAGTATGGAATTAGCTGAAAAATATCAAGATGCCAAAAGATTTTCCAATTCCGCTGATCTCTTCAAGAAAGCTGGTGAATTATATACTGAGAGTAAATTGAAACTTCTCGCATCAGGTAATTCTAATATTTGTTTAGCTTTAGAATTCGGATGTAATTTCGATCAAACCATAGATCAGACTTTAAGAGCTCAATTGTATCCTAAAATTAAATTAATGCTCCGGAATGCCACAGAGTCCTATAGAAAAGGTGGTTTTGATAAAGCAGCGGATTGGGCTTTTGCCACCTCTTCATATTTTGATGCTGCTTGGAATATTATTCAAGCAGATATAGAAACTGATCTGCAAAAGAAAACTCAATTGTTAGATTTGGGTTCAAATCTCTTGAAATCTACTGCAGAATTATTTGCTAAAGCTGGATATATAAGCAAGGAGAAGGAAATACTAATACATGTTGAAATGGTTAAAAAAGAGGCACGAATCATTATTTCAGCGTTAAATACTATGAGTAAGCCTGATATTGCGAGAAGCACTACAGGTATCATAGCTCCCGCATGTCCATTAGAAACCAGTGTATCACCGAATTTAGGAGATATTCGACAAATTAGTGAAGATATTGAGAAAAGCAAAGAGGAAATTGTTAGTAGTGTAAAGAAATATCAACTAATTAATAAAGATATTTTACTTGAACATCCTGAACTTCAAAAAAACCAGTTTAAAGTAGGAATTGCTCAAATAGGAATCTCTAAATCAGGAGATATCATGACTGAACTCTTCGAGGTAAAAAAAAATGGTTTATTAGGAATTAAAAGTCAAAATATTAATGATATAAAGACACAAGTGAAAGATTTAATTCAACAAGCAAAAGATGTTGGAATAAGTCTTTTAATATTTCCTGAGATGACTATCGATCTTAATTATAAAAATGTTCTCGATGAACTTTTAGAACTTTCAAAATCTTATGGAATATATATCGTTCCAGGATCGTATCACGATGAAAGTACAGAAAAGAATATAAGTATAATGATAAGTCCCAAGGGGATTATCTGGTCACAAGAAAAACATATTCCTGCAATAATACATTTCGGTAAGGAAAAATTTAAAGAAGCAATTCAAACTGGTTCTCCACCTAGAAAAACTATTGTATGTAATACTGAATATGGGCGGATAGCGATTACAATTTGTCGTGATTTTCTTGACATGGATCTTAGAGTAGAACTGAAAAATCACGAACCTCCCGTTGATATCATTATCAATCCTGCCTTCACACCGGTTACTGCAGATTTTAAAGCAGCACACTTTGATGCAAGAAGATCAATTTTTGCGTATTGCTTTTTTGCTAATGTAGCAGAATATGGCGAATCCTTTATTCATACTCCTGAAAAAGACAGAACTGAAAGAATACTTCCTTCTCAACAAGAAGGATTAATTTATAAAGATATAGATCTTTTCAAACTGCGATCGGAACGAAAAAAATGGGAAAAAGAACAGTTAAAAGAAAGACAATTCATCCAGAGTACGAGAACGTAAGTTAAAAAACCCAGTTTTTATTTTATGGTATTCGAAAATAAAAACTTAAAAGTAAAAGAAATCTTATATTGAATTTGTCGTAATCCATTTCTTCAATCATAAATATAAAAGGTGAAAAGTTAAAAAATGGCTGTCAAGATTCTAAATGATTATTATGTTAAGCATAAATCAAAATTGATGAAAGATTTTTCTAAACGTATTAAAATTGCAAGGGATATGTTAAAAAAGAAATTTAATGAGGCTAAAATCAATGATTTATGCGATCAAATGAAAATAGAATATGAGAAAATAATTCCTGAAATACCCTATATAGGGGGAACTAAGAATCCTTTTTCCACTCTTCTTGTTGGGGGTTTAGCCGATCTCGCAATGTTTCGAGTCTTAGAAAAAGAGGGTTTTGCACTTCGAGAAATTGGAGAATTTTATTATGAGTTTCGCGATATAAATAATACTATCAGAAAAAATAGTTTGGAAAAAATCGGAAAGGATCCTGCAAATTATCCATTTGAAGCATCTTATGTTGAATGGGCTAAAAAACAATGTGAATTATCTAATTCAAAGAAATATGCATACGATTGGGTTGAAGATTTTGTTGAAGGTGATGAAAAAACTTTCGAGTGGGGCTTTAATTTTCATGAATGTGGAATTCATAAGGCTTGTAAGAAATTGGATGCTGAGAGATTTGTTCCATTTTTCTGTTTAGCTGACTTCTCTGAAGCAAATATTTTAGGATTTGGATTTTTTCGTACTCAAACGCTTGGATTCGGAGCTAGTATGTGTGATCATCGTTATGTAAAAAACTACAAGACTCCTAGAGGATGGCCTCCTGATGATCTACCAGAATTTAATAAAGATAAAATCCCATAAATAAGGTGGGTGTTCTTTATAATGAGTGAAAGGAAGGAACAAATTATTTTAGAAAATCTAAAGAATCTTTTCACACAAATTTACAGAAAAGAAAGAAGTGAATCATATAGAGATCTCTTTCGAGAAGCTTTAAGTGATGATTATCCTGAAGAAGCTAATCCAGATGGGTTTGTCTCACTTACTGAAATGCAGACTATTGCGAAAAATCTTAATGTAGGACCCGGGAAAACTTTTGTTGATCTAGGATGTGGTAGAGGTGGACCCGGATTGTGGATAGCACGTGAAACTGGAGCAAATTATATAGGAATTGATTTTGCTGAAACTGCGATAGAAGGAGCTAAGCATCGAGCAAAAAACTTCAAAATTCAAGGCACTTTCAAGTTCCAGGTAGGGAATATGGTTTCTCTGAACTTCCTAGAAAATAGTTTTGATGGTGCAATAAGTATTGATGTTATCTCATTTCTCCCCGATCCTCTTACTGCAATTAAAGAAGTAGCAAGAATTTTACGCTCAAAGACCATTTTTATATTTACTTCGTGGGAACATCGCAAATCACGTAGGGTAAATGATTTTCGTCCTCATCTTCTTGATGCTGGATTTGAAATAAAAAGCTACACTGAACAACCAGAATGGAGACAACGTCAACGAGAAGTGTATGAGAAAACCTTGGAATTAAAGGATGTATTAATTAAAGACATGGGAAGAGATGGAGCCTTTTCCTATATTATGGAAGCACAGCAATACCTCCCAATGCTCGATGATTTAAAGCGGATTTTAGTTGTAGCTATGAAAATCTGAAAAACAAGAAACTCACAGAAAAACCCTATCCTAACCTAAATAATTTATCTCCATAAATTTAATGTTTCCAACTTAAATTTTATTTTTTTTGACAACCATTTTGGAATAAGATTAGTGTCGTTAAACCAAAGTGATAGGTTCTTCTGAAATTTTGGATTTTCAAAGATCGTATTCAATTCTACTTGATTCAAAGAATCCAAATAATTCTCTTTTATTAAAAATAAAACCACTGAAGGATATCCGCTTTCAAGTCTCTCTGCAATCTCTTCTTTAAATACTCTCTTTGCTAGAGGATCTCCGGCATCTATGAGAGCTTTCAGCAATGGAAAAGCTAGATTTCTGTGCAAAAGACGTGTATCGTATTTATTTTCATACCATGCTTGTATATTAGAACAATGTCCCCAAAATTCAGTTTCGGGAGAGATATCATATTTACCAAATCGGACCCCATGCATTGAATCATCAAGTGCTTCTGCTGCTTCATCGATAGATTCAATTCCATCATACTCATTAAATTTATCTTTAGCTATACTTAATAATAGGTATTTACAATGATTGAATAGTTTTCCTCCCACATAGATATTAGTCCTATTATTTTCTAATCTGAGAACTAGATGATTATTTACTCTAAATTCAGGCCACGTCTCACTATACGGCTTTCTTCTTATGTCTAAAGGTTTTGGAACTACAAATATATTAGGTGATATCCCCTCACCTATATTTTCTGCTAGATTTTCAAAGATATTTTCCGCACTGTGTAGATTTTCTAATCTTTCTTGTCGTGTTTCTTGACCTATTGGATCTTCTACATCATTATCCACACATTTTGTTCCGATGACTATGATTGGAACATTTCCCGCTTCTCTTCTTATCAATTGAATATTTTCAAGGATATGAGCCAATGAATTTGCATCCTTCACATCATACACTATTAATCCTCCATTTGCGCCTCGACAATAATAAGGTGCTAAAAATCGAAATCTTTTCTCTGATCCCACATCCCATATTTGGAATTTAATATTATGTCCAAGGATATTTTGAGTTCGAACAAAAAAATCAACACCAATCGTTAACTTTGTTTCACTATTAAAGAGATCATAACAAAAATTACGCGCAAAATATGACTTTCCTTCTGACGCTTCACCAATAAGTACTATTTTATAAGTTAAATCATATCCTACCATTTGATATAAAAGCCCACTTTTTTAGGTTAAATCATCAAAATTTCTTTTGGAATCTACACTTTATTATCTATAAAGTTGAGTAATTAATCTAAATCGTTTAACCCTACATAAGAAAAAGCATTTTTCCCTTATAAATCTCTCAGTTCGCCGTTTTTTCACATGAAATAAAGGAAATATTGTATCAATGATTAAGCTTTAATACTTTGGATTTTGGGTATATCATATATCTTTCTATTAGCCATTAATTTTAGTAATCCAGAAAATAATTCATTTACATTTTCTCCAGTTTTACTGGAACATTCAATAAATCCACTCATACCAATCGATTTGGCAGTATCAACTCCTTCTTCCCAAGAAATTTCTCTAATCTCATCTAGATCGTATTTACTTCCTGCTAACACGATTGGAAAATTTTGATCTATCTTTCTTAAAAGAGAAAGCCACTCCTTAATATGATAAAATGAAGTTTTATCAGTTATATCATATAATAAAATTCCCCCAACTGCCCCATATATATATTCAGGAAACATAAAACGAAATCGCCCTTCACCAGCAAAATCCCCAATTAATAACTTTATTTCTTTACCACCCAATTCTAAATCCTTGGTTTCAAAATCAACTCCTATAGTCTTACGAAAATCTGAATTAAATTCATCAGTTAAGAATCTTTTTCTTAATGAGGTTTTCCCAGACCCACTATCTCCGAAAATAACGATTTTACAAATCAAGTCAGACATATCAATCCATTATACTCCACTTTAGTTTACTAATGGTGGAAGAATTCTTCTACCAAATCACCTACAACCCATTTCCTAAGAGTTGGCTAGATGCCAAATTCTTGCATTAAATCAATGCAATGCTACACATAATAATACTCATATTTAAATCACGTAGCTTGTCATCTTTTTCACAGCAAATAATGGAATTTCATTATCAATATTCTATATAACTTTGACTACAATCAAATTTCATTAAGACTGCCATAATTATCTGATTAATTTCTTTCTTTCTCTCAAACCTTAAAAAAATTTAAATAATAACTCTTTCATAATAGAGTTAAAAATTAGTTTTTTCAAAATTAAAATATTTTAAGGGTGAACTTACATATCAATTATATTTTCGATTATATTTTTTGCAGTTGGAGTTTTAATCTTTATTCTAATCATTAGATATATAGTCATTACCACAAGATGTTCTAAGTGGCCAATTGTTGTCGGTGAGGTTATCTCATCAGAAATGAAGCCGAAGTATAAAAAATTGGCTGAATTTGCTGAAGCGGTCCACACGGTAGCAAGCATTTATCAACCAGAAATAATATATACCTATGAAATTGATGGAGAGAAATACTCTAATAATATGGTAAGACCAGTCGGAAGAAATGTGTATAAAGATAAACCCTTAGTGCAGCGGGTATTAAATTTGTTTCCAGTAGGCTACAAAGTCTACATTTTCTATAATCCTAAAAATCCTCAGAATTCTGTACTTGATCCTTGGATACGTTTTTCTCCAGTCGTTATTACGATTCCTACAGCTTTAATTTTCCTAGGCTTGGGAATCTCATTTAGTGGCTTTAATTTTTTAATTCCAATTGGGATTAATTTTATCTCATTTGCATTATACATTGCTTCTGTGTTTATCATTGGACAGGATTTTAGATATTTAGTAAAAGCATCGAAAAGTAGAAAATGGCTATATGTGGAAGGAGATATCGAAAAAGTGATGGTTCTTAGAAAAAAGGAAGAACAAACAGTCTCTTATAGTGTTGACGTAACTTACAACTATGAAGTGGAAGGACGAAAATTCACTAATCATCAGATAAAGCTTGATTTCGTACATGGGACTCGAACATTCGTTCCTAAAATCTTTGCTATGATGAAAGTAGAAAAATATCAAGAAGGGAATAAAATTAATGTTTTTTACGATCCTCGTAACCCCAATGAATCTATACTGGAGCGCGGACTAAGCTTATTTTCATTCTTTCTGATGTTGATCGTAGGTATTGGATTATTCCTTTTTGGCTTTTTCGTTATTCAGCTTATGATTTACAATCTTTTAATTGGATAAAATTTATCACTGTACCATATTTACCAAGAAAATAATTAATTTCATTTAGAGTAGAGAAACTTAATAGTAGAAGAAATTATAAAAAAAAATTGATTTTTGGTTTTTTAATCTTTTCAAGGAATATTTAATCAATAGGATTAGGGAATTTAACAAACGTAAGCTAGGATGGTATGAACACCTAAACCAATTCCCCATCCAACCATAGCTATTGCACTCCATGGAAAACCACCCATCATAATATTAAGAATAATGAGATAAATATTTGTGGAGATATATACTGCGAGATGTAGAGTAAAAGTGCCTTTCCAGAAACCTTTTATTCTAAGACGGACAATTAAATAAATTGCCCCATGAACAGAGATTCCTATTCCCCATCCCATAATTGGGTGAACAATATTACTTAAATCTACAGCTATAATAATCATAGTAATTGCCATCAACAGAATTCCGATAGCATAAATGATTAAATGAGAAAAGAAAGAATACTGCCATAAAACGAGCCTTCGGGCCTTGGAATGCAATTCATATTCATCTACATCAGTGATATGTTTTTCAACCTTTATTAGTGCCTTTTTTATCCGATTATCGTATTTTAAAGATGCGGATACATGGACACGAATTATAATCCCCCATAGAATTAATGAGTAAATTGGCCAAAAATATGCGATATCAGATTTATTCCATTCGTAAATTAGTAAAATATTCGATGCTACATAGAGAGATATATGAATGATAAGTCCTTTTAAGTTTGGTTTAATGGATTCATTGTAGAAGCGTAGGAAAAAACTAAATATATGGATGACAAGTACTACACTCCAATAAATTGTACGATCAATCATATTAATATCTCCGAGATTTACATTGGCCAAGTTAGGAATAACTGTATAAATTAAAATATTGATAATTGCAAAGTAGGTTATATGTACTACTAAAATCCATAGATTTGAAATTTTGCGGGTCGCTATTTTATTAATTTTTTGAGCCTCATAATTAGGATACTTTCTCATTATCTTAGCCCTTTCATTAACCATTAACATATCCCATGTGAAAAATGCGAGCGCATGGAATAAAATCCCTACACCCCACATACTTAATGGCCAGTAAAAGAAAACTACTCCTGGAATAAGTAAATCCCCACATAATACAATAAGGTTTACCATTACATAAATAAAGATATGGAAAATAAAGAGTAATCCAAGGGTAGATTGTTCTTTAATCTTTGTAAGGTATGATACCTTATCGAAATATATCAGGTAGCCAATTAGATGAAGTCCAATACCAATACCCCAACCGAGTATGGGAAATGCAGGTAAAAAGAACGAGATATCTCCAACTAAAGCCCAAATTAAAATTAATAAAGCCATTACTGCACTATATAAAAAGAGGTGTAATTTAAGAAGAATTTTATGAGCTGTTGACTTTTTCATATTCTTAGGTTTCTCTGGAGTTGATATTTGTGTTATTACTTCTGGTTTATTCATAATAATACACTGTTTTTGATTATAATTTAAATTGATTTAATTAACAAAATCATTTTTTGTAACTACAAATAATTCAGGTATTTAAACCTATTGTTGGATCTACATAGTCATAAACAGGCTGAAATTGTCTCTATTTAATAATAATATCTAGTGATATAAAAATTATCAAGAGACCAATTTTTCTCCTACTAATCATGTTAAAAAATGGCGAAAAAGGTCATATTAGGCGAAGAGAAGCAGATAAAGCTCGCAAAGATACAGGTTACTAATTTAGAAAATTTGATACTTATTAAAAAATTCAATTAATTATATGAATAATATAAAACAAAAATCTAAATTTTCTCTTATACAATACAGAAAAGACAAGAGAATTTTAGAGCTTGTTAATAAAACTGATAAAAAAACTTTAGCTATATGGGCGATTAATTGTGCTAAACGTGTTCTACCACATTTTCAGAAGCAATTTCCAATAGACTCTCGTCCTAAAAATGCCATACTAACCCTCCAAGCATGGATAGATACAGGGATATTTAAAATGGCAGTCATTCGTAAAGCCTCTCTTGATTCTCATGCTGCAGCCCGTGAAGTAGGTGAGGAAAATGCCTCTCGTTCTGCTGCTCGTGCTGCAGGTCAAGCTGTTGCAACAATTCATGTTAAAAATCATTCTATTGGTGCTGCAATCTATGCCTTACAAGCTATACATAGAGCTACCAACTCCTCTGATGCCGATAATGCTGTAAATGAAGAACGCGAGTGGCAATATCAACTCTTACTTAGGTTGAGACAAAAATGTTCCTAAATTCTGTAAAATATAAATCAGAATTAGTTATGATTGGATTTATCTAGAATTCCAAATACAATATTTATAAAATAGGCTTTCTACAAATTCTGGTTATTATATAGTAAAGTACTCATTTTTAACTATGTAGATTCAACAATTATTGGACTACAGATTTTTTTTAATCAACTTTTATCTCAATTCTAGTATGAATGTGAATTATGATTTGGATGGTCTTTTTAAAATAACACCGGAGCATGTTAAAGAAGCATGCAAGGTGGCTGGGGAAGCTTTTGTAGATGATCCTGTAATGGTATATTCATTTCCTGATGAAGAAGAAAGAAAAAAGAATTCACAATATGGATTTTATATGATCTATAACTATGGAATAAAATATGGACTAACTTATGCTACAACTGAGAACTTTGAAGGAATTACAATTTGGCTCCCCCCAGATAATGTTTATCCATCTACTTGGCAAATGATGAGATATGGTGGTTTTTATACAATGCGTAGGGTGGGTTTAAAATTAAAAGCAATGAAAAGATCTATCATAGTTTTTAAATACGAGGAAGAGAGACATAGAGCACTTGCACCCTTTGACCATTGGTATTTTCAGAATATTGCCGTTAAACCAGAAGAACAAGGAAAAGGATATGGGAGTTATTTGATAAGTACCATGCTAAAAACAATTGAAAGCGATGGACTACCAGTTTATGTGGAAACTAATACTGAAAAAGCTATGTCCATTTACCAGAAACATGGATTCGAAGTTCTTGAATATACAATAATTCCTGAAACAGATATCCCTCTGTGGTGTATGTTAAGAAAACCAAATGGCATAAAAAGGTGAATTTAGCTATGTTTAAACTTAATAATTTTTATAGATTAACTAATAAGGATATTGAAGCCGCTTCTGAAGTTTATGCTAGAGCTTACTCTCAAATTACACTCTATGAAAAAGCCCTGGAAGGAATAGAAGATAAAAATCTAGTATTGAAAACATTTTTTGAAATAGCAATTCGTTATGGACTAAAATATGGATTTCCTTATGCTCCTTCAGAACAATTAGAAGGAATTGCAATTTGGTTACCTTATGAAAAAGATGATATGACTATGTGGAGATTGATTCGATCTGGTGGATTTAAAAATAGTCTCAAATTGGTAAAAATTGGCAGAGAATTTCTGGCTTCAGTTAAAGGATTAAGTCAATTAGATAAGGATAGAGCCAAAAACATGGCGGGGAAACGATATTTAGATCTAATGAGTATAGCAGTTGATCCTAAATATCAAAGAAAAGGTATTGCTAGTAAATTATTGAAAGCAATGTTTGAAAAAGCAGACAGCTATGGCTATTATACATATGTAAGCGCTGATATTGACAATGTAGATTTTTATAAGAAACATGGATATAAAGTCATCAAGGAACTTAACATCAAAATCAATGACTATGATTTATCCAATTGGGAAATGCTTCGAGCTCCTAATCATGTCATTTAAATTGATTTATCAATAAGGAAAAATGCCACAATAAATTTATCTAAATTTTCTTTTTACTTATATTTGAATGAACATGAATGAAGAATCACAAAAAATAGAAATAAAAATTTAGTGAATACATTTTAGCATTGGAGTAGTGGTGAAATAATAAGCATAATCTGTTATGCTTGAAAATTAAGTCGTAATGACCATATATGAAATGTTAGTTTACCTTTCTTCTATTATAATTATGATAAAAATTGGACTAACACAACCTTTTAATGTAGTTAAAAGTGCTTATCATAATATGCTAGAAATTGAAACTCAAAACATAAAATTAAAAAAAACTTCAAATAGAGCCTTAGAAGTTTTGTCATCAACAACAGGCATCCTTTCTAATCTTTATGGTTTAGAACATGGGATCTTCGAAATTCTTCAGGGTAATACTACACCAGATAGTCCCATAATAGATGCTATTGGTCCGGCTAATGAATTTTTTCCAGGAGCTATGGAACCTGCTTTTACAATTATCCCAAATTTCCTAATAACTGGCATAATTGCGGTAATTTTAGGAGCTATTGGTATCATCTGGTCCATCGCATTTATAAGGAAGAAGTATGGAGGGTTAGGTATGTTTATCATCTCAATTTTACTACTATTAATGGGAGGAGGAAGTGCCCCCGTATTTTTAGGGCTAGTATCAAGTCTCCTTGCGAGTAAGATAAACAAACCTTTAAACTGGTGGAATACACATCTTTCAACAAAGTCTAAGAAGTTCCTTGGGAAATTATGGCCTTGGAGTATTATCATTACAGTATCATATTCGCTATTTTCTGTTGAACTTGCGATTTTTGGATGGCCTCTGATCTATCTCTTGGATTTAGAGGTTTTTTATGTCATTCTATACATCGCCGGGAACATTGGTACTTTACTAATGGTAATATCAATCATTTCAGGAGTGGGATACGACCTCAAAAATTAAATACTGAAAATTAACTAAAGAAATTTAAAAAATTCAAATAAAAAATATTTATGAGTGAACATTTTTGAGTGAAAATTTATTAAAAAAATATGAACTTACAATTTACTATATATTATCGTTTGTAGGTATGGGTGTAGGAGCCCTAATATCCTTTTTATTCCGAATTGAACTATTTGGTGTAAATAATATAAATGTTATTTCACTGATCTTATGGGTGATCATGGCTTTTAGCCCCACCTATTCTGCTATTCTTCTTACAGGTATAAATCATGGAAAAGACGGTCTGAAAAAGTTATTATCCGGTTATTTTAAGTTAAGAGTATCATGGAAATGGTGGTTAGGGGCATTAGCTCTTTTACTTGTACCATTTTTAGTATGTTTAATCATCGCATTAGCTAGTGGAGGGTATTTACTTCCTGTTGAGTTTACAGTCCCTCTTTTACTTATTTCAATCATCTATTATTTCTTCTCAGGTCCTATCGCGGAAGAAGCTGGTTGGCGAGGTTTTGCGCTTCCCCGAATGTTAGAGAAACACAGTGCTACCTCTGTTACACTCCTTCAAGGTGTAATTTGGATTTTTTGGCATGTACCTCTAGTAATTGTTCCAGGATCCTCTCAGGCAACCGCATTTTGGCCAGTTTATGCAACTTTAGTTTTATTAAGTAATATCTTTTTAAACTGGTTATATATAAACTCAAAAGGGAGCTTAGCAGTTACAATCCTTGCACATTTCTCTTTCAATTTTAGTAGTGTTGTCATAGTTACTTTGCTCGCTTTGGTTCCATACATGACATTTAGTATTGTAGGCTCTGTCCTAGGAGTGGCATATCTCTTGATTATTTATGTCTTTTTTAGTTCGAAGACATATGAACCTCGTTCTAAACAAAATAAAGAATAATCTAATTTCTTTTTTTTTTTTAATTCGGAACAAGTGTGAAAAATGGATTAGTTATGTTGAATTAGGGCTATTTTAGCTCCATTTGGATCTTCTAAGAATGCAAGGGTTCCAACCGTTATTGGCACAGGTTCCATGGTTATTTTGGCACCTTTAGATTTAAGTTCTTTCACTGTGGATTTTACGTCTTCAACTTCCATTCCCACCGAAAACAAGCCAATTTCATTTTCTGTATTTTTTATAAGTTCTATCATAGCATCTCCTTGGCCTTTCAATAATGTTATTATTACTCCCGGTAGGGGATTATATTGGCTATCTACTTCAAATCCCATAACTTCTGTATAAAATTTAACAGACTTTTCCATATTCTCAACAATTATAGTTGCGTATTTAACTTTCATATTTAATCTCCTTATGAATAATTTTGTTTATCATTAATTATTTTTATTGTTATTGAAAAGGTAGTCAATTGAGGATTTTAGAATGGAGAGATAAATTCAGAGTCTGATTTCAAGGAAATTTTAGTGAAAATTTTAGATAAAGCTTACATTCTCTCATAAGAATAATGAGTATTGCGTATTGAAAATCCTATTTTCTTGTATGTATGGACAGCAGGAGCATTAGCCACCCTTACCGTAATAAAACACTCCTTTTTTTCTTGAAATAATTCTTTTAAGGCTGATGAGATTAGTGAACTAGCATAATCTTGGTTCCAGTAATCTGGATGAGTCCCGACGATGGTTACATATCCTATACTTTCATATTTCCATATAGTAACAATACAAATCAAATCTTTCTGATTAAAAATACCATACCAAGTATTATTTTCATCAATTATGATATCCCCTGGCTTGGGCGAACCCCAGAAAATAGGATCAGCAATTTTCATTAATGAAATTATCTCTTCTCTATGAGATTCATTTAGTTTTTGGTATGTGTATTTCTCAAAATCCTTTTGATCTCCTTTTCTTAAACCCATAAAATACAACGCAATTTCTTTATTATAATCTGGAAAGAATTTTGAGATCAATTTTTTATGGATATCAAATCCAGCAATAGATATCGGACTATAATTCTTTCCATTTAGTAAAAATTCAAGACCTACGACTGTTCCTCTCAAGTGAATTCTGCGATTTTCCCAGATTAAAACCATTCCTTTTACTTTTTCTTCATTATCTAATGCCATATAAATTTCAGTTCTTTCCGGATATTGACCATAGTCCGCATGAAAAAAAAAGTATTCAGCAAAGTTATTTTTAATATAGTCATAGAAAAAGGCTTCATTATCAGGTGTTACTCGAATTGACCTTAATCGATCATGCGTCATAGAATAACCTAATTATTTTAAAACAATAAAAATTTCGATCAAAAAATCCTTCGATAATTATAAGTATAAAGGAGAACCCTATCATTTCCTACAAACCTGTATATGAAACTCCGAATTTTTCGCTAAGCTCATAATTGATTATTCACATTAAAATAAATATAGTAATTTTAAAAATTAGATTAATGCAATACTATGAAGGAAAAAATGGTCATAAAAACCCGAAAAGTTAGACAACTAAAGAGATCATGTTATCTAGAAAAGATAAAACCAATAATTCCTAAAAATGAAAAAGTTCTTAACATTCAATTTAATATTGAAGCTATTAATCGAGTGGTGGGTTATGTTGTTATCCCTCTCTTTGCCATATTTCCTCCCAGTGTACTACTCTTCTTAGAAATTACTCCCCCATCTATTACGTATTTCTTAATATCCTCAATTCTGGGGATTATAATCGAACTATCCTTCGTACTTGTGAGTAAAAAGGGATATAAAATTAAAATGCTTGTTTTTACTAATGTTGGAATTCACCTGTTTGATAATAAATTTAAGGAAGAATCGGTAAAATTTAGTGAAATGGAAAACCTATCTTTTCAAGGATACCCATTACACGTTCAATCAACAAAATCTAGCATTAATTTTGATTTATATTTTAAAATGGACTCGTTTTTGGATTCATTAAAATTCTTGTATTTTATATTGAATTATTATTGCAATCCCAAAGTTCAGATTAAAAATAGATTAATCCATAAAAAAGTGCCAAACGTGGAAATTCAACTTCAAAATCTCATCTCGAAATCGAAATTTAAAATCTCAAATGAGAGGCTCACAGATATTCAAAAAAGAAAAGGCAACCTCTTGATCAAATACGTTATTTATGAGATTCTCACTTTTTTTATTATGTTTTTACTTATTTTCCTTGTCTATAATCTAACGGCTACTAGGGAGGAATGGTTTCTTTTTATTATGGTTGATATTTTAATATTGATAATAGGAGGTACAATTTTAATCGGGATCCCTATTACTCTGACTTATCTCAATAAATCATTTAAAAGGATGAATTACTTACCTGATAGTAATTTTAAAGTATGTCCTGATGGCATTAAAGCAATTTCTGATTCAGGAGATATATGGATTCCCTTTGAGGAAAATCTTATTATTGGCGCTTATGACACTCTAGAGAAAATCTTCTCGGTTTCCATTCTTGATGGAGTAGGATTTGTACGATATGGTGAAAAAACGAGAATTTCTCAGATAGGGCCAGTAGAAGATTATAAGTATTTTAAGGATATTATAATATATCATTATCTGAAATGGTTGGAAGAAAAAGGCTTGCTTCTTAATGAAGATAACATAAAAGAACGATATATTCTTTCAGATCCAATTAAAAAATCCATTGCAGAAAAAATTATGCTAGAAGAAGAACTAGTTACTCCAGATATATCTACCCTCCCTTCATTTTCAATGGATTCAGAAAAAGCAATTTTCAAATATCCAAAAGTATTATATCGCCGTTATATCACTGAGGACGAAAAAATTTATCACATTCATCATCAAGCAACCCTTCCACCTTCGATTAAAAGCAAAATTCTTTTGCAACTCACATTCATTATTATCTTTAGTATTAGTGCATTAATTCTTTATTATCTTCAATATAGTATCCCAAGTCTTCTATATTTCTATACATTCCTGTTAATACCAGTTGTGTGCTTAGGACTTTATCTACTAAATAACATAATCACTTTTCAAAAGATAAAACGCTTAGAAGTAATATTTACGGAATCAAAAATAATTTTTAAGCAGCGAGATTGGTTATATCCATTATCATATCACAATATAAAGATAGTATATAAAATCTCTGAGAATGAAAAAAAGCGTTATTATAGATATTTAAGTTTTCTTGCAATCAAAAGGTCAAACATCATGACTCTTCATGGCATTAGCTTTGATAGTCCAATAATTCCAATAATAGAATCCAAATGCAAAGTACAATACAGTGATTATGATGTAAAACTAGTGAAAAGCACTTAGAATTTAAAAAAAGAAAAATAATTATGATTAGAGATTAATTAATAACCCTAATTGGATGTTGAATTTATAAAGAAACATATACATTTTTAACTCTTAATTTTTTTATAGTATCATACTTAATTTGCAAAATCAATTAATAAAATTCTTTCGATCTATGCTGTGATTTTTATGAATCGAAATCAAAAATTAATTATTGGAATAGTTCTAATCGTTATTGTCGCATTTTCGGGTAGTTTATTAGCATGGTTCCTTTTTTTTAGAGACTTTCCAGGAGATGTAGTTTTTTACTATCCAGACTTGACAATATCCGATTATTCTCTTGAAGATGATAATCTTGAGGCTGAAATTACAAATATAGGAGATTTAAATACCACTGGGGTTATTATTGTCGCGGAAATTGATTCATTGGATCTAACATTATATAATAACTCACAAACTCCTGTAGATCTTCAGATTAATGAAATGTTCAACTTTTCTGTTGACCTTAGAGATTTTGCATCATTTTTCACTTCTGGAAATACATACACTATTAAAATACAAGTAGATCCCAATGATGATATCATTGAAGAAAATGAAAACAACAATGAAATCACCGTCGATTATTACTATGTAACATCCCCTTCATTGAGTTTATTCCCTCCAAATACATATTCCCTGAATTCTACAATAGATACTTTTGGATATGCAATTGTGTTTAATGCTAGCGAAATAATATTAGATGACTCCTTAATAATCACAAATGGAACTATTAATGGCTACACTGTGGTAAATTCCACAATTTTGGAGAATACTACTGTTCTTTCTAGTGAGTTCTCAATAACAATAGCTCTTTATAGCGCACAAAACTTAACTATTCGAAACATATGGAATTCACGACTTTGTGTAGTTTTATGCGATCAAAGCAAGCTCTCACTTATTAATTGCAGTATTCAACAACTTCTTATTACCGGTTCTAATAATATTGTTATTTCAAATAGTACTGTAGAATTCATTACTACTATTCAAACTCTAGTGAATTTAGCTTCCTTAAGAATTTTAGATAATTCAAAAATTAATTATTGCTTTATTTCCTGTGCTATATCTCTAGATATTGAATTCGCAAATATTCATAATTTTTACATTATAGCGAGTGCGTTCCCCTATTCTCAACAAAAGGGATATTACATAACTGGAAGTGTAAGGAATTGTACGATCTATGGGATGCAAGTTTATGGTCAGACTATATTAAACATTTACGGCACTGACATCTACCAAGTAAATCTCGTAGGTAATACTAAACTAAACCTGATTCAATGTGTCATTGATGAAGTATACGTTTATCAACAGGCCTTCTGTACTTTTGATAAATCCGAAGTTCTTTCTGAATTAAATTATGGAATTATTGTATCCTCAGGGTCTGTGAATATTACGAATGGGGTAATTCAGGGTACATCCTTTCTAAATAACACCCTTCTCATTAATTCAAATGTTGCTAAGACAACTTTAATGAGTCTAACCGTTAATAATACTGGAAAAGTGTCAATATACAATTTTTCATGTAATATCTTCGTATATGATAATGCCGAATTTATTATTACTGATACTAATCCCACCGAAGCAGATTCAAATGGAGTTTATCTTGAAGGATCATCTAGTTTTATCGGAAGTAATTCGAGTTTTGGGTTTGTATATTGTCAAGGAAATGGTGCTTTAAATCTTTCCAAAGAGTGTTCGATTCAAACTCTATTCATTAATAGCACTAACAATATTCAAATAAATAATTGCTCATGCAACGAAATTGCATGGTTTTCTGAACACCTCGGGGGTTATACCGCTGAAATTATTAATTCTACTGTTGGCGACTTCCAAGCTCCTCCTTCATGTCAAGTTGATATTATCAACAGTTCAATCGATCATCTATATGAAGGGATTAAATTTCAATCTGGTATAAATGTTTACAACACCTCAGGGATTTTTGGAGGAGGTTCGATATCAAACTATTTGAATATTAGCGGATCCACAATAAATCAGAGAACCTATAAATACATTGAGATTACGGGAGGGGCTAATGTAGTGATGGAGGATCTGTATAATGAATTTAGTATTACTATTGAATCAGGAGATTTATCAGTAAGAAATTGCACTTTCGATTTATTACAGATGAGAAATGACGCAGTTGTATATTTGGATAATTGCACAGCACCGGATAAAGGTTCTTTTGCTTCGTTTATGACCAGCCTGTTTGGCCCTCAAACAATTATCTGCTTAGAAGATTCTCAGCTTTATATTAATAACTCAAAATTATTAGATGGGAATCTAATATTTCTCTATAATAACGCTCAAATGAATATAAATGATTCTATAGTATTCGCCGTTCAACTTTTTCATGCATCAAGAGCGACTATCGTTAACTCAGATCTCTGGAGTATAACGATCGTAGCGTCGTCTTTAGTTGATTATGCCCTGAAACTAATAAATTGTACAACCCAAGGTTTACTAACATACTCATGGAATTTTTTTAATCTTTAATTTTTTTTTTAATTTTTTTAACTTTTGAAGAGATTGGTATTATCTATTAAAATTCCACTTTCTTATTTAGGAAAACCTTTTGTATCATCCTCCAATTGTACACCTAAAGTATTTAGTGCCATACTTACTAAATTGTACTGACCGACAGTAAAAACTAAATCCAAAAGTTGATGTGTATTATACTTTTCGGCAAGTGTCTTCCAAGTAGGATCACTAATGAAAGAGTCATAATAAAGCTCATCTACCGCTTTTAGTAGAATTGCATCAAATTTATTCCATCGGTTTGAATCTGGACCATCAATGATTCCTTGAATTTCATCATCAGTAAGCCCAATTTCCTTTCCAATCTTGACATGTTGACCCCATTCATATTCTGCTTGACAAAGCCAACCGATACGAAGTATAAGAATCTCTCGTTCCCTAGCAGACAGAGATGACTTACCCAAAATATGTCTAGCAAATACGAGCCATCGTTTAAGGAGTTTTTCATGTCTAGCTAGCGTCGGAAAAATGTTAATAATTCGATCGCTTTTTTCATCAACCATTGGTTTTAAAAGGGCTTTAACTTCTTCGTTCCACTCTGATTCTTTTAGTGGATAAACTCTGGGTTGTTTAAGCCTTATCCTTTCTCGATCAATATCTTTTCTTCCTTTTTGAAATTCATCTATTTTTTTTTTGATTGTTTTTACACCTCAATCTCATTATCCTATTCTTGAACTTTGACCTCCGTCAACTGGGAGTATAACTGAAGTAATAAATTTGGCTTCATCTGATGCTAAGAAAAGTGCAGCATAAGCAGTGTCCCAAGCATCTCCCATTCCCCCTTTTAATGGGACTGCACTATTCCTCTCTTTGATTAAATCTTCTTTGCTTATTCCTCTTGCTCTTGATATTCCCTCAATAGCCATGGGGGTATTCATGTATCCAGGCATAATAGCATTGATGCGGATTCCTTTCTTAGCATATTTCATAGCTAGTTGATGAGTTAAAGAATTAACTCCTGATTTTGATATTTTATAAGCTACTAAAGGCGTAGCACAAATAGATGCAATAGAAGATATGTTGATGACAGAACCACTTTCCTGTTTCTCCATAACAGGCAATACATATTTACATGTGAAAAACATTCCTTTTAGGTTAGTATTAAAAATTTTATCCCAAACTTCTTCGCTCAAATTTACCGCACTCCGGTCTCCCTCTCCTATACCAACATTATTGACAAGGATATCGATTCGACCATATGCATCAACACATTTTTTCGCTATTTGGCGACAATTCTCCTCTTTTACAATATTAGCTTTGAAAGTAAACGATTCTTTGCCTTCCTTATCTATCATTAACTTTGTTTCCAAAGCAGAATCAATATTTTGGTCAACAAGCATAACTTTGGCACCCTCACGGGCAAAAAGTAGTGAAATTGCTCTCCCGTTACCTATTGTATCTCCTGATTGCTGTCCTGCTCCAATGATTATCGCAACTTTATCCTTCAAACGATCTCCCATTCTATTCCACTCCAATATCTATCTTAATTTAACTACAATTCTAATTACTTTTGATAATATCTAATAATTTTATTCCTTTACTTATTTTGAAAAATTTTTGGCTTATCACATGTTTTTAAATCTCCTAATCTTTTGAAATATGTAGTTCATTGCATCGGACCGTTTGAATTTAATCGATTTCTGCTGGAGACAAATGACTATAACAACTTCTGCAATATTCATGAGTTATTACTTTAGAATATAGATTTGGATTAATAAAAAAGAATAAAAAAAAAGTTGATTTTACTATAAATTTTTAACTTACTATGATTTTAGCTCCATCACCCAAAGTGATCTTGTGTTATCATAACCAGGATCAGCAACGCTTAGATAAGTATATTCTGTTGAATCATATAGTGACATCCAATACATCGCTATATTGTACGTCCCTGCCGATAATGGGCCAGTAAGATACTCAATATTAAGATTATATGTGTATTCTTGCATAATCAACCCTACTGTTGGACGGGGATCATAATGGACGATTGAAAAACTTCGATTCCCAACGCCTTCTACTACCAAAGATATACTGTAAGCGCTGTAGTTGGCAAAACTATAGCTCAACCATAAATAACTTACGGATGAAAATGAAACATATAGATGAGAATTCTCTTGAATTGTAATACTTAATTCGGTATCATTCATCTTTTGATAAGCAACGTTATAATCGGTAACCCATGCATCAGTATCCCATTCTTGATATTTATACTGAAGAACAAGATCGTTCTCCTCAAGTATCGACACTTTGTTTAGCTCTGGAAGTAAAACAGGCCCTATTAAATATAGTAATCCTGCAGTAATTAATACAGAACAAATAATACTCACTATAATACCAATTATCACAGATTTAGCTGACATGATTTCCACCTTAAATTAAATTAATTGACTTTTTTAAAAGAATTTCTTGTCGAAAAAATCGACCAATTTTTCAAATAATTAAGTTAATTGGATATATAAATTTTAGGTATCGCAAGGATTTTACAAACTACAAGTCTAAATAAGATTGTCAGCACTTATTATTGTAGAGAATCAAAAGAGAACATAATCATTAAACTAAGGATAAAATGAAGATATAAAATCTTTAACTTCAAAAAAGTCTAAGAAATGAAAATAAAGTTAAAGAGGGATTCAGAATCTATATTTTTTCAATTCTAAACCATTTTAGGGATTAGATCATCGGACTTTTTCTTTTTTGTATGGATTTCCAAAATTTTACGAGTTAGATCTTGGAGAGCTTCCTCTAAAATATCACCCTCTTCTGGTGAGACTTCGATATATACACCTCCTTTCTTCTCGGCAAATTCCCGAGCCTCCTCTCGAATAAGTTTGTTATTTGTTTGTTTCATTAATTCGATCGTGTTCCCAATTAAAATAAAAGGTATAAAGCCAGTCGTCTCATTTATCTCGGAAAACCATTCCCTTAATTCCTTATAGGTGAGTTCTTGTGATAAATCAAAAACCAATAACGCTCCTGCTGAACCTTTATAAAAATTATCACGTAAAGACTTAAATCGATCTTGGCTTCCCACATCCCATATACTTAATGTAGCAACTTCTCCTCGTTCATATTCAATATCTCTTGTAAGAATATCAACTCCAACAGTTAACTTGTAATTTCCAAAAAACCTATTTTTTCCGATTTTTTTAATTAATTTATTCTTACCCTTTGTTTCAGCACCTACCAGCAAAATCTTTAACTTGAAGTTTGGCATAATGTTTTTTCCCTCCAATTATTGTAGAAAAAAACTTAGTATTTATAATTTGATGTTATGTTTGAGATTGGGTCTTAACAGTAACAGTTATAGGTTCTTTCATTCGTCCACCACCTCCTCCAGGAGGTTTAAAGATAAATGGATAGGGAAAAAATCCGTCCTCATCATCATCTCTTTTGTGTCCGCACCATTCACAGGAATCCTTATCTTTCGGAATTTCTTTTCCACAATATGCACACCTAGAAATTACTCTTTTAACCTCATTTAGAAATTTCTTAGCAAAAATTTGCGCTTCTCCATCTCCTAATGCATTTTCATTAAAAGGATGTCCCATTAAAAATTCCATTCTTTCATTCCGAGATAATCTGGGTATATTGATTTCCTGACCGCTAAGTTTCAAATTAATTGCTTGAATGCAATCTACAATATCTAAGGATTTATCTTCATCAGCTACACTCATGAGATTTTCGAGCGTTGTTTTAAGAGTAAGCAAAAATTTAGGATTGAAAAACTCTAAATGAGGTCGATGAGGGAATATTCTTGCCTTTAATAGAATACTCGAAATAAATATATCTTTACCCTTAGGGAGATTTAAAATTTGTGTTATAATATCTGCACTTAACCTTGGAAACTTTGAAACAATAGTTCTAAGGAATTGAGAAAATATCCTCCGGTCAGAAGATAGATTTTTAATAAGGTCAGATGTCTCTAGAATTAATCTGAATTCTTCTGAATTGAACACATTTAAATAACCTTGAGTAAGGAGGTACTGAACGACAGAAGGGTAACCACTCTCGAGTCTCAGAGCAATTTCTTCTTTATAGATTCTTTTTGCCTTAGGGTCTCCCGCTATAGTCAACTCCCTTAGCAATGGAAATGAAATATTACTCATGAGAATCCTTGTATCATAATCATGTTCCACCCAAGCTTGAATATTAGAACAATGGCCCCAAAATTCTTGCTCTGGGGTAATATCATGGCTTTGATTTAAATCAGGACGTGCCATGGGACCCCTTACAATCCTGTTTTGAAATACATGTTTATTATATACTTTAGCTGCCTCATCGATAGAATCAACCTCATCATACAATGATATATCGTCTCTTGGAATGTTTAAGATTAAACGAATACACTGTATAAACCTTTTACCATTAACATAGATATGTGTTCTTCCATTTATCAATTTGAGGGTGATATATTGATTTATTTCTTCTTCTATCGTTGCTTTTGGTATACTCTTATACTTTAAATTTTGATTCAACCATTCTTCACCAAACAATTTCTTTTTTTTAGATTTTTTAAAAAATTTTGTAAAAATCATATCTTCTCGAATTAACATAACTAGTATAAATATGCCGGCTATCCCAAACATACTCCCGAAGAGTATACCGAAAAAGATTAAACCGTTCAAGAATTGTGGCTTTAATCCAATATAATTTAGTTCGATCCAGGCTATATCATCTTTCCGAGGTGCACCCTCTTTAGAATATCCTTGAATATATCCATCATTCTCTCCACCTCTTCCATATAAACAAATACTTATACCATCATTTACGATATAGTCAGGTTTCAAAGGAATTCTAAAATCAAAACCATCGCATAAAATGTAACCATAAGATATCCCCAATTTCGGCTTATTATTCCAGGTTATAGTCATTTCATCCCACTTTTCATAGATAAGTTCTCCTCCCACATCAACCATATCCGATCCATAGTCGAAATTTACGATAATTGCTACCGTCCTCCACCCCTTAGGAAGTGAAGAAATGTTAAAGTGATAAAACGTGTAAACCCTTCCCAAATCATAATTTCCTACGCGAAGATACTCATCTGCTCCAAAATTTGCTTTAGGATCATACTCTGCCACATAAGCATCTTTTTCAACCTTGATTGTCCGTTCAAATCCTCGAAAATGAGCCGTTATAAAGATTAAAGTCAAAGCTAAAATTCCAAGAACAATAATAAATATGATCCAAAACTGTTTTTTAGTCCTGACTCTCATTTTTCTCAGATTACACCCTTCTTATCGTTAGGGAATTTAATCTTTTTTCTCTCCCAATATTAATAAAAAACCCTAACTATTTATATTTCCTTTTTGATGGTACTGGAAAACTTTTTTTAACAAAACAAATATAGCTGAATGGATTAATAGAGTTAATTTCTTTATATCCTAATTATCTTTTTTTAAAAGTTCTGATATTTCACGTGCAACCCGCTCGCATTCATGAAAGATAAGACCTAATTTCGCTTTTTCAGTAGTAGAAACTGCTAACACCGCAGTGTCGGCATCAAATACTAATAGATATCCATCAACTCCCTTGATATATAGTTGGTTGAATTCACCAATTTCCATTTCTACCATAGCCATTTCAGATAACGAGAGCATTGAAGCGACCATAGCCGAAATTCTCGTTTCATTATAACCTTCAGGGATTAGTGAGAGAATTGGGAGCCCTTCAACGGAAGAAATTGTGGCAATTGAAATAGTAGAGTTATTCGATAATAATTTTTTTAAAATTCTTTCCAATTCCTTTAGCAAATTATTTTCTCCTTTCATACTTTTTGGTACCTATGTTTCTTAACGAATTTTTTTAGCAATTTCATTTAGTTTAGCTAATTGCTTACGATCTATAGGGATATCCTCATTCGGACTATAAGTTTTAAGAGTTTTTAATAAGTCTTGACACATCTCTAAAAGAAATTCTATATCTTTCGGTATTCGAATATAGTTATTTTCGATATTGGGCATCTCAAGTCATTGAATTAGCTATAATATTGTATATTAAAGTATATACATCTGTATATTAATTGTATACTTGCATATTTAAATTTTTCTGTTTTAATATCATTTAAATGTTTATCTCCACATATTTATATATGATAATATACAATTAATATACAAAGAAAAATATACAAATAATATACACAATGCAATAAACGCCAATAAAACACCAATAAAAGGTGAGAAATTATCTCTGAACTTGAACTGAGCAACAAAGACCGTATTTTGAATCTTCTTAAAACTGATTCATTAACAAGCAATGAAATTGCAAAAAGGCTCAATTTAAGTAGACAAGATACTCGTACTTATCTTCAACGTTTGAAAAAACGAGAAAGGATTAAAACCCTCGGGAAACGAGGAAGGCAATACATCTACACCTATCATATTCCTGAAGAGTCAGAAAGACCTCAAATTGATACTAATATGCTAGTAGAAGTCTTACGAGATTATATCTCTGAACCCAGTTTTAAAAGCGAAGTTAGAAAGAAAATTATAGAGCTCGAAGCGAAGCTTAATAGTATAGCCTCGAGAACTGAAGGAGAATATGACGAATTAGCAAAGGAACTTGAAATGCTACAATCCATCGAACCCTCTGATAAACAAAAAGCAAGATCCTTAGAATTCTTAACCAGGGAAACATTACAAACCCCTGTTTTAGAAAATATTGATAATACCTTGTTAAATTTAATTGATACCATTCCGGAAGTAAGGGCTGCCACTCTCGTTTCCGTTGAAGGAGAAATTATAGCTTCGGCTTTTCCTCAAGATGTAGATGATACAACACTTGCCGTAATGACTGCCGCACTTCTTTCACTAGCGGAAAGTGCCATAACATTAATAAAAAGCGGTGAATTTGAACAATTATATATACGGGGAAACAATGGATACCTTCTGGTTATACCAGCAGGCCCTAAAGCTGTATTTTCGGTTTCTACAACTCAAGATGTTAAACTTGGACTAATATATCTCGATTGCAAGCGAGCAGTTGAACAAATAACAAAATTAATTTAATACTGTATCTTTCTAATTTGAACATTCTAATAAGCAAGACTAAATTTTTTTACTTTAAAAGAAGTAAGTTTAGCTAAGTGAATTAATGTGGCTTACATATCCTTTCTCAATTTCCCGCTTTCTTAAGATTTTTGCGATTTTATCCGACGCATTCTTACAATCAAATAAAACTAGCCCCATTTGCGCTTTTGGTGTAGTTGAAACTGCCAATATGGCTTCCTCTGTTCCAAGAATCAATAAATAACCATCAATTCCCTTGACATATATTTGTTCAAATATCCCTATTTTCATATCTTCGACAGCCATTTCGGATATAGAACGTATTGAAGCAACCATTGCAGCGATTTTCTGATTATTATATTTTCGGGGTATTAGCGAGAAAATTGGGATACCTTCTATTGAAATAATTATCGCAAATTTTAATTCTCTATTATTATGTAACAAATCTTTTAATACAGCTTCTAGTTTCTCTGTTGTAGTATTTTCCTTATTCATAGGTTTAACATTTTTTTTTTAAATAGAGATCAAGAATGATATAAATTAACTCAATTTTATCTTAGAAACTTTTATCATATTTATCTTTTATATCTTTCTTAATCTTAATAATTACGTACTAATAATATGTGATTAATTATATGCCACTCACTCCATATCATCTTGGACCTGGTTTATTAATTGGATTATTATTTCTTAACTTCATTGATTTCCCCACTTTTCTTATAGCCAGTGTAATAGTAGACATTGAACCAATTCTCGTATTAGCTTTTAATTTAAATTATCCTCTCCATGGTTTTTTCCATAGTTTTTTAGGGGGATCGATAATTGCTCTTATCCTTGCAGGGATTATGACAAAAATCAGAAAATATTTCACTCCTATTATGTCATTCTTCAAAATTGAACAAGAATTCTCTTTTAAAAAGATTTTATTAGCTTCTCTACTTGGAGTTTATATTCATATTTTACTCGATTCTCCAATATATACAGATATCAGACCTTTTTTTCCCCTTGATTTCAATCCTTTCTTTAGAAGTACTAGCTTACCTGGACTACAAGAAACTTTGATATGTGTCTGGTGCTTTATAGCAGGAATATTCGTATATATAATAAGATTAATTCTATTTATGATAAAAAACCGAAGAAAAAATATTAACTCCAAAGAAAACAATAATCTTATTTTAGAACATATATGATTTCAATTTAGGATATTTTCCATCAAATTCTATTGAATCGACCAATGGGTAATTTTTGATGAAAGGATTATGAATTCTATAATATAAAAAATCAGAAAGAATAGAGTATTATACAGCAACTTTTAATAGTTGTTATTTGTCTGGTGTTTTATAGCAGGAGTAATTGTCTAGACCATCAAAATTGGTAAAAATATACCGATTTTGTTTCAAATGATATTATCCACTTTATTTTGATAATTTATTTGTGGTTACAGTCCGATAACCTCTATCCCATCCACTTTAAAAGTTTTTAGGAATGCTTTTCCTTTTCTATTCTTTCATTCACTTCCATCGCTTCTCTCAATAAAAAGATCTTTATTTACCCCCTTAACTATGATAATCCATAAGGATAACATTGAGCAGTTGTGGGTAGGGATCTCTCCTTTTCTTTGTTATCTCATTGAGGTTTGTGAATATAATAGGAGAATACGTAATAAAGAATTAAAACAATAGACAGTAAGGAATTTCTAAAACCAAAAAAAAATACATTGGTTTTATTAAAATTCAACAAATTGTTAAAACAATAAGATTAATTCTATTTATGATAAAAACTCGAAGAGAAAAAAAAGTATTAATCTAAATTTGTGTAATCATCTATTCGCAAAATTGGGCTACTTTTAAAAAAGAAAGTTACTTAATAGTATTGTTGAAGAAATACCAATTTTACCTAATTAATACTAAGAGTTAGTGTTTTAATTATGAATGAAAAACTAGAAAAGAAGAAAAAAAAAATATCATTAAAAGATTTTAAGATTTTCGTTATAATGATCTCTACTTTTTATACAATCGCTATTGTCTTATACCTCGCTCTTGATGCCTTCTTTTATCTTGTGAATTTTATGATTATTGGCACATCCATTGGTCTTGGAATGGGTCTCTGGCCTGTTTTTTCAAAGAAAAACAAACATAAAGCAAGAAAGTTATGTCAAGCATTAGTTGGAGGCTATTTATTTTTTGGTATTGGATGTGGACTGATGTATACTTTATTTGGATATATTCTCCCTGAAAATATGCAATTTGAAGGATTCTGGTTTTGGCTTTTTGCTGGATCATTTGCAGCAGCTGTACTCCATTACTTTATTGCTAAAATTTTTGGACCATTTTTATTTAATCGAGGGTGGTGCGGATGGGCTTGTTGGACAGCAGCCATTTTAGACTATCTTCCTTGGAAGAAAAGCTCCGGAAGAATCAAAAAATTCGGCGTTTTAAGATATATTCATTTTACCTTCATTTTATTGATAAGTATTATTCTTGTTTTTTTTCTTAGTTACACGCTTCATACCATTGAAGGTATTATTGCTTTACCTGGGGTTGAGTTTACCACAACTATTAACCAGTATAATTTCCTATTTGAGATCCCTGAATTTTGGTGGTTCCTCATTGGGAATATTCTTTATTTTTCAAGCGGAATTGTATTAGCTACTGTACTAAAAGACAACCGCGCATTTTGCAAATATTTATGTCCAATTACTGTATTTCTAAAGATTGGAGGAAAATTTGCACTAATGAAAATTGAGGGTGATCCTGATAAATGTACTGACTGTAAAGCATGTACACGTGCCTGTCCAATGGATATAGATGTCCATGAATATGTTAAAAATGGCATGAGGGTGACTTCAAGTGAGTGTATTCTTTGTATGAATTGCATTAATGTCTGTCCGGAAAACAACCTCAAAGTAACCACAAAATTAGATAAAAAATATAACAAGTTTTTGCGATATAAAGATGAGAAAATCACTTAGATACTTGTCAGCTTAATGAATATAAGATTTTAACTTAAAATTCTGATACTATTTGATTGTTTTTAGATAAAGTAGCAATTAATTAAATTGTTAATCATCATCATCTAAGAAATTAAGATCTATAACTCGCTTTTTTTTCGGTGGAACTTTTTTTAAAGTCGTTCCATCTTTCCCTAAATCGTCAATATTATCAAATCTAACCTCAGAAAACATCTGATTCATGAAATCCACCTCATCTTGAGAACCCTGTTTAAATAAATTTTCGAACTCTTCCAGCGGAGTATTAAAATCTCCTAATTTTTTTGACGTAACCTTCCCGACAACTTTACCAAATCCATCCATAATTTTATTCATGAATTTTGAACTGCGAACACCTCTTGATTTCTGTCGCCTGCACAATTCATTTTGGATATAGACACTCCACTGATCTCGTGGAACTCCCATGAATCTGAGCTCATCCTTCATTTTCCGGATTAATTCTTTTTGTTCTTTTGAAAACGAGTGCTTCGACTTTTTTTTACTCATAGAATATAGATAACGATTGTAAAGTTATAAAAGCTCATAAAATTGATTTAATTTCTTTGTTCTAAAAAGTGAAGACTAATACTTACTTTTAATAAAACTAAGGCTTATAAAAAAATAAAAAAAATAAATCATTAATCGATAAGTTAGAAAATAAATTTTTGGTTATAACTAAAACTCAGAAAAAATAGAATTAATATTTTCTATGCTTTTTATAACATTCTCGACAATAAACATCTCTGCCTTCTGCAGGCTTAAATGGAACTTCACACTCGTTTCCGCAATCGGCACATGTAGCTTTGTGCATAGTTCTATTGCTATAACCTCTATTAGACCTATTGCCATGACCTCTATTAGACATAATTTCACCAAATTTTAATTTTATACTTGTAACTTTGAAAATTTTTCTGTTCAAGCATATAAGATATATTTTTAAATCTAATAAACCTTGGCATTATGAAAGATTTAAATCGAAATTTTGTTAGAAAATATTTTGTATATTTTTTTTTTTACTATGGTTAAATTGAGATATTTTAATAAAAAAAAGTGAATTCTTTTAAAATTTTTGAGAGAAAGGGCTTTTTTCCTATGTGTTATATCATACTAATTGAAATTAAAATCATGAAAAATATAAGAGATTTTATTTAATAATAATTCTAAACTAAAAAGTTTATATGTTCCTATTTACCTTATCTTTTAATTACGTTCACTGTAAAAGTATATTGAAAATTTGAAATTCATGTTAAAAACCACGTGTACTACTACAGAATGGACGTATAAAATATTTTTGAAAAAAGTGAAAAAATGAAAGTAAAATGTAGGCTATGTGAAAAAGATAAACTAAAAAGGAAGGTTGTAAAAAGAATGCCATTATCTGAAAACGAATTACCTGAGAAATACAGCGATTACAGGGAATTTATGTGCATGAATGTCATTAGGGAACTTCGTAAAAATAAGCAATGGTATGATAATGTGTGCGAGAATCGTATGCTCGTATTAAAAAAGAGATAAAATTTTTACTATAATCAAATACTTTGGATTTAGGATTTACTTATTTGTTGAGGAATAGGCTTTAGCTACCATTAGTTAAAGGATTGATGTACTCAACTATTTATAAAATTTAAGGAGTAAAATTAAAAAAAAGATAAGATTCGATAACAATCGCAGAACAAAGTTTTACTAATTACTACCTACTACTTATTAAATATTATTTTATTTTATTGATTTGTAACAAAAAGAAGCTTAATACCGATAGTCTCGAACTTGCGGAGGAGCGGCTTTAGTTACTACTACTTTACTCGCAGTAGGACCTTTTTCACCTTGAGTGATCTCAAATTTTACTTTATCACTTTCATTTAATGTAGCATATTCGTCACCCTTCTTAACAATGGCACTGTGATGTACGAATATATCTCCATCTTCTTCAGTTGCTATAAATCCATAACCTTTACGGTTATTAAACCATTTAACTGTACCTTCGGTCAATTTTAAAACCAATTTTCACATAAATTAAATTTTTTTATCAGTTCCTATAGAACTATTTAAGAAAATGAATGATACTGTAAATAGTTTATGTTTTTCACCCTCAAAAATTGATATACAAAATTTACATTCTTCTGGTTGATGCGTTTGTTGACATTATTTAAAAATCATAAGGAGATTGTCAAATGGGAAAAAAAGTTCCCTAAATTTGAGAAATGGGCTCAACAATTAGAATAATCTCCTTTAGAAAAGTCACACCTTTTCAACAAGGAGGCATTAAAATTTTATTCCCTCCTCAATGATAACTTTGATTTGAAATAACTTCGCAAAAAAATTGAATTTTTAAGTCTTTCTCATTATAAATTATAATATGATTCGATTTACAGAATCTTGAAGATCTTTTCTTTTAGATATTATTCCAGACTACAAATCTAAGTGAAAAGTAGAGAAATTTTTAAAAGATAGGGATTCAGGGAGGTTAAACTTAAAAGAATTTCAGCATTTAAATCTTAATAAAAAAATAATTTTATGTCTGCTGAGTTATAAGAAATTAGAACAATTTAACATTAAATATAAATATCATTATTACTTTTATTAATACAGACGCAAAAAAAAATTTCAGATCCTTGAAATTTTTAGGTTTAAGTTTTGTTTTTAAATTTTTTCTCTTTTATCATTGTCATTCTTAATCGTTTCGACAATAAAAGTAGACAAATATCTTACAACTTTTTAAAAATAAATCTTAAAATTTGATGGTATTATGAGATTTTCTAATATTTAAAAAGAGGTATAAAATAAATGAAAATACAAACAGAAAATTATTCTAATGTTTTGAGAAAATATCCTTTCTCATTATTTGAAATGGATGGTTCATTAGAGATGTGGCAGAAAATATATAGCCCTTACATAGATTCAATCGAGAGTAAAATTAATATCTCAAAAAATAATTCAATTAGGATATTTAGAAATCACAATTTTGCATTTGATAATGAATTTCAACAACGAATTGCTAATTTAATTATAAATGAAGTTGATAAACAGATTTCTAATTCTATTTCAAAAAGTTCAATAAATAATTTTGAACAACGAGAGGAAAAAATTAGAATCGAAGATCAATATTCAGATGAAGTAGAAAAAGAAAATAATAATCTAAAAATTACCTTCGTTTTTACAAATAATAAAATACAACCATTAAAATTGATTCAACTGCTTAAATTAACTGGTGAAGTAAAGAAGTTTACTCAATTACTACATAAAAAAGAGTTTAAACAGTATTCTAAGATAATCCCTCAAATTATCTTTATATCCCTATTTGGATTTGAAGCTTCAGTAGGAGACTATCTAAGAGATAATCTTCATGGAAAATCAAATAGAAATATATCAATCTTAGTCGTCCCACCTATTGATAATAAATTATGGAATAACTATTTTATAAAAAATTCAATGGAAGGTAATAATGATTATAAAAAACACAACTCGGGAATTAATTTCGAAGAATATAATAATTTGAGAAAGAATGGAGCAGCTAATCAATTACAAGTAAAAAGAATGGAGACTTACTATAACGATTTAAGAGAAACCAAAGAGATCTCAGAACATAATTCTCAAGAGTTAAATATTTGGGCAGATGTCTTGAGCATTAATAATTCTCCCACACTATTGGATTTAGAAAAGTCAAGAAACAAAATTAAAGAATTATTAATTGAGTAACCTCAAAGTAACCACAAAATTAGATAAAAAATATACCAAGTTTTTGCGATATAAAGATGAGAAAATCACTTAGATACTTGTCAGCTGAATGATTAAATGATTTTAACTTAAGATATATGGAAATTAAATTGATAAATTAATTTGAACAGTGTTTAGTTAATGGTTATCCAAAATAATTTTATGAATTGGGATAATCCGGGAGTAGCATTGATAACTGGAGCCTCTTCAGGAATAGGTGCCGAATTTGCTAGACAATTAGCAAGTCAGGGTTTCGATTTAATTCTAATAGCTAGAAGAAAAGAGAAATTAGAAGAATTAAGTAAAATGTTGAATGCAAAATATTCCATTACTGCTAATGTTTTAGTCGCAGACTTGTCAAAATTATCTGAAAATGAAAAGATAATTTCAAAAATAATAGAATTAAATAATTTAGATATTTTAGTTAATAACGCGGGATTTGGTATTTTTAAATCTTTTCTTCAAATAGAAAGAAGACGATTTGTTGATATGATTAATCTACACTTCACTAGCCCAGTGACATTTTGTCACGCTGCTATACCTGGAATGATAGAACGAAAAAGAGGTGTTATAATCAATACTTCATCAATGTCAGCAATTACTAGAGATGCATCATTAATTATGTATACCACCACCAAATCTGCACTTTCTATTTTTTCTGAATTATTACATAAGATTGTTAAAGGAAAAGGAATTTATATTCAAGCGCTCCATCCAGGTTTTACTTACTCAGAATTTCATGATACAGCAACAATGGAGGGTTTCAATAGAGATACGTTTCCTGATGAAAGATGGATGGATGCTGAAAAAGTAGTATCACTATCTTTAGCTAATGTTAAAACAAAGAAAGTAATTTTTATTCCTGGAGAAATTAATCAAGAGTTAGCTGAACAAGATCGAATAAGAAAAAAGAAAAATTACCTTAATTATAACATTTTTTAAGTTAAGTGCAATACCAATCGTATAGCTTCAAAAGATCTTTGATGATAACGAATTTCTATCCTAACGTTATTTTAAGTCGATTAAGCATTGTTATTATAAATTGAGACGTTTCTTCATGTATATACATAGTATCTCTCACGTAGTTTTGAAGTAACTCTTTCAATTCTAAATAATAAAGTTCTTTATCAAGAGCTTGGGGATCTTCCTTAATATTTACCTCGTTTAAATGAAGAGACGCCATTTCTTGAAAAATTAATTCCATAATTAATTCAATATAGGTTTTTTGCAAAAGTTTTTCGTCTTTCTCATTCAATTCGTAATATTGACTCACTGCTTTTTCTCGAATTCTAATTAGCTCTATTATATTCTCTTTTATTTCATATGGTATGTATAATGCCCCAATCTTCGTGATTAAGGTGTCTAAATCAACTGAAATATCCAAGGAAGCAATATATTTCTCAATATAAGATAGAAATCTTATTAAAAACTTAAATGAATCAATCTGAGAATCAACTTTCCATGTTTTATACAAAAATCCCCAATCCGGCAGAACTAAATCATCAAAAGCTTCTAATATCTTTTTTTTTAATCGTCCTATTAGGTCCACATTATAATAGTGAGCTTCCTTATAGGGTTTATCAAGATTATAGAATTTATATTCATAGGGTTTTCCATTTTCTTTGAATTCTCGCAAATGAAAGATGGTTTTCGATTCTTGGCCTAAATGTTCCTTTTTCCCTAACTCAGCAGCAAATTTTATAATATATTTGCACTCAGGACACGTTGTGACCCACGATCGACTCACTATATTCTGAGGGTGAACTCCTCCATTTGTTTTCTTATATTTAAATTTATTAACTATATGAACTGGAGCACTTACTTCATATTTCAATTTCTCGAGATGAAAAAATCTTGGAATGAACTCATAACTACATAAAGGACACTTAATTTTCTTCTTCATTCTACTAGTTTAAATTATTTTAAATTATTTTAACGCATTCCTTCTCTATATAATTTTAAGTGAACATCTCTTTTAAAAATTGAATACTAATTTAGTAATAACAAATAGCAATATTAATTTAATTTTAAATTTCTATAAATAAGTTATAAATACTTCTCTTCTCCATCATCTTGTAACTTTTTAATTTTTTTAGAGAAATTTGGATCAACAAAAGTATCAACTAATCCTAGTATTAGATTACTAACAAGACTTTCTCTTTCAACCTCAAAAGGTCCTCTTGATTTTTTAATGTGATAAATCATTTCATCTTGTTTTACTTCACCTTCAAGAATAACATATAGCTTATACTTAAAATTTGGTTTTGGTCCGTTTAGGTTGACGCTAGCAACCAATGTCTTACCCACTCTGCAATTTATCGGTTCGGGTAAGTTAAAAATGTAAAAACCTTCGTTTTTTTCATCAAAAACTATTCTTTTACCAACGACAAAAGCCTCTAATGGTTCAATATTCACGCCAAATTTAGTTGTTTCGAAAGGTATTTTAGAGTCTGCTTGAATATTGATCATGTATTTTTCCTGCACTGCTATAGCTTTATCTTTATACTGTACATCTTTAAATCCGATTTTAATGTCAATTAATTCATTAAACGAAATTGTATCTTTGATTTTTTTGCTATCTGAAATTTGTTTTACTTCTTTTAAAATCTGTCTATGATCCTCTTGTAATTTATTAAGAGCATTTTCAACTTGTTCTCGAATATTATTTAGATAATCAGGTACCAATTTGCTTTGAGAAGATATATCATTCAATTCTAATACTAATTTGTCATAATATTCCCGATTTTGGATTTCTAATTTCTTTAAATTAATACTTATGTATGCGATTGTTTCTATAGGTTTGAAATTAGTAAGATAAACTTTGATATTTGTTTTAATCTTTTCCAATAAATCTAGTTCCTCTGAATTTAAAGGATTATCTTTATAAATCGACTCATCCACTTTTAAAATAAAATCAAGATAAGTCTCAACGAGTTCATCGATAAAGTTCTCTATTGCTGTAAAGCTTTTTTTCTCCTTAAATGATTTCTTCAATTTTATTAATCGTTTCTTTATCAAATCACCAGAAATTCCTAATCTGTTTAATAATTCATCCAAATTGAAGCCTTCATCTTCGCATGTATCACTAATAACTCGTGCTACATGCTTATCTATTTTATGATAACCCCACCACTTCTGAAGCTTTCCCTTTAGAAATAACTTTGAGACTTCTGAGATTCCCTCTTGAAGGATTGAAAAAAACATTTTTTACCTTCATATAATTATTAATGGAGATTTATAATGTAATCTTCGGAGCATTTATAATTAAAGTTTACTATCCAATTATTTATTCAAATTTTCTCCCCTTTTCTTAAGATACGAATTACCTTTAATTTTCAACAGAGAATATAATTAAAAAAAAAGTAAATTTTAAAATTTGATTTCCAGTAGTAATGCGACTATTCAGGCATCTTTATACCAATCATATCCAAAGCTTCGTGTACTTTAAATCGAACATCCATCTGGTATCTGTATCCTTCAATATCATGATAATTTGTCAAAAATCTTTGCTCTATGGCTAAAAATTCTTCCAATTTTCCTTCTTTTATGTCCCAGACACCGATGACCTCAATGCCCGCCGTTGTCGCTTTTATCGCATTTGGTATTATCTCTTTTCCCTTGTCTCTTAATTGAGACCGAAGATCCTTAAGAGTTTTCACATATATCTCCGCTAATATCTTTGATGCATGAGGCGGAAATATCGACGTAACAAACACATATGGCACATGGCTCACCCATTTTTGATTCTACATAAAACCGAAGTTTATGCAATCTTTGAATTAATTTGCTTCCATATAAAGCCTTACATTTTTTTTATTAGTAATATGAATGCGGTGATTTATTTCAGGATTAATTTTAAAACATTAGGGAACTTCCCTACAAACATAAATAGTTGAAAATCCAAATAAATAATAAGTGATTTTATGCTATTCAATAATTTCGATATATCACAAGTGAAACGAGCGTCAAATGAACATCAAATAGAACATATTTTTGAAACTCTGTTCGATGAAGCGAATTTGACTTACCAAGAACAACACCGATTATTAAAAGGGAGACCTGATTCCCTAATTGGGGATATCATAATAGATTTCAAATTTAATATCTCTGAACGTAAGTTGAGTCAATGGGTTCAATCTATTGGAAAGCAGTACCTGCAGGAATATTACAAGCTCAATGGGAAAAATGCTTCATTATTAATAGTCATCTCTGAGGAATTTATTGCATATTACGATCAATCATTAGTATTAAGAGAAAAACGAGAGATCAATCTAAAATCCATTAAATCCTTGATCGAGTGCCTACTTGAACCACGAATGGTGAATTCTGAACAATTTGCCACTTTATTTGGTATTAATTCACCACTCTATATTTTATCATATGCTCGATTAGAACAGCATTTTGATGATCATAGTGGTGAAAAAACTCCTTGTTTTAGTGAATGGAAGAAACATTTTAGGTTAGCTTATCATGATGATGAGGTTGGGAAGGAATTATTTCTTAGGCATTCATATCTTAGTATGTTGCTCAAACTTATTCTCTATAAAGAATTCATTAGCCCTCCCCAATATAGTCGTGATACTTTTAAAGATATGGAAAATTACTTTGAACTCCATGGTATTTCTTTATTTCATTATGACTTCTTCCGATGGGTTATAAATGTTCTAGGATTATGTGATGAATTTTTTTCTAAATTAAAAACCATGTCATTCGAAGCAACTGATATTTTCCGTACCATCTATCAAGAAATGATCATTGCTGGAGTACGGCATAAATTAGGCGAATATTATACTCCTGAAATTCTATGTAAAAAAATGGTTGAAAAATCATTCAAAGTAGGAGAAAGAGTTTTAGATTCTTCATGTGGTTCAGGTACATTTCTTATTGAATGCTGTAAGAAGATTGATACTCATTTTAAAGTAAAACATAATGTAGAGCCCCCGCAGGAATGGTTTAAGGCAGTTAATAACATTATAGGATTTGATATTAACCCTATAGCAGTGTTAACATCCAAAGCCAATTTAATTTTGTATTATAAAGAAAGGAAAAATTGGTTGCAGCGAATTTCAGTTAATATTTATTTATGCAATTCCATTGAGCCTATTGAATTTGCAGTAAGTGGTGATTTAAAGTTAGGTGCCTACTATACTTTTTGTGTAGATTTAATAGGGTCAGAAAAAAATTTAAGAATTCCTGCAGAAGCACTTCAAAGAAAACATATAGAATCCTTTGATAAAGTAATTAAAACTTTTTATAATGTATGGGAAGCTTTTGACACTTTTGATTCGGTATGGGAGGCTGTAATCAATGCCCTTTCATCTGATATAAAAATTAACTTTCTAAATATCCACGCAAAAGGGACTGCAGTACCATTAGGAACAATTTTAAAGGACTTTTTTTCAGAGTTACATCAACTAAAACTGCAAGATAAAGACCATATTTGGTTATTTTTGCTTAATAATTTGGTAGGGATTCGGTCCATATTATTACATCGAAAGATGGATTTAATTATTACGAATCCCCCATGGATTACCTATAAAGATGCAGATGAGCGATTAAAATTAAATATGAAAAAAATTTCAGACCAGTTTGACATAAATCCAGGATCAAAGAATATCACTAACATAGAAGAAGCAGTAATATTTCTATACAAAATTCCTGATTTATATTTACGAGAAATGGGAAAAATTGCTTTTGTTATGCCTCATTCCTTAATAGTTTCCTCACAAAATGAGAAAGCTAGACGGTTTGAATTATTTAATAATATTGAACTATTTGAATTTGATGACTTGGTTTTTAATATTGATTGTTGTTGTATCTTTGCCACCTATATTGGAAATGATACTATAAAAATTGATATTGAAGAAAAATACCCAATTATGTGTTACTTCTTAGATCATGAAACCACTGAAGAAATACGTAGATACTCATTACAACCGTTTGCACTTTTTCAACCAGAAAAGAATTCAAAAATATTAGTGAAAAAATTAATTACTCCTGAAGAGAAAGAGACTATTTTACCCATTTATCTCTCAGATTATATCAATGCATTCATTCAAGGTGCTGATCTGATACCTAAATCTCTTTTATTATGTGAGATCGAAACAGTCGTACAAGATGGGAAATTAACAGTAATAAAACCTTGGATATCACCATTAGCCAAAGGTATTTGGAAAAAACGTCATTATAAGAGTGTAAGAGTAGAAAGTGAAAACATATTTCAAACAACTCTTTCTCGAGGGTTATACCCTTTTTATATTGAACAATATCCAACATTTCTTCCCTTAGACAAGACATTTAAATATAATCCTGCTAATTTAGGTCCTTTTAGTAAAAAGCACTGGAATAACATCTCAGGAATATTTACTCGGTATAATAAAAAAGATTTATTCGGAGTAGGGATTAACTATCGCAATAAATTATGCGTAAATAATGTAGTGCGAAAATCTCAGCAAAAGCAAATCAAAGTAGTATTTCCTAACGCCAAAAATTTGACTTCGGCAGTTATTCATGATCCAGAGGGAAGAATCTACATCGACTCAACGCTTTATTATTATGGAATAGATAATGAAAATGAAGCATATTATCTCTGTGGGATGCTAAATGTGAGAAAATTAGCAGAAACAGTAAAATCCATTGCTGATACACGTCATCATCATAAAAGACCCCTTTACTTCAATATACCTTATTTTGAAGGGAATGATACCCAAATAAAGATTGCGAATCTTGCAAGGCAATGTGAAGAGATAATCCAAAAATATGTCTCTAGTTCAGAGAATCCAAAAATAAGTAGGATTTATCAATTAATTGAGAGCCTGTTAAAAGAGATAGAAGAAAAGGGCATAGAAATCCTTACATCAGAAGAAGGTCAAAAAATAGTAAAGGAATATGAAATTGGAATTGATGAAAAATAGAATTGAA
>JBHLPW010000092.1:0-13783 GCA_048939015.1 Promethearchaeota archaeon
CCAACAGGTGAAATAATTGAAACAGGGTCTCAAGCTAATAAATTTTCAAAATTTCATTTTAATATATATATAGTGTCAATTTCTTAGAGTTGTTTAATACCAAAAAACGATAGACCTAGTAAATATCTGATCAAACGTGGCTTATAAAGAATTAGAAAACATTTTTAAAAATCTTCAGGATAGAGTCAATAAGCAAGATTTCAGCATAAAGTCTGTGAATAACTTGTTATTTGAAATTTTAGTGAAGAATCACGCAAAATTTGAAGAATTTAAAAATAGTATCCATACAAAATGGGATGAATTTACAGAAAAAAATAAAAATCGAGTAATGAAAAAAACTTTTACTTCATTTTTTTATGAATACTTTCAAGAGATATTTAGATATTTCTTAAATGTATTTTTTGGATTTGATGAAAATTCCCTATTACTTCTCAGTAAGGAAAAAATTTCTGAAGAGATTATCTTCTTTGATTATACTTACACTTTAAACCTAAACGAAGAAGATATATTTATCAAGAATTCAGTTGAACTTGAAGCTGATGTATTGTATGGATTTTCTCTTACAAATGGATATCTCTACGTTCTTATTCGTTTGTTAGGAATAGTAATAAGAAAAATCATACAGAAAAAAATCTTTATTTTACTTGATGCCGTGAAAGTTAAAGATGGAGAACCAAACAAGAATTTGAATTTTATGATAATAATTAAGGATAGTAAGGACGAAGTTTTTAATTATTATTACAATATGGTTTTATATTATTTTTTAAGGCAAATAAAAGGAATTCCTGAAGATTTTTATAAAAAATTATTAGAAGGAAGAGAAAAATTATATCAAGTAGCTTTAGATGAATATCCTCGCTCAAAAGAAAAATTAGTTGATTTATTATATTATTTTTATAAAAAATGTAATTTATTACAAAGTTTTTCCCCATTATTAGACTTTTTTAATTTTGTGGGCGCTAGAGTAGAAGATTCAGTTTTTTCTAAACTGGATATCATTAAGAAAGAATTTTTAATTAATCTTGATTATTCTACCGAAAAAAAAAATACTATTATCACACTTTTTGACTATCTAGATAAAACATCAACTCTATATTCAACTTTTCAAGCGAATAATCTGCCATCTCCAAAATCACAACTCAATCTTTTTTTATTATACATGAAATATTACTTTGGTAGTGGACTTGAGGCTTTAGAAGTAGGAGATTTATTATTTCTTCCTGATATTTTTAAAAAAACGTTAAATCAATATAATAAGAATGTAGATTCTGTAATTGGAGCAAATTCTATAAATAATATTAAAGAATTTATAAATTTCCTTTCCGCGTTGTCAAATATCAAAAATATTAACCTTTTTTTTCAAAAGATTTTTAAAAAAAATATTTCTCAGTTAAATTTTGGCTTTTTTAAAACTTTTTTGAAGAGCTTAAATTCAAATTTTTCCCAAAAATTAGCTCGAGAAAATGAAATTATATGCGAAGATCCCGAGAATACTCCTTTTACATTTAATGTTATTGTTGATCATATATGTAGGATTCTCTATGTCTTGATTGATAAAATATTCATGAGATCTTCACCAGATATTGCATCTCAAAATTTCATTGATCCGCGAAGTCGATATATTGGAAAAAATATTGCGTTACGAGTATTAGAACTTTTTGTTTTTCAAGATATCAACTATTCTGATGATGTTTGGCCGGATTACATTATTAGTTTAAATAAAGATAATATCAGAAATGAGGTAAAAAATTATAATATAGAGATTCCTGATAAATATTTTTACTCTATTGAGGAATTAATTCAAATAATGATAACTTATAATATTCAATCTTTTACTGATCAACCTTATTTTGAAGAATGGTTAATCTATGAGATTATTATACCATTTAATGATTTAATTCAAAATATTCGAAATTCAGTTGAAGATCCCTCAAATAAAATTGAAGTCTATGAAAAGTTAAGTGAATACTTTCTTTTGGATATAGAAGATGAGCAGATTATAAAAGACTTTAAATTCTTATGTCAACAATTTGCCCCCTTTTGGTATAATGTTGAATAATTATAAAATAACTTTTTATTTGATTCCAAATATATCTAAAAATCTCGAAAAGTGACTTTTTATATCTATTATTGGTAAATCCAGGATTTCTTTATTACTATTTTCCTTAGAACATATTACTCCAGAAATCATTTTAATATTTTCTGATAATTGTTCTTCAATTTCTTTTAAATTAGATGTACATAATACTGTAGGTTGGTTTAAATTCCTAAATCCTTCAGTAATAACTATATCTAATTTAAAAGGACCATTTTCTAACCATTTAAAGAGTTCTTCTAGTCTAATTTCCTCATTTTTAAAAAAGATGCCAAACTCATTTTTATCATTATGTATGACAGAGTAGCTAGCTCCTGCTTCGGAAAATTTATATGAATCTTTTCCTTCCTCATCAATTTGATGGTGTTTTACATTTTTTATTACAGCAACATTGAACTTCAAATTTTCTTTTAAAAATTTTATCGCAGTTGTTATAAAATTAGTCTTTCCGGAGCCAGAATATCCGATAACAGATATGATTTTTAATTTCATTTTATAAATTTTTAAGGTTTTTAATTCTATTTTATTGTATATTAATGAAAAAAAAATATATTATTTTACCAATTATTATTTACTTAAATAAGATTTTTCTATAGATTACAATTTATCTTTGAAAACTAATGCCTGCTAATCAAGAAAGGATAATATTCGATGCTAATTTCTTCATTTGTATGCTACAAATTAAAGCACGCAATATTTTATCAAATTTAAATACCGCGGCAGAGGATTTAGGGTATAAATATTATATATCTCAAGTTGTATTTAATGAAATAAAAGCACCTCATACTTATAAAGAAAAATTAAAAAGTTTTGTAAATGTGGAAAATGTATCCCCTTCTGAAATTAATAATATTAAAGATAATTTAAGTAAGTTCAACGTAAGATTTCCTGCCCAAGATCCAGATCTCACACTTGTCTGCATTGGAAATAAATTGTTGAACGAGAACGAATCTATTCCTGTCCATCTTGTTACTGATGATTTTAAATTAGCTAAAAATACAAATTTGCTATATAAAAATAAAATCAATATATTATCACTTTCTAGCTTTCTACTAAAAATTCAGAGAACAACAGCTAAATCTCAGATGAGAAGTTATTTCAAAGAACTTTGGAGGAGAAGTCTGAATTATACATTATCCTATATGATTGAACGCTCTAAAATCTATCCCGCTGAACAAAAAATTACCTGGTTGATTGAAAAAGCTATAGCTGTCACAGAAACATCTATTCTGACTCAGGATATCGAATTAGAGAATCCTGATGCAGGTGTGAAATTTGAAATTGGTGCTTCTAAATATTCCGATGAGATAAATGTTGCTGAAAAATATATTGATAATCAAGACTTAACACAAACAGAAGAGGAAAAAGTAATTGGGATTATAAAATTTCTAGAAAATCTTAAAATATCAAGAGAGTATGTAATTAGAGCTCGAGAAGCAATAGTCAAAAGTAACCCTAAAGACGCCGTAAAATTTTTAAAAACGGGGAATGGATTTTTAGTATCATTACTTCAAGTGGCATCAGGGCAGTTATCTAATCTAAAAGATTATGAAATTGTTGAACAGTTAATATGTTCTGAGATTAGTAAGATGGAGTTCTTAAGAGCGTTTTTATTAGTTTCTCTTGGACGTATTAATGCCGCAATAGATTCTCTTGAAAGAGCCGCATTATTTTCAATAATTATACAAAATTATAAGACTTGTTTAACTTTAAATTATGTAAAAGCTTTAATTTTTTTATTTCATGGATTATATGGAGAAGCAATAAAGCAATACAATTTTACTGAAGAATTAGCTGATATTTATGGAGATGATAAGTTAAGACTAAAGTGTTTAATAGGCAAAGCTATTGCAATTTATATTCAAGGAGAAGATCGTAATACGGCGATGATTATCATGGAAGAAATCTCAGCTATGGATTTAGATAAGAACTTTCTTGATGCGATTATAGTCTTTAGTGAATTAGGAGACTATTTTTTAGCACTAGGACATTCTCAAATTGCTACAAATCTATATAATCAAGCTTTAGAAATCTCAATTGATTATAAATTAAACTTCAAAAGTGAAGTTTTGATAGAGAAATTAAAAAGATCCTATATCGCTACGGTGCTTGCGGGATATTCAGCTGAAGATGTTGTTGATAAATTAGACATTCTATTGGATAAAGCTTATTCTATTAAAGATGTTGAGAAATACAATGAACAAATAAAAAAAATTTCAAGCTTTAATCTATTGTTTTATACACCATTTCCTTATATTACAGGGAAAAAGAAAATCGTTCCCTTCTCAGCATTACCGAAAGAACTTAAAGAAGATTATTTAGAAGTAGTTTATTTCGAAAAGTTAAAAGATACGCAAGATCAAATTCTTTTCATTGTCTCTCATTATGAACTAGGTTTACTTGGAATTAAATTGGAGACGAGTGAGAATGTAACCGGAATTGCTGAAAATTATAATCTTAAGATAAAATCGACAGCAAAATTAAAAATTTATGAGCCAGATGAAGACTTAAAAAATGCTTTTCTAATCCGTGCAATAATAGAAATAACAACTAAAGATCAAGTTCAAATTATTTATACTCTTCCGTCTTTCTTTAAGCAGTTAAATTTGTAGCACAATACTATAAAAGAATGGTTATCCTTTCCTCAAATTTTTATCCCGTTGTGAAACTTGATGACTGTGGATGGCACATGAAATACAGTAGTACTTAGTCTTACTTGGAGTTTGAATTATGGTTCCTGACTTTTTTAATTCAGTATACATTCTGCTATCAACCAGTGAGACTCTTCTTGTTACCGCCTTAGCTTTACTTCTCGCAACAAACCTCCCACATTTACTACATTGAACTCTAGCATACTGTCCTTTACTAGAACCGCTTCTCCCGCCACTTTTTCTTTTTTTTGGAATAAAAATCAACCACTTTTTATTTTTTCTTATGAATCTTTACAATTATACATTATTTTAATAATCTAAAACTTAAAAAATTTATCTTTAAGCATAATAAATGATAAAAACAACTATAAATCACAAATTATAGAACTTACAAAATTTCTCCTAAATATTATTTAGTTCCTTTAATTTCTTAAAAGAGAAAATTAATCTTTGCATAATCGTAAATATCAATGTAAAAGTATATATAATGATGCTAATGAGAAAAATTGGTGTGACTGGTATTCTGGTGATAAATGGTACATAGATTGTTATAGGTTCATTATATATAAGTAAAGTTATGAAATAGAATATAAGTTCAATAATAATTGTAAAAAGTAAGAACAAAATTCGTTCAGCTCGTTCCATAAAACCTACTCCTTTCATGTTTACACCTTCACTTTCGGCTCTTGAACGAATATAAGAGATCATAATAACTAAAAATAAAATTATATAACCCCACAAATAATTTACTAAGCCTCCATAAATTAACCCTAAAATTAATACAGCATCAGAAAGTCTATCTAAATTTGAATCAAGAAAAGCTCCAGCTTGTGTTTCATTTCCTGTTCTTCTAGCTACTTCCCCATCAAATAAATCAAAAGCTCCAGCTATTCCCAAAATAAAAGGAATAATCCAAGAAAGCCATAATGAAAAATACAATCCATAAATAGCTATTATTAATGAACCAACTAATGTACAGAAAAAACCAATATAAGAAATTTTATTAGGAGTAAAATTGTGTCTAATTAAAAATTCTACTGGTTTTTTTATATATCTACTTGAAAATTCTTTCTGGCGAGTTCTTTTTTTAGTTTCTTCCATCTCATTCAATTTTTTAAAAAAACTAAATATCCAATAATTCAGATTATTATTTTTAAAATTATGTTATAATAAAAAATTTATTATAATGCTAACAAATGTAATTTCAACAATCGAATAACTGAGGATGCTAAATACGATTGATTTCCCATACTTATCGTTGGAATCTTTAATGTTGATAACTCCTTTGAGTATAAATATTCATCTTCTTGACTTCCGATAATAAAAACAGTGTTTTCTTCTTCTCGAATCCTACTTGATAATTTGAAAAAATCTCGACCTCGTTCATACAAGATATAAAGATTATAATTTAATTTTTTAAAATAAATTATAGCGTCAATTATGTTCATATTTGAGCGTTTTATGGAATTCAATAGATTAGGAGATTGATCTTCTATACTATTGTTCTTTTTCAGGTATTTAACAAAATAATCTGTAAAAAACAATTCATTTTTCGGAAAAAATTCATAGTTAAAAAATTTAGGATTAAAAATGAAGTTACCATAACCATCTAAAAAAACCCATATCTGAACATTTCTTTCAAAATCATTATTATTCAGTATTGCTGAAAGAACACAGCGTGAAATTACGTCTAATCTTCCTGTAGATCCTGGAATATCTTTTTTAGTATACTTGTCAATGTTTACAGTTTTAGATTTGATAAAGAAGATAATTGTCATAACATTGGTAATTTGTTTAATATATATAATATATAAGAAACAAATTTTTAATTAATTGTAATAGATGAATTGAAAACTATTTAATATAACAGTTCAAAATTGAAATACATAAAATTATTATCATGGATGAAATAGATATTTCACTCTCAATGATTTTAATGGCTAATTCAAGGATACCTTACAAAGAATTGGCAGAAACCTTCGATATGAGTGTAAATTCTATTCATAAAAGAATAAAATCATTAGTGGATCTAGGCGTCATACAAAATTTTAGAGCGAAATTAGGATTTACTAATTTTCGAGGAATAACTAATATCTTAATATTTGGTTATTCAGATTTAAGACAAAAAAAGCAATTGATAAATAAACTGGGAGCTAATGAATATATTTATAATGTCACTCAAGGAAGTGGTAATACCTTTTATATACATGCATATCTTAGGAATATTAGTGAATTAGACGCTTTAGTGTTGTTTATTCGTAAAACTGGAAATTTTACTGATTTAGTCATTGGAATAGATAAAGAGATGCCACCTATTTCATTAGAAGAATTAGATATTAAACCACTCACTGACTTAGATTATCTTATTATTAATTCATTAAAATACAATTCAAGGAAGACGATCTCTGATATCGCCCTTGAGGTTGGAGCATCAACAAAAACAATAAGAAGAAGATTAGATCGCTTAACTGAAAATTTTCTTGTTCAATTTCAAATAGATTGGTATCCTGATAAAACAGGAATAATCCCCTTAATGGTAAACTTAAAATTAGATTCCACTAAAATTATTGATGATAATGAATTTAAAGAAAAATTAAAAGAGAAATTAGGTTCTAAAATTCTCTTTATTTGGTCATTCAGTAACCTCCCTAACCTTAAATTCGTTTTTATCTGGGCTCAATCCATGAAGCAGCTTCAAGAATTACAAGATTTATTGTTATCTGAGAGCTATGAGAAGGTTGATCTAATAATATTGATTTCGGGAAAGATGTTTCCAACTTGGATTGAAACTTTTTTAGAAGACAAGGTAAAGGAAATTAAATCTAAACCAAAATGATTAAAGATATCATAGTTCCCTTTTTCCCATTTATGAATGTAAAGATAGGAATCAAACTTGAAAAATTGATTTATAAGTAAATTTCTAAAATAGTGAATATCAACAAGAGAGGGTCAATTTTAAGAAATATTTAAAAGTAACCTGATTTTAAAAGGTACCATTTATCACCCAAGTGGTTTAAAAAAGTCCCATTTTTCTTATACTTTTATTCCTTTTTTGATATACTAGGTTTGCATTAATAATATATATGATTTTTCATAATTCAATATCAAATAATGGACTAAGAATGTTTTATAATATTCTAAATGTTAAATTAAATAACACTAAAATAAAAGTGAAAAAAAAATGAATGAAATAAAAATAAGAAAAAAACCATATGAAAAACCTGAAAATATCCGATATCCCAATAGTGAGATATCAATTGAAGTCAAAGATCTTAAGAAATATTTTAAGGGGAATAAGGGCTTTGATGATGTGAAGGCTGTTGATGGAATTACATTTCAGGTTAAATCTGGAGAACTTTTTGGTTTTCTAGGTCCAAATGGCGCAGGAAAAACTACAACTATTCAGATGTTGATCGGATTACTAAAACCTACCGCTGGAACAGCTTTAGTAAATGGTTATGATATTCATGAAGATCTACCAAATATTAAGGAATTAATTGGAGTTTGTCCTCAAGAACCAGCCGTTTTTAAGCATCTTTCTGGTAAAGAAAATATTAGTCTATTTGGGAATCTCCATTTAATGCCTAAAGATGAGATTGAAAGAAGAACAGAAATACTACTGCAAACTTTAGATCTCGCAAGAGCTAGTAAACGAAAGGCAAAAGGTTACAGTGGTGGTATGCTTCGTCAACTAAATTTGATTACTGCATTAATTCATGATCCAATGATATTATTTCTAGATGAACCTACAGTTGGAATGGATCCACGAGTTCGAAGAAAGACATGGGAATTTATTGGGAGCTTAAAGCAAATCAATAAAACTATTTTCTTAACCACTCATTATATAGAAGAAGCTGAAGCATTATGTGATAGGGTTGCTATTATAGATTATGGTGAACTACTTGAGATTGGCTCACCTAAAGAATTAATGAAAAAATATCAAACAGAGGACCTAGAAGGTGTTTTTATGAAAATTACAGGCAGAAGAATAATGGAGGGGATGTAAATGAAAATGCAACGAATTATAGCATTATTAAAAATGGATCTAAAAAGAGTTATTTTTGAACCAGCATATCTATTTCTAATGCTTTTATTTCCAGCAGTACTTACAATAATATTTGGTTTTGCTTTCAGTGATCCAGAACTAGGAATGAGTTTTAATTTAATGGCTCCTGGATTATTTGCATATGCATGCATATTCATAATTATGATAGTTGCTCAATCTTTTAGTGATTTAAGAGAACAAGGTTTATTAAGAAGATTGAATACAACTCCTATGACTTCTGGAGATTTCATGGGAAGTCAAATCATTTCGAATATGATTATAACAATGCTACAAGTGATTATAGTGTTCATTCTGGCATTACCTTTTGGATTCAGTCCTAACACCAATATAGGAGAATTTCTATTTGCTTTTCTATTAATGGCTATATTCTCTCTTAGTTCTGTTGGATTAGGTCTTATTACAGCAACTATTTCGAAAAGCTCTGGAACTGCAACTGGCTTGTCGTTTATCTTTATATTGCCACAAATGTTTTTTGGTACTTTTATACCACTTACTAGTACCACAAGACCCATTGCAATGGCACTTCCAAGTTATTATGTTACTGATGCAATTAAGTCAATATATAGTGGTGCTTCATTGTTAAGTAGGAATATATTAATCGATTTTGCCATTGTTTCAATAGTGAGCATTATTATTGTAATTTTAGGTGTACAATTATTCAAAAAGTTTGGAAATAAATAAAGAAATAAAAAAAATTTTTTTTTTTAATTATTAATTTTTTGTTTATCAATGTTTATCGAAATCTTTTTCTTATAACGAATAATCAAGTAAAACGCTAGAGACATAAGTACAACAGATAAAATAATGCCTACAATTGCTGCAACATAATCACTAGCAATCCAACTTAGAAGTGGAATCCAAGGGGATGCTAAATTTTCTAACCAAGTCTCACCATTTTGGTCAATTAACACGCGTTCTAATCCATCCGGAGCATCAGATAAAATTCCTATCGTAAATCCAACTGCAATCATTAATAGTAGACTTCCAACTACTATGACTATTGAAATTATTGGTTTTTTATATTTGCCTACGTTAAGTAAAATTACTTTATTTTCCATATATGATTTTGTTGTAATTAAATCTGGTTTTACTTTATATATATAAAATACAATCAAAGCAGAGATAATGGCTTCACCAATACCAATTAAAATATGCCAATAAACCATGGCAGGGATTGCTATCCCTATTGGAACAGCTCCAGAAATCCCAATTTCAACAGCACATATAAAAGATGCTAATACGATTGCTATATAGGAACCAATGGCAGTAGCAATAGTAACACTGATTTCCTTTTTAATAGATGTTTTATTTAAAATTCTTACTATAATTATAACTAAATAAAATCCAAGTATTCCACCAATTATCCCCATATTGAAGGTATTTGCTCCTAAAGACAGAATGCCTCCATCTCCGAATAAACTTTGAACAACCAACACCAAGAAGAGTATAATTACTGAAGCCCATGGGCCCAATATAACTGCGACTAGAGTTCCGCCAACTAAATGTCCCGAAGTACCCCCTGGAACTGGATAATTAACAAATTGAAATGCAAAAATAGTAGCAGCCAAAACACCAATGTAAGGAACTAACTTCTCAGAATCTTCCTTTTCAAATAATTTTCCCATTTTAAAATATCCTAAAATCATCACTAAAATTACAACAATCCAAAGGGTAATAAGAGTTGCAGGATTAAGTAATCCATCAGGTATATGCATTTTTAAATTATTAACGTTAATTTTTTTTATAATGAAGAATTAAAATGTTACTATATTATAAAATAGTATGAAATATAAAAAGTATTACTTTTTTAAAAATAAGTATGAACTTTAATCAATTAAATATATAAAAGATAGTTCTATGAAAACAACCTTACCTTTTAGACTTGAGAATGAGAAAATCTACTTAAATAAGATTAATCCTTTTATTCGTCTGATTATACCCTTTCTCTTAGTCTTACCTTTTCTAATTATAGAAGACATTTATCTGATACTTACTGTTATATTAGTCGCTTTAATTAGTGATTTAATGTTTAGGTTAAATATCATAAAAATTTTAACTAGATTAAAAGTAGTTATTCCTTTTATCCTTTTGATCACAATTTTTATTCCCTTTTATGTAGGGGATACAAAATTATATACCCTGAATCTTGGCATTTCATTAATCATTTATAGAGAAGGTTTATATCTTGCTTCTCTTATTTTTTTAAGAGTTTTTGGAGCACTCTTTATTTTTATGTCTTTTTTTTCCACCTTAACTTACTCAGAATTCGTAGATAGTTTAACAAAATTACGAATACCTTCGTTCTTGGTGGGATCTCTAATAATAATGTTGCATTATATTCCCATCCTAGCAAGTTCTAACAAAAAAATATTAGAAGCACAAGAAATGAGAGGTAAAAAAATTACCACATATTGGCAAAAATTAAAAACACACGCATTCATAATGGGTAAGAGTATTGTAATGAATATGGAAAGAAGTGAAAAATTATATGAAAGTCTGAAAATGAGAGGATTTTCTGGCAAAATTACATTTGCTACAAAAAAAATAAGAATAATTGATGTGGGGTTATTTGTTTTCTTCTTATTACTGATTATTTGTTTTGTTTTTATTATAGACTTAAAATCAATATATCATGGTGTTTTAATATTAATTTTGCCATAGAAGTAGAAGATTTGAACTTTGGTTATAATTCTGGGTTTAAAATTCAAGATGTATCTTTCAAACTAGAGGAAAACGTCATATGTGGACTTACTGGAAATAACGGTTCAGGCAAAACAACTTTATTAAGATTATTAGTTGGATTGTTAAAACCTGACTCAGGAAAAATAAGAATTTTTAATAATACGCTTACAAGAAATAAACATAAATTATGGGAGATTAGAAAGTCTATTGGGTTTTTGTTTCAAAATCCTGATGACCAACTATTTGCTCCCACAATTGAAGAAGATATTAGCTTTGGAGCGAGGAACTTAAAACTTGATGAAGATGAAGTAAAAACGAGGGTCAATTGGGCTTTAGAGGCCGTTGGTTTGTCAGAATTCAGAACTTATTCACCATTTAATCTCTCGTGGGGTCAAAGAAAAAGAGCAGCTTTAGCCGGTTTATTAGTAATGAGACCAAGATTGTTAATTTTAGACGAACCATTTGCAAATCTAGATTTCAAATCAATTTATAATCATCTTAAAATTTTAGAAAAACTACGAAAAAATCATGATATAACGATACTCTTTACATCTCATAATTTGTTCTTTATCGAAAATTGGGCAGAATATATGTTATTTTTAGATGAAGGAAAAATAATTTTTGAGGGTAACCCCCTTAAGGGATTAGCAGATTCAAAAGTTAAGAATCTACTTGGATCATATGAAAATATTCTTTCAATTATAAAAAAAGATCAAATGTAAATTCGACTACTCGTTTTCTAATAAAATAATTTTAAATTTCCTTAATCTATAGTTTATGTAAATTTACTCTAATAATTTTATGCACCTCGTAATTACTTACTTTCATCAGATTAAAGGTCCAAATGTATTAATGTCATATCCTGATGAAAAACTTGAAGAAGATATAATACATAGACTTTTGAAATTTTTTGACTTGGAAATTGACGAAACGTTTTTTGAAATAGTTCTCATTACTAAAAAAAAGAAAATAATCAATTTTAATTTTGAAATCCCTTCTGAGTGGGCACGAGGGAAAAAAGAGTTTGTTATGCTCTCTCTGATAATGAAAAGAGAATATGAAAGTGAAAGCGTTTATGCATTTATAGTTGATAGTTCATACAAGATCCTAAAAACAGAGAATGTCTATAAAGCATTTTATAAAAATGATGATTTCCGTGATAGTAATGATATTGAAATTGATCTTACTTATGAACAGATAAAAAAAATACTTTTTAACTGTTTAACAAGTCTTATCATGAGATTAGAGGATAAAATTAAAGGAGTTAATAAAAAAGAACCGTTTCCATTTTCTAAATAAATATGTGTCGCCTGAAACACTAACACAATCTATTTCATCTCAAGGAAATATTCCCTTTAAATCAAAGACGTTCTCTCATGTCAGGCATTTAAAATGTTGGGACATAATCATGTCGCAAATCTGGGTTGCTGACTCTACTGTCATTGCTATGGGTTTTACCCTTGCTCTGTAAAGAGCCCGTATTAGTTTTTGCATTTCTTGATTAATAAATTCAGGATATAAGCATATTTTTGCGCACCATATTCATTCTTTAGTCGTATGAGCCCTCGATAATGCTCAATGTTCCATCATCATTTTCCCATTATTTTAATAGCATATCAAAAATAAAAGTTTTGCCATTACTATACTTCTCTAAATATATTATAGCAATTAAAATACTTATGAGAAGCAAGGGGAAATTCATTTTATAACATTCCAAAAGTATCGGATTTAAATAATTCCTTTACTTCCTTACTAATTTCTGCTTGATCAGCTTTTAAATATCTATCTAAGATAGTTTTAAGCATGGGGCCCCATTTTTTCATTGTTGCTCTTATAAAACCAATCTGAGCATTGTTATCAGAAACTATGCACAATACTCCTTTACCCACTTTCATTGAAAAGATCATACCTCCTAGATATTCAGTTATTTGTAGATTAATGGAGCCATAACCCAAAATATGTCCTTGTTCCTCGCCAGCTACAAAAACAGCTCCTCCAATTGCTCCAATTTTCTCTACAGATATCCCTTGATTATCAGAAAATTTAAATTTAGATTGACTTAAAATAGTTATTCCTGTATCATCAGTTAATAGAGCATACTTTAGTCCAGGTGTGCTATTGATTATTGTTGTTAAAATTTTCTTTAATCTAAGCTCATCCTCAGTATAACTCAAATATATGTCAACCTATTTAATTTATATCTTATCAATTCAGTATCTTTAAGGTTAAAAAATATTTATTTAAACTAATCTTTATATTTTTACCTTACACCTACTTTAGTAAATGAAG
>JBHLPW010000093.1:0-13752 GCA_048939015.1 Promethearchaeota archaeon
ATATTTGATTTAATTGACAGCATTACTTCTTTAAAAAAAAAGGGAAGCATAAAATAAAATCCAACTGTAATAAGAATGCTACCTATTAACAGGGAGGGAAATAATAATTTCCTTTTTACTGCAATCTTCCTTTCTAAATCATTATCAATAAGAGAGAAATCATAAATTATATCACCTATAACCGTTCCCGTTAGAAATATCGGGAAAAATGACAGTATAATGTTTTGTTCAATAGGATTATATAAAATGTGATATAAAATTCCAAATATGTTAATTTGCCCTTCAAATGGAGTCAATAAAGGTAGCAATATTTGATTAATTATCCAGATTAATGCTGCAATTAGTATTCTAAATGACTTTGAAGTTTTTAATAAGGGCCAAGACATCAAAAGACATACTCCTAAAGTTAATAATATAAACCATCCCCAAATTTCTGAAGGATCCATATAAAGTATTGCCACAAAAACATTATATATTAAACCAAGAATTACAATAAATACAGCTCTAAAAAGATATTCATATTTAACTTGAGCAAAACTATAGTTCGCATTTTTATTAATTTTAATAAGTCGATTTCTGTAAGAGATCATAGAACTTATCCCGGAGATAAATGTAAATCCAAAAGCTCCTAATGATGAAGCCACTGATATGTAACTAGCCATTATCATTATTCTAATTTCAAGAACAGGCCACCATGTAACCATGTGACCAACAATCATATATAACATTGCTAATCCTCGAAACATATCGAGGCTTTTTAACCTTTTCATATAAATCTGGAGAAAACTTTTTAAATATTTAAAATAGAGTATTTAATTTTTTTATACTTAACTATTGTTCGCGCCATGTATATTTACAATTAGTGCATTTAAAGAAATGCGTGCTTGGTTCATCAGAACTTCTAATTTGTACCTGCCAAGTTTCAGCTTCCATATTCCCACATTTAGGACATTCCTTCCTTGTTTTAGGATTTGCTGAGATATCATCATCTTCAGAAAGTATTACTAAGTTCTCTTCTAAAGCTTTTTTTTTCTTTAGAATATTTTCTTCTATTTTTTTTGTATTGGATTCTAATTCTTGTTCATAACCACACTTACATGCTAAAAATGTGGTTCCATTAACTTTCTTTTTGCGTAAGAGGTTTGAACATTCTGGGCAAAATTCAACCATATTAATTACTTTGGCATTAAATTCTAAATATACCCATAAAAAATAATTATATTTAAAAAATTTTATCTTATCTATAATTGCACTCAAACTTTTAAATATTCTAAAAAAACTAACCACCGAAAAATGAGTTATATGATATTTAAAGAATTTATTACTTTTTTAGGCAGTAAGAATCTTGAATTAACTTCAAATTTTTATCAAAATGGTCTAGGATTGACTATATTTAAAGATCAAGGAGTTTGTTTAATATTTAATATAAATAATCAAAGTAAAATTGGTTTTTGTGAACATATGGATGTTATTCATAATGATAGAAGTCCTATTCTTACTCTCGTAACAGAAAATGTTGATGAAGTCTATGAAACACTAAGGAATTATGGGCTGGAAATAGTAGAAAAACCAAAAATTAATCATAAATTAAAAATATATCACTTTTTTTTCAAAGATCCAAATGGATACACCATTGAGATACAAAAATTTTTAGATTAATTAGAATAATTCAAAGATTAGATTTTCATTGTTAAACTAATTCTTTTTTTATCTGGTATATTTTTTGATAGTAATTGAAGTTTAATTTATTCATATCTTGAATAATAGTTGCATTAATTACTTTTTCTCCACTAGATTTTAATTCGAGGTCGCCAATTACATTGATTAAATCGTTTTCTTTAAAGTTAAAATTATCTACATTTCCAATATTAACATTTAATTCTCCAGTCTTATCATTCAAAAGTATGTGTTCATTATCTATTCTCCTTTTAATATATGCTGTAACTTGAATTCGCTCATCATCATTGGTGATGTCCTTAATAATTCTTTGAATTGCGTGATGAATTGACATTTTTTTTTTTAAATATGTATCTTTTATTAAATTAATACAAATTTGAAAATTTAAGATAAGTATAAATAATTATATTAAAATCTAAAATTGGTATTATTAAAAGACTAATATCAAACATTATTAATAATGTGAATTATCCAATATTATCTTACTTAAAAACTGAATAATCTTATTGAATGAATATGACTTTTAAATTAAAATTAGAAAATAGTCGGATATTGAAAGGGATAGTTGAAACTCTCGCCAGTATTATCGATGAAACTGAGTTTCGAGTCAACCCTAAAGAATTTACTATTAGTGCGATGGATCCCTCACGTATCTGTTTGTTGACACTATCCATTAAAAAGGAAAATTTTGATGAGTATCAATGTGCTAAGGAATCAAAAGTAGGCCTAAACTTAGACGATTTAGATAAAATTTTAAAAAGATGTGCGGCAAATGATTCTGTAGAAATTGATTTTAATGAAGCAGATCAGAAGATTAAAATTAAAATGCAACGTGAAGGCATGACAAGAACAAGAACGTTTAGCTTGGCTTTATTAGATATCGATATTGAGGAAATCCCAATGGATAATTTATTAAAGATTGAATACCCCTCGAAATGGGTAATAGAACCAGATTTTCTAGTTGAGGCAATAAAGGATGCAGAAATTTATTCTGAAATTCTTAATATAACTGCAGCAGAGGATCAAGGCTTAATCTTCAGCTCTACAGGACAAATTGGTGAAATGGAATATAATCTTAATGAAGATGATTTGATAGAAAATGCTATTAGTGGAACTAGTAGTGGAGCATATTCATTAACCTTTTTAAAGGCAATTCTTAAAATAGCATCTATTACTGAGAAGCTTGAAATATCTCTAAAGACTGATCATCCTTTGAAAATGATATTTAATCTTCTTGAAGGTGGAGAGTTAAGCTACTTTTTAGCGCCTCGGGTAGAAGAAGCTGAATTTGATGAAGATGATGATATGGATGAATTTTAACTAAATCTTTTTTTACTTATCATTTATTAGTTTGTTAATAGATGAGTTAAAATTATCATTAAACTAACTTACTCTTAATCTATTAAATTCTAGTTCCATCATGTAATTTAGAACTTAATTATTTATATTTAAAATTAGAGAATCTTTGGGTAATGAGCGACATCTTTGATTTAATAAAACGGTATCCATGGCTCCCTTCACTGAAAACATACTATTCTGAAATATCATCAAAAGACCCGATAAATTTTATTAATGAACTCTTTAAATCTGAGAAGACAGAAGAATTTAAAATTAAAATCCTAAATTTATTCAATGATGCATTTAACAACATAGAACTGATAAAAGATTATGACTTTGATGAAATTAATATTAAGGTTTACTTACTTCTAAGAATTTTACTTTATATTTTGAATAACAAGATATTATCTAATAGAATTGCCAATTTATACTCAAAAACAACTTACAATGAACTAAATAAAGAAAATGAGTATAATTTGTATTTCATTTACCAAGATTTAAATTTAGATGTAATTTTTGAAGAAAATCAAATAACTTATAAAAAAATAATTGTAAAAGACCAGGAAGAATTGTATAAAACAAATTTTAAGATTTCTTATATCGATTATATAAAATTAGCCTCTAATTTAAAGGATGAATATCGAGCACTAATAAATAATTCTCTTCAGCATGGTTATGTTCTTATCAAAACTGAAAATCTTAATAGATTATTACAAGAATATGTTCGTTCAAAATTGTTAATACAAAATAATGATATCCCTTCAAATATAGAGAAATTTAAAGAGCAACTTTTTGAGGTCCAAGAATTTAAAAATTTATTCGAGCATATAACTAATCTCTGGGAATCAAAGAAAGAAGAATTTGACTATATCATTGATATCACTTTTAAGGAAGGTACAGATATATCAGAATTATTCCCTCCTTGCATTAAAGAAATACTCTCTAAAGCAAGAGAAGGACAGAATTTAATACATACTGAGAGGCTGTTCATATTATGGTTTTTAAATTCGCTCAAATATCCTGAGGAAAAAATAATTAATGTCTTTTCAGCACTACCAGATTTTGATGAAGAAAAGACTGCTTATCAGGTTAAATATGCGATAAAAAAAGGATATACACCATATTCATGTAAAACTTTAAAATCATACAATTTATGTGTAGCAAAAGCCTATAAGGACAAATTATGTCTTGAAGGTTATTTTTCAAAATTACAAAATGAACAAAAAACCATTTCACATCCTCTTAAATATATTGAAGTACAGCAATATCGTACTTCCAAAATATCTCAAAGATCTAACAATCAAAATAAAGATAATAAATGAAAACATACGAATATCTAAACCGTCGTTTCAAAGAATACTATAAAGAAAACTATGATAAAATTCCCTTAGTTAGTTCATTTAACCAGAGAGAGTTTGGCTTTATTCCATGGGATGAGAAAATAAGAATGATAAGACATATGGGATTTACAAACAGAGATTTATTCATAACACATTTAACTAATAATGGACCTAGACACGTTTATTCGAGTGCTACTCTTTATAAAGCTCCAGAAAATCAAGATATGAAAAATAAGGGGTATCTTGGTTGCGATTTTCTCATAGATATTGATGTTGATCATTTTTATACCCCTTGTAAAGAGGATCATGATCGGTGGTTTTGTACAAATTGTGGAAAAAAAGGAAATGGAATGGTAGAAAAATGTCCAAATTGTAAAGAATTAAAATTGAAAAAATTAAGTTGGATTTGTAAGGATTGTTTAGATGTAGCTAAAAATGAAATAATTAAGCTAATATATGACTTTTTGTTACCCGATTTTAATGTTGATATTGAAAAATTAAAAATAGCATTTTCAGGACACAGAGGATATCACTTGAAAATTGAAGATAATGACTTAAGAACATTATCAAGTGATCAGCGTAGAGAAATTGTAAACTATATTACTGGAGAAGGTATTTCCTATGAAATTCTAGGCTTACGAAAAAAGGGAGATAATATATTTGGTTTTTCAAGAGATACAATTGGTTGGCCTCAAAAAATTTACAGAGAAATTGAAGCCTTATTAACAAAACCTAATTTAGAAATTGAAACTATATTATCTGATAGAAATACCTTTAATTTAAGCCAAAGTTTTATTGAAAATTTACTTAATTATAAGAAAGAATATCTTTCTACAATTCAAAATAGCAATAGTAATAATTGGACACTTATAAGTTCTAATTTGGAAATGTGGTACAAATTTTTAAAGGCTATTGTTGCTAAAATAGGAATTGAAGCAGACGTACCTGTATCGATAGATACTCATAGACTTATTAGATATCCTGGATCTTTACATGGTCAAACAGGATTTAAAGTACAAGAGTTATTATTAGATGAAATCGAGCTTTTCAATCCTCTTGATGAACAAACTGAGAAATTAGATCCAATTGTATTTGTAAGTAAATTAAAAACAATCCAAAAATTAGAAATAATAGAACAAAATGTTCCAGCAACAAAAATTAAAGGAGAAACTTATGGACCATATAAAATAGGTGATAAGGTTGAGGTTCCACACCATATTGCTATCTTTTTACTCTGTAAAGGAGTAGCTAAAACAATATAAGATAAAAATTTTAACCATCAAGAACACATGTTAATTATATTGATTTAAACCAAAGATTCGATATTAATGGATTTACAAAAAGACTATGATAAATTATATCAACATTGGCTTGAAGAATTCCAACAAACAGAATTAACAGAGTTAAATCCAGACATCTTTAGAGCGTTTAAAAACACTGTAAACTTTATCAATGATTATACTGAAGAGAATAAGAATGAAATTAAGGTAAGTTTACTAAAATCATATAAAGAGAATATTAACTTTTTATTTAAAGATTTTTTAAAGATGAGAGAAGTTAAAATAATTAACTCTGCCCTCGTAATGAGAGAAATTCGGTTAGAAAATCTAATAGAATCAGAAAAGTTACTTTACCAAAATCTTGTAAGTTCAATAAAAGGATATAAAAAAGTAAAAAAGATATCCCAATTTGAAGAAGAAGTTGAAGAGAAACTTGTAAAAGACCTTGAACCACTATTAGAAATTCAAAATAATATCAAAGATGTAGTAGAGTCAGATAAACAAGATAATTTAATAACTTCTGATTCTAAAGCGAAGATTGATAAAGAAAACATTGAATATGTTCTTATAAGATTTTTAAAAAAGACTCCTCCCTTAGTTGGCATTGATCTTATAAATTACGGACCTTTTGAAGAAGAAGATATTGCACACATTCCAAAAAAAAACGCTAAAATCCTTATAATCGAAAAATTTGCCGAGAAAATAGAAATCTCTTAAATTTATTTAAACTTCTTATCAAACTCTTCTTTAAAATATTTTAAACGATATTTTCCATATTTATCTACTAAAGAAAACTTTGGAGGTCTTGGATTTATTAACATACCACCACAGTATTTACACTTAGATTCAGGATTCTGTAATCCATATCTATTGCATTCCTTACATTTTTGAAGATATTTTGTCATTGCGTATTATACTTTTAGATAATAATTGTTAATCTCGAATAAATTCAAATGTTCCATTATATTTTTCAGCACTGTGTTCAATAACTTCTAAGGCATCTGATAAAATATTTTCGGCATCCAAATAATCCTTAGAAATAATTTCTAATCTATAAAATGGGGCTGCGATGTAACTAATTTGAATATTTCTTGTTTCTTTCGAAGGAATTATTTTCAAAGCTTCTATTAATGAGTCTTTGATATGATCAATTCCATTTTCTGAAGTAAATGAAAGCATAACCTTGCCAGAAATACTAACAGTTGAAATACTCACATTCTCATCTATTATTTTCAATAAAACACTCTTTATTTCATCTGTGATCCCATTCAACTCTGATAGTATTTCATCTCCATTTTCTTTAAGACTTTCAATAGTTTCTTGATATGTATCGAAGAAATCTAAAACCGGAAAACCAATCAATTCATACGCCTCATCTAGAGAAAGACTAATACCTTCTGTTTCTGTTAAAAATTGCAGTAAATTTTCAAACTTTACAGCATATTTCCATTCCTTCATCCGGTTCTCTCTCTGAGCTGAATTGACCCTTCGCAATGATAAATCAACATGTCCTTTTTCGGCATCCACTCTTAGAACTCTAAGGACGATTCTTTGACCAATACGAACATAATTTCGAATATTCTTAATCCACCGGGAACTTATTTCTGAAATATGAATCATTCCTCTAGCACACTCTTCAGAGTACAAACCTCCAAAATCAATTAAATCAACATAAACGTATTGATCTTGCACCTCTGTGACTTTCGCAATAACAAACGTACCTTCTTTTGGGAATTTAGATCTGCTTTTAACCATTATTTCGAAATATCTATAGTTTTTTATTTAACTTTTGTGAATTCTTAATTTTATTTAACGAAGTATGATTTTTTATTATTATTATCTTTCGAAAAAAGTATCAGAAAAGTGGTTGAGAAATACCTAATTGGTTTATTCATACTAAATGGGCTAAAAAAGCCGGAATAGAAAAAAAAATAGCGGACATGGTAAATAGAGCCGTAGATTATGGTTTTAACTGGGCTTTTTACAAACAAGATATCATCAACTCAGCTATAAATAACGAAAACAGAATTTTTCGACAAATACAATATTTTTATGAGAGAGAGAAAAATAAAAAAGGTTATATCAAAGCACTTTATTTACATCACCTCTTAGATTTCTTTAAAGAAACTCATGTCAATATTTATGATATTAGTTTGGTTTTCGAAAAATTTCTTCAAAATAAAGTAATCCTTGAAATAAATGATGCTGAAGGTAATAAAATTAATTTTCAAGATGAAATCGAAGAAATTTTTAAATTACTAAGAGAAAATAAAGAAGAATTATATCAAGATTTAAAAGGTAATTATTTGGAGGAAATATAAGAAACAAAAGCTGAATTTTAAAGATATTGAGAGACCCAGTCAATTTCTAATTCTTCCAATTTTGATTTTGTTGGTACTCCATCTTCTCTCCAACCCATCATTTTATAATAACTAATAATTGCACTTTTAAAATCATCTGATTTAATAGCTGTTTCTAAGAGAGCTCCAGATGTATGAGGTTTGAAAAACCTTTCTGGTAGCCAATCATTTTCAGTTTTAAATCCTTCTCTTATGTTAAAAACTCTCGCCATTGTTGTTATTCGCTCTCCTATCTTCATTAATTCCCAAGAGGAAGTATACCATCCAGTAACTGCTCTTACAATTTCGGGTATGTCAACATAATCCCATGGTACGAAATAACATATTAATAATGCATTCAACAAATTACGCCAGTTAGTATAATAAACCAACGCTCGAATTTTTTTAAATCCGATATCATTAATCTCAAGAGGTTCTAATATTCCTATAGCACTATGTACAGCTATGGATCTTTCACTTGCAATGGTAGTATCATGCATATTTGCCATATGTTCTGCTCCTGTTGGTGAAACTGCATATCCTACTCCCAAACCTTGCTTTAAGCGAGGTTCATGCATAGGAATCTCTTGACCTTTAACATGCATAGCAAATTTTTCTGATCCGTTTTTTATCTTTTCTGCAGCTCTTTTAACACCATCAGCTAAAATATTGCCTATTCCTTTACGTTTTGCAATTAATTCAACAATCTGAATCATAGCTTTTGCATTTCCAAAATTTAATTTTATTCCATTAGTATCGTTATCCGTTAGAATTCCATTTTCGTAACATTCCATTGCAAAACTAATAGAAACTCCAGTAGATATTGCATCTAAAGAATATTTATTGCAAAGTTCATTAGCTTTACAAACAGCTTTTAGATCATTTATCCCACAATTTGATCCAAATGCACCAATTGACTCATATTCAGGACCTCCATAAATAGGGTCAACATTCCAAGGTTCTCCAATATCAACAATTTTTTTACACCTAATTGAACAAGCATAACAAGCTTCCATAGTAAGATTAATTTCATCCTTCATAATACCTGGATCTAAATCCTTTGCGTATTTAAAATCACCATCTCTAAAATTTCGTGTTGGAAGATTTCCAGTCGAAGCAAATTGTTCCATTATTCCATATCCTGTACCATATTTAAAATAACCTGAAACTGGTTTATAAGCGACATCGTTGAATTCTCTAATTTTTGCTCTTAAAATCTCTTTATTACTGACATCAAGCTTTTTGTGCCCTCTTACAGCTATAGCTTTGAGACTCTTGGATCCCATCACAGCCCCCATACCACTACGACCAGCAGCATTTCTCAGATCATGAATAATACAAGCATAACGTACTAAATTTTCTCCTCCTGGTCCAATTTGAGCTACTCGGGCAAACTTATCTTCTAGCTCTTTTTTAATTAATGCTTCAGCGTCTCCTGTTGTTTTGCCCCAAAGATGACTTGCATCCTTGATTTCTGCTTCTCCATCATGTATCCATAAATAAACAGGGTTTTTCGCTTTTCCTTCTATTATTATCGCATCAAATCCTGCATGCTTTAACTCTGCTCCCCAATGACCACCAACTTCAGCTTCACCAAATCCTCCTGTTAAAGGAGATTTAGCACCAACACTATTTCTCCCTGTTCCAGGAATTGCATATCCCGTCAAAGGACCCGTAGCGAAAATTAATTTATTTTCTGGACCCAGGGGATCAATATCCGTCTTTAGTTCCTTTAAAAGGTAATAGGCTACAAATCCTTCACCTCCTATATATCGACGGTAAAATATCTCATCGGGATTCTCTATAGAGATTCTTTCATTTGTTAGATCCACTCTAAGAATATTACCAGTATATCCATTTACCATATATATCCCTAATCTTTTCAATAATTTTTTTTTATACTTAGTTAAATTTCAACTCGTTTATATTTCTTGTTTTATTCAAAATCCTTTTATACCTGTACTCAATAGAGATTTAAAATTGTTAAACAAAATCATTTAAAATATTCTAAAAATTGTTATTAAATCAATCAAATGGATATTTTCCTAATTTAGCTCTTGGATCAGTTTTTATTCTTTCTTTATAAAATGCGTAATCTTCACCCATATACCCATTATCGATTAAATCATATGGTTTGTTATCTAATATCTTATCGATTTTTTCTAGAATATTTCTTGATAAACTTACATCTAAAGCCATAAGATTTTCATCTATCCTTTCAGGATGTCTGGTACCAATTAAAGCGGAACTAACTAACGGATTACTTAAAACCCACGCATAAGCAAGTTGTGCTAGTGTTATATCCATTTCCTGAGCAATTTCACTTACTTTTAAGAATTTTTCAAATTTTGAAGGCTCTAACTTTTGATTTTCATTTCCTATATACCTTAAAATCGGTTTAATTTCTTGTTCACTCAAGTCTTCAATTTTTTTCCCTTTATACTTAGAAGTGAATAATCCATCAGCTAGTACTTTATAAGCAATTAACCCTATTCCAGTATATTCCGCAGTGTAGGGAAGTTCATATTCACCACTGAATCTCATCAATAAATTATACTTAGCTTGATCACAGACTGGCCCACGCATACTTAAGTCTTTAGCTATTCCATAAGCTCTCTCCAGCTGAGCTGCAAACCAATTAGAGGTTCCCCAATAAAGAATCTTACCTTCATCAATTAAATCATTCATTGCTCTTACTGTTTCTTCTAAAGGAGTACTATAATCATACCTATGGCAATAATATATATCTAAATAGTCTATATTCATTCGTGACAAAGTCTTATCAATAGCTTCTGATATGTGCTTTTTACCTAACCCTCGATCATTAGAGTTAACACTCATTGCAAAGAAAACTTTACTTGTCAAAACAAACGCAGATCGATCATAATCCATTATAAATTCTCCAATTATTTTTTCTGCAGGTCCAAACCCACCATATATATCAGCACAATCGAAATGATTGATACCTCCCTCCCAAGCTTTTTCAAGACATAAAATTGCTTCATTTTTTGAAACGGGGTTATCAGTTGCATTCCATTGAGCTCCTCCATAGAATAAAGAACCAAGACCTAATTCGGATATATATATTCCTGAATTTCCTAATTTTCTAAACTTCATAATAATTCAACTTTCCCTCTTATACAAAAAATTTACTAACTCCATTAAATTTAAGGTAATTTTCTAAACATCTGAGAAAAGTTCATTAACTTTCTTTACAATATCTGAGGATAAAGGTCCAAATTCCAATGCTCCAGCGTTCTCTTCTATTTGTTCAACTGTTTTTGCTCCTGGTATCGGGATTGTAGTCTCACTTGTTGCCATTAGATAACAGAGTTGACCTTGAATTAACGTCCTCTCCTCTCGTTCCATTATCTTTTTTAAATCTTGAAACTTACTATTTATTTTTCTATATCGTTCTTGAGAAAAATCAACTCCTGCTAGCATATGATCTTCAGCAATTTTACTATCTTCATTATATTTCCCGGTAAGAATACCAGATGCTAAAGGGCTTCTAATTAACCCTATTAATTTATTTTCTTCACAGAGTTTTGTCATTTTATCATTATAAAGAGTGATATTCATTGCATATTGCACTGAATTGCAATTTTGACTTTCTGCAAATATTTCCATACGTTTTGGATCATCTGTGCTCCATCCATATCCATTAATCAATCCTTCTTCTACCAAGTCTTCTAAAACAGTTTGAACTTTTTTTGCATCATCAGGATCATGTTGACTGGAATGAAATTGGTATATATCAATAAAATCTGTTTGAAGACGTTCCATACTCGATTGAAGAGCATTACGAATATATTTAGGACTTGTATCTTTCTCGTCAGGAGTATACGGATTCCCCTCCTCAAAAACACTACCGAATTTCGTTGCTATTATTACATCATCTCTATATTCTTTTAACGCTTCTCCGAGAATTTTTTCACTTCTCCCTACACCATATATGTCTGCTGTATCAAAGATATTAATTCCAAGCTCTACAGCCTTGTGAATAGTCTTAATTGATTCCTCATCATTTACTTTTCCATAAGCTAAATAAGAACCGTTGGAACGCATAAAAGGACCGCCGATACCAAAGCAACCCATTCCTAGAGCACTTAATTTTTTCTTACTAGTCTTGAGTGTATGAACCATCAAATATTCACCTTCTATTTGTGAATGATTTCCTCTGAAGATTTATAATGAAAATCATCAATAAATAGTTTGAAAAATTGAACTTCAATTGAAGTTACGATTATTTTAGATGGGATTTTCGTTTTTTCCATAATCAAATTTGAAGAGAATTAGAACAAGTTTCTGCATCTATACAAAATATAATTTACATCTTGAATATTAATAAAAAGAATGATTTCAAACCGAAAGTATATAAATTGTTAGAACAATATTTTTTTTGAAATCAATATGAAAAAATCCTTAAAATCTCTAAAAGTCCTTCTCATCATAATTTTTCCATGTATAAATTTATTTTTTGTTCAAACTGTCAAAGCAAATGTAACTTATAGTCTTGACAGAAATTTTGCAGGTGGATTATTACCTAAAGAAAATTGTTCCCTTTCTTTAATATCTGCTAATGTTAAAATTGAAGTAGATACCTCTGATTTAAAATTTCTCGGTGAAATACACTTTAAGGGAAATTACACAATAAATAATCCAGATGGTGAAATTAATGTAACAATTGGAGCTCCATTCAACTTTTATCCATTCGATAATTGCACAATTATAGTGAACGATACAAAAATTCCATTTATTATAGTACGTGATTATGATATAGACGAATATAATTCCACAATTTGGGATCAATATATGTGGAATACATATTATCCTAAAACCTGGTTTCTCTGTAATGTATCAATTCCTCAAAATTCTTCTATCAATATCAAATATGATTTTTTTACCTCAAGACCTAACTATGCTATAATGGAAAAGCGTTTTTATATTATATATGATGTTGGCACGGCGCGACTATGGAATGGAAATATTACAGAAATGGTTGAAATAAAAGCACAAGAAAATCCTCCAACTAAGATATATGGTTATGAATCATGTGATATTAATGCCATTCCGAATGGAATGAGTTACAAATGGGAATGGATTGAGGAAAGAATTAATATTAATTATGTGGGATTATATTATAATGTAAATTTAACTCATGAATATGACTATTTATATAATTCACTTAAATTTATCTTTCTTCTTGCTATAAGTGCAATTGGTATATCTTTAGTTCAATTAAAAAAAAAATTCAGTTTAAAAAAGAGAAAACAAAAAGAACCTTAAGAATGATGGAAATGAATTTCAACAGAATGAACCCAAAATATTGTCCTCGATGTAGAAAGGAATTAGTTTCATCGCAATCTTTTTGTTCTAATTGTGGGTATAATAAAAGAAATGAAGAAATATTTGAACGATTTCGAAGAAATGCATCCATAAGAGTGAAAAAAAATGGAGAGGATTTAGAAAAGAGACATATTAAAATAGGGGGTGTCATGTCTGGATTGACTCTTCTTGGTCTTTTAGGTTTTTCTGGTATTTTTACTGGGTTTCCTTGGGTCTATCTTATATTTATTGCACCATGGGTTCTTCCCTCGCTACTTCTGGCACTATTCCCCTTGAATTTTATAATTACTTTTTCTGTTAATATTTATGGAATACGATTATTTTTTTTTTCACTTAATCAGCGATCAAAAGGATTTTTCTTAATAATTTATGGAATAGGACAATTTTTTTTGACAATAATTTTATTTCTATTCTTTTTAATATAATCCA
>JBHLPW010000031.1:0-56285 GCA_048939015.1 Promethearchaeota archaeon
TAATTAATTCTATAGTTTTTTGGGCGTCTTGTATAGACTCACCTGGCAATCCTACCATAATACTTACAAATACCTTTCTTATACCAATTTTTCGAGCATATGTCGTCATTGTTTTCAATTTATTAATAAACAAATTTTCTTTTTCTAAATTTTGCGAATTGGTCTCTGGGGATGTCACTTTTCCTATTGTCTTTAATACTCTCGGAACAGCACTTTCTAATGAAAATCCAATTGAAGTAAAACCCGCTTGTTTCATCAAATCCAATAATTCTTCCGAGACGGTATCACAACGAGTAGTGCAAATTAATGGTATCTGTAGATCATTTTCTATTATTGCTTCACAGATTTTTTCTGCTCGAGTTGGTACTATTGTAAAAGTATCATCGTTAATTGGAACAGGATGTATGAAATTACTATATTCACTGATATATCTTAATTCTTCAAGAACTCTCTCTATTGAATGAAAGTAAATATTTCTTTTATTAATTACAGCACAATTACAATAAATACAATTCTGATTGCATCCCCTAGCCGTAATTATTCCTGTGGGAAATGCTTTAGATATAGGAATAACATTTGAAAGATACGGAGATGGATATTTGTCAATAAAATTTTTAATAAACCTATTCGAAAGAAGAACACTTCGATCTGGATTAAGTATAATTTGATCTTTAATCTTAAAGGTAACACCATTAATATCAAATAATTCTGTTTGAATCAGATTGTAATTATTATCTGAGAGATTTAATAGTAATTCAAGAATAGTTTCTTCTCCTTCCCCTCTAATGCAAATATCAACACTGTTAATACTGTCTAAAATTTCTCTAGAATGCACACTAGGAGTGGGACCTCCGAAAATAATAATTATATCTGAATTATACTTCCTTAAACAATTACTTAATAACACACATTGTATATAGTTAGTTTCATAAACTGAGAATCCAACAATTTTTGGCGAATAGCTCAGAATTCTCTTTACGCATTCATCAACACTATAAGACTCATTTGAAATAAATTGTTCAGCATTGAAATCATGTTTCCTTAAGTAAGCAATTATGTAAGCTGATCCTAAATGATATATAAAATTGGTAAAATACAAGTCCCCACCAGAAGGAAATACCATTAATATGTCTAATAAGTTCCTATCCATTTCTATTCAAATCATTAAAATCTTATTATCCGCCTTCTAAATCCAATAGTGTTATAGTTGAAGTGAGTATAAAAAAAAATTAAAAAAGGATAATTATGCTAAAATTAGTCCTATTAACCTACTGTAGCCCAATGCCCCATAAGCCCATAAATCGAATCTACATCTATTTTTGCTGCTTCTTCAGCACCAAGCTTTTCATTAAGGCATTCTTGGATACAATTTTTTAACTCGTCACCTTCCTTTCCCGCCTCCATACAATCCTCCATACATTTAGAAATTATTTTTGCCTTGTCTTTTCCATGTTTTTCTTTAAGACGGTCATTAATAGATTGATTCAATTTTATTTTTGGTATTTAAATCACCTCAAAATTTTTGAATTTCGCTTATTAATATAATAGCTAAGTAACTATTTTGTTACATTATAGTAAATATTTTTACATGTTTAAAAATATATATCGTTTTACTGATGAAATTAAATTTTTTTAAATACTTTCAATATCTTTTTTTATACGAAGGCGCTCTCTATATACTACTCTAGACTCCTCAATTTGTTTACCCTCTTCCATAGGATTTTCTTCTATAATTATAATTTCGCTTAATATTATAGGTTCTTTTTGCTTTTCTACATCTTGTTGCATCTTTTCATCCCTCTTTTTTGCTATTTTAAATCTCTTAATCCAAATTTAAATTTCTCAGGATGTAAATGGTAATACCCCCCTGATAGTTTCCATCGTTTTAAATCTCTTTTTTTTGATATTTGGTCTTTTTCTTTTTTAACAGATGGAGTCTTATCATGAATAATTATATTTTTTTCAATCGGAATGCTGGAACTTACTTCTTTTTCTAATTCCTTGAAATCAGATACGAAAATTTCCTCAATTTCGGTCAGATTTCCTCACCTCCTCTATTCATTTTTACAATCTTTGGACTTCAAATATGTTATAGTTAAGTTTTTATTATTAGTTTTTGACGCTGAATTCTGACTGGACTATTGGATATGGATTGGACAATTCTAAAATAGCTGTATTATTCACTTAAATTCATACTTTAGTCTGGTAAAAAAAAAAGAAAAAATTTAATTTTCTTCAACTAGTTTTTCCAATTCATCAATCTTATCTGAGAGATATTTGATTCCTTTTTCCCAGAATGTAGGATCATTTAGATCGATACCAATTTCTGCCAACATTTCTTCAGGAGAAAGTGAACTTCCAAGAGAAAGTAATTTTAGATATTTAGGAACAAATTCATCCCTTTGTTCAAGATACATTTGATAGATAGAAATGACTAAAAGATTTGACATGTTATAGGCGTACACATAGAATGGAACATTTAAAAAGTGTGGAATTACAAAAATATAGTTGGCATATTCTTCCCGGATATTGATCATAGAATTCCTAAACATTAGTTCCATTTCTTTTACGAAAGCATCTTTAATTTCTCCCGTTGTAGGTAATTTCTTTTCTAATAATCCATGAATGGCTTTTTCAAATCTATAAAAAGCATTTTGTCTATGTGAAGTTGCAAACTTTGCTTCAATAGTACTACATAATAATGCAATTTTTTCGTCCTTAGACAAATCTGTGTTCATTAAATAATCAGTGATCAACATTTCATTGAATACAGAGGCTATTTCCGCGACCACGAGAGAAGTTTCAATGTTTACAAAATTTTGATCTCTTTGGATATAATAGGCATGGAAGGCATGACCAAGTTCATGAGCTAAAGCACGTACCGAATCAACGGTCTCTACAAAATTAACGAAAACAAATGCATAATGTTTTTGTTTACCATGTGCACAAAAAGCACCTCTATTTTTTCCCTTTCGCGGTGTCGCATCGATGTGTCCTATATCAACTATTTTGTCTATAATATCTTTAAATTCAGGGCTAAATTTTTCATCAGAATCCTTAATTAACTCTATAGCTTCTTGGTAGGTATATTTTCTCGTTATTTGGCCAATTGGTGCGTACAGGTCTGACATGTGTAATTCGGGAAGATTCAAGAGTTTTGTCTTTATATTATAATATTTTTCAACAATAGGATAACTATTTGTGGTAACTTCTCCACATACTTCTACACTCTCATCACTTACTTCATTTTCCAAGTTTCTTCTTGTGATAGGTTGTTTAAAGTTTCTTTTCGCACATTCTAAATCCCAATCTCTTAAAATATTGTTATAAATATGAGTGAATATCATCTCATTTTTTTTATACTCTGCCACAATTTTTCTTAGAGCTCTACGCCTACGATCCACATCATCCTGATACATGTAAGAAAATAGTTCTGCTTCGGTTAGTTTCTTCATTCCACCATCTACTTCAAAATCAAAAGTAAAACTACTCTTTAATTCACCATAAAGTTTGATAAAGCCTTTTACACCAGTCATATCCTTCATTAAGATAATTTGTTCCTCATTTTCAGAGAGTTGATGTTCTTTTTTCATCCTATTGAATTTGAGAGCATGCTTGTAATTATTTAGTTCTGGAGCTTTTACTAACTCTGCAAATTTATCGTCAGAAATTCGATTAAGCTCTAAATCAAAAAATAAGAGCTTTTGTTGGATTTTAACTTTAAACTCATCAATTTTTGAATAAAAACCTTTTATGTCATCATCCAGAAAATTAGTTCTTAATAGTAATTCTGCGTATGTATCAAAATAAAAGGTCTTCTCTGATATATTTTCATATTCCTTGTACCATTCTAAAAGTTGTTCTGGTGTAAGTGAAGGGTCTTCTAATTTACCTTTGACATTTTGATTAAAGTCTTTCGCTAATCTTTCTATCTCTTGGATATCTGTCTCAATCATAGGATCATTGATCCCTGTATAATAATCACTTAGATCCCATTTGATTATTTCTTGTGTCATAAAAGAGAAAGTAAACACGTATTATTTGAATTTTACTAGATTTGATTTGACATTAAATTTGAAATTAATAGTCTTCAATCATTTTTTACGACTAATTTAAAATACAAATGGATTACTTATTTCTATTATAATAAATGAAAGATACTAAAATACCATTTAATCCCACCCCAATTAATCCGATTAATGAGTATAGCGAAGTTAAGCAAAGTGATATTCATGGTTTAGGATTATTTGCTAAAAAAAAAATTCCAAAAGGCACAAAATTTTGGTATGCACGTCCTCAAGATGTGTTAATTATCTCAAGAGATCAGTTTTTAATCCTTGATTCGGCTAATACTTCAACTTCTATGAAAGATTTTATGCATTATTTGCTTACTTATTCATTTTATGAAAGAGATCAGGATGCATTAATCTTTTGCTTGGATAATGCAAAGTTCGTAAATCATTCCTTTAATCCTAATTCAGGAGCCTCTGAAGATGGAAATGGATTTAGTTCCGTCGCATTAAAAGATATTTTACCTGGAGAAGAAATTACAGAGGATTATTCTAAATACACCCTCTGTTCCTGGTTGAAAAAGTATAAAACGTATTTTGATCCTTGCTGTTGGTAATTCTTGAAAATTATGACTTTGTAGATAATGCTTTAAATTTAGAATATAATTCAGTAATAATGGCATTGAATGCCTCGTGGACTCCTTGGCCTGTTTTTGCGGATGTTAAATAATAGTCTAAAAAATTTCGTTCCTCTATAATACCTTGAATCTTAGTCCTATTCAAATTTTGTTCATTAACTAAATCAACTTTATTGGCAAAAACAACAATAGGAATATCTCCACAATGTTTTTTAATATCTTCATGCCAGTCATTTATATGATCGAAGCTTCGTTTACCTAAATCATTTTCTTCTAAACTAAATACAATAATTGCTGCTCGACTCTCTCTATAAAAAGATGGACGCAAAAAGAGAAAATCATCCTGCCCTGCGATATCCCAAAATAATAATCGGACCTGATCGCCATTAATTTCTACATCATATTCAGACCACTGCGCACCAATAGTCTTAATATATTCCTTTTGAAACGAGCCTTGTGTAAATTTTTTGATAAGCGATGTTTTTCCAACTGATCCATTGCCTACAATCGTTATTTTAAATCCAAACTTCTGAGAATCGTTCATTTTAGGCAGATTTCAAATTATTAAATTAAGATTAGATTTAGTTTAATTTAAAATTTTAGTCTAAACTAAAAAAGAAAGAAAAAAAAATACTTAATGTTGATTTAACCATTGGCAATAACCATTGTTAAAAACTTTTAATTGTGCTTCTTCATTTGCTTCAAGTTTTTTCATAGTTTTTTACCTCCTTTTTTTTAATTTTCTTAAGTTTAATATAGAAATGCTTCATTATATAGTTTTTATTGCAAAACTTTTATCGAAGTTTGAATATAATGGAAAGTTTATAAATAAGACTAAAAGCAGATAAAAATACTATGTAATAAGAGGAGTACTTCTATTGACGAAAATTTCATTTATCAATGGTTCGAGCGAAGGAATGTCCTTTAGTTGTACTAATTGACAAGCCTGATTAAATTTATTAAATTTTTCCCACATTTCTGCATTCTCTTTAATCTTATCGATGAATTTTGTTACTCGTTGCTGTGCGAGATACGATTGTCCCTTAAATAAATAGCATACGAGGAAAGGATCGAGAGAATTCATAATAATGGTATAATCTCCGAAGTTAGCCCTATCAAGGCCTTTAGAGAACATCTCATCACTAAAGGAATTAATAGCAGTTAAGAAACCACCAAATAGATGATCCTCAAAAGCCCATTCTTCAGCAAACGATTCAGAGAACAATGGTCTTCCACCCTCAGAAATAATTAAAAGCACAATAGGATCCTCATCAGTGAGTTCGGGAACTACTATTTCTCTTTTTCGGATAATTTCTTCCATCTGTTCATCAAGTTGTGCTAATTTTATACGTTCAGACAAAGGTGCTTTTGACTTTTTCAGTTTTTCCCATATGTCTAACTTTTTAAGTAATTCATCATGTTCGTATGAAATTTTCATTGCTAATCGTTTAATACCATGCGAATCCGCTATTTTTTGAGCTTGGGTTAAATATCGCCGGGCTGTTCCAATATTCAGATCTATTAAAGCTATTTTCGCTTGTAATATGAATGTTTCACAGAAAATCAAATAAGAATGTGAATTCTCAGCAATAGTTAATAATTGAGCAATGTTTTGATTAAGTTCCTTAAATACTTCTGGATTTTGATTTATACGATACTCTGAAAGAAGTAAGTCGCAAAGGTCGATATAGGCATCAATAGCAACAATTAATCTAGTTGGTGTCTTGTCAAGGAGTTGTTTTAATAGTTCTTCAGCTTTAGCTTTATCTCGGATCCGAGAGCTCCTTTTCAACATATTAGCTTTAAAGTATTGGTACATTATTTCGAGATCTGTATCTTTACTTCTCTTAATATATAAATCTTCTAAACGTTGAAAATATTTTTGAGTACGCTCAGTATCTCCCTTTTCGAGAGCTATAAATAATAAGCCAGTAATACAGAATTCTATTCGTAAAGGGTTCTGCTCCCAAATTAGTAAAGCTTCTTCTAAATATTTCAATGCAATATCATAATTGCCAAAATAACCATATGTAGATCCTATATTGCTTTTTAGAGTAGCCACCCAAAGTTTGTTTTTAATTTTTTCAAAAAGATGTAAGCTCTTCTTAAAATGTTCTAAACTAAGAGTATATTCACCTAATTGTGCATATAAATTTCCCAAATTGTTATGACACATAGCAATCCAGTAGTGTTTAAATTTAATCTCCTTTGCAAGTGATAATGCTTTTTTAACATATTCCAAACCAAGATCAAATCTACTTTTTACATTAATCATAATACTTGTCATTTGAAGATGAGCCATAACTTTAAAAAGTGTGACATTAGTTTCTTTTTGTAACCCTATAGTCCATTCATAGTGTTTCTCTGCTAATTCCATATCACCTTTACTATAATCTATCATTCCTCTAAAAACACTCATTAAAGCTTTTCTTTGCAGAAAATTTTTTTGAGAGATTTGAGAGGTAAGTTTTAATAAGTCTTCGGCTTTTTGGATTACTTCAAGTGCTTCATCAAATCGATCAAATAAAAGTAGCACTGCAGAAACTAAAGACAATCCATCAAATGATTGGAGAGGTGCATTTTTTTTTTGACTCTCTTTATAGATTCTCCTTCCTAATTTAAATGCATCTTTAATTTTTCCTTGATATATTAGAATATAGCCTTTAATTAACTGGTATGAAACTTTTTGCTGGAGGGTAATTCCTTCACGCTGAATAAAATCGTCTAATAATTCAATAGCTTCATCTACCTTAAATACATCATAGAGTTTTTCAACTTCTGATAATTCATTCAGTTCAAGATAAGACATGTTTACATTTAATGTGGATTATAACCTTATGAATTCATTAAGCTAAGTTTAATTTTAAATCTAATTAAACTAATATAACTAAGAAGATAAGAATTTTACAAGAAAAAAATTAAAAAAAAAGAATAAGAAAAAGAATAATTAATTATAGGTCTTTCATTCCAAATTTGTATTTCTTTGGATTTAAGACAAAATCTCCAAGAGTAGCTTCCATACCTTTTTTATTTGACATATTTTTACCCTCCATAAGGTTTTATATAATATGATAAAAGTTATTTGATTAATCATGAATGTAATTTTGTGAAACTATTACATCATTTCTTATTTTTATAATTCGAGTCTGATTTATTTTTTTCATTTTTTTTCCCTCTATGTTTTCTTAATTATAATATAGAAATAATTTATTATATAGTTTTTAATATAGAACTTTGTACGAAGTTCGAATATTTAAGAAAGTTATGAAATGTATATTCTTAATGCGAAAAAGAGAGGAAAGTGGGTTCTATTTTAAATATAAATATTTGATAAAAATCATAAAATATTAGATAATATAATAAAGAATTTAAAAAGATTAAAAAGAAGAATAAAAAATTAATTATAGGTCTTTCATTCCAAATTGGTATTTCTTTGGATTTAAGACAAAATCTCCAAGAGTAGCTTTATTTGACATTTTATTTACCTCTTTATTTTGTTAATTATAATATAGTATACTTTTATTATATAGTTTTTATTAAGAAACTTTATGCGAAGTTCGAATATTCAAAGAATAATTTAAATAGTTAAAACTGCTATCTATCAATGACGAACGAATCTAAATAAGGATCTCAAAAGCTATGAGTTTAATTAATTATCCTCCAGAAGAAATACATAAAACACCTAAATTTGGAAAAAAAAATTTTGAACATATTATTCTCTGGATGTTATCAAATAATGATGAATGTCAATGGTCAGATTTTACTGAAACACCACTTGAACTTCGTCTATCTACCTTATCCAAATATCTTTCTATGTTGAAAGGTAGAGGTTACGTAGATAATTATACTCGAGGCCATTATAAGATAACTCCGGAAGGTAAGAAGAGATTTCATGAAGTATCTGGAGCTCTTAGGAAAAAAAGAAAATTGAATTATCCTCCCGATATTATCAAAAAAAGAAGGAATTATGATCATTGGATTCTTTGGATGGTTTATAATAACGATTTTTTGAAATGGTCAAACTTTCTTGAAGAACCACTTTCAATAAATCAATCATCCTTATCAAAAAATATGAATTTGTTATTAGATAAAGGATTTGTAGTAAAAGAGAATAAGAGATACAGAATTACTCAATCAGGTAAATTAGAATATTCAAGAATTTTGCAAAACTATGATTTAGATAGACAATCAATTTTAGATGAAGAAAGCAGACGAATTGAAGATATTGCAAAAAATACAATTAATTTTTTTGAAAAATATAGTATTAAGGATGAAGATATTCAATTTAGATTCCTCAACAATGTTCTAAGATTAGATTATACTCGTGTCAAAACTATGCTTACAGTTGAGGAAGAGTTTGACAAGATACTACTTTTTCTTTCTATTAACCATCCAGATCAGTATCCTGATTATATTTCAAAAAATGATTTTTCAAAAAAATTTGGGATAAAAAAATCAAAATTAGAATATTACATTGATGAGATTGTTGAAAATCAAATATATCCAATAAAGTTTTTTAAATTAACAGTATCACCGGAAACAGTTTATTATTTTCAGGAACAGGAGCGATTAGAAATTATGCTTCAAACTATTACTGAAGAGCATATCACTAAATTTACTTATTTAAACAAATTATTTTCAAGATCTATGGATATTCGTGCTACGTTGGATGATATATTAGAGGATATATGTAATTTTTTGTTTGATGAGGAGTTAAAAAATTCGTTAGTAGAGTTTCTTCCAGAATATGTGAATTATTTAGCTTATAAAATTGAAGCTAAGGTGGAATTGAAGGAAACATTTGATAAATTAGAAGGAATAATCTGGCAGGATATGATAGATATTTTTCACACTAGACGATTAGGAGACTTAAAAGAGCAGTATGAAGATATAATTAAACAGATAGACAAAGAAATTGAACAGAATCCCGACAATCTTGAATTGTACAATTCTAAAATAAAGGTTTTAATTTATTATGAGCAACTCGATGAGGTTTTACAACTACTAGATGAAATGTTAGAGATTTTTCCAGATAATGAAACAGATATCAAAATGAAAAAAGCATCAGTACTTAGAATGATGAGAGGCGTACGCGCGGGTTTGGAAATTATTAATGAATTAATTGAAAAATATCCGGAAAATAATGATCTTCTTAATTATAAGGCCTATTGGCTTCAGTATTTAAATAAAAAAGAAGAAGCATTAGAGATTGCTCAAACTCTTACCACAAATGTACCCGATAATGGAACCTACCACGATACATATGGAGAAATTTTAATGTATTATGAAGAATACGAAGAAGCTATCAAGAAATTCGAAAAAGCAATAGAAATAGGAGCTGATGAATGGTATATTAATCAAACATATATTAAACTTGGAATTTGTTATAAAGAACTTGGGAATTATAAATTAGCACTTGAAAATCTTAATAAGGGAAAACGGTTAACAGAAGAAATTGTTGTAGATGCTGAGACTAAACAAAAATGGAACAGTATAGCAGATCTATTTCTTTTAGAGATATCAGAGATGAAAGAAAAATAATAAAAATATTAAATTTGAAAAGCTAATTTCTTAGATTTATAATATAATTTTTCTATAATTGCATTAAAAGCTTCTATTACTCCTTGGCCTGTTTTTGCTGAAGTTATATAATACCCTAAAAGGTTAAATTTATTGACTAAATTTTGAATTTCTGATTCATTTAAATCATTTTCATTAATTAAGTCGACCTTATTGGCAAATAAAACAACTGGTATATTGCCACAATATTTATTTAATTCATTATTCCAATTTTCTATATGCAATAAGCTGTCTTTTCCTAATTCATTTTCTTCAAGGCTATATACAATAATACATGCTCTACTTTCTTTATAAAATAAAGGATGGAGAAAATTAAAATCATCTTGACCTGCAATATCCCAAAATACTAATTTAATTATATCTCCATCAATTTCTTTTTCATATTTCGAGAATTGGGCTCCTATTGTCTTTATATAGTCTTTTTCAAAAGTTCCCTTAGTAAATTTGTTAATTAGGGAAGTTTTTCCAACTCCTCCATCACCTATTATAGATATTTTAAATCCAAATTCTTGGGAACTATTCATCGATTTCTTTTGTTTTTCAAAATAAATGTACTTTAATGTAGAATTAGATGTTGTCTAATATAAAATTTTAGCAATAAAACATGAAATTTTAACATTTTTCACATTATAAGCTAACCATACTTTTAGGGACAAAAATTTCTGATATTAAAGTTTCAAGTAAGGGAAGGTCTTCTAGTTTAACAGTTTGATTAATTTGAAAAGACTTAAGCAAGTTTTGCCATATTTTTTCTTCCTTTTTGATCTTATCCTTGAAGTAGTCTACTTTTTGAAGTGCAAAATAGGAATCACCTTTAAAAATATAAGATATAAAAAACGGTGGAATAGATTTCATATGAAGTGTATACTCACCGAAAATTGCCCTGTCAAGACCTTCAGAAAACATCTCTCTGATAAAATAATCAATCGTTGTCAGAAATCCACCAAAAAGATGTGATTCATAGGATTTTTCACCAATAAAAGAGTGGGAGAACAATGGTGTACCTCCTTCTGATAAAATTAAAAGAAGTATTGGTTCTTCATCTGAAAGCTCAGGTACAACTATTCGTTTTTTTATCATATTTTCCATTTGCTCGTTCAACCCCGCGAGATTCAAACGTTCAGTTAAGGAAGCATTTGATTCTTTTAACTTCTCCCACATAATTTTTTGTTTGATTAATTCATCATGTTCATATGAAATTTTCATAGCTAATCGTTTCAAATTGTAAGATTCGGCTAGCTGTTGTGCTTGAGTTAGATATCGACGAGCTTCCTTTATATCAAAATTTAATAATGCTATTTTTGCTTTTAAAATATAAGCTTCGCAAAAAAATCGATAAGAATGCGTTGTTTCTGCTATATTCAATATTTGAGCTACATTTTCATTTATTTCATCAAGTACTTCACTATTATTATTCATACGAAATTCTACAAGAAGTAGGTCACATATTTGAATATATGTATTCAGTATTAAAACAAAGTCCCTAGTTTCTGTTTCAAGAGCTTGTTTGAATAATTCCTCTGCTTTAACTTTATCTCGAATCCGAGAACTCCTTTTTAACATTAAAGCTTTATTGTATTTGTATATGAAATCGAGTTGACTGTCCGATGTTTGATTATGTATAATTTCCAAATGTTGAAAGTATTTTTGAGCAAGCTTAATATCACCCTTTTCAAGTGCGACATAAATTAAACTATCAAGACATCCCCCTATACCTGCTCTATAGAACGAAGGTTGGATTTCCTTGATATTTAAGTTTTTTTCCAAATATTCCAAAGCAAGATCATATTCACCCATTTCCAAATAAGTATTCCCAATGTTATTATATAAGGCTGCAGTCCATTGACTACTTTTAAATCCTTTTGTAACCTTTAAAGCTTTAAAATAATGTTCTAAACTTTTATCTATTTCTCCTGTAGTTTGATATGTAATTGCAATAAAACCATAGCACATTCCAAGCCAGTAATGATTAAATTTAATTTCTTTAGCGAGTGATAATGCCTTCTGGAAATATTCCATGGCGAAATTAGTTCTTCTTTTTCCTAAGAGCATAATTTGTCCTAATATTGCATTAGCCCAAACAATTTCAAATGAAGTTCCAAGTTCTTTTTGCAAATTAAAAGTCCATTCTAAATATCTTTCTGCTAAATCTAAGTTACCTTCATTATAATGAATAAATGCTTTTAATAAATTTAAACGAGCTTTTCTTTGAATCATAACTTTCTTAGAAAGATTAGATAGGAGTTTAAACTCGGATTCGGCTTTTTCAATTATTCTTTTTGCTTCATCATATTTCTCATAAATACTTAATCCAACAATATTAAAATATAATCCATCAAAAGATTGAAGGTGCTCATTGAGCTTCTGCCCTTCATTAAATATATGTTCACCTAGTTTTATTACTTCTTCACTATGGTTTAGATATGTTAAAACAAATCCCTTTAGATTCTGAAAATAACTTTTTTGTTGAGGATTCAGCCCCTGATATTGAGTCTCATCATTCAATATTTCAAGAGCCTTCTCAAGTTTACCATCATCAAAAAGCTGTTCTGCTCTTGTTAATTCATTCAATTCCGGAAGAGACATGTGTTTATTTAGTTTGGATTAAAATGCTATGAATTTATTAAGTTAATTAGTGTTTTAAATGTGTTGTAAAATTATTCTTTATTTTAAAAATTAAATTCTATTAAATTTAGTATTTTTATTAATAAAGGTTTCTGTTATTAAAGATTCAAGTAAAGGGATGTCTTTTAAGTTAATAGACTGGTTTGCTTGAAAGAATTTAAGTAAATTTTGCCAAATAAATTCTTCTTTTTGTATACTATCGATAAAATTTTGCATTTTTTGATGAGCGTGATAAGAATCCCCTTTGAATATATAGGTAATAAAAAAGGGGGGAATAGATTTCATAAGGAGGGTATATTCACCGAAGATCGCGCGATCTAGACCTTCAGAAAACATTTCTTTAATAAAGTAATCAATAGTTGTTAAAAAACCACCAAAAAGATGTGACTCAAAAGATTTTTCATCTAAGAATGAGTGGGAGAATAAAGCTAAACCTCCTTCTGTTATGATAAATAATGAAACAGGTTCTTCTTCTGACAGCTTAGGAATTTCAATCATTCGTTTTTTTACTATTTTCTCCATTTGCTCGCTTAATCCAGAGATTTTCCAGCGTTCGGGTAAAGAAGCCTCTGAATCTTTTAATTTTTCCCATAAATTTAATTGCTTTAGTAATTTATCATGTTCATGTGAAATTTTAATTGCCAATCGTTTGATCCCATAAATTTCCGCGATTTTTTGAGCTTGAGTTAGAAAACGTCGCGCTGCTTTCATATTAAAAGTTAATAAAGATAATTTGGCTTGCAATATGAAAGTTTCACAAAAAACAAGAAAGGAATGTGCATTTTCAGCTATAGTTAATAATTGGGTAATATAATATTTGAGTTCATTAAGAACTTCAATATCATTATTGATACGATATTCTGAAAGAAGCAAGTCACAAAGATGAATAAGTGCGTTAATTTTAAGATCAAAATGTAAAGTTTCTTTTTTGATGATTTTTTTTAATAATTCCTCGGCTTTAACTTTATCTCGGATTCGAGAACTCCTTTTAAGTATTAATGCTTTAGTGTAATAGTAAAGCAATTCTACTTCACTATCTGTGCTTTGATTATATATATTTTGTAATTGATGAAAATATTTTTGAGCTAGTTCAGTATCTCCCTTTTCGAGAGCTACATTGGTTAAACTATCTAGAACTCCTTCTATTTCTTTAGATTTCTTCTCACGGATTAATAAACTTCTTTCCAAATATTCTAAAGCAAGGTCATATTCACCTTTCTCGTAATACAATATCCCAATATTGTTTAATAAACTCGCATTCCAAAAATCACTTTTAAATCCTTTTACAATTTTTAATGATTTCATATAATATTTTAAACTATTATCTAACTCTCCAATATTGCGATCTAATATCGCACTAAAACCGTGATATACAGCAATCCAATAGTGGTTAAATCTAATTTCTTTTGCACATAATAATAATTTCTTGAGGTAGGTCCTAGCAAGATCAAATCTTCCCTTTACTAGAGCCATAATTTGTACCATCATTAAATTAGCCCAAACTATTTCGAATGTAATTCCAATCTTATTTTGCAAACTCAAAACTCCTTCTATACTTTTTTCTGCAAAATCTATTTTACCGTAATTCACATTAATCCAAGCTTTTAGTAAAGTTAAACGAGCGCCTCTTTGAAGGAAAATTTTTTTAGAAACAATATTAGGCATATGTTTCAAAAAAAGTTCAGCTTTTTCAATTAATGATGATGTTTCTTCAAATTTTTTATCAAGAATACATAATCCAATGAGTTTTAAAAGCAATCCATCAAAAGATTGGAGAATATCATTACAATTTTGACCTTCATTAAATAATTCTTGACCCCACTCAATAAGTTTTTTACTTTTGCGCTGGTATGTTAAAACTAAGCCTTTAAGAAACTGGTAATATTGTTTTTGCTCATGTGTAAGCTCCTCAAATTGGTTCTGATCATTTAATATTTCAAGAGCCTTCTCAAGCTCACCCTCATCAAAAAATTCTTCCGCTCTTGTTAATTGGCTTATCTTAGGAAGAGACATATATTCGTTTGAATTGGATTATAACCTTATAAAAATATTAGGCTAATTAACATTTTAAATATAATGTAAAGGAGAAATATTTTCAAAACTTCAATACATTTTCTTCAATTATTATTAACGTTTATATAGAAAAAAAAGAAGTATTGAATGGAGGACCATTGGTTTAGTACTAACTACTTCTGGAAGTATTTTTTCTAACCCAACTCCTCCAATTCTATACCCTGATTTAAAATTAAAATTTCCTTTTTTCACCCTCATTATTCTTTCTTATAAGGTTTAAGTAATATTTAACGTGTAAGTCAGAGTAACAAAAAGTCTCCATCCATAAACTTCATCTCCATAATAAGGCTTTTGAACCCACATTTGATGTATGATTGTGTGCTCACCAACCTCAAAATAACCCGCTTCAAAAACATGATAAACAGCCCGCCATTTAAGGCCTGGAATACCAAATAACCCATCCGTATCAATCCACGTAAACCTCTGCAAAGCTATTTTTTCTCCATCAATCCATACTATATGTTTATATGGTTGCTGTGGGAAATATCCTATTTCATCTTCACTACATGCCGTCATAACACCCCATATACTTGGCTCATCCTGTGGAGCTTCTATCACTACATTTGGTTCCAAGCTGCTAATAACATTATACTGGAAATATTCCCATATGAATGGAGGGGCACCTGCTCTAGCTGTTGTAGTAAAACCTAAGATTGTTACCAAAACAGTTAGACCTAATAAGACTTTTGGAACTAATTTCGATTTGCTAATTTTGATCAACTCTTTTATTTAAATTTTAATTTTAAGTTTATCACCAATATGATGATCGAGAAAAGTTTGAGATTTTCTGCTATTTATAATTAGGCATCCGTAAATTCCATGGAACATCCTTTTTTTAATGGAACTTTATTAGTAGAAAAATTAAAAATAAAAAAAATGTATAGAATGGAGGATTAGTTAATCCAATCTCCTCCAATTCTATTCCCTGATTTAAAATTTTATTCTCCCTTTTTCACTTTAATATAATCATTTTCTGACTATACCCTGATTTTATCCTCTCTGTTTAACATAAGCAACAACAATAAGAACGAGAAGTAGGCTCATTATAACAATATCCATAACGCCTTGCATAGTAGCTTCAGTGGAGAATACAGAGCCAAATACCGCAACCAATGAAGCTTCCACAGCTATGTTAATTGGTAACCAAATACCCAAAACTTCATATGCGAGTTTAATTTTTTCCCACTCCCAATCCTTATGGAGAAGTACTAATACGGCAAAAATTGTTACGATGAATAATGCTGCACCAAACATTCGTGGATGAGAAGGATTTTGCCACGTTGGCTCATTAAGGGTGGCCAAGAATATATCAGTTAGGAATACAAGCATTATCCCAAAAAATAAACTGACACCACCGTATGCTAAAATTGCAATTTTTGTTAATTTTTTAATTTCAGTCATTTATTTCACTCAAATTTTTTTCAAATTTCTTTTTTTATAATTATTCTCTTTGTTTAATATACGAGTAAACCCCAAGAACAAGCAATACAGACATTACTATCATATCCATAATAGTCTGAGAAATCATCATACTAGTAGGTGTACCAAATGCTAACCGTGTAGGTTCCAGGATCATCATAGCTATTAACAAATAGTACAAGAATTCATATATCAGCTTTACTTTTTCCCATTCTCGATCTTTTTTAATTAGAATTAAGAATGCGAAAATTGCAATTCCCAATAAAGTTGCACCATTGTATCTTACATTGAAAGGATTGGTTGTAGCATCTATAAGAAGAGGGACAGGAAAAAATAAACCCATAGGTCCATATAGTATATTAACGATACCGTATGCTAAAAGGGAAATCTTTGTAATCTTTTTTATTTCGGTCAATTTTTAAATCAACTCAATATCTTTGTTTTTTCGGTTTTATCATCTTAATGATGACCAATATAAGTTTGAGAAATTGTGTGTTTATAATTGAGCTTCCGATAGTTCCGTGATAGTTCCATTGCATTATGGAAGTTCTATGAAATAAATATAAATAGAAAAAAAAATGATCTTTAATTTAGAAATTTAAATTTATTTTTCTAAAAAATGGTAAACGTAATTTATCCTCCAGAAAAGATATATAGCCCTTCCATATTAAAAAAGCCAAATTATAACCATATTATTCTCTGGATGTTGAAAAATAATGAAGAATGTAAATGGGGGGATTTTCGTCAAAAACCAATAGAAATTCCCACAGGAACTTTATCGAGACATCTAGAAGTATTAAAACGCAAGGGTTTTGTTGAAAATTTTTCAAGAGGATATTATAGAATTACATCAGAGGGGAAAAAGAAATTTCATGAGTTATCGAGTGCAAAGATAAGTGCTCGCAAACTTAATTATCCTCCTAAATTAATGTTAAAAAGTGGAAGAAATTACTTAGACTGGATACTTTGGATGATTTATAATAATAATTACTGTAAAAGAACAGATTTTTTAGAAAAACCCTTATCTATAAATCAATCTTCCTTATCAAAAAATTTGAGTTTGTTAATTGAAAAGGGTTTTGCATCAAAAGAGGATGGAAAATATATAATCACTCAAGTAGGGAAATCAGAGTATTCAAGGATGCTTCAAAATTATGATTTAGATAGACAAACTATTTTAGAAGAGGAGGGTAAACGAATTGAAGAGATTACTCAAAAAACAATTGAATTCTTCAACAAACTTGATGTAAGAGATAAAGAGATTCAATTTAGGTTTCTCAATAGTATTCTAAAATTAGATTATGAAAAAGTAAAGCCTCTATTAAAAGATGAGGAGGTTTTTCATAAAATTTTACTTTTTCTCTCAATTAATCATCCAGATCAATATCCAGACTTTATATCTTCTGAAGATTTTTCCAAAATCTATAAAATTAAAAAAACTACACTTGATTATTATATAACTGAAATTTCTGAAGGTAAAATATATCCAATAAGATTTTTTAAGTTGACTCAACCATCTGGCAAGCAATATTACTTTCAATCCGATGGGAGGTTAGAAAGAATACTTCAAGTACTCACAGAGAATCAAATCACAAAAGCTTCTTATTTGGATAAGTTATTTTCAAAGTTAACTTCCGAATTACCCGCAGTAAATATGAAATCCATTATAAATGATGTCGCAGATAAGAGTTGTGAATTCTTATTTAATATAGATATGAAGGCGTCATTAAAAGAATTCCTACCCGAATACATTAAGTATCTTGCATATAAAGTCGAGACTAAGAAAGAATTGAAAGCTACATATGATAAGTTAGAAGGAATAATATGGCAAAATATAACAGATATATTTCAATCTGAAATATATAATAACTTAGAGGATCAATTTGAAGTACAAATAAAAGAAATTGAAAAGAAAATTGAATTAACCCCAGAAAATCCTGATTTATATTATTTGAAGATAAGAATTTTGCTTTATTTTAACCAATATCAAGAAACTATAAAGCTTTTAGACAGTTTGCTTGAAATTTTTCCTGAAAATGAAAAGGATATTAAATTATTAAAAGCAGCTGTTCTTAAAAGGATGCAAAATGTGGAAGCAGGATTAGATATTATTAATGAATTAATTCAAAAATATCCAAAAGACAATGATCTAATGTGTTATAAAGCGTATTGGATGCAATACTTAGAAAACGAAGAAGAGGCAATAAGAGTGATTCAAAACCTTATAAAAATGGAACCAGATAATGGAATGTATCATGATACTTATGGCGAGATTTTAATGTATTCTGAGCACTATGAAGACGCTGCGAAAAAATTTCTAAAAGCAATTGTGATTGATAGTGATCAGTGGTACATATATCAAACTTATATTAAATTAGGAATATGTTATAAAGCACTTGAGAATTTTGATTTAGCGCTTAAAAATCTTAAAAAAGGAAAAGAGTTAATAAAAAAAAGTGCTATAGATGCAGAAACAAACAAGAAATGGAGCACAATAGCCGATCTTTTCATTACTGAGATAAATGATTTTTTCGAAAACATTGTTGAAATTTAGATGGAAATGACATTTTTAATCATTTTAGCTGTTAAATCCAATCAGTATAACTTTAGAGAGTATTTGGTTTTTCAGTTTTAGTATTATGTCTTTACTTGAGATTCCATTATAGGTTAGAATTTGAATTTCAAAGATGATTCCTGGTGATCTTATTTCCTTAATAAATGGAAAATGGAGTTTATAAAGGAATTCATTAATCTTCTACATTTTTTCCTAACTTCTTTCACTAATTTTTTCTTCATTGAATCTTTTGCTTAAAAAAAAAGTTAAAATGATCAAATTTTATATATTTTACAGAAAATATATTATGAATGAATTAAACCCCAAACCAATTATAACACAATTCGATTATAGATCAATTTTTAATAATTTTCCTACTCCTACTTATCTCTGGGAGAAAAAAGATGATGATTTACTATTAATTGATTATAATAATGCTGCCAGAGAAATTACAGATGATAAAATAGAAAATTATTTGGGTATCAAAGCTTCAGAATTGTATAAAGAACAACCTCAGATTTCAGAAGAACTTCACTACTGTATAAATGAGCAAAAATCTATATCAAGAGAAATGGTATATAAATTTAAATCTACAGGAAAGGAAAAAATTCTTAATGTAATTTACGATTTTATTCCACCAAATTTAGTGATAGTTTATACAAATGATATAACAGAAAAAAAAAGAGCAGAAGAAAAATTACGGGAGAGTGAAATACACTATCGTACTATTGTAGAAAATTCTCATGCGGGAATTCTTATTGTAAAGGGTGATTACAAATTTTCATATGTCAATGACAAATTATGCCAAATTTTAGGATATTCCTATAATGAGCTTATAGGTCAAGATTTTCGTAATTTCTTGGATGAACCTAGTAAAATTCTTGTAGCAGATCGTTATATTCGAAGACAAAGAGGAGAACATGTACCGGCTAGATATGAGTTTAACGTAATTAGAAAAGATGGTGAAATAAGGCATGTAGAAATAATTTCTGCAATAAGTACAGAATTAAAGGCAGGAATCACAACAATTGCTCAAATCTTAGATATTACAGACCGTAAACACATTGAACAAAAATTAAGGGAATCAGAAAAAAAATTTCGGAGAGTTTTTGAAGATTCACCTTTTTCTATAGTCCTAATTAATCCAGAAGGAGAGATTGTTGATTGTAATCCCGCTACAGAAAAATATAGTGGATATGAAAAGGATGAATTAGTTGATAAAAACTTTAGAGATCTATCTTTAATCCATCCAAAGTTCTTACCTTTCCTTCAAAAAACCTTTAATCGACTTTTAAAAGAAGAGAAAATTTTTAATACAGATATTCAAATGTATAAGAAAAGTGGAGATTTGATCTGGATAAATTTACAAGCTTCGCGAGTCAAATTAGTTGGAGAAACATTCTTTCAAGTAATAATACACGATATTAATAAACAAAAGAAAGCAGATCTTCTTATAAGAGAACAGATTCAAAAATTGAAAGAATTAAATCAAATTCAAAGAGATTTTATTACTAGAGCCTCACACGAATTAAAAACTCCTTTAATGTCTATAGCTGGAGCTAATGAACTTCTAACAGATGTTTATAATGATAAATTAGATGAAAATGCGTTAGAAATGCTTGAAATTATTGAAAGAAATAAGCAACGTTTAGAATATCTCGTTAACAATTTAATTGATATTGTAAGGATAGATTATAATAAAATTAAGTTAAAAAGACAACAATATAATATTTGTGAATTAATTCACGATATGGTTAAAGAGTGGAAGTATTATTTAAAAAGAAGTAAAATCAATTTAATTTTAGAGCTCCCTTCTAGTATACTTTTAAATGTGGATAAAGTTAGATTTGAGCAAGTAATTACAAATATCCTTTTAAATGCTGTTAAAAATTCCCCTCCTAATAGTGAAGTAAAAATTGTTGTAATAGAGAAAGCCCAAAAAGTTCTAATATCTATAAGTGACACAGGCATAGGCTTGACTGAAGATGAAATTACTAAATTATTTACCAAATTTGGTAAGATAGAAAGATACGGGAAAGGTTTAGAATTCCTTGATATTCAAGGTTCTGGTCTAGGATTATTCATATCTAAAGAAATAATTGAGTTACATGGAGGTCATATTAGTGTTGAATCTACCGGAAGAAACATGGGTGCAACATTCATTATTGAATTGCTAAAAGAATAAAGCTTCTCATAATTTTCAAATTTATTCATATAATAGGATTTTAGAAAATACTTTTTATAATTTTTAAACAAAAAAAGAATTGAAATTGCTTTTTAAATAGAAAACCTTCTTTTAAAATCGATTTTTTTTTCTTTATAATGAATAATGAAATTGAGATACAATATCAAAATATATTAGAACATTTTCCAAATTTAGTAATTATAGAAAATAAAATTACTCATATTAAAATTGAATTAATTAAGGGAATTATTTTAGAAATTAATTATTCTAAATATCCTAAAAGACCAAAAGTTAAGCTTATTAACAAATCGGGGCAAGTATATAAAAAACTAAATAATGAGGTAACTTCTTTAGAAAATTGGAAAATCGATAAAATTAAGTCTGTATTAAATGTTATTAATGAAATTATTTCGATTTTAAAGGATCTTCAGTCAGGTATAGTTAAAATAAAAAAAGAGTTATTGATGGGTTTTTTAGCCCTATGTCGGGCACATCATCCAAAAGAATTTTTAGGAATTCTTAAAATGGATAATAATATTTTTACTGAATTTATATTACCTCCTGGTGCAATTACTTCAAACAGTTCAGGAGTATTCTTTCCAAGTAGAATCCCATTAAGTCGAGATTATCAAGGAACTATTCATTCACATCCATCTGGAACTTTGTACCCTTCCCCACAAGATTTAAATAGTATGTTTAAAGGAAATAGATTTCATTTTATAGTAGGATTTCCATATAGTTTAAATCATATTAAATGTTTTAATAAAAGTGGCAAAGAGCTTCAATTTAAATTGATTAACTAATATAAGGTTACTTGAAAATTATGATTAAGCTGTTGAAAATCTTAAAAATGGAAAACATTTAACAAAAAAGGGATCAATCGACACGAAAATTAAGCAAAAGAGGTAGAAAATTGCTGATCTTTTTATCAAAAATGTTAATCAAGTTCTCTAATTCTTTTTTAAAAATTATTTGAGAACTATATTCAGAATAAAAATATAAATTGCTATTTTTTTTTTATTTTAATATAGGATTATTTATTATTTATTACCTTTTAGAACTAAAATTATGGGTAACGGGGTTATTGGCAAGAGAGTTAAGTTCATCTTAATTACAGCAATTTTTTTAACCACAATTGCCATATTCTTTCAAAGCAATCTGATTTATAATAATGGGTATAACAAAATACCTTATGATAATCAAAATAAGGATAAATTTAATAACCACACTTTAAATACTGCGAGTATTGACCCAAATGGGAAACCATTATTGGTTAAGCAATATGCCAATATTTCAAGAACATTTACTGATGTTGAATCAAATGAAAATGTAACATTCCCAATAGCCCCTGGGTGGATATCTAAAAATACTACTATTTATTATGATGGAGTCGAAAGACAAAAACAATGGGTAACAAATTCTGATTTTGCTACAAACGCCGATCATTGGAACTATGTAGAACAAGATACATATTATAGGTTTTGGGAGGGAGGTTATGCTGGTTGGGGAGTAGATGGCCATTATGGATCGGCTTGGTTTGGAATGGATAATGGGATGGTAGCTGAAGGAGATTATGCAGGATATCAACAGAGTTTTTCAATTTCAGAAGAAACTTTGACCGATAAATTAGTAACAGCTTCTTTTGAATATTACTATGTTCCGGGAGGAAGCTATCCTGATGCAAGTATATACTTAAAAGTTGTAATCGGTGGTGTTGAAAAGAATATCACACGTCATTTAGATGATATTTCAATGAATCAATGGGAACCCATTTCGATTCAATATAACGCTGAGAGTATTGGTCAGATCTTACCAGGAAGTGTTTCTGTATTTGCTGGTCTTTATATCAATGATGATTCTACACACAGTGACCAAGATACAATATTTATGGATAATATACAACTGACGCTATGGACAAATCTAAATGATACTAATGGTTTAATTAGAACGTATGATGTCCTCTCTGAAACAGATTATCAATACTATAGTATATCTGAAGGTCAAGGTTATTCATTCATCGATATAGAAAGAAGTACTCCCGGAGATGTTACCTTTACTATATTTGAAGACATTTCCCCTGAAATGGATTATATTGAATTTAACGTACGTGAAGTTACAGTATTTTCCTCTGCGATTAAAGTCTTTAATACGACTTATTTTGGTAAAGAAGGTAGTTTTTACAGTTTAGGATCACCAGTAGATTGGACGACTAGTTTCTCAATTTCATTACCTACATATTATTATTCTTGGATTGAGATTCTGAAACCTATAGATTGGTCGGTTACATCGATAATTGATGGTTTTGAAACAGAACAAATCGGAGGATGTTATGGTAATGAATATGGATCCTCAAAGTTAATTATTCCCTACTCCATCATTGGGGAGGGGGTTTGGGATATTAAGGCAAAAAGCCAGAATAATATTATTGATCTTAATTTATTGGTTTGGAACCAGACTCAATTTAAAAATCGACTTAATCTTACCCAGAATGAAATCTTTAAAATTAATTTAGATTTGAACAGTTCAATATCTCTCCAAAATTCAGAAGTTAATTGTACGATTTTTTATTCGAATCGTACTATATTCCTACAAGAAAGTTTAGAACCTTCTTCTTACAACGTTAATTTCGGTAATTATTCTGTTGGTAAAAATATGACTGTTGGTCAATATTTGGTGGAAGTTACATGGAGAAATGATAAATCCTTACAAGAAATAGATCAGACAGGATTTGCAAACTTAACTTTTAGCTTATGGCATCATACAAATTTAACTGCAATTAATTCCTACTATGAACTTGTTGCTAGTGAACCATTATTGCTCAAGGTAAGTTATATAGATATAGATCTCAGTATTGATATAGATTTTGCAAATGTCAAATTTGCTTCTTCCTATGGTTTATCTGGAACAATGGCTTACCAAGGATTGGGAATATATTTTATAGATATAGATACGAGTTCTTTAGAATTGGGTAACTATTTCTTTTCTTTTAATGCATCAAAATCTTACTATGAAAATCAGACTAAAGTTAACTTGATTCAATTGAAAATAGTCCCGCATCCACTCATATTAGATTTTAATTCTAGAATTGTTAACTCGACAGGGAATAATTATGCAATTTGCAGAGTAAATGTTATTGGAGAGATATCCGGTTCTCCTGTATGGCCTGTAAATATTAGCAGCGATTGGGACAATGGTTATTCCATTTTTGATTATGGTAATGGAACGTACTCTTTCAATTTTTCGACCTACGAACTTCCAACTAATGGCATACCTGATACTTTTGAAATTGAGATTTTTGCTAATAAAACGAACTATGAAAGCACATCTGATTTTATTACATTGATTGTTCATCCTATTCCAACATTAGCACATGCAAATAATACTAATATTTATACTTACATCAATGAGGTGTTTGCATTGAAAGTAAATTATACCGTTCAAGTTTCTGGAGCATTGATTAGTGATGCGGAATGCACGGTTACCTGGGAAGGGTATTATAATATAATTCCTAATGCTGATGGATTTACAATCAAATATAATACGTCAGGTCTTAGTATAGATTTATACAATTCATTGATTACGTTGTCTAGTCCGGGTTATGAAGATGCAGTAATAAGTATCACGGTTGTGATCAATGAAATACCTACTTTAGCTCATGCGAATAATACCAATATTTATACTTACATCAATGAGGTGTTTGCATTGAAAGTAAATTATACCGTTCAAGCTTCTGGAGCATTGATTAGTGATGCGGAATGCACGGTTACCTGGGAAGGGTATTATAATATAATTCCTAATGCTGATGGATTTACAATCAAATATAATACGTCAGGTCTTAGTATAGATTTATACAATTCATTGATTACGTTGTCTAGTCCGGGTTATGAAGATGCAGTAATAAGTATCACGGTTGTGATCAATGAAATACCTACTTTAGCTCATGCGAATAATACTAATATTTCTACTTATTTTAATGAGGAGTTTGAACTGAAGGTAAATTATACCGTTCAAGCTTCCGGAGCATTGATTGGTGATGCGGAATGCATTGTCACCTGGGAAGGGTATTATAATATAATTCCTAATGCTGATGGATTTACAATTAAATATTATACTTCAGGTCTTAACATAAGTTCATACAATTCATTGATTACATTGTCTAGATCGGGTTATGAAGATGCGGTAATAAGTATCCTAGTTATAATCAAAAAAATTCCCACATTAGCTCATGCGAATAATACCAATATTTCTACTTATTTTAATGAGGAGTTTGAACTGAAGGTAAATTATACCGTTCAAGCTTCCGGAGCATTGATTGGTGAAGCAGAATGCACCGTCACCTGGGAAGGGTATTATAATATAATTTCTAATGCTGATGGATTTACAATTAAATATTATACTTCAGGTCTTAACAGAAGTTTATACAATTCATTGATTACATTGTCTAGACCGGGTTATGAAGATGCGGTAATAAGTATCGCAGTTATAATCAATGAAATGGATGTCAGTTTAAATGTTAAGATAGGTAGTAATGAAGTCAGCCAAGATGATCTTGTTGAGATGTTCTTCAATGATAAAATGAATATAACTGCACAAGTGTATTCTGAACGAGAAGGAAAATTCATTACAGGAGGGCTAATATCTTTTCTAAGTGATAATTATCAAGCTAACTTTACTGAATTTCAACCATCGTACTTCGGTTTAATAATCAATATTGATGGAGACTACTTTAATGCTGGTCTCATTAATATTTATTTAAGGTTTGAAAAGCAAAACTATACAACAGAAATTTTCTCCTTCCAAATCTTTATTCGAGCACAGAATGTTATTTTGGATTTGGAAATTAATCATCAAACTATTCCAGAGAATTATTTAGTTGAAAAATCCTACAATGATCTCTTCGTAATATCTTGTAGAGCTTTTGCAGAATATGATGGAATATATTTATCAGAAGGAACTGTTAAATTTATACTAAATAATTATGAATTCAACTTAACAGAATACAATAATTTTTGGTATAATGGTACAATAGGTATATCTACAGATCAATTTTCTTTAGGAATTAACTATGTTTATGTAAGATTTGAGCTTTCAAATTATACTACAACCGTGTTTTCATTTCAAATCTTGGTCAATCAAATAGAATTAAATGTTCAACCTATGGATTTTACTGATTCTCTAAATGTGTATTCCGGAGAAAGTGTATTAATTCAGATTAATCTAACTGAATTTGGTTCAACAATACTCATAGAAAATGCCACAATATATTGTTATTGGGAATTTGGTACATATCATTTTGATTATATAGGGGATGGATTATATCAATTGAATCTTAATTTACCAACAAATTTAATAGGAACATATCGTTTTAATTTGATTATTTCTACAAATAAAACAATATATAAAACAACAGAGTATTCATTTTTAATTATAGTATCTGAAAAAGAATTACCAAATTACATTGGTTGGATAATTTTTCTAATTCTTGTCATAATTGTGGTTATTTTAGGCGTCTTGAGTCTAAGATCTTATGTAATAATACCTAGAAAAAAAAAGAGAGCTTTGATTATTGCTGATAAAGCACAACCTTATAAAGACATAAGGAATATTCAAGCAATCCTTGTCAGCCATAGAACTAGTGGAATTTCACTTTATGACAATATATTCTCAATATTAGATGAAAATTATATTACAGGTTTTTCAGGATTTATTCAGGCAATTACAGTTTTAGGAAAGCAATATACCAAAAACGGAATAAAAACTGTTGATGTTGAAAGTAATACAGATGGTGTTCATGAAGGAGAGGAAGAAATCAAAGAGTTAGATTTTAACTTCTTCCATTCATTGATTTGTGATTTTGCAAACGTTCGTGTAGTTTTGCTACTGAAAGAAAGAAGTTCTGCGCGATTAAGGAGAATAATCGATATTATAACAAGAGAAATATATTCTCGAGGTATCGATATCCTTACCAACTTTGATGGAAGACTTACTAAGATAACGGCAATTATAAATGAAGTTCTTTATCGTTATCTGCCCTTATACTACAAAGGTCCGTTTGTTCTAAATAAAACTAAACATTATCACCGAGTAAAAGTTTCAGGAATGTTATCAAATATAGAACTCAGGATGCTAAAGGTTCTTGAATCTCAATCAAAATATAAAAAACATTTCTTATTAGATGATTTAATTGAATCTTTAGCAGGTATTGGAGAAGATGAAAAGATTATTGGTGTTGAAGCTCTCATTATGCATAAAATGATTATACCCGCTGTAATGTAAATCCTGTAAGATATAACCCTATTTCAAAATTTTTAAGGAATAATTAAATTTTCTCGACAATTATCGATATAATATTATTTCCAAACCCACCAAAATTACATGTTATCCCTCTTTCTGCTCCATCAACTTGTCTTTTTCCAGCTTCCCCTCTTAACTGCCATACTAATTCTACAACTTGAGCAACACCAGTAGCACCAAGTGGATGACCTCGTGCCTTCAATCCTCCCGAGGGATTAATCGGTATTTTTCCATCAATATGGGTTAATCCTTCATGAGCTGCTTTAGCCCCCTTTCCTTTTTCAAAAAATCCAATATCTTCTGATTGAACGGCTTCAAGAATCTCAAAAGCATCATGTAATTCTGCCACATCCATATCATTTGGAGTTTTTTTAGCCATTTTATATGCTTGGTTTGAACAAATCCGTAAAGCCTTGAGAGTTGTAATATCATCTCTTTCAAAAACAATATGAGTATCAGTTGCTTGTCCAATTCCTGATATTAAAATAGGATTATCGCAATATCTTTTTGCCTTAGCTGCATTACACAGAACTAAAGCTGCTGCTCCATCAGAAATAGGACAAATATGAAATAACCTTAAAGGATCCGCTATTATTGGATTTGTTTTATCATCTTTAAGGAAATCGTTCACAGTTTTCCAACTACCTTTTCCTTTTTGAATAGCACTCTTCATAAAATCCTCGATTGTCTTTTGAAAATGCGCATTTGGGTTCAAAGCACCATTTCTGTGATTTTTTATGGCTATATCGGAGATCCAGTCAAGCTTAGCATTATATTTTTCTAAGTATGTATGTGTTAACATACCTGCAAAGGAAGGAAGAGAGGCTCCATGAGGTCTTTCTGCTTCTGGATGTGTCAAAGTAGCAACATTTGAAGTCACATAACCTGGCGTTGTAATATGCGTCATTTTTTCACCGCCTGCAACTAATACTAAATCATACATTCCAGAAGCAATTGATTGAAAACCGACTTTAACTGCTGAACCCCCACTTGCTGGACCATTTTTAATATGATCAGCAGCAGCAGGTAATAAGCCTAATTTATCAACAAGGGCACTTGCAATCCCTGATAAATCATTGAAAGCAGAAGGACTCATTGCCCCTACATACACGGAATCAAACTCTTTATCGTTTGTATTTGAATCTACCATTGCTTCTAGAGAAGCTTCAGAAAGTAAATCAAGGAGCCCTTTATCTGATAATTGTCCAAATTTTGTATGTCCTACTCCAATTATTGCCACATTTTCCAAAAATTTTCACCATATTATACATCTTTTTTTGTACTTCTGAATAATAAATATTAAAGTTAAGTCTTTAATATAGACAATTTATCCCAAACTTAAAATTATTAATGCTAATATCCTAAATTAAGTATTGATAATTAAGTAAAAAGATTTTGAGATTTAATTATTCCTTCTGTAACTTTTTTCTAGTAATGTAGAGATTTCTTCAAAACTTGCTATTTTTGGATGCAATTTATAGTTACGAAGATTAAGAGTATCATTTGCTATTGCTATCATTTTATCTTTAGATACAGCTTTATCTTCTAAACTTATCCATAATCCAATTTCTTTCAAGAATGACTCGATTTCATTACAACAACTTTCAGCAGCTTTTTCATCAGAACTCTTTTCTAAAGCAGGATTAAATAAGCGTCCAATGGTAGCATATTTCTCAATTGCATATCTCCATGTCCAACGATTGATTTCAGGATAAAGTATCGCGAGACTTTCACCATGACTGATACCAGATGCATGTCCTCCAAGAGCCATTGCTATTCCATGAGGAAGTGTGGTTCCTATATTTGAAATAGCTAAACCGCCAAGTGTAGCTGCGAATGAAAGAGCTTCTCTAGCTTCTTTATTGGTACCGTCTTTAATAGCAATAGGCAGGTATTTTATTATGTTTTTTAATGCTTGCAGAGCGTATAAATCTATAAATTCTGATGAGTTCTTATTTATATATGTTTCAAATGAATGAGTAAATGCATCAAAACCTGTAGAAGCTGTAAGTTGTGGGGGAACGGTTATTGTAAGTTCAGGATCAACCAATGCAACAGTAGGAGTAAGATTCCAGCTAGCTATAGCAGATTTAAATTTATCTTTTGAACTTTTTATTACTGCCATATTAGTAACTTCTGCCCCTGTACCCCCTGTAGTTGGTACTGCTATGACTGGAAGGATTTTTTTACTATCAATTTGTTTTTGACCTATTCTATAATCCCAAATGTTCCCTTCATGCGTGATACCTACCGCAATAGCTTTTGCAGTGTCAATACTTGAGCCTCCTCCTACTCCTAAGATTACTTGTACATTATTTTCTGCACCAATCTTAGAACCTATGTCTACGCATTCATCGGTGGGTTCTGGAACTGCACCGTCATAGTGAATTACATCTACTCCTTCTTCCTGGCATAACTTGCTTACTTTTGTAAATAACTCTTCCATTGCAGTAAAAGGTTTAACAGTAACTAATAAACATCTTTTACCATTTCTTTTTACTATCTTTCCAATCTCATTTATACGACCACATCCGAACTGAATCCTAGTTGGATGGAAATAATTAAAATTTCTCATAAGACATCAATTTCATATTTTTAAAATCTAAAAAATATTATCAATTAGTTTTATTTAAAATTCTACTTATTATCATTTTGGATTTTCATTTCGTATAATTGTAGCAGCACCCATACCTAAACCAACACGCATGGAAGAAATTGCAAATTCTTTACCAGAGTGTTCTAATTGATGTAAGTTAGTTCCGATTAATCTACATCCTGTCATTCCTGTTGGATGTCCTAATGCAATTGCGCCCCCCCATTTATTAAATCTTTCGTCTTTCCAATCCAATCCAAGTTCGTAACAGCTAGCATATACTACTGGGCTAAAAGCCTCATTGATTTCTATGAAAGACATATCATCTAAATTCATATTCGCCCTCTTTAATGCTTCAGGTATGGACTCAATAGGACCTGTAAGCATTAAGACCGGATCTGTACCCATTACAGCAAAGTTTACAATAGTAGCTCTTGGTTTAAATCCTAATTCTTCAGCTAAACTTCGTGTCATCCATAATTGTGCTGTAGCCCCATCACTAACAGGACAGCTATTCCCCGCTGTAAGAAATGCCTTACTTTTCCTACCAACGATAGTTCTCAAAGTTGCTAATTTTTCAAGTGAAGTTCCAGGACGTGGTGTTTCATCTTTTTCAGTCAATTCTGATAAGCTTGGATCTTTAGCAACTTGATTTTTTTCATCCAACAACGGTTTTCCATTTTCATCAAGTTTAGGACACCAAATTGGTTCGATTTCTGTTCCTCTTTCATCCCAAGTTGAGCATGCTTTTTCATGTGAAAGTAAAGATAAACTATCCATTTCATTTCTGAAATCTTCCAAACTGATTCCTGCTTTCTTCATCCAATGTTGCCCCATAACATGAGCAGAATTAATCTGTCCAGCAAAAGAAGTTTTATGAGCTTTTAATTGCTCTGCTACAAAAGGATGTGTCATAATTTTTCCGTTTGGAGCTATCATTACCATTTTATTCTGTTCTTTATCATAAATATTACAATCTGCCATGATTTCATATCGATTCTGTACTTCTACTCCTCCACAAATTACACACTCATGTATTCCAGAAGCAATAGCCTGCCATGCAGACATTACTGATTGAGCACCACTTGCACATTGACGATTAATCGACATTCCTGGCACACTTACAGGCAAATGTGCCGCTAATGCAGCAGTTCTTCCAATATCTAAAGCACAATCTCCAATTTGACTATTACAAGATACAATCGAGTCTCCTATTAATTTTGGATCGAATTCATTCCTTTTTAAGATTGTATTATAACAATGTACCACCAAATCATCTCCTCGATGGCGACCTACAGTTCCTCTTCTCTTACCAATTGGAGTCCTTACATAATCTATTAAAACAGGCTCCCGTTTTGGATCTTTAAAATATTTCTCATATATATTTACTGGTTCTACCATAAAAATTCACTTTTACTTGAAATTTATAACATCAAATACAATTTTACTAATTAATTTTATTTATTAGTTGAATAAGTATATACATAATTGATGTATAAAGTAAATTAAGTAGGTAAAATATCTTGTTGAAAGGAATCCATTTTCTATTAACTTATGTATGTAATTATACGTGTGATCATTGTTTTTTATATTGTAGCCCAAATTCAAAAGGTACATTTACATTAGCCCAGATCAAAAAAGTACTTAATGAAGCCATAAAAATTAAGACAGTTGAATGGATCTATTTTGAGGGAGGGGAACCGTTCCTCTATTATCCTATAATGGTTGAAGGTCTTAAATTAGCAAATGAATTAGGATTCAAAACAGGACTGGTTTCTAATTCATATTGGGCAACAAGTGTTGAAGATGCAGAAATTTGGCTCAAACCTATTTCTAAGATTGGGATTTCAGATTTTAGCATAAGTAATGATACTTTTCATTATGGGAATGAAGAATTAAACTTATCTAAAAGAGCTGAGCAAGCAGCAAAAAACTTGGATTTGCCATCTTTTTCTATTACAATTAATGAACCAACTGTGAAACAGGGAATTGATAAAGATCACGAAAAAGGTGAACCTGTGATCAAAGGAGGAGCAATGTTTAGAGGAAGAGCAATTGAAACTTTAACTCAAGGTTTGCCTTGTAGACCTTGGGAAGATTTAAACAAATGTCCATATGAAGACTTGGAAGAGCTTGGAAGAATCCATGTTGATCCTTTTGGAAATGCTCAAATTTGTCAAGGATTAAGCATCGGTAATTTTTGGAATATAGATCTTTCAGAATTGATTGAAAATTACGATCCCAATTCTCATCCGATATGCAAATCTTTAATCCAAGGTGGACCGGCTCAATTAGTAAAAGATTATCAAGTTGAGCATGAAGATGAATATGTTGATGAATGTCATTTATGTTATCTTACAAGACTAAAACTTTTAGATAAATTTCCAAAGCTTCTTGCCCCTAGACAAGTATATGGATTGGAATAAGACTTCTTTTCTACTAAATTATTTTAAATTTATCGGTAAGGTTACATATACAATTTTGTTATTACAAATCTTTACCAAAATGTTAAATATAATTAGTTCTGTGTGATATTGGTATAAGAACATCACAATTTGAGTTTATTTATTTGGAGTAGATTTAAATTGATTAAAATGGGTGACAACCAACAAAATAATGCTGGAAGTTTATTCAAATCTATATATAATGATTCTCCAATAGGAATAGAAATTTATGATTGCGAGGGGAAATTGATTGATTTAAATCAGTCGTGTATGGATTTGTTTGGAGTATTAAGTAAAGAAGAAGTTAAAGGATTTAATCTTCTAAATGATCCGAACCTTCCTAAAGAATATTTAACTAAATTAAAACGACAAGAAACCGTGCATTTTGAAAGTAAATTTGATTTTGATTTGGTTAAAGAATATAAATTGTACAAGACTACAAGATCTGGAAAAATATATCTCGATGTATTAATTACACCCTTATTTCTTGAAGATAATAAATATATTAGTAATTATTTAGTTCAAATTCAAGATGTTACTGATCAAAAAAGGGCAGAGAGGAAATTAGTAGATTTAAATCAATACTTAGAAAACCAAATAAATGAGAGAATAATTGAATTAAGAAAATCAGAGGAAAAATATCACATTTTTTTGGCTAATTTTCAAGGTATTGCATTTCAGGGTAATTTGGATTTCACACCAATATTTTTCCATGGAAATGTTCAAGAAATCACAGGATATACAGAAGAAGATTTTATAACAGGAAATCCTAGATGGGATCAAATTATTTTGGAAGAGGATAAGAACAAAATTGCTGATAGTATAAAAAATATTCATGATGTTCCTAACACTGTTATTGAACGTGAATATCGTATATTAACTAAGGATGGTAAATACAAATGGCTTTCAGAAATTATCCAAAATATAAGTGATAAGAATGGAATTCCATATTTGGTTCAGGGAGTTATTAATGATATCACCAAGCGTAAGGAAGCAGAATTAAAATTAAAAGAATCAGAAAAGAAATATCGTACTTTAATTAATAATATTTTAGATATTATTTATGAAATTGATTTGGATGGATTGATCATCTATTTAAGCCCTCAGACGATTGATATATTAGGTTATACGCCAGATGAATTAATTGGTCGAAGTGCTTTTAGATTTATACATCCAGATGATCAACCTAAAGTCTCAGACAATCAAAATTATGTTATTAATTCTGGTGAAGTTAGCTCTGTAGAATTTAGAATACGGAATAAGGAAGGTCGTTACATAACAGTTTCTTCAAGAGGTCAACTCATAGAGAAAGATGGAGATAAAAGAATTATTGGATTATTTAGAGATGTGACTGATAGGAGAAAAATTGAAGAAAAAGTTCAAGAAGAAAAAGAAAAAGCAGAAATGTATTTAAATCTTGTACATGTAATTTTAGTTGCTTTAGATAAAGAAGGGAACATTTCACTCATTAATAAAGAAGGAAATGATATTTTGGGATGGAATGCCGGTGAATTAATAGAGAAAAATTGGTTTAAAACCTGTATCCCACCTCAAGATAGAGATAGAGTTTTTGATTATTTCAAGAAATTGATGAGAGGAGAAATAGATGTAGTTCCATTCTATGAGAATCCTATTATAACCAAAGAAGGGTATGAAAAATTGATTGCATGGTCCACAATTTTACTTAAGGATTCTAATGGTAGAATAATAGGAGCTCTAAGCTCAGGAGAAGACATAACAGAGAAGAAAAAAGCAGAACAATTATTAAAAGAATCTGAGGCAAAATTTCGAACCATAGCGGAACAATCATTAATGGGTATTATAATTTTACAGGATAATAGAATTAAATATGTAAATTCCGCAGTATTAGCTATGCTTGATTATACCCGGGATGAGCTGTTGAAGATGGATGCTGGAGGTTTTATTAATCTAATACATCCAGATGATAGAGAATTTGTTCAAGAAATAGCAAAAAAAAGACAAATGGGAATTAAAACAGAGGTTACTGGATATGAACACAGAGTATTAAAAAAGAATGGAAATTGTATTTGGATCCAAAATTACTCAAAAACAATTAACTACAGAGGAAATCTTGCGGATCTAATTACTGTTATTGATATTACTGAACGGAAGAAAGCGGAAGTAAAGATTCAAGAATCCGAGAAAAAGTTAACGGATTTAATAGAAGCTGTACCCGTTGGGATTTCAATTACTACTCCTGAAGGAAAGATTATTGAATGCAATTCACACGCAGTACAAATGCATGGATACGAATCAAAAGAGGAACTTTTGAAAGTACCAGTAATTAATCTTTACAAAAATCATAGTGATAGAGAAAAATTTATTGAATTGCATAAAAAGCAAAAAGTAACTGATTTTGAAGTACAATTTAGACGTAAAGACAGCACTATTTTCTGGGTAACCCTTTCTTCTGTTGCTTATAGAGAGGAAAATCAGACATTTTATATCAATTCATTTCAAGATATTACAAATCGCAAAATAAGTGAAATCAAACTTCAACAAAGTGAAGCAGAATTATCGGCTATATACGATTTCATGCCAATAGCAATACTTCTAGTGGATAAAGAGCACCGTATCAGAAAAATTAACAAACTTGCATTAAATTTTACAGATCGGCGAAAAGAGGAAGTATTTGGTATTCATGGAGGTGAGGCTCTTCGTTGCCTATATTCAGAGCAGGATCCCCGAGGATGTGGTTTTAGTGAATATTGTAAAAATTGTACTATTCATAACACTATTCTTGAAACTTATAAGTCTAAAAAACCTCATATTAATATAGAAGCTACACTTCATCTCTTGCCTGGTAGCATTGTTAATAAAGTACATTTACTTTTATCTACTGTTCCACTTGAATTTGCTGGAGAAAATTTAGTTCTAATTTGTTTAATAGACATAACTGAGAGAAAGAAAACTGAAGAAAAATTAAAAGAGTCTGAAAAAAAATATAGAACCGTTGTCAATAATATCCCAGGGATGGTTTATAGAGGAAAATCAGATTGGAGTGTTGAGTTTCTTTCTAATTGTGAGGTAATTTCAGGTTATAAAGAGGAAGACTTTCTCTTAGCAAAACTAAATTGGATTGATATTATCCATCCAGAAGATAGTAAATCAATTATAACTCAAGGAAATAAAATGTCCGAGAGACCAATAGCATTATCACAAACTTACCGAATTATCATGAAAGATGGCTCTATTCGATGGGTTAATGATCGTAAGATTTCCCTCTTTGATGAGAATGGGGTATTTTGTGGAGTTGATGGTATTGTTTATGATATTAGTGATTATAAAATAGCTGAAGAAAAATTGAGAGAATCTGAAGAAAAATTTAGAAATATAGCAGAACAAACTTCTCTTGGATTGATGATTCAGCAAGAAGGGTTTATTAAGTTTGCTAATTCAGCAGTAGCAGAAATATTCGAATATCCTTTAAAAGAAATAAATAATTGGTCTACAGAAGATTTGGTAAAAGTCATTCACAATGAAGATCTCAAACTTATAAACACTAAGATGAAGAATGTTCAAAGTGAAAATTTTAGATCATCCGAACAATTTGAATATAGAATAGATACAAAATCGGGAATAAAATGGCTTGAAATTATTGCCAAACCAATTATTTATTTAGGTAAAAAAGCAGTGTTTGCAACTCTCATTGATACTACAGGAAAGAAAAAAGTTGAGGAGAAGTTAAAAGAAGTAAATAAATTAAAATCAGAACTAATTAGTAGAACATCACATGAACTAAAAACACCTTTAGTCTCAATTAAAGGTTATACTGATTTATTACTAACTCAACATTATGATTTACTTGACTATTACGCTATTTCTGTATTACATGAAATTAAACAAGGATGTTATCGACTTGAATCATTGATAAAGGATCTCTTAGAAACATCAGAATTAGAAACTGGAGAAGTAGTATTACATAAAATGGAGGAGGATCTTTCTTTTTTAATTAGATTTTGCATTAAAGACTTAAGAGGTATGATTGAGATGAGAAATCATAAATTATTCTTAGATATTCCCGATAATCTGATAACCATATTTGAAAAAGAAAGAATTTACGAGGTAATCATGAATTTATTAAGCAATGCAATAAAATATACCCCTCCGGATGGAAAAATTTCAATAAAATCTGAAGTAAATGAGGATAATATTATAATATCTGTTGAAGACAATGGTATCGGATTAAATGAAGCAGAAAAAGATAAAATATTCAAAAAATTTGGAAAAGTTGAGCGGTATGGTAAAGGTATGAATGTAATATCTGAAGGATCAGGTTTAGGCCTCTACATATCGAAAAGAATCATAGAACTCCATGGAGGAGAGATATGGGTTGAATCAGAAGGAAGAGATAAAGGTTCTAAATTCTATTTCTCCTTACCGAGAATAACAAAGAAATAAGACAGACTTTTTTGCTAATTTAAATATTTCCATTTAAAAGAATTCAAATATCCACACCCTATTATTTTTTTATAAGATAAAATTGATATTGCTTACAAAATAATAAAATGTTGAAACAAGATGGTTTATATTGATAAAGAAAAGTTAATGACGTTATTTAAATGGTATATGCAAGAGGTAGGAGATAATTTAGTTTCTGTTCTTGTAGTGGATCGCGATGGTTTAATTGTCGAAATCTATACTAGAGATTCTGATAAATCAGATGAAAAAAAGTTTATTGGAGCATTTAGTTCTTTAGTTGAGTTAGTATTAAAAAAATTAACTCAAGATTTTGATCTTGGAACTTTCGGCGCCGGAACTTTCGATACTGATAAATATCGTTTTATATTTTGTGAAGCGGGATCTGATCATGTATTAGTGTCAATTCTCAATCATACAGCGTTAGTTGATGATGTATTTCCTTATACTTATTTAACAGCGGATAAGGTTGCGAGAATTATTGATGGCGAATTACCAGTTAGTCCTGTAATTCCAAAAATCAAACGAGATACTGAACTTGAAAAAATAAAACGTAAAATGGAATATTACCAAAGTAAATCTCATTCACCCAAATATGTTTATAAACTTTCTTTAATTGGAGATGGTGGAGTAGGAAAGACAAGTATGGCTCAAAGGTATGTTCATGGGATATTTCGAGCAGATTATAAAGGAACAATTGGAACATATATCTCAAAGAAAGAATGTGAATTTAAAGAATTAGGTACCTCAGTAAGATTTATGATATGGGATCTTGCTGGCCAAAGCCAATTTGAGCGACTATGGCCAGATTACTTAACAGATTCTCGTGCAGGAATTATTGTTTTCGACATAACAAATAGAGAAACATTTGATAATGTTAAGAAATGGTCTGATATCATCACTAGAGTTGCATTACCTCATATAGTTTTGATCCTTGTCGGAAATAAAGTTGATCTAGACACCTCAAGAGTAGTTTCTACCGAAGAAGGTATGGAATTGGCTAAGGAATTAGGTGTTTATTATATGGAAACGTCAGCAAAAACAAATGAAAATATTGATGATGTTTTTGAGTGGATTGCGCTTCAAATCATCAATACAAACATTGAAGAAGTAAAAGACACTATATTCGATAAACAAATAGAAGAAGGTTCAAAATTCATTATTTCTAGCCCCCAAATGAAAATTTTAAACCAATATTTCACTAAGCAATTGGATTATTGCATTGGTAAAAGTGATTCAAAAGAAATTCTTAGATATTTAGACATTTTAAATGTGATTGAGAAAAATAAATTATAAAAAGTTTTGAAATTTGTTTATATGTTTATATATAGAGCTGGTTTGAATGGTTTTGCTCTTTCAGCTCTATTTTTCGGATCGAAATCAGAATTTAAAATGATCTTGGAATTTACACGCTTTTCTATATAAAATGTATAATCTTTAATTAATTCGGTTTCATTGATTTGAGGAATCTTCTTTTCCCAAATTCTATCCTTTATCTGACTTTTTATGAAAGGAACAAGTTCTTTTTGGACTAGCAGCTTTTTCTCATTTTTTAATATTAACATTATTTCATTAAAATTATCTTTTTTCAGTAAAATCAATTCTACTATCCGATATTTCCATTCAGGAGCAGTGTATAAAAAGATATCATTGGAGTTCTCTGATGTAATTATTTTCTTTATATTAAAAATATCCTCAATAATGTTTGAGATGTATTCAAATTCATTCTCAAGGTTTTTATTAATGTATTGATTACTAAAATCTCCCCAAACCGCTTTCGATATAAATCCTTCATTTCCAGAGGCTTCCCATAATTCTTCACATAAATGAGGCATTGTCAAGGAAAGTATCTTTAACCAGTCCTTATAAATCAATTTGAACACGATATGAAAATCATTCATATCATCAGTATCCCTATAAAATTCCTGTATCAGATTGAAAATTTCGTAAAAAGATATCTGAAGATATTTACGTATATTATATTCTTCTAAAGCTGTTTTGGCCTCAATAAATTTTCCAATAACCTTAGAGAGCATTACTTTTGAATATTTAGAGCCAATATCATTAAAAATTGGAGCAAAATTTTTGGATTGACCTAATTTTTCAGAAATAAAGCTATAAAATTTTGTTATATGGTTTTTCACTGTTTCTATTTCCTTTTCTCGAAAATCCATATACACTCCAAAGTCAGCACCGTGAGAGATATAAAACCGAAATAAATCCGCAGAATAACTTTTTTGAATCTCAGCCAATGGAATTAGATTTCCTTTTGATTTACCCATTTTCTGACCTTCTACATTAACAGGTTCAATCAGACTTATAACTTTTGGCCAAAATTTTTCAGGGAATATAGCAACATGATGAAATATGTAAAAACTTAAATGATTAGAAATATGCATAATTGCTGTATGGCGATGGTCAACCGGATACCAATATACAAATTCTTTTTGGAGTTCTAGAAGTATTTTTTCGCTTATTTTCGTCTGTTTTGAAATTTTCTGAATATCTCCTCTCTCTAAAAATACAAAATCAAAAAATTCAGGAATTAATTGTTCCTGTTTAATTTGATATTCTCTAATTTTATATGAAATTGTATAAAATGCCATATATATGGTTGAATCACTAAGAGACTCTATTATCCAATCTTTATTGAAAGGCAATTTCGTTCCTAAACCTCTTTTTCTCGCACAAGGTCTTTTTTCAAGCCAATTAAAAATGTTTTCAAAGTTTAATCGATATTTATTTGGTATAATTTTCATCTTATTAAGACAATCGAATGCTTTTTCTTTCCAATCTCCCGAATTAAAATTCAGAAACCATTGATCTTTAAGAATTGATACTATAATATCAGCTCCACACTTGCATTTAAGTTTTTTAGTTATAGGAATATAAACTTTATCTGCTTTATTTTCTTCTATTAGATCTTCTGTGACCTGTCGTGCAGCATCACTAACCTTCATACATTGGTATTTACCACATTTATCATTAAGTATACCATTATAAAACTCATTTTTGTAATTCTCACTGGTTGCTAGATCTAATTTTTCTTTATCTAATTGAGATTCAACATTATTTCGTTCACAATAAATTTTTGCGGGAAAATCGCTAAATCCTTTTATTTCAATAATTTGAATCGGATAAATTAATTCAATTGACCTCTTATCTAAATTAAATTTTTCAATTATTTGACTATTTTTCTGCAAATCAATTAATGCGATGTAATCATAAGGGGCATGGGCAGGAACGGAATAAACCACACCTGTAGCTGTTGCTGTGTCTACAAAATCTCCTGGTAAAACTGGAATTTCTTTAATTCCATAGACATCCCTAGCATTTTTTCCAATAAGATTACTTCCTTTAAACTTTTCTATAATATTAATTTCTTTGTTTTGATTTTCTAATAAATTAGTAGCTTCTCTAGAGATAAACCATATTTCACCATTTACATTAGCTTTAATATAATCTCCTTTTGGTTTTATCCATATATTAGTTACTCCATAAACTGTTTCTGGTCTTAAAGTTGATGCAACAAGGAATCCATCTTCAAATGGAAATTTTATACAAATAAATTCATTAATATTAAGATCTAGCTCATCTCCACTAGCAATGTCATCCTCTCCTACAGCATTTTTATCTCTAGGGCAATACAAGATAGGATATTCACCTTTTTCAATATAACCTTTTTCTTTTAAATGAAAATATTGCCATTCAATGAATTTATTATATATTTTATCTCCTGTCGTGAATTCCCTACGCCAATCTAGACTCATTCCTATAGATTTGAAATCCAATTTAATCGTATTTGAGAAATAGTTCACAATTTTCCATGGATCCACGAAACTATTCACAATTTCTTCCACTTTTTTCTGATCATTTGTATGTAGTGATACGTATTCTTTCATCCGTTCTATTTGAATTTGATCTCCTCTTTCAATAGATGATGAAATCGCTAAAACAGGGGTACCTGTGATATGAAAAGCCATTGGATATAAAACATTATATCCTCTAGCTCGATAATACCTAGCAAATATATCTCCATTGACAAAACTCCTCCCATGACCAATGTGAGTAGGACCTGATGCGTAGGGATAAGGAGAAGTAATAAATGTTTTGTCTATTTTACTTTCTGGATTTGCTTCAAATATTTTTGCTTCTTCCCATCTATCTTGCCATTTCTTCTCAATCTTTTGTGGTTCGTACATTTTTTCATCAATTATTCCAATCAATTTTTTTTTATAAATCTTTAACTCTTTCAATTATAATTACTCGACAAGCGAACAAATCCGAGGATATTATAAAAGAGAAAGAGCTTAAGGATTTGTATCGCTCAAGATAATAATAAAACTGCGAGTAAATCAACTACTGACATTTCAATCATTAAATTCACCTTAAACGCAGTCTTATTTGAAAACATCCTTATAAAGAGTATATATAAGCTTATATTAAAATATTTCTAGGCGCGTGTAACATTTTTTATGAACAGTATTGATTATTGAATTTTAATCTATTACTATAACTCGTTTTTTATATATAGTGCAAATTGTTAAATAGATCCTCTTTTTTCATTCAGTAAAGATTCATACATCTAATTAAATCTAATTTATAAGAGATTAAAGATGATTTCAAATGACATATATCAATAATTCAACTAATTCTGAACAACAATATCTTACGATTCTTAATTCCTTAAATGATCCTATGCATGTGGTTGATAGAGACTTAAGAATTATGTATCAAAATCCTGCTATGATAAATTGGCTCACAAAATTAAAGATAGATTCTGAGATTATAGGTAAAACCATTTTCGAGGTATTTCCATTCTTAGATTATGATAAAGTTTATAATGAATATGATAAAATCTTCCAAAATGGAGGCGTTTTAGTCACTACTGAGGCAACAAAACCATTTGATCGTTTTCTTTATACTGAAACCTCAAAGATCCCGATAAAAACGGAAGGCAAGGTTAATCAAGTCATTACTATTTTGAGAGATATTACTGATCAGAAGGAGGCTGAAGAAAAATTAGTAGCATCTGAAAAAAAGTTTCGAAATTTATTCGAAAATTCTCCAAATATGATAATACTACTAAACAAGGAGGGAATTATTCTAGATGTAAATCAATTGTTTTTAAAAAGATTTGGTTATGAAAAAGAAGAATTGATAGGAAAGAATTTTCAAAATGTTAGCAGGTTTGATTCAGAAAATATATTACTTTTAATAAAAAAGCACAAAGAAGTAATAGAAAAGGGAAAAGTAGAACCCTTCATACTGGAAACAAAAACTAAGGAAGGAGTATCATTATGGTTTAATTTCCAAGCATCTACTATTGAAATTGGTGAACAAAAATATATTCAAGTAATTTTTCAAGATATTACAGAAAAAGTGTCAGCTGATCGTGAATTAAAAGAATCAGAAGAAAAATTTAGGAGTATTACCGAACAATCAATTATGAGTATATTAGTAATACAGGATGGACTAATTAAGTATATTAATGAACGTGTTTCACAAATTAATGGTTATTCAGAAGAAGAAATACTAAACTGGGGACCATATGAGTTCATGAAAGTTGTTCATCCAGAAGATAAAGATTTTATTTTGGAACAAGCTAAGAAAAAACAATCAGGAGATCCAGATGTTACTCCTCAACATCAATATCGCTTAATAAGGAAGGATAATGAGATTCGGTGGATTGAAAACTTCTCTAAAACAATAAATTTTGATGGAAAGCCTGCAGATTTAGTAACTACTATTGATATTACAGACAAGATAAAAGCAGAACAAAAATTAAAAGAATCTGAAGAAAAATATCGTTATTTAATTGAAAATGCATTAGAAGGAGTTTGGGTTATAGATTCAAATGCAGATACAATACTAGTGAATCCTACTATGGCAAAGATTTTAGGTTATACTGTTGATGAAATGATTGGAAAGTCCTTATTTTCATTCATTGATGAAGATCAAATTGAAATAACAAAAAAACAAATTAAAAGAAGAAAGTTAGGTATCGCCGATGAGAGGGATGCTGAATATTTACATAAGAATGGAAATAAAGTCTATTTAAGATTAAGAGCAGCTCCCATATTCGATAAACAGCGTAATTATGAGGGTGCTTATGCCTTTCTGGCAGATATTACTCAACAAAAATTAGCTGAGCAAAAATTAAAAGAATCTGAAGAAAATTTTAGAACGATTGCAGAACAAGCGTTTATAGGAACCCTGATAATCCAAGATGATAAAGTTGAATATGTGAATGAAGCATTACTTCAAATTTTCGATTTTTCTCATGAAGATGTTCATAATTGGACAAAAGATGATCTTTTGAAACTTATTTTTCCCGAAGATTTGGATAATCTAAGAGAATATCGTAATAAATTAAAAGCTGGTGAACCCGACTTTAAAAAGTTCTATTCTTTTAGAGCGTTTACTAAATATGGCAAATTAAAGTGGATTGATCAATTCTCTAAATCCATCATTTATCGAGGGAAGCCAGCAGAATTAATCACTATCATGGATATCACTGAAAAGAAGAAAGCTGAGCAAGAATTAATAAAGCTCAACAATTTAAAATCTGAACTACTTAGAAGAACCTCTCATGAATTAAAAACACCGCTCGTATCAATTAAGGGTTTTTCTGATCTCTTATTAACAGTACATAAAGAAAAGTTAGATGACTATGTGCTAGCTACTGTTCGTGAAATCAAACTTGGGTGCGAAAGACTTGAGAATCTGATACAAGATATTTTGAAAACTTCAGAATTAGAAACTGAATCAGTTGAAATAAAAAAAAGAAAGGAGGATTTATCTTTTCTTATAAAATTGTGTATAAAGGAGCTACAAGGTTTAATTAGGTTAAGAAATCATGAAATTAGCCTTGAAATTCATGACAAGTTAATCACTTGGTTTGAACCAGATCAAATCCACTTAGTTATAAGTAATTTACTTAGTAACGCAATTAAATACACCCCTCCTGACGGAAAAATTATAATTCAATCTGCTTTAACACAAGATTATATTTTAATTTCAATAAAAGATAATGGAATTGGAATTACAACTGAAGAAAAGAAGCGTTTATTTTCTCAATTTGGAAAAATTGAACGATACGGGCAAGGACTTGATCTTATAACTGAAGGATCCGGTTTAGGATTATATATTACTAAAAAAATCATTGAATTACATGGGGGAATGATAAGGGTAAAATCTGGTGGAAGAAATAAAGGATCTACTTTTTATTTCACTCTTCCTTTGATTGAAAAAAAAGATTAAAAACTTAAAATTTAACACCAACTAGTCTTTTTTAACAAATCTAACATTTTATTGAATATGACAATAACAAAAAAAGATGCTGAGATCCAAGCAAAGGATATAGTCAAGTCAATATTAGAACACAAAAACAATCTTTCAACTATCTTGAAGGGTGTTACAAATAAAGTTGATTCTATTAGATACCCAAATGCAATTGCATTAGAAATTTTAAGTGAAAAACATCCAATGATCATATATCCTGAATGGGATTTCTTTACTGAATTATTGAATTCCAATAATGCTTATCATAAATCTATAGCAATTTCTACAATTTCAAACTTAACATTAGTAGATAATCAGAATAAATTTGAAGATATCTTTGAACTATTTTTTCAATTTATTGATGATAAAAGTGTAATTGTTAGCCGAAAACTCGCTATTTATACTGGTAGAATTGTGAAAGCTAAACCTTCTCTAAGTTCAAGAATCACTGAAATTTTACTAAATATAAACAAAACTCAACATAATCCAAGTCGCAAGGACTTAATAAAGGGAGATATTATTGAGAGTTTCGATGAATATTTTGAGGAGATAAAGGATAAAAAGAAAATTTTAGATTTTGTTAAAAGTCAATTAGATAGTAGTAGTCCTAGCACAGTGAAGAAAGCAAAAAAATTCCTTTTAAAATGGGAGAAATAACAAAATATTAAAATATTAACTTTTTTTGTTTAAAAGTCTTAAAACTTTTAATCCATTCTTTTATTATATAAATTTAAATCAAATTCAAATAGTTGTGAGTCAAAATGGTTGAATTTAATCCTAAAGTATTAAGTAAGGAGGAATTAAGAGCAATTTCATCAGGCGTGAATGAGGAAGAATTATTATTATTTGACAAGCATTTATTACAAAATTATTATGATAGCAATGTTTTTATAGAAGCAAAAGAACCAGGTTCTCCTTGGGTTGTTATAAGGGACTTTAAAACAGGAGAAAAATCAGAAGTGCTTGACTGTACAGCTCAGTATTGGTCCTTAGCATTGGGGTTTGCTCATCCTGATGTAAATTATGCCGTCGCAGAACAAATGAAAAGAGTTACTCATATTAAATCAGAAGGTGTATTTCCCTCTAGAGCTAAGTTTATCAATAAACTATCTGAATTATGTCCTGGCAGATTAAAAGGCGGAAGAGTTGCAATTAATAATGAAGGGGGTAGTATGGCAATTGAATCGGCTGTAAAATTTGCAATGGTGGCATCCAGAGGTGGAGATCATTTCTTAACTTTTCGAGGGGGATATCATGGAAATACTTTGGCAATGGCAACAGCATCTCAGCCTTTCCACGCAATTACCAGGTATAAACCTGTTGGAGTCGACTTCTTTACAAGGGTACCACAGCCATATTGCTATCGGTGTTTATGGAATTATAAAAATGGATTATACGGTGAAAAAGATCCTCAATGTAATTTAGAGTGCTTTAATCTTGTAAAAGAATATTTAATGGGTTTAACTTCAAGAAGGCTAGCAGGAGTTATTTTGGAACCTTGGCAAGCCGCAGGGGGCCATGTCCCTTTTCCACCAGACTTTCTTATCAAGTTAAGAGAAGTATGTGAAGAGGAGAAGATATTTATAATATATGATGAATCTCAAACAGGAGTTTGGAGAACAGGTAAACACTTTACTTTAACAGAGAAGTATGAAAAAGAACTTGGAATTGATGTATCACCTGACATGATGTGTTTCACTAAGGCGATTGGAGGAGGATTTCCTTTAGGAGCTATGATTGTATCCACAAAGATAAATAAAAGATTTGGTCCTACTGAAGATCATACTACATTTTGTAATACACCAATAGGATGTACAGCGGGTCTTGCTTCAATTATGGTTATTGAAAGAGCTAAAATTGGAGATAACTGTGAAGAACGAGGAAAACAAATCACTAAACGATTAAAGGAACTCCAAGAGAAATATGACATGATAGGAGATATTCGTGGTCCAGGTTTATTCATAGGAATTGAGTTAGTAAAAGATAGTAAGTCAAGAGAACCTTATACAGATCTGATGGAAGAAATACTTCATGAAGGTATCAGACAGAATATTTATTTTGGACCTAGCATGCCATATTTAAGCGGAACAGGAAAGTTGATAAAGCGGAATTTATTAAAAATAAAACCTCCACTCATTATTACTAAAGAAGATGCTGATTTTATCTGCGATAAATTTGAAAGTGTGTTAAATAATTCAATTAATAATTTGAAATAACAATAGAATGAAATCACGAGAATGTGTACTCGCAAGCATTAATCATAAAGAACCAGATAGAGTACCAATAGACCTTGGTGGAACTCCAGTTACAGGTATTTCTGCGATCGCCTACTATAACTTAAAACAACATCTTGGAATAAATTCAGGGCACGTGAAAGTTTATGACCTTATGCAACAATTAGCTATCCCCGAGAAAAACATTCTTGATTTATTTAACGTTGATATTCTTGATATTGGAAGGACCTTTAATACTCAAGATGAGGATTGGTATGACATTCATGTGAATGGTTATGATTTGCAGTATCCTAACTGGATTCGACTTATACATAATCCTGATGATTCTTATGATATTCTCCATAGTGATGGCACAATAATTGCTAGGATGACAAAAGATGCTTTAGTTTTTGATCAGATGTATTACCCATGTAAGGAGGATTACCCTGCAACTTATTTAGAATTTCAAAAAATGATTAATAAAAATCCTTGGGCGGCTGTAACCACTCCTCCATTCAGTAATATTGGTCAAAAAAAATTTTGGAAAACTTTAAAACAAAATGCCATAACTTTAAAAGAACAATCGAATAGGTTAATAGCACTTAATTTAGGGAGTACTTCTTTCGAATTTGCAAATTCTTTTAGAAGATTAGATAGATTCTTAATAGACGTAGTACGAAACAGGTCTAAAGTTGAAAAGTTCCTTGACTTTCTTCTTGATTTCTTTTTAAATTCACTAAGTGTAATATGTGGTTATGTAGGAGACATTATCGATGTTATTAAAATTGGTGATGATCTTGGAGAAAATAAAGGTCCTTTTATTAGTCCTAAACTATTTCGAGATATTTTTAAACCCAGAATAACTGAGATTTGCGATTTTATTAAAAAGAACAGCGCTATGAAAATTTTCTACCATTCTTGTGGCTCTATTGTACCATTAATACCAGATTTAATTGAAACAGGAATTGATATTCTCAATCCAGTTCAAATAAGTGCAAGGGATATGGATCCAAAATTTCTAAAAGAGAATTTTGGTGATGATATCACATTTTGGGGAGGAGGTGTAGATACACGTAATGTTATTAATAGAAAAAAACCTGAAGAAGTTAAAAAGCATGTATTTGAATTACTTGATATATTCTTTCCTGGAGGAGGATACGTTTGGAGTGCTATACATAATATTTTACCGGATGTACCACCTCAAAATATTGTTGCTACATTTGAAGCGATTAAGGAATTTAATGATAAGCTTTAAGTCTATCTAAAAAATCTTTTTTTTAAATTATGCTGAGATATTGAATTGAGTTAGGTGTAAATGAAAACTCGTTCTTTGTATATGGAATTATCTTTATCAGTGGTAGAAAATTGGCTAAATATAAGGAAATTCCTCTTATTTCTATATTATTTAATAGAAATTTAACATTACTAAATTTGAAAAATCCAAACTGCCCATTTATTTCATGTAAAGAGCCAATTTTTTTATTTCCCATGAAAATTGATTGAGAGGGATCAGAGTTGAAATCTTGTTGTGAAATAACCGTACCAATTTTATAGTGTGGAACCCCTCCATCTAAAATACATTCTTTATTACCAACTTTAGTAATAACACCATAAATTGGTAAAATTTTGCGATAAAAATTTTTTGGCATACTTACAAGTATCATTTCGGGATAAATGGAGTGAATTGTAACTGGAATTCGATTTGTATTTACATTCTCACTTATAGCTTGACTCTTATGTTTTTCTTTAAGTGCTAATGAAAAGTTAATCCCACCTCTTGCCCGAACAGCATCATTTACAGATCTTATCTCTAGATGCAAATGAGGGCTAGACCAATATGCAAAATAACCATTGCGAATTGTTTCTCCTAATATATCACCTACTTCAATAGTTTCTCCCTCTTTATGGTATGGTTTAATATGCATAATTTTCCAAAGAATATCAGGATTATTAAAATTACTAATTAAAAGTAAATAATCTTTATCAACTCCATCAGGAAACTTTGGTTTAGGAGCCCTCAAGGGCTTAATTTTGAATATCTTTCCTGAAATTGGGCTTAATACATCATAGCTTTTTAAAGTTAAGTTTTGATATATGTCAACTGCGAGTCCGTGTTGGTGTGCATAATAGGGAGAAGTTCCTATACTGAAATGACTTGTTTTTGGTATTGAAACTCTAATATCATCACTTTTGATTATATCATAAAATTCAGATTTAGGCATGAGAACCAAAAAAAATGTGTCTAATTAAAAATTATTTCTTTAAAAATTAATAAATTAACTCATTTCTTATATTGAAAGAAGAAGTAAAGCGCAATAAAATATTATATTATTTTTTGAAATGCGAGTTTTTAAAAATATTTAACATTATTATCAAAATATAATTTTTTTATTTGAAGATTTTTGTTATATACTTATTCGGATGATAATTTATGACTAGTCTCGAAATAAATATTTTCTCTCCTTCTGAAAGTGAAAATTTGAAGAGTCTACTAAAAAATCCTGATGAAGATTTTCAAAAGATCGTATCCCTTATGGAAAGGAAAATTGAAGAAAACAATAACCAATATAGAGAGATAGACGAGAATTATCGTTATTTTATTGAAAATTCTTTAGAAGGTGTATGGGTAATAGATGAAGATGCTAATACTGTATTAGTTAATGCAAGTATGGCGAAATTATTAGGGTATACAAATGATGAAATGATTGGAAAATCTTTATTTACATTCATGGATGAAAAAACAGCTGATCTAACTAGGTTCCATTTAGAAAAACGAAAGAAAGGGATTTCTGAGGAACGTGATGCCTTGTTTATCCATAAAAGTGGTAATAATGTTTATTTACGATTAAGAGCTACACCTATTTTTAATGATGAGGGGAATTATAAAGGGACTTATGCTTTTTTAACAGATATAACCGAACATATGAAGGCAGAACAGAAACTAAAAGAATCTGAAGAAAAGTTCAAAACTATTACAGAACAATCACTAATGGGAATCTGTATCGCCCAAGATAATAAAATCAAATATATTAATCAGATCTATGCTGATATTTTTGGATATTCCATAGAAGAAATGATGAAATGGAATTTGAAAGATGTTGTTAGAGCTATATATCCAGAGGATAGAACTTATATCTTAAATCAATTAGATAAAAAACAGCAGGGTGAAAAAGATATTCCTGAACATTATCAATACAGAGGAATTAAAAAATCTGGAGAGATAATTTGGGTAGAGAATTTCTCAAAATCATTCAAATATGGTGGAAGACCCGCTGATTTAGTTACATTAATAGATATTACTGAAAGAACAAAAGCTGAACAAAAACTTAAAGAATCAGAAGAACAATTTAGGACAATCGCGGAACAATCATTTATGGGTATTATCATAATGCAGGATGGAGTATTTAAATATTATAACGAGCAAGCAAGAAATTTAAATGGATATTCAGATGAAGAGATTCAGAATTGGGAACCCTATGAATTCTCTAAAGTAATTCACCCAGATGATAAAGATTTTGTAATTGAACAAGCACGTAAAAAACAATCAGGTGATCCGGATGTAGTTACCCATTACCAATATAGATTAATTAAAAAAGATGGAGATATACGATGGGTTGAGAATTTCTCAAAAACTATTAATTATAAAGGAAAAACAGCAGATTTTGTAATGACTATTGATATTACCGATAAAATTGAAGCAGAGAATAAAATAAGGGAATCTGAAGAAAGGTATCGAAATCTATTTGAGAATTCTCCAAATGCGATTGCATTAATAGATTTGACTGGAAAAATTATAGATTGCAACTTACCAACTGAGAAAATTTTTGGATATTCTGTAGAGGATTTAGTTGGTCAAAATTACTTAGAATTACCCTTTTATTCGAAAAGCACGATAAATAAGTTAATGGAGAGATTTCAAGTAATAATAAAAGGAATTGAAATAGAACCACAAGAATTGGATGTAGAAAAAAAAGATGGGAGCATTGCATGGATTAAAACTGCAATATCTTATTTTAAAATAGGAGAACAAAATTTCTTTCAAGCTATAATTCAAGATATAACCGAACAGAAAAAAGCTGAACAACAATTAAGAGAATCTGAAGATAAATTTAGAACTATAACAGAACAATCCGTAGTAGGAATAGCCATTCTTCAAGACAATCAAATAAAATACGTAAATCAGCGAATACTTGATTACTTTGGATATACCAAAGAAGAGGTTGAAGAATGGCCTCCAGGATATTTCATTAATGTAATTCATCCAGATTCTAGAGAGATAGCTATAGAGATTGCTAGAATAAATCAATCAGGTGAATCAAAAAGCCCTATAAATAAGGAACTTAAGACGGTTAAAAAAAATGGTAAAATACAGTGGACTGAGTTTTACACACGCTCAATGATTTTTAATGGAAAACCAGCAGGGATGAATATTAGTATTGATATTACGGAAAGGAAGAAAGCAGAACAAAAGTTAAAGGAATCAGAAGAAAAATTTAGAAATATCGCAGAACAGTCATTTATGGGGATAATCATCATACAAGATGGGTTATTTAAATATTTTAATGATAGGATTTCTGAGATGAATGGATATTCGACAGAAGAGATGAAAGAATGGGGTCCTTATGAATTTTTAAAAGCAATCTATCCTGAAGATCGAGAGTTCGTGAGGGAACAAGCTCGTAAAAAGCAAATAGGCGATCCAGACGTGACCCATCAGTATCGATATAGAACAATAATGAAAAATGGGGAAATTAGATGGACACAAATTTTCTCGAAAACTATAACTTATGAAGGTCGTTTTGCAGATTTAGCAATGGTAATTGACATTACCGATAAAATAGAAGCAGAGAATAAAATTAAAGAATCTGAAGAACAATTCAGAACACTTACAGAACAATCATTTTTAGGTATTGCTATAATTCAAAATAATCTTGTTAAATATGTCAACAAGCAACTTGCTGATATTTTTAGATACCCAATAGAAGAGATTATTAATTGGGGTGAAGGAGGTTTTCTTAATGTTATCTATCCTGAAGATAGACAAATAGTTGCTGAACAGGCCAGGAAAAAACAGTTAGGTGAATCAGATGTTCTTAATCAATATGAATTTAGAGGTATAAAAAAGAATGGAGAAATGATTTGGCTGGAACTTTTCTCAAAAAGTATTAATTATCGGGGAGAACTGGCTGATTTTGTTACTATTCATGATATAACTGATAAAAAAATATCTCAACAAAGATTAAAAGAATCGGAAGAAAAATTCAGAAAAATCACAGAAGAATCTCTCTTGGCTATATGTATCATACAAGATGATACTATTAAATATATAAATCAGGAAATGGCAAATTTATATGGATATTCAACAGAAGAAATGTTAAATTGGGGACCACGTGAATTATTAAAAACTATAGCAGAAGAATCATTAGATACTGTGAGAGAGCAATTAATAAAAAAGCAGACTGGTGATCCAGATGTTATCATTCATTACCCTATTCAGTGTATAAAAAAAAATGGGGATTTATTTTGGGTTGATAATCTCTCAAAAACCATGATGTATGAAGGTCGACCAGCAGATTTAATTACACAAATTGATATTACAGAAAGAATTAAAGCACAACAGGAATTAGTTAAATTAAATCAGTTGAAATCTGAATTACTTAGGAGAACTTCACATGAGTTAAAAACTCCCTTAGTATCAATTAAAGGATTTTCAGAACTCTTACTTGAAGTGCATAGAGATAAACTTGATGCTTTAGTGATATCCACAATAAATGAAATTAAACAAGGTTGTTTGCGTCTTGAGTCTCTTATTGGAGATATTCTAAAAACTGCTGAATTAGAATCAGGTACAATTGAATTATATAAATCAAAAGAAGATCTCACCTTTTTGGTTAATTTATGTGTCAATGAGATTAAGGGATTCTCAAGACTAAGAAATCATACCATAAAAGTAGAAATACACGATACTTTAATAACTCAGTTTGAGAAGGAACAGATTCACCAAGTAATTAGTAATTTATTAAATAACGCAGTCAAGTATACACCTCCAAGTGGTTTAATAGAGATTAAATCTGAGATTACAGATAAGTTCATAATCCTTTCTATAAAAGATAATGGAATTGGCTTTACAGAGGAAGAAAAAGTCAGAATTTTTACACAATTTGGAAAAATTGAAAGATATGGTCAGGGATTAGATATTATTGCCGAAGGTTCTGGATTTGGATTATATATATCTAAAAAGATTATTGAATTACACGGTGGAGATATTTGGGTTGAATCTGGAGGTAGAAATAAAGGTTCCACCTTTTATTTTTCATTACCTTTAATCTAATATTCTTTTATACCTTATAAGAGATTTTCCTTCTTTTTGTAAAATTGGAATATAAAAACTACAGTAAGATGGAAAATGAGTAAAATTGGAATTGAAATCATTATAGGAATATAATTTTCTCCGTCTTGATTAAGTATCAGTACTCCTGGAATGGAAATTAATAATGGAATTAATTCGCTTATAATTCCCATAATTATTGTTTTTTTTAAAGTTGCTTTATCCATGATATATTTTAACAAGTAATAGATTACGATAAACCTGAAAAAATAATACGGAAAATATTCCAGCACTGTAAACCATCTTATTATAGAAAAATCCCAATATTCCCAAAGAATTGCCATTAGACCGTTCGGTCCAGGCCCTAAATCTATGTGGAAACCATAAGGTGTAAGTAGAACAATAACGAGAGAAACAAGTCCAATTAAATAGATTTTAAATCGATTATTAGACAACATATTTTAATCTATAATAATAATTAATGATGACAAGGATCTTACTATTTAAGTATATTATGCTCTAATTTGTCATTAACTTCAATATTAATTCTACTTCATTATGACAATCACTTTATTCTACCAAGAATTGAAATGAAGTCGTTCATTGATTTTAATTGGATCAGGTGGAAATGACTTCGCATTAGGTTTAGGGTATCCTATGGCTAAGATACAAGGAAACTCATAATTTTCCGGTATTTTTAAAATACTTTTAATTTTTTCTGGATATTTAGGAATGTAAGGAACCCCAAAAATCCCTTCTTCGACAGCGGATAAAAGTATATTTTCTATACACATCCAAATTGAAGCAAAGTAGTTTAAATGCATACGTTCTTTAGGTTCCAGCAATGGAAATGGTTGGTGGTAAATGGGGATTACAACTGCTCCAGCAGTCAGAATCATTTTTGCTTGTTTTGGGATAGAATATTTATACATTTCCCTTTGATATTTATCTTTAAAACCTAAATCATCAAGTATTTGTTCTGGATCTCTCAATTTAATTAATCGTTCTCCATCATCTCCAACCAGTTTCATTCGTGATTCCTGTTCCTTAACGATTATAAATTCCCATTTTCTCATATGACTATTACTAGGAGCTTGCATCCCATCCATAAGAATTTTTGTTAGAGTCTCCTCCTTAATAGGTTCCTCAGTAAAGTCTCGAATTGTTCTCCGTTTGTATATTACTTCCTTTAATTTCATTTTTTAATAGTTTTATAATTATTTTTATTAGCATGATAAAAAGTATGTCATAACTTAAAAATCGATAAATAGGAAGTTTTCTCATCCCAAAAAAGTCAAAATTTATTATCTTTGCTTTCTTTTTTTTTAACAGTTCTTTAGAAATAAAGAATTTTATGCAAAACTATAAAATTTTAGTTGAAAAATTTTGGTAAAAGGAACAGTAAAATGGTTTAATAGCCGTAAGGGCTATGGATTTATAAATTCGGAAGAAGGTGCTGATGTTTTTGTTCATTATACTGCATTATCAGGTAGAGATGATGAATACAAAACATTAAATGAAAATGATAAGGTAGAATTTGAAATCGTTGATGGCCAAAAGGGGCCTCAAGCTAGCAATGTAGTAGTAACCGAAAAAGCTCCTCCTAATCCATATAATCGAGGCAGAGGAAGAAATTTCCGCTTTTAAGTAATAAGTTTTTGTAAATCAATAAAAAGTAATATAATATAAGAAGTAAATAATAATTAGTAAAAATCTGTTTTTGCGATTGTTATCGAATCTTATCTTTTTTTTTATTTTTTCTAATAATTATGAAGTATGAGTAATATTATAGGAAAAAAGGAATAATCCTTAATCTCATGGTTTATTTCCAAATATTAATCCCTTGTGTTTTTAGATTATCTAAGATGCTATTTGTTTTTTCTCCTTTCTCAATAGCCAACGGTGTGTTTACAATATATAAATCTGTAAGAGAATGAAGATCTAATAATGAAGCAGAGATTTTTTTTATTGGATTATTGTTTAACCATAAAACTTTTAATACTTCAAGAAAACTTATATTTTCATGAAGAACCGTAATTTTATTATTACTTAGATCTAAAGTTTCGAGATTTGACATTTTGGAGGAAAAGATAGGAAATTTTTCAAGTTGATTGAAACTTAATCCTAAAACTCTTAATGACACCATTTTATCTACATTAGGTGGGAGAATTTTTAATTGGTTGCCCCACATAGATAGGATTTCCAAATTTTTTAATTTTAATATTGATTCAGGTAATTTTTGAAGTAAATTATGATTTAAAAGCAATTCTTTTAGATTTTTTAGATTTCCAATCTCTTCAGGAAGTTGAATTAGGTGATTATCACTTAAATCTAATTTTTTCAGAGAAATTAGAGTTCCTATTGATGAAGGAAGATAATTTAAATTATTTTCAGTTAAATAGAGTTGTTTCAAATGTTCAAAATCTCCTATTGAGGGGGGTAGTCTTTTTAATCCACATCGATTAAATCCTAAAGTAATTACTTTATTGCTTTGAGAAAGGAATCCCATTTGGGTTTGTTTATTAATTAAATCAATAGATTTTAAACGACTAGTCAAAAATATCTTAGAGTTGATCAGATTAACATGAATTATTTCTAACAAGGCTTCTAATTCAGATTGGTCAAGATTATTCTTGTATTTTTTAACAAACTTATGTTTTAGTTGTTCGAAAAGTATTTCCATCAATAACTCAATTTCTTCTTTATTAAAATATTCAAGGTAATTTTCTTGTATTAGATAATGAGCAACATTTGTATAGAGATTGGTAAGTCTTTCAGCAATTTCATCTTTAAACACTTTTTTTGCAGTTGGATCTCCGACATCAGTCAACTTTTTGAGAAGTGGAAAAGCTAAATTACTATGAAGTAAACTAGTATCATATAGATTTTCAGACCATGCTTGAAGATTAGAAGCATGTCCCCAGAATTCAACTTCAGGAATTAATTTATTATATTTCATCTCATATTCTAAAGAATGATCGAGTCTTTCACTTACATCATCAATGGACATCAAATCCTCGAAATCATTGACATTTTCTTTGGGAATTTCGATTAATAAGTATTTACATTGGAGAAATTTCTCATTCTTAACATAAATTACAGTTTTACCATGTTCAAGTTTTAGTGTAATGAAATCGTTAATCTTGTACTGAGAAATTTCTTTTTTAGTTGGTTTAATATCTTCAATTGAGAATTTGATTTTAGTTCCACATTTACGACAATAATTATACGTAGGTTTATTACGAGTTCCACATTTGGGGCAAAATAGCATTTTAATTTAATGACAATTGAAATTAGTATAATTCCTTTAAGTAATATTAGGTCTAGCTTTTTTATACTTATTTTCTTTATATATTATTATATGGGTGAATTTAATGATTGAAGCATATGAAAAAGGTAAGAAAAAGGATAAAGTTATAGGCCTTATTGACGGGAAAAAATACTTGAGTAAGAAAAAAAAATTATGGGGTTACTTAGATGGAAATGCTGCCAAAGACAAAAGCGGTTATCCATTATTATACATTAAAGATGATGGTAAAATAACATTAAACGAAGATTGGAATTTTGAGGAACAAGGATATTTAAAAGAGAATAAGATTTTTTAT
>JBHLPW010000094.1:0-13179 GCA_048939015.1 Promethearchaeota archaeon
TATTAGTTTTAACAAATAGGAATGCCAAAATAAGTTGGATTATGAATACTGATGTAAAGCAAAATACAAAGTATAATACGACAGCATTATAGAATTCATAAGGAAAATAAAAACCACCTGGAAATAAACCAACTGATATCCCTATAATTGCATTTAAGATAATAGCCTTTTTGTTTTTACATGTTCTTAATAGCATTGTAAGAATTATTCCTCTAAGAAGAAACTCTCGCCAAAAATATAAACCGAGATAGTCTATAAAATATAAAAACAAATCATTAACCGCAATAAAACCCTCAGGAATATAGGTATAATAACTTGATATCATTGCTAATATCGTATGAGATACAAAAATTGCTAATATTCCAACTACAACCCAAAGTAGAATTTTTATTGAATTTTTTAACCACCCCATTTTAATAGACTTTATGTAATTTTTTATAGATTGTTTTCCATTTGGTAAACCTAATCCCCGCGGGATTATTATTAGAAACAATGGAACAAAACTAAGATTGAATAGAACATCTCCACATAGGATCATAATAGCATAATAACCAAAATAATAATCTCTCATAGGAACACTTATATTAAATAAAAATTGAAGAAAAAAGCCAGACAACAATAGGTTAATGTAATATAAAATGATTAAAAGGCCTATACTCAACCATGTGTGACGTGAAAACCTTGTAGGTATGCTTTCTAGATATATATATTCAATTTTATCTTTAAGAATATTTGGAAACATTTTATTAAATACCCATACTCCAACTACAATAATCACCAGAGTGGTAAAACAATAGAATATCACAATTGGTTGTATTTGTTCATTTTTAAAAAATATAAGTATGAAAGATAACATCCAAAAAATAATAATATATTGAATTGAGATTATTACAGCCCATTTGAACATCCTCTTTTCTGTAATAATTTCTCCAATAACATAACGATTTCTAAATTTATTAAAATAAAAAATTTTTAACTCAAATGTAATAGTGATAAATATCCATACAAAGGGCATCATAATTAATGAAGCTAAAAGAAAACTTGAAAATTTAGGGCTTAATACAAATAAAAATAATGGAGCAAAAAGAGTTGCCGTTTGTAGTATAAGCATTATAATTAGTTTAGCTTTAGCTCTATCTCGAGGAATTATTGGAAGTGCGGCTAAGATAGTTTCTCCAGAAATATCAATGCTAGTTATCGCATATACTAACATTCCCGAGATTATTGGGAAAAAGATCAATAATCCTAAGCAGTATACAATAATATCTCTTTCTATTACGATCGGAGCGTTTAAATTAGCACTATTAAATGAAAATGTAAAAATACATGATAGAATTATAGGCATTATCAAAGATACGGCAATTTTAATATCATGAGAAGCAGCAGCAAGATCTTTACGTATAAATGCAATAATAGTTCTATTAATCTTAACTTTTATTTGAGTTTCTTTTTTTTCCTTCTCCTCTATTAAAATAGAGTGTTGGATATTAATCGGGTTTGTAGAGGAGATTTTAGCGAGAATTTTTGATGTCTTTACATGAATAAAATAAGTGATTAATAGAAAAAGGCTTAATCCAACAAATGTACTAATCCAAAGATACATTGAAATTTCAGATGGAGTGACTACTAAAGTTAATAAATAACTGGGATTAAAAGGATAAGGAATGGTACTTAGGATAATATTTGTTAACGATGCATATTGATAAAAAAGAAGAGTATTAAAAATATCATGTATTGAACTAAAAACCCATTCGATAATGTAAATGCTCCCAAGAATAACAGCTATATAACTTAAGATATTTAATAATCTAATCCTTAAAGCTTTCTTTGGACTTGAATATAACACATTTTGGAGTCTTTTTCCAAAAATAATAAGCAGATCAAAGGAAAAGATTAGATTTATGACAGAAATGCTAAGACAAATTAAAAAGATTAAAAAATTTTGTGTTTGTATTAACAGCGTTATTGGGAATCCTAAAACGATTATTACTATGGGAATATCGAAGGTTCGAAAAATTGTTAAATATGTTAATCTTCTTAATCTTTGTTTCGAAATGGGTAAGGTTTCAAACCAACTATAAATGAGTCCCGACATTACCATACTAGATTCCATTATGCCCATAAGAAAAAAATTAAAGAATTGAAGAATAAAGTATAATCCAAAGAAAATTATACCTGTTAAAATTATATTTTCAGCAGCATATGGCAAAGTTCTAAGTGTTTCAATGATCTCTAAATATGTTGCAATCAAGAGAATAGGTAAAATCCCAAAAATTATTGAATATAGTATTTTAGTGGCAATAACTTTGATTTTAAAAGTCCTTTGATTTTTCTTAAATCGTTCTAGAAATAAGGTTTGATAAGTTCCTTTGGATTGAAGCAATGATTCTAAGAGAAGTTCACGATTCGCATATTTAGCAAAAGTATACAAACTCAACCCTTTTTCTGTTGAACTATTTGTTTTTTGAAATAATTTGGATTTCAATTTTGAACTCTCAGAAAATTTATATTCATTAAAGGATTTCTCAAATTTTAACAACAGTGAAGTTTCCATTCTATTTAAATTGAACATATGTAATTTGCATAATTTTATGATATCTATTAATATTCTATAATATAGAAAAAAAAAATGAACTCAACTAAACTGAAATCGATATCTAATAAAGATTTTATATCAAAAATTGATAAAGTAATTAAGAAAATTCCTGCTTTAGGTAAACTCCTATCAAGCATATTTGGGGTTTTTGAATATTTAATCCTCGAATTCTTTCGAAAACTTGATAAAAAATTTGATTTTTATACTATGGGTTTTGTTAACCGATATATTTTGAAGGGGAGATGGGGTGGAAGGGTTGTCCCTTTAAATGTAAATATTGATGTTAATACAAAATTTAGTACCTCTCAAGAAATCTTAGAAATATTAAAACGGTCTAATGTTGCTGCGATTGGAAAGTGTTATTGTCGCTCAACTCAAAGAAAATATGAAAAACCAAATTGTGACCATCCTATATATTCTTGTATTCATTTAGGAGTTGGAAAATCTCTTTATGAAGTGCCATATAAATCCGATAATTTAAAAAAAGTCTCTAAGGAAGAGATAGAAGATTTATTATTAGAATCTGATAGGAGAGGGTTAATACATCAATTAATTTATTTCCCAAATCCTCAGTTTTATTACGTTGTATGTAACTGTTGTCCATGTTGTTGTGTTGTCCTTAATAAATTTATTAAATATGGAGTACCTCAAATGATTAAAAGCGATTTTGTCGCTAAAACAGATTTAGATAAATGTGATAATTGTGGAACTTGCGAAAACTGGTGTTATTTTGGAAGCAGATTTCTACAAGATGGTGAATTAAAATTCAATTCTCAAAAATGTTTTGGGTGTGGAATTTGCGTTTCAAAATGTCCTAATTATGCAATATCATTAATTCAAAAAAAAGGAAAGAATTGAATTATAGTGTTTTTATTGATTCAAAGAGGTCAAAAAACCTCGACTTTTTTCTATAAAAAACAGGAGGTTTACCTATAGGTGCTTCTATGGTAATCCACCCTCCTTTATATTCATTACTTGTCCATAAATGTATCCAATTATCATTAGGAAGATATACTTTCCATTCTTTTACACTAGGTTTAATTACAGGTGCTACAAGTAAATCGTGACCTAGTAGATATTGATACTTAATATTATGAAATTCAGGATCATCCTCATAATGCAAGAAACATCCTCTAAAGGGAGGGATTCCATCATTTTGATATTCTTCTGAAAGTTTTATAAGGTAAGGTTTCAATATTATGTGTATTTTTACCATTTTTGCCAAATGAGTTAAAGTATTATTATCAGAATCAAACTGCCAGTTGACATCAGGGCGATTTCCTTCGTGAGTTCTCATTAACATAGAAAATGCTGCTATTTCCGCAGATCTCATGAATAACTCCTTTGTTCTTCGATAATTTCCATAGGTTGTATAACAACCAATATCAAAATGATAGTAGCCAATCCCGCATAGACCCATATTTATAGCTCCAGGGATAACTGAAGGAAGCCCTACCTTCTCATCCCAATCTACTCGCTGATCTCCTGAAAAATGTATAACTGAATATTTTGATGTACCTGTATATCCCGAGCGAGTAAAAAATATTATGTCATTTAGTAATTTTTCTTCTTTTAAAGCGTCATAATTAACTTTAGTCCAAATTGTGGGAGAATAATTATGGAATTCTTCACCTGAAATCCCAGAATGAAATACTGCGTCAGTTGGTACATATTCACCATAGTCAACCATCCATCCATTTAGCCCAATTCCAATCATATGCTCCTTGATCGCAGATTTAATCCATTCAATAGCCTGAGGATTTGTAAAATCTATTTGAGCTGCTGGAAAATCTGTCATCATAGTTAAATAAGGGTCACCTTTTTGATTTTTAATGCAATAACCCTTTTTAGAAGCTTCCTTATAAAAATCTCCCTCAATGGCGAGCATTGTATTAATATATCCTAAGAATTTGATACCTTTTGAATTCAATTCTTTAATGAATCTTGGAAGATTTGGATATAACTTTTCATCATATTTCCAATTCCAAAATAATTGCTTTCCAAAGGATGTATAACGAATTCCCTGCCAATCCTGACACCATATGGCTGTTACATTTATTCCATGTGATGAAGCCCTCTTGAGTTTTTCGATTACAATTTCAGGTCCTCCTTGGATTCCTAACCAAATACCGTCATAAACCCATTCTTGTAGTTTTGGTTGTAATCCGAGGAAATTGTTTATATTTTTAACAACTTCAATCAAGGAATCGTACTTTCCAATATATATCTCCTCTGGAATATTCCACATATATAATTCATGTTGATTATTTCTCTCAAAATTAAATTCTGCATAATAAGTAGTTTCAACATGAAAATAATATTTATTCGATGAAATAAAATTAGGTTGTGGATAATAAGTATGTTTTCCTCTCGATGCTGGCGATGCATCCTCAACCCATATAGGGATTTTGTGACCCTTTAGATTTAAGTTAGCGAATTGTTCACCACAACCAAAGATTGCTTCATCCTTATCTGCTATAATTCTTATCCATAAACGATTGATTGAAGGATTATTACATTTTAAGGCAATTAATAATATATCATTTTGAAGAATGAACTCTACTACTAAACTTGTATCGTTATGGCTAAATTCGAGAATAATCTGATTCTCAGTGTTGGATAATATTTCATAGTTTTTGAGAGGGAATCTTTTTTCAATAGAATCTCTTATCCTAAACATGGAGTGATTTTGTTTATATTCAGCTGACCCAATCCCAATTTCAAAAATTGGATTTTCTGCTCTATGTGAGAAAAATCTGAAATTTTTGAAATATACTTCAAATCCACTATCGATTTCCTCAAATTTAATCATTTTATTACCTTCCATCCTTTTATTTTAGCAAATATCTCAAATGGTTTGATAAAATTACCATATACTACTGATATATGATGAGCTATTCCATTTTGAACAATTTTATTCAATACTTCTCTAACTCCCTCTTCAAATTCAGCTTTAACATATGTACCTTTCAATTCTTTATTCATAGGGATACTTTTTGCTTCTTGCAGAAATATTCGATACTCGCCAGGAGCATAATCAATTCTTACTAAAGATAAATCACCAGATTTCATAACAAAATCTGCTGTCACTCCTTTTCCTTCGGCGAAGTATGAATCCAATGATCTTAAGCTTTTTTCATCCCATAAATTGTAAGCAGCGACACCACAATGCCATAGCAATCCAAAATTTTCGTCCAAATCTATTTGGGAAAAGTCTGCTAAAAAGGGAGTTTTACCACCAATAGCTTTATGTGCTAACATTGAAATGCTTCCTAAGATATCTCCTTCACAAGTAAGGATTTTTCCTTCAGATTGTAAAATTGACATTGCTGCACAGGGAGAAATTCCGAAATTCGATGAGAATTCAGGCCAACATCTAATTGCTATAGCATCCAAATTATTGTTTTTTATGAAGTTATCAAATTTAGCTGTTAATGCTGCTAACTTTCCTAATTGTTCATTACTTATACCTGACACATCAAAAATCGATTTAATTTGTATAATACGTTCATTAATCTCATTCTCATCTACCTGATAACTAAAAATGTCATTTAATTCAAAATGATCGATAAGGATTCCTGTTTCTTTAAATAAATCTAATTCATCAACATCCAAGTTAAAGAATCCTTTTGCTCGAAATCCAATAATGCCAATATGAGATGATTTAAATGCTGTAATAATACGAATTGCATCTAGCCAGTCTAAATCAATTCTATCTCCAATAATCACATGATAATTTTTTATACCTGCTTTGTATAAATTACTTGCATTTAAATTAATTCCACACACGGAATTGAGCCGAATTTTTCCTCCATCATAAGGTAGCTCATTTAATCCCCATAATAAAATAGGTTTAGCAATTGCTTTATGTAATTCTAATATTAAGTGACCTAGTGCGAAGGTACCACTTATACAAACTAATGCATCAATTTGTCTTAATGCCAAAAATTGTCCAACTTTTTGAGCATCTTGTATTTCAATAACTAAATCCTCACTAAATACCCATTCAATGTTCTCTATTGATTTTAACTCATTTTGAAGCCTTTTATAAATATTTGCTGCTTCTTTATAATCAAAAGTTTTCCGAGCAAAACAAACTACTCCGATTTTAATAATTTGGAACATTATAAGACCTTATACTAAGTAAGTTAAATTTATTTGAGTTATGATTTCAAAATAATCTAAATAAATTAAAAACTTTAATATTTGGAAGTATAACAAAATTTAAGTAAAAAATTGAAAATTTATTTTAATCATGAGAATTATCGATGCTCATGTGCATTTATTTGATACTCCAGGATATTTATCACATCTAATCCAGACTATGGATGAATGTAATATAGGAAAATGTTGTATTAGTGGACTTGGAAAACTATTTAAATGCGTTAACAATCGAGGTATTAAACAAGCAATTAAAAAATATCCCAATCGATTATTTGGAGCTGTTTTCATAAGACCAGGAGTTAGTACATCTGAGGATATTTATAAAGCTTACAATGATGGCTTTAAAATGATAAAAGTTACGATTCCAACTAAACCTTATGATGATCTAGAATTATTTCCTTTATGGGAAACTGCTCAAGATTTAAAGATGCCCATCTTATTTCATACGGGAGTGGTAACAGTCCCAACAAAAACTCATAATGAGCGAATATCTTCATGGTATATGCATCCTATGAGATTAGAATTAATCTCAAATACATTTCCTAAGTTAAAAATCATAATTGCTCATTTTGGGGTTCATTGGAATGATGATACTGCAGAATTACTAAGAATGAAGAAAAATATATATTCTGATCTTTCAGGAGCACCTAATGGATGGAGAGTAAGGTTAGATAAAATTGGAATAAGAGAATGGTTATGGTGGCCAAATGCATTTAAGAAAATTATCTTTGGGTCCGATGTTATCTATAGTCAAATATACCAAATACTTACTGAAGATAAAGAACGTTTAGATAAATATAATATCGATCCAAAAACCCAAGAACTGATTTTTTCTGGTAACATTTTAAAACTATTAGGAGAGAAGTGAAAATGGTTAATAGAAAAGAGGAGATAAGCGCTTTTATGCGCTTATCTCCCAATGAAGTAATAAAAAAGGCAGGAGACCACCTTTATGTCTGTGATAGATTGATTGACCTATATCAGAAGTTTGCTCAAGATATATTTGATGAGATATTAGAAAATAATAATAGAAAGAAAGAAACTCATTCTATATTGCCAATAGGACCAATAGAACAATATCCAATATTAGTAAATTTAATTAAAAGACACAATATTTCATTAAAAAGCTGTTGGTTCTTTTTTATGGATGAATATTGTGATGATCAAGGAGTTGCTCTAACAATCGAACATCCATTAAGTTTCAAACGAATTGCTAAAATAAACTTAATTGATCCATTAGCGGAAAATTATGGATTGATCAAAAAACAAATTTTTTTCCCAGATAAATTTAATATATCTGAATTAGAAAAAATTATCAAAGAAATAGGAGGAATTCAAACTTGTTATGGAGGTATTGGAATTCATGGTCATCTTGCATTTAATGAGCCATCCATTAATATTGTCGAGTCAAATCCGCGAAAAGTAAAACTAAATCCTTATACAGTCACTATTAATGCAATTAGAGCTTCTGTAGGAGGTAACATAGAAAACTTTCCAAAGGAAGCATATACCATTGGAATGAAGCAAATTCTTGGATCTAAACATATTCGATTATATTGCAGAAATGGCTCTCCTTACGATTGGGCAAATACTATTCTCAGAATTGCATTATTTGCACAATCGGGAGACGATTATCCGGTAACCTATATTAGAAATCATCCTGATTATGTAATCGTGACTGATAAAGATACACTTAAAACACCAAAAATCTTAATATAGATCTTCGAATAACTTATTTTAATTTTATACAAATTATCAAACTATATTAGGTTATGAAAAATGAATACAGAAACTAATTTTAAAGGAGAATCAAAATATCTACCATATGAACCTAAGATGGAACCTACTCCCCCTAATACTTTAAATGCAAAAAGAACAGTTTTAATATCTTTATCATTCTTCACAGTACTTCTAGCTTGGTCTTACTTTAATTTTAAAGTTCCACTTGTTCTTGATGAAATTTTAGGGGCAAATCCTCTGAAAGATTTGATAAAAGGATCAATAATGGCGATTGATAACATCTTAGCCGTAATTTTACTACCATTTTTTGGGGATTTAAGTGATCGAATAAAAAGTAAAATGGGACGTAGAATGCCATTTATTATTATTGGTACTACATCAGCAGCAGTTTTTTTTATAATAATCCCATGGGTACGAATATTAGCGGGGTTAATTTTGATAATTTTTCTTTTCGATTTAGCAATGTCAATTTATCGCTCTCCGTCTATTGCAATATTACCTGATTATACTTCTGAGACAGTTTATTCAAAAGCTAGTTCAATTCAACAATTTACAGCAAATATGGGGGGATTATTTGCATTTATAATTCCGATAGTTATGGATAGTCTTCAAAATAGTTTGTCTGCAGCGTGGTTCGATGCTTTAGGTTTTCTTGTTATCTCAATTATAATGATACTTTTAGTGGTAGTTCAAATCATTAAACTAAAGGAAACTCCTACTGGAGAAAAATTTTTTCAGATTTCTCATAATAGATTTGAAATTGATCCACTAACATTCAAAGCAAGAGAAATTATAATTCACAAAGAAAAACCGGGTGATTCTAGAAAAATATCGGGTTCATATCACGAGTTCATTGAAATTATTAAATCTCATAAGGATTTTGCATACTTCTTAGCAACAATTGTGTTTATGTATTTGGCATTTGCTTCTGTAGAATCGTTTTTCTCAAGTTTTGCTGTTAGTTATTTTAATATAACTGAAGGTGCTGCGGGTACTCTTTTCCTTGCTTATTCCGGTTCAATGATCTTCTCTGCTATTTTCGTTGGTATGCTTGGTCAAAATAAAAGAGTCGGTCGTAAAAATGCAGTAAAGATCTTTCTTACATGGTTAATAATATCATTGTTAATAATGGCAGTAATAGTAGTTCCAATGACATATCATAATCATAACTCTCTATTAACAATAATTGTATTGGTTCTAGTTGCAATACCATGGATGGGATTTATAGTGAATAGCTTTTCTATATTGTGGGCACTTGCACCTAAGGATAAAACCGGAATATATACAGGAATGTATTATACATTTAATCAAGCTGCTTATGCTTTAGCTCCTATTTTATTTGGAGGAATCTTATCAGTCTTTATTAATCTTGGAGATTATCGGTATATCATAATGTTTCCATTCATTCTAGTTTTGGTTATAATCGCTTATGCGTTTTTCTTTAAAGTAAAAGGAGGGAATTCAGGTTCCAAAGAAAAAGAGTTTAAAACATAAATTGATATTTTTTTTTAAGATTTTTTGCTCCAATAATAAAATACTAAAAAAAAAAGAAGAAGTTTTATCTACCTTCTTTAGGTGGTTTAATTAAAAATGCTAAAACAGCTGCGCCTACAGACATTAATCCCATAACTACAAATAGAAGTAAATAGCTTCCAAATGCTTCTACAATCGGAAGAGTCATTGTTGCTCCAAGAAATCCTGCTATACCATATGCTGTAAACACTATTCCATAGTTTGGACCTAAATTCTTACTTCCAAATAAATCTGTGGTAGCAGTTGGAAATAAACTAAAGTTTCCTCCAAAACAGAAATATATTGCACAAGTCATTATTAAGAAAAACGCTTCATTTGTATTTGTCGTAAAGTAAATAAACATCAAAACCGCTTGAGTACTAAACATAATTAGCATTGATTTCTTATAGGTTATAAAATCAGCTATTGTTCCCCATACAATTCTTCCTACACCATTAAATAGTGCTGCTAAACTCCCTATAAATACGAAATCTGCAGTTCCAATAACATAGATGTAATTATCTCCAGCATCAACAGATTTAGCGAAAGAAGCATAGGCTCCGATCACCATGAGTCCACTAATCGCACTTAGAATAAATGTTGCCCATAACATCCAAAATTGAGGCAATTTTATTGTTTGACTCCTTTCAAAATCAAGTCCAGATCTTCCACTTTCTTCTGATGGGGGAGGTGGAGTCCATCCTTGAGGTATCCATCCTTCTGGAGGGTTATTTAATGTCATCGCTCCTCCAACTATCAAGACTAGATAGATTATACCAAGTACTATAAACATTAAAGGAATATTTTGAGATACGGTTGTTACGAAATTTGGATCAGTAGTTTCTAAGCCAGTTGGATTTGCAAGCGCTTTTATGACATAATTAAATATAAATGATCCAGCACCGAATCCTGCAACTGCGATACCATTAATAAATCCTTTTTTATCGGGAAACCATTTACCTGCTGAAGCAATAGGGCATACATAACCAAAACCAATTCCCGCTCCAAAAATAATACCATACGTAATTAATAATCCAATAAAAGTAGTCATAAATGCAGAGAGAATAACACCTCCACCAAGTAGAATCCCTCCGAGTATTGCAATATTCCTAGGACCATATTTTTGTTGTAGTTTTCCTGCAAAAATCATTGTTATGGCGAAAGACAATAAACCTACTCCGAAAATATAAACAGTCACTTCCTTTATTTCATTCAAATAAGGACTGACAAAAATAGTTAAAGTTCCCCATGAATAAATTGTTCCTAAGGCCAGTTGAATCATAATAGCTCCGATTACAACAATCCAACGATTTCTAATTTTTTGTTCCTCAGACATTACACATTTCACTTTGATAAATTTTTATGTAGAAAAATTCTATGAAAGATAAAAACATTCTTTTAATTTTTTAAAAATTGCTTTGAAAGATACTTTATTATATGCTTACAAAAAAGTGAATTATTTAGAGGTTTCATAAAAAAGTTAATTAATAAATTGTATATTTTCAAGTTTTATATTAACTATATCTGAGTGAACTTCACATGAGATTTATTAGAGGTTTAAAAAATTTATCAAAAAAGAAAATATTATTTGTTATTGTTATTCTTTTTATTGTTTCATGGTTTTTGTTCGCATTTGGAGTTGAATTATTTCCAAATGCCATATTCAAGCTAATTTTTTTAAGATTTTTACCTCTTTTAGCAGGATTTACATTTGTTCTATTTATTGTCTCATTTTTCATACCTCTTGATAAAATGGGGGCAATAGTAATTATAATCTCTGTAATTTTGACGTTTCCTGTTATGTGGATTTTCTCAGAAACTACTAATTATTTTATATACTTCTCTATTATAGTTAATATTTTTATCACCGCATTTTTTGCCTATAAATTTTGTATGGACACTTCTATCAAAGTTGATGATTACTTATACAAGAAGGAAGGTTCTAGAATATTCACGCGTACAATAGAATTTGTTAGTTTTTTCATCCTTACATGGTGGCTAATATCTTTGACCATTCGGTTTTTTAAGAGTTTTGCACATCCAGGTATTCAAAGTATAGCAAATGTCTTTTTAAGTATATTTCTTATAGGATTAGTTATAATAGGAATTGTGGTAATTAGATTATTGTTTTCTAAAAGATTTGCAGCATATATCTCTTTTTTTAATACACTTATCTTCTTTTATGTTCTATATATTATAATTGATCTTTTGGTACAATTTCTATTTCCTGATACTTTTGGTTATGATCTTTTATCGTTTTTTATTGATTTTCTTCTATTTATATACATTATCGGATCTATTTATGAGAGAGTAGATTATATAAAAGACAAACTTAAAATTTTTAGAGCAGATACAATAGCATTATTTATAATACTAATGAAATTATTTGTCCAGATTATAAATATAGTAATAGATATTGTCCCTCCACCAAATTTACTAGATATACTTATTCTACAAGCTCGGATATTGTGGGTCTTTTTTATGATATTTACTATATTAATTGGAGTATATACAATTTTTAAACATAAAGAAGGGAAAGCCTCATAAATCATTTTATTTTTAAGGTTCCCTTCAGTTAATGTTTTTAACTACTATATCCTAATTATTTATAAAAAATAATTTTTGTAATAAGATAAAATTATGAGTGAAATTGAACGATCTCCTTTAAGAAAAATAAACCTCAAAACAGTACTAATTATTATTTTCAGCCTAATGGGATTAATAGCGATAGTAATTACCATTACAATCCTTTTTTCCAACTCGGAAACGAATGGTGGTGGAGGTTGAGGCTGTTATTTGTATTATTTTAACTTATCCAAATCGGAGATGCCCCAATATTTTAAAAATGTTCTCCAGCAATTCCAAAAATTTAATAACCTTCCGATATAAATTCTGAGTGGAATGAAACTTGCTAACAAATATTAGTAGTAAGTTGACCGACCTTGTACTGGTTTCAGAGAGCCATAATAGAAAAATGATAAATTCTTAATGATGAATTCTTTCATTATTCAAATTATTTTTTTAGACTATAATATAAAGTTTTAATTTTAAGAATTTTTTTGAGATAATTATGACAAAAGCAATATTATCAGTAAATGATAGAAAGATTCCATTAAAAGATTTCATGCAAGAGATGTTGGCAAATATAATTCAGGGCTATTTGAAAT
>JBHLPW010000032.1:0-55373 GCA_048939015.1 Promethearchaeota archaeon
CATAACGGTGTTATACATCTTATATTATATACTAATACCAAATATAGGAGGAATTATCAGTAATCTTTTATTGTCCTTATAAAAAGAGAACAATTTATTTGGTTACCATTCGCTATTTCATTGGTTTTTTTAATTTGGTTGGTTGCATCTTTTCTTTGGATTATAACTTACTTTTATTATCTAAAAGAGTCAAAAATCTGTAGTTGTATATTATTAGAAAGAAGATTTGAATTGGAAGATAAATAATCTTAAATATAGGGAAGAAGATCTATATCTTACTTTTTTTTTAAAAGAAAATCTAATGACAACAAAATTGATAGTGAAATATAATGAAATTAAATAGTAAAAAATTTTCAGCTTTTCTGCTGATTTGCTTTTTTGCTTTAGGAGCATTTTCTTTTGTGAATCCTTCTTTTTATTCTACAGAACCTGAATTCGAAAAAAATATAACACACCTTAAAACTGCTGATACAAATCTAAAGGTTGCAGTTTTAGATTCTACTGTTAATCCTAGTTATGCTGTTGGTGTTGATCATAATGATTACATAAGCATCTATAATGCACTAATTGCTAATGGAATTGATACAATTATTATCACAAATGCTGATATTCTCTCAGATATACTATTATCTGTTGATGTTCTTGTCTTAGTTGATAATTGGCCTTCTGATGCTGCTTCTGTAGTAGTTAGAGACTGGGCCCTTAAGGGTGGTGGCATACTTTCTTTCGATGGAAGTATCGCCTTATTGAATTGGGCAGGATTACTACCCCCTGAAGCAAGCACTACTAATGGTAATGGGGTCTATTGGAATTATGCTGCCCCAGACCAAGGTAAAGTAATTAATGATGGTCATCCTGTTATGAATGGTTATACCTACGGTGATATTGTAAACGGAACTTCAGGCGATTCTCAATATTTTTCAGATGAAATCATGAAAACTTCTGCAGGACCTTACTATACTCCTTTAGTAAAAGAAGATCTTGGCAGCAATTATGACCTTGTAGTTGCACTAGACTCACCATATTGTGGGAGAGTGGTTCACATTTGGGATCAATTTCATTGGAATACTACTACTAATCGACAAATGATTCTAAACAGTATCAATTGGATTAGAGAAAAATTCGTTGATGTACCTCAAACTATTGTTATTAATGAATTATATACTGGTGATCCTGATTATATAGAACTTTATAATTATGGTTCAAGTATAAATATGTCTGGTTGGTATATGGATTTTTACTATAACGACGCTTTTTTACAGAATTATTCTTTCCCTACTGGGTGGATGTTTAATTCTCACCAAGTAGTTACTATGTATGAGACTGCTGGAACTGATACTAGTACAGATTTATATATGAATGATGCACTTCCTTGGACTTCTGGTGCTATCGCCGTCGGCCTTTTTGATGATCAAGGTGCAAACGTCGATTGGTTTCAAACATTTGATCATAATGGTTCCTTTCCTATTGATGCTCTGTGGATAAATGATACTCTCCTAGATACAGATAACCATAATTACGTTTACCGAATAAAGGATTTAGATACAAATAGAGCCTCAGATTGGAAAATATCAACTAGTGGCACTATTGGTTCATTGAATCCGGACCAAAAGGGGCACTTTTTCAACTTTCCAACGATTACAGGACCTATAGCAATATTTCAAGATGCTTATCCGTGGAATTATAATTCTACAGATATAATTTTGGAAATGTATGGCATATCCTATACTATATATGATTCCACAGATTTTGGAGCAATTGACATTTCACCATATCAAAAAGTCATTATCTCATCAGATCAACCTCAGTCTTTTTATAATAGACTAAGTGGAAATGTTTCATGGTTTGAAAGTTATGTTGCGAATGGTGGTATCCTTGAAATTCATGCAGCTGATCATGGGTGGAATTCTGGACATTGGGACGGAGTACTTTCAATGCCAGGAGGTTTAAACCATACATATAGTTCAATTGATACTTTGGATATCAATCTTCCTCAACATCCAATTATATTGAATCCACACCCTGCTAATGATACAGGTATTGATAATTGGGACGCTTCTTCTCATGGCTATTTCGATGTATATCCATCTGATTGTAGTGAAATATTGACAGACACAGGTACATCCAATCCTATTTTAATAGAATTCAAGTTCGGGAATGGATATATTATAGCTAGTTTGCAGACTTTTGAATTTGCTTATCTATATGATAGTCCATATAGTCCTGGATCAGTTATATATGAAAATATTCTTCTTTATGATCCTTCAGCTTATTATTTCTCTGATACTCTAAATGTTGAAACTCCTAATAGCCTTACTTCATTGCAAACAGGGTCATCTGATTATATCGAGTGGACCACCGCTGGTAATATTTCATATGTAAAAATTGAATTATTTAGAGCTGGTGTTTTTGAGATGGAAATTTCTGCAAATACGACTACAGATGGAGAATTTTATTGGACATTCCCCTTAAGCCTCATTGATTCTACACAATATCAGATTAAAATTACAGACTTATCTAATCCATATACATACGATTATAGTGACTATTTTGAAATCTACAATCCTACCATTACTATAACATCTCCTGATAGTTCAAGTTCATGGATAAGAGGGACTGAACATTTCCTCAATTGGACGTCAACTGGAACTCTTGCAGATGTGAAAATTGAATTGTTCTTAAATGGTACTTTTGTATTAGAAATTGCAGCAAGTACTCCGAATGATGGGGAATTTACTTGGAATATTCCTTCGAATCTTACTACTTCAACTTTATATCAGATAAAGATTAGTGATGCCACTAATTCCATAGTGTATGATTACAGTGATAATTTTACAATAAGACGACCCACTTCTCCAGACAATACGGTATTGATAATTGTTATTATAGTTATTATTGCGGGTGTTGCTGTAGCTGTAACAGTAGTAGTGGTTATAAAGAAACGTAAACCAAAAATATAAAGTGATTAAATTACTTTTTTTTTATTTTATTATAACTTCCTGCTTAGAATAAAATTGTCTAAATATTTAATTAATTTATTTTTTTTTACAATAATATGCGATATCTCCATCTTTAATAATATCCTGCTCTTTCTTTATTATTTGAAATATTTCATGTAATGATTTTATTAATCTTTGATGATCAGCTTTATCTAAAAATATATGAAGAAGAGACTCTTCTTTTTTTTTATCCCATGACTTAAAGAAATTAATCTGATATACCTTATTCTTTCTTTGGGGGATCACATAAATTACTTCTATATTATTTAAGTAAAAAATTGCTAAGTCCTTTTGCTTCATTATCTGTTCATTATCATTAATAAAATCATCTATCTTAGCTAAATAAAACGATTTTTGAATCCATCTCTTATTAGTTAATATAAAAAATTCTTCAAATTTTCTTAAACTATTAAGTTTAAGCTCTAAATTTAATGCAATTTTCTTATACACATAATAAATCCTTATAAAGAGATATAAAGGAAAACCAGAAATTAATAGTAATGTTAATAGAATAGGTAAACTTAACAAAAACTCTAAGTCAACTGTAGAAGTCAAAAAATAAAATAAAATACTAAAAATAGAAATTCCGATGGTAAAAATAAATATATTTAGCGTGAATTTTAACTCTCCCAAAACATTTGTGTAGTTTTGCTTTTCCCATAAAATATTCTCTTCATTAAGTAAACTAGATTTTATTTCTGCTAATGATACCATTTTTACCATAATATTTTTTATTTGATTACATTTTCTTCAAATGATTTTTTGTTGATCTCAACACCTAATCCCGGTTTATCTATTGCATGGATAAAGCCCTTTTCAACTTTTATTGGTTCTTCAAGCATTTGAAATTGCTCAGGATAATAAGGAAATTCACAAAATTCACATCTCGATGCCATTATGAAATGAAGATTAGCTGCTAAAATATGTCCATAGCCAAAAATGTGGGGAATGCAACGAACACCTTTTACTTCTGCTAAAGCATCAATTTTTTTCACCTCCATATAACCACCACTTCGAGTTACATCTGGTTGGACAATATCGTAGCAATTTTTATCTAGAATGTCCTCAAATCGAAAAATTCCCATATCATTTTCACCTCCTGCTATAGGAATAGGAGAGAGTTCTCTCAATTTGGAAAGTCCATTAAGATTATCAGAAGGTAAAGGTTCTTCCAACCATGTGAAATCATATTTATAACAGAGTTTTGCTATCTTTAATGCATCGATAACTGAAGTATAAGCCGAGTTTACATCTACCATTAATTCTATGTCGGGAAAAGCGTCTCGAACAGCTTTAAGGAGTTCTGCATCCTTTTTAATCCCTTGACCTATTCTCAACTTAACAGCTTTAAATCCTCCTGCTTCGATTGCAGCTTGTGCTGCTCCAACTGCAGCTTTAGTTTTATAAAGTCGAAATAATGAGGCGTATGCTTTTACTTTCTTCTTTCGCCCACCAAGTAATTTATAGATAGGGTGTTTAATAACTTTCCCAATTATATCCATTAAGGCTACCATTACAGCACTCGTAGCTTGAGGTATTCCAAACATAATTCTATTTGTTGTATGATATATATCATTATAGATCGCATCTATCATGAACGGGTCTCTTTTAATTAGTAATTTACTAAGAGCATCATCAATAAACTGTTTTTGTGCAAGATTGGATAAATTCCAATGAGATAATGCCCATCCATCAATACCTTCATCAGTTAAAATTTGTGTATACAATCCAGAAGCTTTAAACCTTGGCATACTCCCCAGTTTAATTGAAAAATCGAGTTGAACTAAATGGGTTTTAACATCTGTAATTATCATTTTCTTTTTCAATCACGTTTTAACATTTTTAGATTATATAAGTTTACATTTTTTTATAGTTAAATTTTTAGAATAAGAAGAATTTTTTTCTTTTGAGTAAATTACTATTATATTCTTTAATATTATTCTTGGTTTGGTTGGAGTGTCTGATATATTTAACGGATCAGTAGAAAAGAATCCTCATGAAGATTTATGTGTTGTTTATCTTCTTTATTTTGACGAGAAAAAAGGACAAGTTCCCTTATTGATGTATCCTGATGATAGATTTAGAAATAATAAGAAATATATGCGACCAATAAACTTTCATCCAGTTTGGTTCTTAGAAACTGAAGAACTCGACCATATCGATTTAGAATATAAAGGATACGCTTTTTTTGGTAAAAAGTTTAAGATAAAATCAGAAAGACCAAAAAGAAGGGCAGGACTTGATGAAGAAACTCCAGAAACAATCGTATTAATCGTGTCTTTGCCTGTAGAATTAGAAATTTTTGGTGATGAGTTAATAAAACAATTGACGGAAAAATTACACGATAAGTTTGAGGATCAAATATCTGAAGTCATAGAAAGCGAAATTGCGTCTGAAGCAGTGATTAAGACTCCAAAAATTCAAGAACGTATATCTAACGGAACAAAAATTAAAGTTTTTATTAGAGAATTAATTGATAAGGAAATTAAGGATTATTTCTCAAGTGTGATTGAAAAAAAGTCTGAATCTCCTTCTCTCAAAGCTCAAAAAGCTATCTCTTATTTCTCCTTAAAAGGATTTGAATTTTCTCCTCTAAGTAGCTTAAGATCAGATACGACTTTTGTAAATGAAAATATATTCGATTCAACAAAAAATGTTGGTACTGTAATTACTCCTCTACCTTTAATCTCAGTAAATAAAATTAATTTTATAGAAAATAGTCAAGAAATCGAAATCACAGTTCAAAATAATACAGATGAGGAACTTAAAAACCTCTCTATAATTATAACTCATATTAAAGAATATTTTGAAAAGGAGATAATGAACCAAGAGGTAGATTTTTGGTTTCCTAAAGAAGAACTTTTATTTGTGTCCCCCATTGTCCCCCATATTGATGAATATTTATTTTCCATCAAAAAAGATGATGGTAGTGGGAATATTCAAAAAATTTTAACCCAAAGAATTGATTTAAATCAAATTAATAAAATTACAAAATAGGACGGAATAAATAATGTCAGAAAATGAAATTCAAGACGAGGATATTATTATTAGAAATTATCGGACTTCAGATTATCAAGCAACTTTAGAAATTTTGCAAGAACTCCATAAATTATATGATATTGGCTTAAGAGAAGAGCAGTGGAGAGAATCATCCGGATTAAGACAGTTCAAACCCAATCTTAAACGTATAACTCTAATTGCTGAGTTTAAACCTACAGGTGAAGTTGTTAGCATGGGAATGATTGAAGCTGTAAAAAATACACTTGGGCAATATATTGGATACTTAGATAACTGGGCTACAAAGAAAGGCTTTATTGGTAAACATGTAGGAAAGTTATTAGCTGATAAAGCTATACAAATTCTTCAGTCATGGGGTTGTGAATCTGTAAGAATCAATTTACCCTATAAATCAGACAATAAATTACTGAATGTCTTTGCTAAAACAGGATTTCATCCAATTATAACTGTGCTTGAAAAAAGGTTTTAAGTATTCAATAAGGTTATTGATTGAAAAATTCTTTTACTGATAATTCAGACCATTCTTGTCGAATTGTAAGCTCAAATTTTTTATTCTCTCTCGATTTTTCAGAGGGAATATTATATTTTTGGCTTATAACAGGACCAATGTCTTTCCATATTTTCTCTGGACCGTCTATAGCATCTTTAGTGAAAAGAACGCACTTTCCATTATTATCTCTAATCCATCCATCTTTAAAGAACCCCAAATGTCTTCCATCATAATTATATAGAGAGGACTGATGAATATATGCGATAGGTTCACCAGTAAAATAAAAAATATGTCTATTATCGTCAGTATAGACCATTGGAGTTCCTCTTTTATTATAAAATAGAACCAACATTTTCTTAGAGTGGAAGTTGTTCAAATCTAGCTTGGAAAAATCGCAAATGTTCAGGTTCAAAAACCATTTTTAATCCAGCTATTGTGTCTCTTTTCTCATAGAGTCTAGCTAGAGACTCAGCTACATACTCCATATGTGTATTAGTGTATACACGACGTGGTATTGTAAATCTAACAAGTTCTAAAGCAGGGAATATATTTTCACCGGTTTCTTTATCTCTTCCTTTAGATATTGCTCCTCTCTCCATTGTTCTAACAGCAGAATCCTCATAAACAGCAGCTGAAAGAGTTTGAGCTGGCCATTGTTCTCGTGGAAGGTGTGGTAGAAACTTTAATGCATTTACAAATACAGCATGACTCCCTATTGGTTTTACAATTGGCACATTAACTTTTTGGAGTAGATCACCTAAATATCTTACTTGATTTATCCGATATTTTAAATATTCATATTGTGCTCCCTCGCGTAAACCAAGAGCTACCGCCTCCATATCTCGACCTGCCATTCCGCCATAAGTATGAAGGCCTTCAAACAAAACAACCATCCCTCGTGTATGATCGAAAATCTCTTTGTTATGTGTCGCTAGAAAGCCTCCCATATTGACTAAGCAATCTTTTTTAGCGCTATATATACAACCATCTGAATAACTCATCATCTCTCTCAGGATATCAATGATTGGAGTATTTTCATAACCTGGTTCTCGTTCTCTAATAAAATATGCATTTTCACTTGAGCGTGTTGCATCAAAAATAATTTTAAATTGATAATCATTACAAAATTCTCGTAATTCTCTTAAATTTTTCATGGATACAGGCTGACCACCGGCCATATTAACATTCATTTCCACATTTACAAATGCTATCTTTTCTGGTCCATGCTTATCAATTAAATTTTGAAGCTTCTTTAAATCAACATCTCCTTTAAAAGGATTTTCATTCTCAGGATCATGAGCATCATCAATTATGACATCAACCATTGTCCCGCCTGCTAATTCAACGTGAGCTTTTGAGGTTGTGAAATACATATTCCTTGGAACAATTTGACCTGGTTTTGTGAGATGTCCATACATTAAATGTTCTGCACCACGTCCTTGGTGAACTGGTACAACCATCTCAAATCCAAGCACATCTAGTATTGCTTTTTCCAATTTATAAAAGCTTTTAGCTCCTGCATAAGCTTCATCACCTAACATCATACCTGACCACTGAACATCTGACATTGCAGAAGTTCCTGAATCAGTTAGTAAATCGATGTAGACATCTTCTGATTTTAATAAAAAAGTGTTATATCCTGCTTCTTTTATAGCTTCAGTTCTTCTCTTTTGATCGGGCATTCCTACGTGCTCGATCATCTTAATCTTAAAAGGTTCGGGAGGACCATTCATATTAGAATTCACATTAATATATTTTTGAGTATAAATGCAAAAAGAATCCTGATTTGAAAAACTTTTCGCAGAATCCTACCCATGATTATCCCATTAATGAGGAAACTCTTTCAAATCGTTGGAAAGAAAAAATTAATTTAGATATTAATTATCATTTCTTTTTCAAATTCTGGTATTAATACTTCTACATCTGGAAATTTTTTTGCCATAAACTTTTCAAGAGGTTTTAAATCTTCCGTCCTACTAATAGGTGGCATAAAATTATCCCAATGATGAGGAATTAGAATTTTTGGCTTTAAAATATCAACCATTTTACCTGTTTTCTTTACCATATGTTTAGAACTGTTTCCAGCATAGGGAACTATGAAAATATCACATGGTTGGTATTTTTGTAGTTCTTCCACATATTTGTGCCATAAGCTACCAAATGTAACAATTTTATGATCATTAAAAAAAATACAAAATCCAAAGACATCTCCTTTAGGAAATCCTTTACCGTAAGGTATAAGAGATTTTGCTTGTTTTAAAAATTGCCATGAAAATAATCTTGACAAAATCGTCCGAGCATCAAATGTTATATGTTCAGATTTAATAAATTCAACTATAATCCCTTCAGATATTTCTACTCTATCATGAAAATTATTAACCTTAATATTATTCTTTCCCTTTTCTGTAAGATTTTCTACATGGTTCTCAATGATATTTCCTTCAGCCCAATTTAAAATGTTATCTTTAGCAGTAGCAGAACAATAAACTGGAAAATTTAAATTTTCAGCAAACCATCCAGCATCACATGCATGATCGTAATGACCATGTGAGATAAAGATTCCAGATATATTTTTAAGATCTTCTTTTTGAGTTTTTAATTTCGGAGTTGCATCTTCATTCCGAGAAAAAAAAGGATCAAATAGCAGATTAACACTGTTTAGTGTTAATAGAAATGAAGCAGTACCTAACCAAGTAATTTTAATTGTCATAAATGTAAAAGATTAAATAAATTAGACCTAACTTTCCATATTATAAATAAAATTATATTAAATAATTTTTTTATTAGTAATTTAAATAACACCTAAATCACATTAGAATAAATCGTCAAGAATAATGCTATATCAATCTGTCGAGTCAAAAGAATTCCAATTCTTATTTTACTTAATTCCGGTGACTATTGGAATAGAATTAGTTCTCTATTTTTATTATCAATATTTTAGAATAAGAGATATCAAATTAAAATTAAATCGAGTATTGTTAGCTTTCGGAACATTTGTTTTATTTATTATAATTGGACCTTTATGGATTCAAATATCAAGAAATTTTCTTATCGAAGGTTCACAACTATATGAAATAATTTCTCGTATAGGGTGGGCATTTGCTCTCCTCTCTACAATTGGATTCTCATTGTTTATAATAAAGAAAGACTTTTCGCAAATTATTAACGTAAAGATAGTAAAGATCTTAACAATTCTTAATTTCATACCCATTATAGTATTAATATTTACACCCTCAACTAGATCACCTATCTTTCTTATCAGTATTATTTTCGTAGTATTAAATGGAATAAATATAATAAGATTTCAAGTAATTTTAATAAGGAAATCTGTTGGTAAAATTAAGAGAAAATTTATTTTATTCCTTTTGGGAGCTTTAGTGAGTTTTCCTGCATTGGGTTTTGCTATTGTAGTAGGTATCGGAGTTTTACCCCCAATAATCAATGAAATTTTCTACTTTACTGGTGTTATAATTCTTTTATTCGGATTTATTATTATATCCTTTTCTATTTATGAATTTCCCCCCTTCTATGAATTTGAATGGAAAGAAAATCTACTTAAACTATTCATAATCAATCAAAATACAAAAGAATACATTTATTATCATGATTTTAAGGATAAATTTGAAATTGAAAATGAGCTTATAGACTCTTTTGATGATATATCTCAGCATGATAGAGTTAAACTTCATTCTAGTGGAATTATAGGTATTGAGGATATCATTACTACAATCACTGATACAAAAGAAGAAAAAATTGATAAAATTGAGCAAAAAGATTCAGTTATATTATTAAATTATAGTTCAATCATCCCGTATATAACGTATGCATTAATAATAAGAAAAGATTTATTAAGTTTAGAGCATCTTCTTGACTCTATTAAACTTCAATTCGAAGCATTTTATCGAGAAATCCTTTTAAATTTAGAAGATTTAAAAGGAGATCAAGAACTATTATTTAAAAGTTTTGATATTATATTAAAAAACATATTAAATCAATAGGGGTATTTCAAATGATTTTAATAAATTATCCTATAACTGGGCAACTGAGATTTATACTTATGATTTTGGAATGGATTTTTTCCATTACATGCCTGGAATTTGGGATTTTATTTATGTTTAGACATAAAAAAAAACATTATAGATATAAATTCTCTCAAGATATTGGATATCTCATATTATTTTTCTCTCTTTCGTTTAGTAGTATTTTTTCAGTCTTAGGCTCCTATTTTACACATATAGATGCAATAATAGAATTACATCATTTAATTAGGCTAATTTTCTTATATTCCGGATTTTTACTCTTTATTATCATAGAAGAACTACGAAGAGTATTTTTATTTAAAAAGTATTTCATTTCTACAATTTCCTCTCTTATATTTATCCTTTTCATTTTTTTCTATTTTCTAAGCAATGTGTTTATAGTTGTACCAACCATTATTTTTCTTTTTTTGAATTATCTATTCTTTCTATTGTTTTTTGTTAAAATAAGAAAAAATTCTAATATTGAGCATAGTTTATTTTTTAAACTTGTCACTACTCTTTTTCCTTTCTTTTTATTAATCGGATTATTTTTTACTTCAGATTATTCCTTAAATCTACTACAGACTCCTTTTCGATTTATTGGATCTCTTTTACAATTGTTTGGCATAGCATTCTTCGTTTTGTTTTTTTTGAAATATCCAGTTTTCTCAGAATTTGATTTAAAAGATAAAATTGAAGAAGTTTTTCTAATAAATAAAAATGGAGCATGCATCTTCTATAAATCATATATCCAAAAATCGGATTTAGTGGATAAACATCTTGTAACAAGTGCGATTACTTCAGTAAACATAATGCTAAAAGAAATTTTGAAAGCAGATACAAAAGAAATTTCACTAATTAAAAAAAAAGGGAAATTAATTTATATAGTTCCAAGTGAATTAATAACAGGTGTTATTATTTCAAAAAAAGAGTCAAAATTAATTCAATTCTATATGACGCAATTAATTCGAAAAGTAGGTCAAGTTTATAAAAATATATTAAGGGATTGGAATGGAGATCTTGACATATTTAACCCAATTAGTGATATTTTCAAAGAACTATTTTCTTAATAATACGTCATATTGGGTTTATTTTAATATATAATTTAATAAAAAGTGCAATTTTTTATATAAAAGTAAATAAATTATAAGCGAATACCATCGCATTTTTTTCAAGTTTACGGAAATATTTTAATCGTGATTCATTCAAAGTAATATACATTATTAATTATAAATTTAAAAAATTAAATCTAAAAAGGGGAGAAAATAAAATTGATTGGTATAAAATCATATGGAGCATATTTGCCAAAATATCTTTTGCCTAGAGAATTCATCGGTAAAGCGTGGGACTTTCCGATCGTTCCTGGTACAAAATCAGTAGCTATGGAAGATGAAGATAGTCTCACAATGGCAGTAGAAGCTGGTTTAGATTGTTTAATGGGATTTGATCCAAAAACAGTTGATGGTTTATTTTTTGCATCAACAACACAAGTCTATACAGAAAAAGATTCTGCTTCTTTAATTGCTACTGTTCTAGATATGAGAGAAGATATTATTACTGCGGACTTTACGGATTCTTTAAAATCAGGAACAACTGCAGTTGCACGAGCAGTAGATACTATAAAGGCAAATGATGATATTAAGAGCATTCTCATAGTAGCATCAGATACTAGGGCACCAGAACCATCAACTATGTGGGAATATGGATTTGCTGATGGTGCAGCTGCTTTATTAATAGCGGAGGGAGATAATCTACCTTTATCTATAGATGATTATTATTCGGTTTCTGCAAACGTTATTGGACCTTGGAAAAGAGCAGATAAAGATAAATTTATACGAACTTACGAACCAAAAATGGACGCTAAATTCTATTTTGAAAGTATAACTAAAGTTATGTCAGAGGTTTTAAAAAGAAATAATTTGAAACCAGAAGAGATTAGTGCTGCTGCATACTATTATAACAATCCGAGAATGCACGGCAGAGTCTCAAAATTAATGAAGTTCGCGGGAGGAGTTGCTCAAAATAGTGTCTTTTTTCAACTCGGTGATATAGGGACTCCAATGCCATTTATACTTTTAATTGGGGCTTTAAGAAGACCTAAACCTGAAGCAAAAATGATCATGGCAGGATTTGGAGATGGTGCAGATGCAATTCTAATGCAAGTTCAGGACAAAGAAGCTCTAAGAAAGCTTGGAAAAAATCGAATGGGATTTTTAGGACATCAAAAATCGATGGTACAATTGAAAAATTATAATAAATTCCTTGACTTTAAAGAAGTTCTTGAAAAAGACAGATATACTAGAAAAAGTTCTGCTGTTTTAATATGGCGAGATACGGCATCAGTGTATAAATGGTATGGCGTAAAATGTAAAAATTGTGGAGCAATTCAATATCCAGATATGCTTCGATCTTGTTATATATGTCGAGCTGATGATCAACTTGAGCGGGTTAAACTTAGTTTAAAAGGAGAGATTTTTACATATACACTAGATCATTTAGTAGGAGGTGTTTACCTTAATACTCCAGTACCTCGATGTGTTGTCGATTTAGATGGTGGGGGAAGAGTTCTATTAAACATGACAGAAATCGAGAACCCTGAAGAAAATGTTCAAATTGGAATGCGAGTTGAATTAACCTTTAGAAAAGAACATGAAGGTGCGGAATTTAAAAATTATTATTGGAAATGTCGTCCCGAAAGGGGGAGACCATAAAGGAGGTAATTAAAAATGGCAAGAAAAGGAATTAAGGATAAAGTTGCTATTATTGGCTGCGATATGACGAAATATGGAGAATTATGGGATAAAAATCAATATGACCTTCTCTTTGAAGCCTTTCAAGGAGCAACCAAAGATGCTGGAATAAAAAAAGATGAGGTTGATGCTAGTTGGGTTGGAATATTTTATTACTTTACTGGTCTATCCGGTGCTATGGTTGAAGATATTCTAAGATTAGACGGAAAACCATCTACAAGAGTTGAAAATTATTGTGCGAGCGGAATGGATGCCTTTAGAAATGCGTCCTTTGCGATTGCATCTGGAGCATATGATGTTGCACTTGCATGCGGAGTAGAGAAACTAATGGACGAAGGAGGTAGCGGACTTCCAGGCTTTAAACAGTTTGGACACCCGTTATATCCGACACCTTCCGCACCAGCGATGTTTTCTATGGCAGCAACAAGAAGTTTTCACGAGTATGGTTGGACAAAGGAAGATTTAGCACGAGTAGCAGTAAAAAATCATGATAATGGCGCGGATCATCCAAAAGCTCATTTTAGGAGTAGAATTACAATTGACCAAGTAATGAAAGCACCAATGATTGCTGATCCACTAGGTAGATTTGATTGTTGCGCAATGAGTGATGGTTCAGCTGCTCTTATATTGACAACTCCCGAATTAGCTGAAAGTTACGCTCATGCTGATGATTATATTTTAGTTAAAGCTAATGCTATTTCATGTCAAACTAATTTTCCATGGTATGTTCCTAAGAATGGTCCTGGTGCAGAATTTACACACTTTCCAGCAACTGAAACGGCTGGAGAGTATGCTTATAAAGAAGCAGGAATTACAGATCCTCGTAAGGAAATTGATTGTGCTGAAGTTCATGATTGTTTTACTATCACTGAGCTATTAAATTGCCAAGATTTACAGTTTTGTGAAAGAGGACAAGCTGCTGAAGAATTAAAAAATGGCACATTTAATTGGGATGGTGAAATTGCTGTTAATCCATCTGGAGGATTGAAAAGTTTCGGGCATCCTATCGGAAGTACAGGTTGCAGAATGCTAACAGAGATAACAAAACAATTGCAAGGAAGAGCTGAAGGAAGACAAGTTCCTGATGCAAAAGTAGGATTATGTCACAATCTCGGTGGAGCTTTTACTGTTTGTTCTGTAACGATCTTAGGACAAAGAGATTAATTTATAAAAAATAATTTTTTATTTTTATTTTATTGTTAGTAGTTATTTATTATAAAAAAAAAAAAGATGAATTTAAAATCTTAATGTTTAATCTATACCTAATTTAGCTGTATATTTTATTAGTAAAAATATTACAAACGCTACAATAATAAATGTAATCAAATCACCTATAAAAGCCCCAATTCTAAAGACCCAGAGTTCAAATTCTTCCCAAGGAATTGATGATGGCAAGAATACAGTTATTAAAGGCATAACGAGGTTGTTTACAAGAGACTGAACGAGGTCTCCAAGATATTGCCCCATAATAAAGGCAACAGCAAGGCCTAAAACTTTATATTTATTTAGGAAATCTTTAAATTGTTGGAGTATACTTTTCTTTTCCTTGGGTTTCTCTGGAGGAGGTGGTACTAATGCTTCTCGAATTTTTACTAATTCTTCTAACATTTGATTTTCTTTTGACATAATTTTTTTCTCCTTATTTTTATTCTATTTTAAGTTTAAAATATTGAAATATAATTTTAAGTTATAATTTTATAAAGCTTATATAAAACTTTTTTCTATTTTTTAAAAAAAGGAGTTCAAATAATAAAATTACTCAGAAAAATAAATCCATTATATCATATAATTCAATAAGTTTTTCTATTGTGAGATTAGCCTCTGCTTTCAAATCATCCAGAGATTTACTCATCAGAGGTCTTTGTTCTTTCCAAAATAGAGTATATATTAGTCCCATATATTTACCATAAATTAAGGTCCCTCCTTCGAAGTTAGTATCTCTTTCGATTATAATTGCTCCGAATGCATTATCCTCTTCATATTCAGTCAAAAATTCTATTAATAATTTATAGAACTTAGAACTCATAAATGATCTATCAGAAACACTCGATACTTTATGTTCAAAACCTCTTCCCCCTCTTCGAGGTACCTTTAAGTGATAAAATCTAATATCCTTCTTCAGTTCATCAATTCGATTTCGAGCAGCTTCTAGTAATTGCTCATTTAGAGATATATTTTCTTCATCTTCAATATTATCTATCTTCTGGGAACCTCGATGTTTCCCGTTATTATCGATGAATGCGATAAAAGGAGGGCATTCACTACCATTAGAATGATTTTTAATTAAAATTGTGAAAAGACCTTGCTTCTTTTGATATTCTACTTGTTTTCTAAAACTCTCTTTGCAATATGGACAAATCATGTTAATTAAATTTGATTCTTCGATGTCTGTCATGTCTTCTCAAAATCATAATCTATTGAGGATTTTTAAATTTTAGGAAATAGAAAACCATTACTCAAGTAACGAGGTTTTAATAAAAAAATTCCGTTTAATGATAAAAAACCAATAAAAAACTATCAAATATTCAAAAATTATTTAATTTTATATTAATTTCTTTTAATTATGAGTAATAAGAGTTTTAATAAATTCCAAGGGGATGTAAAAACTCAAAATGTGAAATATCTCGCTGATCCCCAGCTACGAAATATTGTGAATGTTGCAATAGCTCTTGGGCGTCCATTATTAGTGAAGGGAGAACCAGGAACTGGGAAGACTATGTTAGCTCACGCAATAGCTGAAAGCCTAGGTAAAAAATTGATAATTTGGAATATTAAAAGCACAACTGAAGCTATTGATGGATGTTATATGTATGATACCGTGCAAAGACTGAATGATAGTAGGTTTGGTTGTGAGGATCGAGATGTTGATAATATTCATGATTATATAACACTTGGACCTTTAGGGGACGCATTTGTATCAGAGGAACAAGTTGTTCTCTTGTTAGATGAAATTGATAAAGCTGATATTGAATTTCCTAATGACTTACTCCAAGAATTGGATGTTATGGAATTTTACATTAAAGAAACTAAGGAATTCGTGAAAGCTAAAACAAGACCTATTGTAATTATTACTTCAAATAATGAAAAAGAACTTCCTGACGCATTTTTAAGAAGGTGTGTATTTCATTGGATTGAATTTCCCTCTAAATCATTTATGGCAGAAATATGTAGACTTCATTATCCAGATTTGAGGCAAGTTCTATTAGACCAATGTCTACAGCATTTTTATGCATTGAGAGCCATTACTAAGTTACGGAAGATGCCTTCTACTTCGGAACTCCTTGATTGGATAGGTGTTCTACTTAAAAGTGGTATTTCATTGGAAGAATTAAAGAAAGGCATTCCTTTCTTAGGTGTATTAATCAAAAAAGAAAAAGATTTTGAAATAGCATTAGATAAAGTTAAATTTCCAACATAAACTTAAAAGAATATTTCAACTTAATTTGCTCTTTTTTCCATATTTATAGTAATTTAATCTTATTTCTTGGAGTTAAAAATATATTTCTTACAAATTGTTAATAATATCAGAACAAGACTAAAAATTTTAACAATACATGAAAGTCCAGGGAATTTTAAAAATACATTAAATCCTAGTTATTTATAATTTCTAAAATTAAAAAAGACCTTTCATGTATAGTGGAAAAAATATAGATTTTGAATATAAATATCGTACCCTCTCTGTAGACCATTTAGAAGAACTCCAGGAAGATATTGATAAATTACGTCGTGCTGGATTACTTAGCGATAATGAAGTCTATAGGAGCTATATTGATAGTAAAAAGTTTGAAATTCCAGAAAGTTTTCCTAATGCAAAATCAATAATAATCCTTGCGATTTTTAGTAAAATAGGATTGGCAAATTTCCATTTGAATGGCAAAAAGTATGAAGTTATGATACCTCCAAATTATTATGATGATGGAACAACATTTGAAGACTTTGAGGATCTAATATTAAATGAAATAATAAAGGAACCAGGATATAAAGTTGAATTTACACTTAAACTACACAGGAAATTACTTGCGGTTAGGAGTGGTCTTGGGAGATATGGAAGGAATAATATTTGCTATATTGAGGGGTGGGGCAGTATGTTTTACATTTATACTTATTTTACAGACTTCAAATTTGAAAAAGATCATTGGACTGAGATTAAAATGATGGACCAATGTGAAAATTGTACAATTTGCTTTAATAATTGCATTACAAAGGCAATCCCATCTCCCTCTGATGATAATTTTGTAATAAATGCAACTAATTGTATCCCTGTCTATAATGAAATTCCTGGAGTAATCCCAGATTGGATTCCTGCTGAAGCACATAATGCTTTAATAGGTTGCATGAGATGTCAAAAACCATGCCCAAGTAATAGTGAAGTAATTGGATTAACAGAACAACTTGGAGATATCACAGAAGAAGAAACAAAAAAGTTATTGGATGGATGTAGCGATGAAGATCTAGTAGAATCTCTAGCAAAAAAGCTTAAAATGTTTACACCAGAATATGGAGAACGCATGCTTCACGTTATTAAAAGAAATTTGGAGTTTCTGATAAATTAAAGGAATTAAAATTGTAGTTTTTCTAAAAAAACAATATTTTTTTTTTAAAATTTTAGACATAATTCATTCATTTTTTTCTCTAATTTTTTTACTTTTTTTTTGCTTTATAATTGAGTAAAAACCTTTAGAGTACCAAAAGGTTTAAATAATAATATCTAATTATATCTAACTATAAATGACTAAATATAATTACATTTAATTAAATCAATTTAATGGTTATAAATGCCTATTGGATGGGATATAGGGAAAGATGCCCAGGAATTAGATGAGAGTCCTCTTTTAGAACGATTAAAGCTTAATAGGAGCTCAAAGATAAAAATAATCATAGCGCTCTTTTTTTATTGTTCAATTATGATATTGTTCTATTTTACGCTTTAAGGGTTAACTTGTATGGAATTGTTTTTTCTTATAATCATTCTAGCATTCATATTTGAATCTATGGATTCAATGGCAGGAATGGGTTTTGGTACAGCATTATCACCTTTGTTATTTTTATTAGGGTTCAATCCACTTCAAGTAGTTCCAACTATTTTAATTTCAGAAACAATTACGGGAATAATTGATACCTATTTCGATCATGAATATAAAAATGTTTATTATTCCTTTCATCCACTAAATGATGCTGCAAAATTAGCACTAATAATAGCATTTTTTGGATGTTTAGCAATATTAACATCAATACTTCTTGGGTATTTTGCATTAAAATTTCCTGATATTATAATTAAAACCTATGTAGCAATACTAGTTATTTTTATGGGAATTTCAGGATTCATCAGAATTCGACTAATAAAAAAAGAATTTTCGAATAAACATCCAAAAATGCTAATAGGATTTTCTGCATTAGCAGGATTTAATAAAGGCATTGGGGGTGGAGGATATGGTCCAGTTATTACTATGGGGCAAATATTTTCTGGTGTTTATGAAAAAAGTGCAACTGCAATTGTATCATTTTCAGAATCAATAGTCTCATTTGCAGGTATTTTAACATTCTTTTTTATCAATTTTGCAGGTGTAGAAGTAGATCTCGTTCTTCTTCCTTCAATATTTACAGGAGGGTTTTTTGCTGCGCTTTGTGCACCATATTTAGTAAGAATTATCCCTAACAAAGTCTGGAAATATTTTATCCCTATATATGCTATTGGAATTGGAATATTTTCAATTTTTAAGATATTTATTTTTTAACTCCTAATCGAAAGTTTAATTTTTAGAAAACATCTAAGTATGAACAGAAGAATATAATAGATTAAGATGTTGATAATGAGTTACAACCTTCTGAAAGTAATCATCCCAAATGTTTTTTAGAATTCCATTTATCTCCATTTTCAAAGAATCACCACTTTTGATTAAATTTTTAATAGTCGGAGTTTGAATTACATTTTTTTTAAAAATCTCAGATTCAATAATTTTATAAAAAGAATCAATATTTTCACTTAAAATAGCCTCTGAAACAACACTTAAAAAATTCAAACCATATATATCTAATACTTTGGGTAGAACAATAATTATTACAATTGTATCAAGATTATCATCATTAAATTCTTGTTTTATATTGCGTCTTTTTGTTATGATTTTATATTTTCTAGCACAATATACTTTTCCATTATATGTAATATCAATATGTTCAAAATCATTTTGCTCATTGAAATCTAAAAACCAAATTGGATGAAATTTAATTGGACGTAAAATTTCTTCCTCTTTTTCAAGATTTTCATCTGGATATATTATGAGAGGTAGAATATTTAAAATCTTATTATAGTACATAACAAAAACCTGAATTATTTCTGCATCCAATGACATAACTTTCCCTCCTTTTATTTACTATTTAAAAAAAAAAAAAATTAAGTTGAGATTTTTATTTCTTTTCCAAATAAAATCATTTTTGCTTTTTCAAAGGCATTATTATAATCAAATATTTTTTTCCCTTTTGCACTTGCTGCTTCTTTCAAAATTGCTGCTTCTATATCTGATTTAAGGCGACCAACAGTCAATGCTCCTATTCCAAAAATATTAGGATATATTTCTTGATTATTATGTTTGGGTTTTAAACCCTCAACTCCATAAGGAGGTACTAAATTTATATCAATGATTAGTTTGTTTTTTAATTTAATCATGAGTTCTTTTGGTAACACTTGAACTCCTGCTGCTGCTAAAGCCCAAATTATATCAGCATTCTCTATTATATCAAATTTTTGGTCATCATTAACAGCGTATATTCCCTTTATTCTTCTATCATCTTCTCCAAGCTCGTTTGATAATTCTCTTGCTAGATTTTCAATAAATTCTTTGCTTGATTTATTCCATGTCTCAAGAATATATGTGTCAGTTTTTAATTTTGCGGATAAAATTGCAGCAATTCTAGCAACAGGTCCAGCGCCTAAAATAACAACCTTTCTTCCTTTTAGATCTGCGATATCATGCATCATTGCAAGTTCTATCGTTTTTGCAACTATAGCGGAAGCTGTGGTGTGCGATCCTCGAGGGTCAATAATTACAGGACACTCAAATGGGGGAACTAATGATTCGATTACTTTTTTTGCAATCTTATTTCCTTCTTTTACATTTGAACCTCCAATAAAAAAAGAAGTAGGAGCATTAGGTTTACGAGAAAAAATAGCATCTTGTACCAACTTTGGTATTTGATCAGCAGAAATTTTACTGATCGGAACAACAATATCAAAACCTGCATCGTATGCCATGTTTATATCAAAAGGAGATGCATTTTCATCTGTATCAAAAAAATAACAAATCTTCTCGAGTTTATCTTCTATTTTTATTTTAACGGGAGTTAAATTAATTGTTCTATCTAGAATAGATTGAATCGTAGAATTTTCAATATTTTTGGTCATTTGAGTTGTCCTTTTAATTCTTATTAGTTCAATTTCAACTCCTAATTCATTGGCATAATGCTTTATACCATCAAAATGTCGTACATCACATATAAAAAGAGCTGTTATGTTTTTGCTTTTTACTTCTCGCGCTTTATTAATTATTCTCATCATCATCCAAGCTTCCCTGACTTTAAATCTTATTTCATTTTCTCGCTCTTCATATTCTTGTTTTAAAAATTGTCTCCACAATAAAGCTCTTTGAAAATCGAAATCACTTTTAAGTATTTTCCCTTTCGAATTTAAATAGTTTTCAATTACAGTGTTTAAATGTTTCATAGCCGATCTTTGTTCATTAAATGTGGTATAAAGGTAACCTTCAGCATTCTCTGAAATATCAATCATCTGATACGGAATATTATAACCTTTAAATAAAACTGAAATTAGATCATCATTTGATATTACTTCATCCCATCTACTACCTTTTTCTTCAACAGCAAAATTGGGTTGAAATTTTACAATCATTTTTTTTATTAAATCAAGATATTCTTGAGAGATTAGATGTAAATTCCATGCGAGATCATGTTTTTTTTCTGCAGGACCTTCAAACCACCAATCAATTGGGAATTCACTCTCAATTAATAATAATTTTAATTTGCTCTTCTTCAATGGTATTAACTCTAAAACTTCCATTTTATTTCAAAATCCTCCACATTTTATTTAAATATTTAAAACTGATTTTCTTTAGATTTTAGGGGTATAATTTATTCTCTTCAAGGTAAGTTTTAAATCTTGAAATTAACCAACATAAAGAATTATAATCTAGATCTGAATCAAAAATTCTCTTAGTTCTTATTACAACATCACTTTCAGTATAGTTATTAGAACCTTTCTCAAATATTAACTCGAGTTCTGCAAGCGCCCAACATAAAGCATCAAAAGGAAAATTACTTTTTAATAAATGTTGATAAAAACATTTTATTTTTAATTTTTGATCTTCATTCATTTCAATAACTTTTAGTGAACTAATATCTTCTTTAGGCAAAAGCTCACTATTAAATGAAGATACTGCTTTTTCCATTTTTTTACCACCTCTTTCTTTTTTTAATATAAAAAAATTTTATATAAACTCTAAGAACATTATTTTCTTTGAAAGATAATATCTAAAGACAATAATGTGGCTAAATTGTTTTTCAAAAGTTATTTTAAATTATATTTTATTCTGTAAGTTTCTTATCAGCTTATCTATTTTCTTTTTACTCTCCCATTGAGCAATAGAGTTTTTAAAATCTTGTTTTATATTAATACAATTATTATAGTTATCCTTTTGTGTATTCTGATAACAAATTGGTAAGTAACTCTTACCCAAAATTTTGTTATTTATAAAGAACACCTCAGAATTTATCTTTTTTTTAAATAAATTTTGTGATGAATTTTTTTATTAGATTTGATTGATCAAAGCGATAATTTATATGTAGATTTTTCTAACATACTATAGCGAATAGCATATATAAATGTTTTGAAAAGCAACATCAAATGACGGAAACCAACAATTAATGTCAAAATAATATAAAAATTCTATAAAATTTTCCTAAAAAATGTCTTAAAAACAAGAAATTTATCCAATTTATATTAGATTGAAATAAATTTATTTATTTAACTTTGAAAAACAATCCTCACAAAAGAAAATTCTACGAAATTTAGAAGCATCCCAAACCATATGCCCTACTTTATGCTTCTTTTCACATCCCCAACACATCTTATTAACTTTTGTGTCAACTACATATTCATCATCAAAATGAAAAGTATCATACTTTATAATTTCTCTATAGCTTTTCAATTTACCAAACCATAATAATTAATTTTGAATGTATATTCAATACTTAAAATTATTTAATAAATATTAAATTAATAATTTAAGTATTATGAATAATCATCCATAAAAGACAATTTATTTTTTTTCTTTTTATCTAAGTTTCTTTTTCACTTTAATCATTAAGTTTAATTCTAAAGAATAATTATTCAAAACTAATTTTTTGTATTAAATTTTGTTTTACAAAAAAGAAGATAAGTGTGAGACAAATGAATAAAATCATTGGAATTCCTTCTGATGGCCCTGAAATTACTGATAATATATCTGCTCATTTTGGGCATTGCAATTATTTCATCGGAGTTGAAATCTATGATGATGGAAAATTTGAAAAAGCTTTTGCATTACCTAATAATGGTCATTCCGGTTGTATGGAACCTGTTATAAATATGAAACAAAGAAATGTGTCTGATATGATTTTAACTGGCATCGGGATGCGTCCATTCATGGGTTTTCAACAGGTTAATATTAATTTATTTCAAGGTATTCAAGGAAGTATAAAGAAAAATATACAAATGTTTTTAGAGGGAAAACTTAGATCTTTAGCCGACGCCAACTGTGGGAGTAATTCAAACCATGCTCACACTCATTAAAGTAAAAAAGTGAATTTTTAAATAAAGTAGATGAATTAAAATGCCAAGTTTTAAAGAAACATACGAAGCTATTACGAAAGATTGGAATGCAGGGGAAAAAAATTTTAATATTGAATGTGAGATGCTTTCAGATGGTATGCAGGTCAAATGCATAATGGGTAATCCTGCTGGGGATCCTTTTGAGCTTCTAATAGACGCTCCTGGAGGTTTAGATGGAACTAATGAAGGACCATCTCCATTACTAGTGATCCTATCATCTATTGGTGCTTGTATTATTGCTGTGACTAAATTTTGGGCAAAGATAATGGACATTAAAATTGAAGAGTTAAAGGTTTTTTCTCGTGGACACATTAATTTAGGAGCTATTTTTGGAATTGATGATTCAAAATTAGCTGGATATGATAAATTAGAACCTGTTATCAGAATCAAAGCAGATGCTCCAGAAGAAAAAATTAATGAATTAATGGATAAAGTTTTTACCCATTGCCCTGTAATCACTAATTTTGGTGGAGCTTCTAAAATAATCCCAAAAGTACAAATTCGAAGTTAAAAATAATTATATCTTTACTTTTTTTTTTTATAATTGAAATTGATTCTTCTAATTCAAAATATTTGCTAAAAAATAATAATGGAAAATGAAAAACTCTTTCCTATAAGTATAAATCCAAATTTATGTGTCCTATGTCAGCGATGTGCTTTTAGTTGTTCAAACAAAGCAATTTTTTTTAAAGAATCTATGCGATATGTGGATTACGATAAATGTCAAGGATGTTTAAAATGCGTAGATGTTTGTGAGCATGGTGCAATTGAAGTCATTTCGATAAAAGAAGGAAAATTAAAGGGATTCATTATTAATCAAGATAAATGTACGTTATGTAAAATTTGTATAAATGATGAATTTTGTTTCCAAGATTTATTTAAATTAAGAAAGGATAAATTAACTAAGAAGGAATGGATTGAATTCCAGATAGAAAAATTAAGTAATTGTTTTAAATGTTTGAAGTGCTTTAAGAATTGTCCAAACAATGCAATTATTCCAAATATAGAATAACTTTAAAATTGTTATGTTTTAGATTAAATACACAATCTTATTCAAATAAAGTATATATTCAAATTGAAGTCTAAAAACAAAATATGTAAATGGTATCTAGTTTGCCCAATTAAATATTTTGTGGATCATGGAAAACTTGATCGAAAATGGGTTGAAAATTATTGCTTAATTGGTAATAAAGAGTGCATTAGATATAAATTAGAGGAAAGCGGAAAATACCACCCTGATAATATGTTACCCAATGGTGAGATTAAGAAAGAACTTCATTATTGATAAGAAACAAACTTGAAATTTTTTTATAAGATAAAAAGGAAAAAAAATCTAATTTTTCCTTACAAAGAGAGTCTTTATCATAATGTGTGGTTTATCCATGAAAATGATGATGTTCATGGTCATCATCAGCTTCAGTATGAATTTTATCAACTCCATATCCCTTCCCACCCCCTGGTGCACATAAACTCTCCCCTCCCTTTAGAGTTCCGTCAAGAATTTGTTGAATAACATCATCGATTCTTCCAGAAATTCCAACAATTACATCAATTCCATATTCATTAAAAAATACTTCAGCTCTGCGTCCCATACCTCCTGCAATCATACACTTTGCTCCTTGTTGATGTACAAATTGTGGTATACTTCCAACTGAATGGCCTGGATTGGGAAGTACTTTTTTCTCAATAATTTCATTATTTTCTATTGTCACGATAGTAAATTCTGGTGCTCTACCAAAGTGAGCACAAACATTTCCTGAATCTGTACTAATAGCTATTTTCATTTTTTATCAACATAAGTAATGATTAAATATATTTATATTTTATGAATAATTATTCATAAAATTTTTTAAATTTTTATTGAAACTAAAAACATCAAGATGTAAATAATATAATCGTTAATTAAGATTTATAATAATTTTGAATAATTAATAATAAAAATTCGAATTAATTTTTTTATATAGAGAAAATTAGTAATTGAGTTAAATCACTTAGTTGGTGATATAAGATAGGAAGAAGAAGGCATCGACGATGGGTTAATCAACCCCCCAATAATTTATATTTTCTTACAGACCCTCCTAAATCAGATGCCTCAATAAATTTAACCGTTGCTGAATTTGAAGCAATGCGATTGAAGCATTTTCTAGGTTTAAATCAAAAGGATGCTGCAGAAAGAATGGGAGTTAGTCAGCCTACATTTTCTAGAATTCTTGAAAGTGCTCATCAAAAAAATACATTAGCTCTACTTCAAGGGAAAGATATTAGAGTTTACGGTGGAAATTTTGAGCATAAACCTAGCTTTAAAGGATATGGTTGTTTAAATTGTAATCATGAATGGGAAGATTCTGAAGCAACAAAAGAAAGAAAAGTGAATTGTATTAAATGTAATTCTAGAAATGTTTATTATATTATAAGAGAATATATTTAAACTCTTATCTCTTTAAACATAGTTTAATAAATTAATCAGATTTATTGAATATTATTCCATAGTATTGATTTTAACGTTTTATAAATATTTTTAATAGACAGACTTGCTTTAGAATCGGGAGCAAATTCAACAACTGGTTCAGCATAAGACATTGCTTTTGGTATTGATAAATCAAAGGGGATATCTCCTATTTTGCTATAACCTGTACTAGTAATAAATGATTTGAATTCATCCTGGAAAGGACTCTTTAAATCAGATTTATTTACGATCAGTCCAAATGGAATTTCGAAATGTTGAATAACTTCTAAAACGCGTAGTAAGTCATGTAAACCTGAAGGAGTAGGCTCAGAAATAGCAATAACATAATCTAAATTCGAAAGTGTTGCAATTACAGGACAACCTATTCCTGGAGGGCCATCAATTAGAATTAAATTGCTCTGTGTAAATTCTTTTGAATTCTTTAAATATTCTTTAACATCTGATACTAATTTTCCCGAAGTTGTACTTCCCAATTGAGTTTTTCCATAAATTAAAGGAAATCCCACTTTACTCTTATAAGAAATAATTTCTCCACTTTTTACAGTATTAATTTCAAAGGCATGTTCTGGACATAAAACATTACAAGCTCCACATCCCTCACATTTTAAAAAATCAATTATTGGAATTGAATTTTGGTGATCCCAATTCAAAGCACTAAATTCACAGAAGTGATCATCAATACATTTTTTACAATTTATACAGAAATCTACTAGAAATTTAGCTTTTCTTGTAGCATAAGTGTCCTCTTTTTTTATGTCTGATTCATCTATGGCAGGAAGGATTAAAGCTAGATTTGGAGCATCAACATCACAATCCATGACAATGACTTGGATTTTCATATCTTTTTGTGCTAAACTTGCTAATGAAGCAGTTAATGAAGTTTTTCCTACACCGCCTTTCCCCGAAACAATACCTACTATCTTTCTTTCCATTTACTACCCACTCCTATATTATTTTATTATTGTTTCTAACCATTTTTCCAAGTTATTGTAAATTTTAGTAAAAGCAATATAACCTTCGCCTTCCCTATTAAATTTGCTCTTATTATCCATAATTGGAGTTCCTTGACAATATGATTCTACAATATCAGAATCTAATGGAATATCACCTAAAATTTCAATATTTTCTCTCTCTAATTCATTCAAAAATTCTTCTCTGAATCCTAATAATGAAGATCTATTTACTATTACTCGAGATTCTTTATCTAATAGTTTTATCAATTCCATTATCCTCAGTAAATCTAATTTTCCAAATTTAGTCGGTTCAGTTATAGGAATTACAATATCTGCATCTGCAATTAAAAGTTCAACATCACAATGAGCTCCTGGTGCTGTATCTAAAATAATAATATCAAATTTTTTAGGATCATTCTCAATAATTTCTTTGAGTTGATCAAGAAGAGCCTCTACAATTGCAGCTGAGCGAGCTTCTGAAGGTTTTAATTCACCTAGTAATAGAGAGAGACCATTGACTTTCGTAGAATAAATCCAACCTATTGTTTTTGAATCTGGTTCAATTGCATTTTCAGGACAAATTTTATAACATAATTGGCATCCAGAGCATAGTGTTAACATTGGAATTGGAAAAGTATCTTTAACATGTAAAAGAGCATTTGATAAACAATTTTGAGAACATAAACCACATTTAGAGCATTTCTCTTCAATAATTTTAGGTTTGAAAAAGGGAACTTCCTTTTTGTTTTCAAGTCTTCCATTTAATAATAAATGGGTATTAGGGTTCTCTACATCACCATCTATAAGTAGAACTTTATTTCCTTCATTCTTGAACATAACAGCAAGATTTACAGCACATAAAGTTTTACCAGTTCCCCCTTTTCCCCCAGTAACACAGATTACTTTAGACTTTCTATGGTTCATTAGAATTAATTTTCTATTAATCAATTATTAACCTATTTATGGTTGATTACCTCTCCCCATTCCTCTACCGCCACCCATTCCTCTACCACCACCCATTCCGTAGTGTGATGTAACATTAGAAGTAGCAATTTTCTGTAATTTTCCTTCTAAAAAGAGAGTTATAACTTCTTTTATTGTCATTGTTTGATTGGGGGCTTGGTAAATTTCTAAATTTAAAGCATTTAAGCCACTTGCTGCATTGGGCCCTAAGAATCCCACTATTATAACATTAGCACCATTATTACCAATTATTTGTGCTGCTTGTACTCCAGCACCCCCCATCGCATTTGCTGCAGGATTTGGAACTGTCTTTACAGCTTTAATATCACTATTTTCAACTTCAACAAATGTAAAACTTGCACATCTTCCAAAACGGGGACTCATCTGATCATTTAAACCACCGTTACCCATTGAAGGAATTGCAATAATACTCATTTTTTTTAACCTTTTTTTATAATTTTTAATAATAAGTTTTTAATTTAATGAATAATTATTCATTATTAATAAATATCAAAATTTTAAAATATATAAATTTAACCATTAAATTTGATTACAATTAAGAGGTGCAAGAATATTCAAGAAAAAGAAATTCCAGATATCGATTTAAAGAAAACTGTCGAAGAAGGAAAGAAAGAAAAAATGGATCAATTAACAGAAAATATTATGAAAAATATGGAAAAAATTAAACATAAAATTGTCGTTATATCTGGGAAAGGTGGAGTAGGAAAAACAACAGTAGCAGTAAACCTTGCAATGAGTTTAGTAAGCGTAGGTTTAAGAGTAGGAATTCTTGATGTTGATATAACCGGCCCAAATATACTCAAAATGCTGGGAATCGACCCAAATCTTAAGCCTAGAGTAGATCCCGAGAAAAAAAGGTTTTATCCAGTTAATGGCCCCTTAAATCTCAAAACTATGAGTATGGCTTTTCTTATTGAAAGTTCAGATTCACCAGTAATTTGGAGAGGACCAATGAAAATGAGTGCAGTGAGACAATTCTTGGGAGAAGCAATTTGGGGTGACTTGGATTATCTTATTTGCGATTTACCTCCAGGAACCTCTGATGAAACTTTAGATATCCTACAGCTTATACCTGATGAGAATGTTATTGTAGTTTCAACTCCTCAGGAAGTAGCTTTAATGGATGCTAGAAAAACTATAAGAATGGCTCAGATAATGGAACGAAAAGTTTTAGGGATTATTGAAAACATGTCTGGTTTTAATTGTCCTCATTGTGGAGAATATATTGATCTCTATCCTCCAGGAGGAGTAAAAAAAGCAGCTGATGATTTTCATGTTCGATTATTAGGCAAAATTCCTTTCGAAATAGAAGTAAGTCAGCAGGGAGATTTAGGAATGCCCTTTATATTAAAGTATCCTGATAGTGTATCCACAAAAGCTTTTAAAGAAACCGTTATAGCCATTCGAGAAGTACTAGAAAAATAGAGGGATAATTTTTTTAATTTTTATAAATTATAAAATCTCAAATAATAAGTTGTATAATATAAGTAGCTTAATTTAATAATTATAAAATGACACCAGACAATTTAGATAGATGGGTTGAAGAAATTCAGAAAGAAATTATTGAAGAGGAAATTAAAAGATATAATAAATATATTGTTGAATTATTTCTAAATCCAAAAAACTGGGGTAAACCTCCTGATGAGAAAATAAGCGTGTGGCATGCTTATGAAGGTAGCTGTGGTGATACAATGCAATTTTTTTTGAAGATCAATGAAGGCATTATTAAAAAAGCTAATTTTATCACCGATGGTTGTGGTGCTACTGTAGCAGCGGGAAGTCAAATGACTATAATGGTAGAAGGAAAAACTTTAGAGTATGCAGAAAAATTAAAACCTATTGATATTGATAATGCTTTAAGAGGTTTACCAGACGATCATAAGCATTGTGCTGAATTAGCCGTGACAACAATAAAACGAGCAATTGAAAAATATAAGACCCAAAATTCTTGATTAATTTTTTTAAAAATAATATGAAATATATATATGGCCCTGTTCCTAGTAGGAGATTAGGTAATTCCTTAGGAATTGATCCACTTCCTTCGAAGACCTGTAATTATCAATGTATCTATTGTCAATTAGGTAAAACAACAAATTTTACAAACTTTAGAAAAAATTTTTTCCCCAAAGAAGAAATTATAGCTGAACTGGAAAGGGCTATAGGACTGAATGAAAAATCAATCGATTATATAACATTTGTGGGAAGTGGTGAACCTACATTATATAAGGACTTAAAGGATTTAATACTAAAAGCAAAAGAGTTATCCAACAAACCTATTTGTGTAATTACTAATGGAAGTTTGCTTGATCAAAAAGAAATACAGGAAACTTTAATGATCTCAGATCTAGTTTTACCAAGTTTGGATGCAGGAGATAAAAAAACTTTTGTTAAAATCAATCGTCCTCATCCATCTCTGCAGTTTAAAAACATAATTCAAGGATTCAAAAATTTTAAGAAAGTTTTTAATGGTCAATTCTGGATAGAAATCATGTTAGTTAGAGGTATTAATGATTCAAAAGAAGAATTGGTTAAAATTAAAGAGAAAATTGACCTCATTAATCCTGACAGAATTGATATTAATGTTCCAATAAGACCACCCGTGGAAAAATGGGTAGAAATTCCTGATAAAAATACACTTTCAATTTTAAATGAAGTTTTTGTTGATTATTCAAATATTAATTTTCCTGAAGAAGGCAAATTTAGAATTTATTCTTCAAATTTTGAAGAAGAACTTATCTCTATAATTGAAAGGCATCCTATGAGGCAAGATCAAATCATTGAAACATTTTCTTCTCCTACTTTTACTAAAAATGAGATTATTTCACGGTTGAAACAACTAAAGTTCCAAAAAAAGATTAAAGACACTTATTATATTAACCAAATCTTTTGGAAATTAAATACGGATAAAAATAAAGCCAATAATTAAAATGATTAAAGTTTTAAATTTCAAGAATGAGATTTTCTAACGCATTGGTAACTTCTGCATTAAGATGGTGTTCAATTTCACATGATAATTTATCTACAATGGATTTATTTTTCAACTTTAGAACATTTTCAAAGAAATTATATAAGCAATTATAGTTTTTAAGAATGTTCAGAGCAATTTCTTTTCCATCTTTAGTTAATCTAAGAGATTTTCTTGGTTTCCATGATATTAATCCATTTTCTTTTAATTTATATAGCATGTTTGTCACTGAAGAGGGTTTAACCTTTAGAAAGTTTGCAATTTCTGAATTGGATGTCCAACCACCTTTATTTCCTTTTGAAATTATATGAATTGCCTTAAGATAATCTTCATAACTTTCTTGAATCTCAACCATTTTATCATTCAACTTTTTAAATATAAAAAAAATAGAATTTATTCTTTTTTTTCTAACTCTGCAATTCTTTTAGAGATATCGTCTATTGCATTATTCATTCCATCAATTTGCGATTCTAAATATTGCTTTTCTTGTTTAAGTAGATTTATTTGATTCTCTGGAGTTGCAGCTGGAATAATTTCAGCTGGATATGAAGGATAGACTGGGGCATAAATTGGTGCTCTATAACCCCAACCTCGCCCTCTACCATACCCAACACCCCTTCCATATCCTACTCCCCAACTTCGCCCCCAACCTCGACCAAGGCCCATTCCAGGACCTTTTGTATATCCTGGTGTATCATAACCTGCACAATATCCAAGACCTCTCCCAGTTCTCGATCCTAAACCTCTAGGACCAGTTCTATCTCCACCTGGCATTTAATTTTTTCCACCTTTTTCTTTTGAATATTTATTCATTATTGATTTCCAATATAATAATAGTATACTACTTATTTAAATATTATGAATATATATTCAAAAAACTTTATTGAATAGGTTATAAAAATAAAATGAGTCCTAAAAATAACTATATTTATTGACCCTAATTGTTTTTTAATTAATCTAAAATTAAAAAATATGATTATTAAATTTCAATATCAAATTTTCATTTTATTCACAAAAAGATTTGATAGAAATATAAGATCATTTTTTTATATTAGGTATCCCTAAATATATCATAATAATTATATCAAAATTGAAAAGATTGGATTAAAAATTTGCTTTTATAAATAAATATATATCATGAAGCCTGAATATCGGGAGAGTCTTTCCCCTCATACTAATGGTCATCCTTTTGATAATAATTTAGTTAGAAGTCCTATAGGCCAGAAATTAATAGTACAGAGAGTTATTGCTGGATATCATGCAAAAAACAGACTTGCTTGTTTAGGAATCATTCCAGGAGTTGAGATAATAAAAAAAAAGGCAGCTCCTTTTCGAGGACCTATTGAGATTATGGTAAAAGGAACATCATTAGTAATTGGCAGAGGACTAGCAGCAAAGATCATAGTAAAATAGTATTAATTCTATAATTAAATAAAAAACATCTTTTTATCATTAAACCTTGAAATATTGATAATTTATAACCCAAATTAGAGACATATTAATAAATCTAATCTTAATTTCAATTTTTTATTCAGAATCATAAATGTAAGATTTAATAGATTAAGATACTCATGGACTATAGCTATAATCTATTATAAATATGTAAGTCTCTCTTAATTTGAATTAAACAATATTAAAAGGTGATGAAAAATTAGTGAAAAGCAAAAATATATTTTATATGTCCAAACCTCTCATGACCCAGAGCGTCAATACTCACCATTAGTTTTAGCTCAAACAGCAAAGGCCATGGATATTAAAGCTACAGTTTATTATCTCGGCACAGGACTAAAGATCCTAAAGCCTGGCGAAGCTGATAAAATTAAGCTAGGGTCCTTTCCCAGTGTAAAAGAAATGATCGATAAAGCTATGGAAATGGGTGTTGAAATCCTTGTTTGTGAAGCATCAAAAAGAATGCTCGGATGGGACAAAGTAGATTTAATACCCGGAGTTAAAATTGTAGGAGCAGCAACCTTAAATGATTTAGTATTAGAAGCTGATGCTACTCAATGGTTTTAATATCATATTATCAATATTTGTTAAAAGAGTGTAATTATTTGAAATTATAGAATTTTATTGATAATAAATCCTACAAATATACAAATGTTAGCTTAGAGAAGATTATTAAAATCAAGAATTTTGGCACAAAATGTCAATGTGAAGATAAATTAAGTCCAAAAATTTAAAAAAGAAAAATTTATATTTAGGTATGACTAATTATTAATTGAGATAGAATTCTTAAAAAATCCCTATACTGGTGAATAAAAATAATTAAGGAAAGTTCAAAAAACTATTACTCAAGTAATTCAACAGTTGCAACACTTCTGAAATGTCTTACAGAATGTGATAAAGGTAAAGTCGTCGTCGTTGTCAATGTAAATGCTGGATCAAAAGCGAAAAGGCGTCTTGCCAATTTAGGGATAGTTCCTGGAACTAAAATTATTAAACAAAAATCTGCTCCATTAAGGGGACCAATTGAAGTAATAGTGAAAGGATCTTCTCTTGTAATAGGAAGAGGTTTAGCAGAAAAAATCATTGTTAAATGTAATGAAGTATGCACTCTCTAAATTAGTTAATTAATTAATTTTTTTAATTTTTCTAAGATATTTTTATAATGGTAATTATGAGTTGTGATTCGTCCAAAACCCTGAAAGGAAAAAGAGACCGACATTATAAAGAACTAAATCGACATTTTAAGGGACCAAATCGACATTTTAGGGGACCAAATCGACATTTTAGAGGACCAAATCGACATTTTAGGGGACCAAATCGACATTTTAGAGGACCAAATCGACATTATAAGGGTCCAATTAATATAGCTTTAGCAGGTAATCCAAATGTAGGTAAATCTGTTATATTTAATCAGTTAACAGGGCTTTCGCAGACAATTGGTAATTGGCCTGGAAAAACTGTCGAGAAAATGGAGGGATTTTTAGATTTTCTAGGGTATCGTTTTAATATCGTTGATTTACCAGGTATATATTCACTCTCAACCTATAGTATTGAGGAAATTGTAAGTAGAGAATTTATTGTCTCAGAAGATGTTGATTTAATAATAAATGTGATTGATGCTACTAATTTAGAACGCAATTTATTCTTTACATTTCAACTTTTAGAATTAAAAGTTCCAATGATTCTCGCTATTAACCAAATGGATATTTTGCATAAAAGAAATATGGAAATTGATTTTGAAAAACTGGAAAAATTTTTTAAGTTACCAGTTCTCCCTGTTGTAGCAACTCATGGTGTTGGAGTTCACCAATTACTAGAAGAAGCAATAGAAATGGTAGTATATCGACATTCACATTTTCATCATGGTAGAAGTCAAACTGAAAAATACAAACATCACTCATATAGATATTCTCAAAAGGACCATATTCATAAAAAAATTGTATCAGAATCCATACCAAAAAAGAGATTCATCTTTCCCGATTTATCCTCAATACTTTCCTTTGGAAAGGAAGTTGAGATAAAAATTAACGAAATTATTGATACTGTCAGAGATGATCATTATCTTATTGATAACTCTCATTATCCATCAAGATTCTTAGCAATAAAACTTTTAGAAAATGATGAGGAGATAGAAAAATTATTTTTCAATCAGGATATATCATCCAAAATTATTCAAAAAGCTGAAAAATTACGAAGTGAGTTGGAAGAGATTCATGGGGAAGATATAAGTACAATAATCTCTTCAGAGATTTATAATAACATTAACAAAATTACACAAGAAGTATTGGTAGTAAAATCTGGAAAACAAGCTAAGAAATCATCTCTAGCCGATAAACTTGATCACCTAACAACCCATTCAATATGGGGATATATTATTTTAATTCTTGTGATTATAGGTATCTATATGTTCACATTTTCAATTGGAGCTTTCTTTGGTGATTTATTAGATAATTGGTATGGAATGTGGAGTAATGGTGTATATTCATTATTTGGAGAAAATGCCTTGGGTGTTAAAATTTTATGGGATGGTGCGATGGGAGGATTGATTGGAGCTATCGGAGGTGTTTTAGTTTATGTAATTCCATTTTTTCTTATAATTGAAATTTTACAAGATTCTGGATATTTACCAAGAGCAGCATTTTTAATGGATAGAATCATGCATACACTCGGAGTTCATGGAAAAACAATTATTCCTATGATTTTAGGATTTGGATGCAATGTTCCTGCTTGTGCGGGATGTAGGATAATGGAAACTGAACGAGAAAAAAAGATTTCCATTGTTTTAACTTCTCTTGTACCTTGTGCGGCAACTATGACAGTAGTAATGGGTTTGGTGGGGCGGTATTTAGGTTTTGGATGGGTAGTTTTCCTGTTTATAATTAATTTTTCAGTAATTCTGATTGTAGGCAGAATATTAAATAAAACTACGCCTGGAACGTGTACAGAATTGATAATGGAAATGCATGAATATCGTGTACCTAATTATAATGTTATCGCAAAGCAGACATGGTTAAGAACTAAAGAATTTGTTTTTAGAGCTTTACCAATAATAGTAATTCTAGGAATATTTCTAGAAATTCTATTAATTTTCAACGCGTTAGAACCAGTAAATCTCTTACTATCTCCAATTTCAGTATACTGGTTAGGGTTACCTTTAGCTGCAGGTGTTTTTTTAATTTATGGTATTCTACGTAAAGAATTAACTTTGGTTCTCCTTGCTCTTTTTGCTGAAAATGTTGGAATAACTCTAGTAGAATTTTTAACTCCAATTCAAATGATAGTGTTTAGTTTAGTCACTATGCTTTATATCCCATGTTTTGCTACAATTATCATTATCGCTAAAGAAACGAATTGGAAATATGCTTTAAAGATTTCAGCTATGGAAATTGCTATTGCCCTGTTAATCGGTGGAATTGTTAATTGGGGATTTTTCCTTTTCTCAAACCTTTAAACCTTACTTGATTTATAAATATAAAAAAACATGCCTAATGTTTGAAAAAGCTAGAACCTGTCATATAAACGACTTAAATTCTTTATTTCATTAGTATTTTGTTCAGTAACCTGATTCCAAGAGAATCTCCATTCCCAATTATTCCCTAGCGATCCAGGAATATTCATTCTAGCTTCATCTCCTAGCCTTAAAAGATCCTGAAATGGGATAATTGCCATATCTGCTACAGAACTCCAAGCAAGATGAATTAAGTCTCCTACGATATCTCTTCCGTCTGATTTTGCATAATCGAGAACTTTCTGCTTAGTTTTTATAGGTAAATTCTCAAACCATGCTTTCGTAGTTTGGTTATCATGAGTTCCTGTGTATACGATTGTATTGGGCTGATAAAAATGAGGTAAATATTTATTCTTTATAATCTTTTTGTCTTTCTCTGTGTCACCGAATGCAAATTGTAAAACACGCATACCAGGGAATCCAGTTTGTAGTAGTAAATCTTCAACTTCAGGAGTAATCAATCCTAAATCCTCGGCGATAATTGGTAAATCTCCTAATTCATCTCTCAATACTGAGAAGAGATCCATACATGGTCCTTGAATCCATTCTCCATTCACTGCAGTTGTTTCACTTGCTTCTATTTGCCAATATGATTCAAATCCTCGAAAATGGTCTATACGTAAGATATTAACTAACTCAAGATTGTGCTTTATCCTCTGAATCCACCATCGATAACTTTTTTCTTTCATTAAAGGCCAATTGTATAAAGGATTTCCCCAAAGCTGTCCTGTTGGAGAAAAATAATCAGGTGGAACTCCTGCAACATATTTTAACCTTTTTTCACTGTCCAAATAATAAAGTTCTGGATTTGCCCAAACATCTACAGAATCATAAGCAACAAAAATAGGGATATCTCCAATTATTCTAATATTTTTAAGATTTGCATATTTTTTTACTTCATTCCATTGTTTAAAGAATAGAAATTGAGTAAATTTTTGAAATTCAATTTCATTTTCATATTTTTTTCTCCAATTTTTTAAGGATTCTGGATCTCTAAACCGTAAATTGTCCTCCCATTCATTCCAAGGTTTTAAATCATTAAATCTTTTAATCGACATGAAAACACTAAAATCATCTAACCAATTGTAATTCTGTTTAATAAAATTATTAAGTTCCTTTAATAATTTAGTTGGTTGAATTTTAATGTAATTTTTATATGCGCGTTCTAATAGTTGCCATTTATATGGAATTACACGTCCGAAGTTCACATTAAGTTCTTTAAATGATTCTTTAGGTTTACATTCACTATTTGTTAATAATTCTATTTCACATAATTTTTCAGGGCTGATCATTAAAACATTTCCTGCAAAAGCAGAAAAACATTGATATGGTGAATTACCATAGCTGGTAGGCCCTAATGGTAGAATCTGCCATAGATTTTGGTCATATTTTTCCAGAAAATCAATGAATTTAAAAACATTAGGTCCTAAATCTCCTATTCCATACTCTCCAGGTAAGCTTGTTGGATGGAGTAATATCCCACCATATCTACCAGTGGTAGATGATTTTATTAGATTCATTTTTTTTATTAGAATGTTATTCTAACTTCAATTATCTTTGATATGATTATAGGATTAATAAATTATACTTAGATAACTAATAAATAAAAAAATAAAAAAAGAAATATTTAAGGATTTATTCTTAATTCTGAGGCCTTCTCAAAAAAATGAATTTGTTCAGTACTAAAAGTCACTTCAACTTCTTCGTCTACTTTAAGTGTACTAATACCTTCTAACTTGACTATCATTGTAAATTCTTTAGGAAAATCAATATAGACATACTTATCAATTACAGGTTTAGGAAAATCAATGTAAATAAAAGTATCCGACCCTATTGGTTCAGATACTCCAATCGTTACTTTATAGCGATTTTCATCAGACCCTGCAGCATTCACTTGTATATGTTCTGGTCGTATTCCCAAGATAACTTCTTTGTTGACATGTTTACGTAAGACATTATATCTTTCAGGAATTCTATACTCTAATACATCACTTACAAAAATCAAAGAGTTGTCTTTTTCTTCAATTTTTCCATTAACGAAATTCATAGATGGAGATCCTATAAAACCAGCAACAAATTTATTTACTGGTCTTAAGTAGACTTCATCTGGAGTTCCAACTTGTTGCAATATTCCTTCATTCATTACGGCAATTCTATGCCCTAAAGTCATAGCTTCAATTTGATCATGTGTGACATATATTGATGTGACTCCTAACTTTTTGGATAATCTCTGTAATTCAGCTCTCATTTGAACACGTAATTTCGCATCTAGATTACTCAAGGGTTCATCCAAAAGAAAAACAGTAGGATTCCGTATAATTGCTCGCCCAAGAGCAACTCGTTGACGTTGACCTCCACTTAATTGCTTCGGTTTCTTATATAATTGTTCTTCAAGTTCTAATAGTTTAGCAGTATTACTGACTTTTTCTTCAATTTCCCTTTCTGATGCAATATATTCACTAATTGATTTACTTTTTTTTCCTATTGTAGAGATAAACTTTTCTCTTATTTCTTTTCTGATTTCAGAATATGCAACAACAGTTACGAAGAAACTAACTACTCCTGCTATAAAAATAGTATTTCCAAGTCCTAATAAAATTAAATTTAGGAGTTGACCAAGCCCATAGAGACCAGCAACTATTAGGATATAAAAAGATAAAAAGAATAGTTGAAGTAATCTTTTGCCTGACTTTTTTGATGTTGCTCTCAAACCAAAAGCTAAATTATCATAAACATTATAATGTGGATATAATGCGTAACTTTGAAACACCATAGCTATGGCTCTATCTTTTGGTTCAACCTCATTAACAATTTTTTCCCCAATCTTGATAGTTCCTTCTGTTATTTTATCTAGTCCAGCTAGCATTCTTAATGTTGTAGATTTTCCACAACCTGATGGTCCTACTAAGCAAATAAATTCATGGTCTTCTATTTCTAAATTAAAATCTTTTACTGCTGTAAAATTTCCAAATCTTTTTGTCACATTTTCATATTTTACTTTAGCCATTTTTTTAACCTCCTTATTTTACTCCTCCAGCTACTACTCCTGAGATTAACTGTTTTTGTAGTAATAAATAGAATATAACAACGGGTGCTGCTACTAATATTGAATAAGGTGATAACAATTCATAAAAAGTTGGATTATCTGGAGCATTTAAGTTTTGATAATTAAAGAAAAGTAATGGTAGAGTAGCACGTGGATCTGTTTCTCCTATAAATGTACGTGCTAAAACGAATTCTTGCCAAGCAGAAAGAAATGTAAACACCATTACTGCAACCATTCCAGATTTTGCAAGTGGGATAACTATTTTGAAAAATGTAGAAAATTTTCCATAACCATCAATATATGCAGCTTCTTCGATATCTACAGGGATTGTTTCAAAATAACCTTTCATCATCCATGTAACATATGCCGTAGATCCTGTAGCCATAACTAATAAAAGTCCAAATAGTACCACAGGGCGTTCTAAGAGTCCTAATGTACTCATAATTACATACTGTGGGATCAGTAATATAATCGCTGGAAACATTTGGGTCGAAAGTATTAAAAAAGTCATAATTCCCTTGCCCCTAAATCTGAATCGAGCTAAAGCATATGCTGAAGCTACTGAGAGGACTAGCCCAAAGAAACTTGTTCCAAAACCAATGAAGAGACTATTGAAAAGAGCGTTTCTAAATGCTGGTTCATCAACTCCCACCGTAAACATTACCGAGGAGTAATTCATTATCATTGATCCTAAAGGATCTCTGGGAAACCTACCATTATTAATCTCAAATGGAGTTGATATGGATGCAATAACTGCTAGATATATTGGAAAAAGAGTAAATATCAGATAGACTATTAGAACAAGATATAATGGGATATTTTTCAAAAAATTCTTTAGAGCTAATTTAGCAGATTCATTTATAGAGTTTTTCCTTACCTCATTATCATTTGATAGTGCAATAGTTCCGTCACTTTCTAATGTAATATCAATTTCGTTGATTGTATCTCTTGATTGAAATTTGTTTCTAAGTAAAACGTATGCATTAATGCCTATTATACAAAGAGAAGATATCAGGAAAGAAACACTCGATATTTCAATAATAGCAGATTGACCTGCAATATCTACTCTTATCCACTCTATACCGGAGATCGTTCCTCCCAGTGATGGTAGAGTCTCAAGAGTTGTTAAACTAAATCTTAGCCAAAATCCCAATAAAGCTGCTACAGCACTAAAAATTATTAAAATACCAATGAAAATCTTTGTGGTCTTAAACCAATGTTTTTTGATGATATACTGATACATTACCATTGCTGTGATTATAATTAAAAAAGAATTACCAATTATATAATAGGTCATATTTCGAATAAGTAATGAAATCAAAATTTGAAGAGGAGTATGTAGATATATTGGATTAGCACTCTGCCATTGGGAGCCAGAACCAGTAGTATATTTAATTCTATTCCATAAAATCGTTTCCATCTCCCAAAAACCAACTACAATAAGAATGAAGCTAAAAATCATCAAAAACAACGATAAATAGTCCCAATTCATATGGGTAAGTTTAGTTAATTTTCTTTTTGGAATTCTATTTTCACCGATATTTTCAGTTTGTATTGTACTCACCATAGTTTATGTCTCAACCTCCCACAGTTCTTCAGTTTTAATGAATTTCCGATAAACAAGACTGAAGGATATCAAAATTATGAATACAGTAAAGCTTAGAGCACTTGCTTGAGAATATTGTCTATCAGGATTAAATCGAGTATAGATGAATGTGACAAAAATATCATAATAAACAGGATCGCCTATTCCTGTTTGATTTTGAGATAGCAAATACACTACGTTAAATAGGTTAAATGTCCATATTATACCCAATAACGATACTGTTAACAGTGTAGGTTTAAGTAGTGGCAGTGTCACTTTTTTAAATTGGCCCCAGCTAGATAAACCATCAATTTCTGCTGCTTCATATAATTCATTTGGTATTGATTGAAGTGTTGCTAAGAAAGAAAGCATCATAAATGGTACACCTAGCCATACATTAATTAAAATAGCAGAAAAAGTTATCATTTTAAATTGATAACCAAAGATATAGATATTATCTGTAATCCAAAAGGTTGATTGAATTTGCGGTATATCAATTATTCTGTAACCTAACAAACCTTCCTGAATCCTCCCTAATGTTCCTTGAAGGAGGTCATTAAATAACAGTAATAATAGGATACTAATAATTCCAAGCAAGACAAGGATTAAAGGTCGAAAATTGCGTTTTATTTTAATTTGTTTATTTAACAATTTATAAGAATAAACTGCAATGACTATTGTTGCAATAACCGCTATCACTAGACTAAGTAGATTTCCAAGAGTAAAAGCGGCACTATCACCAAATTGGGTAGTAAGAGAACCTAATACACCTAGATCTTTATCAAATACATATGATCTCCACATCAATGTTGACACAAATGAGGGTACAGCCCATGGTAAAATGAATAAGGATCGGAAAATTGCTCTACCTGCAAATTTTCGATTTAAAAGGACCGCTAATCCAATCCCCAATATTACATGAAGAGCTGTACAGAATAATGTCCAGAAGAAAGTATTAAAAAGAATTCTTAAAAAATCGATATCTGGTGCAGTGAGAACATTTCTGTATTCATCTAAAGGAATCCCTAAAGTCCCTAGGAACGTAAAACTCTTTATGATCCATTCAAATATAAATAATGTAAGAGGAGCGACTAATAATCCAAAAAAAAAAGTAATGGTGACCCTAACAATTTTGCTTTTAAACCTATTTATTATCTTTAGTCTCTTGTAGGCCAAACGGCTGTATAAAACAGTGAAAATAACTGTTAGTAAAATTGTTAATCCCTTTATCATAAAAATACCTTTATCAAATGGTTCATCTAAATAGAAGAAACTTAAGAGTGAAACGAATGACAAATTATTACTATCTGAATAGTATAGAAAAGCGTTTCTTAATTCTAGAGCAGATGGATTTCGGTAAAAACTAATTAACAAGGCAAAACCTATAGGAAGAAAGACAAATAAAATTAGAGCTAAATATGCAGGTAATAAAAATAAGAAATCTCCTATGCTCTCTTTAATTGATTTCTTTTCCCTCTTCACTTTTTTTCGAAGTTTCCACTTTTTTTTTGTTTCAGATTTTATTTCTAAATCTTGTACAACTTCCAAATAATTCACTTTTTGATAGTTTTATAAGTTTTATTTAATTCAAAAAAAAAAAAAGTTTGTTTATTTATTTATTAAATATAAATTTTCATCTTCTCTTTCTCATCGAATAAATAACAATTCCTAACGTACCTGTTATGAGTATACCTAATACCAAAGAAATTTCAAATCCAGGAACGGTAACCTGTTCTGTTTTACCCCATCCAGGTAAAATATCATTCCATTCAGCTATAGTACTTGTAAGTAACGAATCTAAACTAATTTGATCTGCTAAATATTGATCTAAATACCCTCCAAGAACATTTTCCATTTGACCATAGAATGGTGCAGGGGTTAATAGATGCGCATTCAAGCATTGGTTAAAGTAAGGTTCGACATATTGAAAGGAAGGTGATGCTATAAATGTTGTATTAGCCATTGCACTCAATCTAGCAGGAACATGAGAATTATTAATCCCTGCTAACACCATCATATTCTCAGAAGATAAAAATTGAGTAAGTTTCAATGCTGCATCATATTGAGCAGTCTGTGAAGAAATTGTATAATAATTTCCCCCTACTAATGCACCTTGGTTACCATCAGCATCATGAGGTAATAACATAAATCCAAGATTAGAAGCTCCATAACTTGTTCCATTAAATTGGGGATAATTTGTAAGTAAATTCGTAATTTCCCAAGGTCCTGTAGCCACCATTGCAACTTTTCCATTCCCGAAATCAGGAATGTAGTTTCCCCATCCTTGCTCTACCCATGGAGGAGTTAATGTTGAGTCAGTAAGATTTTTAATATACTGTAATGCCATTCGTGATTTGGTACTATCAACATCAATATGTTTTGTGTCATATATATACCTCTCCAGAAATTGAGCACCATGACCATAATAATATGGTTGAGCACCATAAAACATACCTTGCAAAGATAAAGCATAAACTCCTGCAGTAGCATTCAACAATGCAATATTTGTGTCAAATTCAGACCATGTCCAAGAAACATTAAAAGAAATGGTGTGAGAAGGAATTCCAGCAACATCAAATAGATGTTTATTAAACATAAACATAGGACAATCTATAGCTTGTGGAAAACCCCATATCTCACCTGCGTAAGTCATCAATTGAAGAGAAGCTGGAATGAAATCATTTAGATCATATGTAGTGAATTCATCTGTTAATGGATGAATCAATCCATCATAAGCAAATCTTATAACATCATCTCTCGGAGTTCTCAATACATCTGGTTCTGTTCCAGCTATAAAAGCAGTTGCAAATTCATCACCTACCCCAAAAAATCCATGTTGTGTAGCAGTGACCGTGATAAGAGGATTTTGTGCCTCAAATTTAGCGATTTTTTCTAAGACTATTGGTTTTTCAGCATCGTTCTCAGTATACCAAAATGCAATAGTCACTTGAGAAGGTTTTGGATCATAAGCGGTTACATTCCATAGAAATACCATACTCATACTTAAAGATAGTAATATTACAAGTAGTATCGTATTTTTTTTATTATTCATATAACTCATTTTTTTTTAATTTTGTTTCAATTTATATTTTTAAAGCAAATTTTGTTAAATTTACAAAGCTGTAACACTGTATTTAATAGTTTTCTTTATTAGTTATAAGATACAAAATATTGTGCCTAAAAATGATTTTGACAATATTTATCGACCTTTTACACTTTTTTTTAAAATCAAATGACATTAATTTTTGTCCTTAAAGTAATAAAATTTAATAAAAATATTTAAATAATATTTGGCAGTACGGTAGAATATTTTTCAGGAGTAAATTTATGCCGGTCACACTCGGTCTTTTGTTTCATGCAAATTTCCCTTTTTCAATGCATTACACTATTGCTTATAATAGTTGTTATAAGCATTTACCAGTAATAATGCGTAATTATCCTAACATACCAGTAAATTGGCATTTATCTGCTACTTTATTACAGCAACTAGCATGGAAAAATCCAGAAACAATTCAGGTTTTTCGTAAAGGATTGCAAGATAATCAATTTGAACTCCTTGGTTCTTCGTATGCTCAAAATATTCTTTATAATTGTTCAGAGTGGGTAAACAGAGAACAAATTAAATGGAACCGTTCAATAATCCATAATTTTTTTCCAGAATTGAATAATTTAAATGGTTTTTGGAATCCTGAGAGAGTATTTTATGAGGATATGTTTGATCTACTATTAGATTATGATTATAACTATACTCTAGTTGAAAATCAGATCATTAAAAGCGCTATAAAACCTACTAATTTGACCGTTGACCATATATGGAAACGAAATGTAAAAAAAACAGGTTCAAGTTTCTATATTTTCCCAGATAATCAAGTATTGAAAGATCTCATTGATAAAGTCATAGAAACAGGTAAAACTGAAGAATTAATTAGATTTTTAGATAAAAATGTGGAGTCTGACTCAGAGCGGAAAGTGTTTTGTTATGCAGAAGATGCTGAAGTATCAGGTTTTTGGCAGATAGCACGAGGTATGGATTATAAGAAAGTTCATGAAAATTTAAAAAAATTATTAGGGGAACTTACAGAAAACAAGTGGATTAAAGTTAAACTCTTTTCAGATATTATAAAAGAAGAAAAATCATATGAGATTGGAAGTATTCCAAATGGACAAGCTACCTGGATGATAGACAGTGTCAAGGTTGATGGATATAGAGATTGGTTTGATTATATAGAACAAGCTCCTGAAATACAGTATTATAAGGAATATTATGAAAAAGTAGAGCAAAAAATTAGGACATTACCAAACAAGCTTAGGAAAAGAAACCTTACTAATGAATTACTAAAATATTATTTATCACAACAATTTGAATTCGGATGCTCTCCTGGATCATTTGGAGATTTAGCTTCTCGTTATTTAATGAATGTACCAGGTATGCAGATATGGGATGATAGAGTGACTATTGATACTATTTTTGATTGGTTATCCTCAGGAGATAAGAAATTTAAACCTCATTGGAAGTTCAGAGGAGCTTCTCCTGTAATTGAATTCTCAACTTTAAAATGGATTTGTCAATTTAACCCATTTGGAGGCAGATGTACTTTTTTAATGAACAGAGAAATAGATTCAATTTTTTCACCAAATCCGTTCTACTCTTCACAAGATAGAAATGTAATGTTTAACTCGCTTCCCTATCTAAAAGTTCATTTAAATTATTCTGGCATTGAAGATTTAATTAATAACCATGGCAATTGTCTAATGGATAATTGTTATGTTAATAATGAACCAATAGGGGATTTGATGGAATATAAGGTTGTATTAAATCGAAATGGTAGGAGATATATAATGAAAAAATCTCTACAACACTCTTTATTTAATTCCTTAATATTACCAAAAGAAGATTCCATTCGGTTTTGGTATTCTGAATTAGGAATATCAGTTATAAAAGAGATAAAAGAAATTGATTCAAATATAGAGATTCTTTATACTTTCAAAAATTTATCAGAGGAAACTAAAACTATCAAATTTACAGTCACTAATGAATTTGCTCCAGAACCAGTGTTAGTCCTTGAAAATGGTAAAGAATGCCTTAAATTAGAAATTGAACAAGAAAAAAGTAGAACAAAAATTATCACGACAAACATAATTACTAACTCAAAAGTATTAATTGTAACTTCGGTAAAACCAAATGAAATTAAAAAGATACCGTCGGAATTTGCGTTAAGGTATAAATTGATTTTTCAATTTAAATTAGATAAAGAAGGATTGAAGAGTATTCCATTGATTATGAGATAATTTAAAATTTTCTCAGATAAATCTAAAATAGATCATTTATTTTATATATTCAAAGATAATCATATGGAAAATTCTCTTTAATGTTTGTTGAATATTTTTACTACTTAAAAGAAAGATTGCCTGTTAGTATTACAGAATATATGACATTAATGGAAGCTCTTAATCAAGGGCTTATCCATAATATGGTTGAGTTTTACTACACTTCCCGCTCAATTTTATGTAAGAATGAACATCATTTTGATATCTATGATATCGCGTTTGCTAATTTCTTTAAAGAAGCTATGATAAAATTCCCTGAGGATATTAAACAAGAAATTTGGGACTGGCTCAATAAAGATATTACTCTCCCAGAGTTAATTGAAGGTCTGCAACTTCTTCTAAGAGAATATCAAGAATATATTGATATTGAGAATCTTGAGCAGTTCTTAGAGGAATTATTGGAAAAGTATAGGGCTGAATTTGGAGATAAACTCTTAATAAATGCTCCAAATGAAATAAAAGATGAAATTTGGAAGTGGTTAGAGAAGAATTTTGATTTGTCTGAAGTTCAAGGCAATTTTCAAGAAATGATGAGTCAATTCTTTGATCTCGAAGAGATGCAAAAAAGATTTGAAGAATTAATGCAAAAACAAGATGAAGAACATAATGGAGGCCACCATTGGATAGGCACTCAAGGGGCATCGCCTTTTGGTCATGGTGGTCAAAATCCAATGGGTATGAGAGTCGGTGGTTCTTCAGGAATGCGTATGGCAATGCAAATTGCTCAGAAAAGAATCTTTAAAGATTATAGGAAAGATATTGTACTCGACACAAGACAGATAAAAGTTGCTCTAAAACGCCTTAAAAAACTAGAAGAAATTGGAAAGAGAGATGAATTGGATTTAGATAAAACTATTGATAAAACAGCTAAAAATTATGGAGATATTGAATTAGTCTTTGATAAAAAAAGAAAAAACAACGTTAGAATGATACTTTTAATGGATGTTGGAGGTAGTATGACACCATATGCCCATCTGGTTAACCTTCTCTTCTCTGCAGCTAACAATATGTCTCATTGGCGAGAATTTAAACACTATTATTTCCATAACTGTATTTATGAATCAATTTATTTCAATGCCCGTAGAAATCCAGATGAGGCAATAGAGTTCAATGAATTTTTAAGAAAATATGATAATAAATATAAAGTAGTAGTCGTTGGCGATGCCGCGATGGCAAGTTGGGAATTAACTGAGAAGTATGGGAGTATATATTATTATCATAGAAATGAATTACCCGGAATATATTATATCAAAGAGCTTGCTAATCATTTTAAAAAAAATATCGTTTGGCTAAATCCTGAACTTATAAGACCGGAATGGGCTCCTTGGACTCGAAAGATAATTTCAAGCGTTATCCCAATGTTTGATTTGACTGTAGAAGGAATCGAAGAGGCAATGGATTATCTTCGAAAAGGTGGAAAAAATATGTTTACTACAGTCCAACACTTTAAGGGATTGAATTATTAGGTACAACTATCATCTATATTTTGGCTTAGGTATTTTAATAAACAGCATAAATTGGAGTAGGCCAAAAGAAATTAAAATAGTTGTAATTCCAATTACCATTAGCCAATCTGCATATCTTTGATCATACACATATTTAGATGCGTAAAAGAGAATGATAAAACCAAAAGAGCAAAGAATCAATAGAATTGAGGCAACGATACTTTCAGTAATTAATGCGTCATGAAGATTTTCAGGAATTATGAGAATAGGATCTCCATTACTGTCCAATGTAATCGCGGGAGGTTTTCTCACTATTAAATATACTACTCCAGTTTGAAGAATAAATAATATAAAAAATAAAATAACAACTCCTAATAGTCGTGTTGGTACAGGTAAAGATATTTTGGGAATCTTCAATTTAGGAAATATAATTTTCGGCCTTCTAAGTTTATTACCAAAAATCCAAGGTGTTTTTCTTTTAATTTTTTCTAATACAGTGTCAGATCCAGATATTTCACTTTTTTTCCTTCGAGTTTTAGGTATTCTTTTTTTACTCAAGATACTTTCAGTCTTGGAATTTTGATGAAGAACTAATATTTAAAATCTCTATAATGAATTTTTTCCTTCTCTACGATTTAAATCAATCAAGAAAAAAAACGAATATATTCACTTTCTAAATTGATGGTTTTTTATAGAGAAGATGGTTAAAAAAGCAATAATGGATATTTGAAATTTAATTGATACTTTGTTTTCTTGACAAAAAAGAAATATTTGCATTATATTTTTAAAAGAAATAAACTGAATAATTATGTAAAAAAATCGAATCCAATCAATTTAAGTGGAGTCATTACCAAATATGAAGAAAAGACTAAAGAAGAAATGTACAATTATAATATTGATAATTACAAGCTTTCTTTCTATTTTTTGGTACATTGCTCTTACTCAAATCGATGATTTTGAGGAAAATGATACAGATTCTGGTATCGAGAATCTCCCATTTAAGGACACTTTTTTTTTAGGTACATCTAATGAAATATATTGTACCTTCTTCATTGAAAATGGCCCAGAGATTAATAAAAATTGTACCTTAGAAAATTTTTTTGGAAAAAATCACGAGCCTTTATTTATATTCTTTATTGGGACAAATGTATCTATAGATTTTATTATTATCCTAAAAAATTTACTGAAATATAAAGTCTTAGATAAGAATGAATCTCAAGAACTTGAAGAGGTTTTTCTAAATGATGTAGAAACGAGAATTTTTGAATTAGTTCAGGATTTTTTGAGTACTAACCGAGTATTCAATAAAGAAAATGTTGTAATGTACATTAAATCAAGATTTAAGACAAATGGGAATTTGAATTATATAGGAATAAATGCAGTCATAGATTCCCTTATTAAAAAAAATGTGGTTAAAGAAGGTTCAAAATTAACGATTAAGACTCTATTAATTAATAAAAATAGATTGCGAATATTTAACTTGATAAAGGAAAATCCAGGAATCTATAGGAATAAGTTGGTGGAAGAAATAAACTCATCTCCTTTTGTTGTTAATTGGCATTTATCCATACTTAAAAAATTCCAATTAATCAGAGAAAATAAAATTGATGGACATTTAGGTTATTTTGAATTTTCTATGAGTAAATCAAATGATAAAATCTATCATACCATCTTAAAAGACAAATGTATGAGAATACTAGAATATCTAAATTCAGAACCTCATGGTGTTACTAAGTACCGAATTGCTAAGTCGTTAAGTATGCATTATAACACCGTTAGTAAATATTTAAATAAATTGGAAGAATTTGACCTACTCAGCAAAAAAGAAGACGGAAAAACAATGTTGCTTTTTTTAGATTCAAGCAATTTTAAAAAAATAATAAATAATAAGCAGACTTGAAACCAAAAGAAGAATAAAATAATTCATTTAGCAATTTAATCATCAGTGATTTCTAAAGGCTTACAGAAGATTGAATATCTCTCTTAAGATTAATTAATTTTTCTTAATAGTTTCTCCTCAATTGAGACTTTATAAGAATCATAAAAAACTGAGGAATATTTTTGGAAAAATTCTTTCTTTTTGTTCATTATATATTCTTTCTCTTTTATTTCCAATTTACCATTTGACCAAAATATGGAGCCAACAAAGTCGAGATTGAATTTCTCCTTCTTTTTAATAATTTCTCCTGCTTTTATAACATGATCAATATTTTGTAACGCATTTTTTAAGTCATCATAGTTTTTAGAGAGATCTTTTTCATTAATATTAATATCTAAGATATTGAGATCACCATCTGCACCATAACCAAGATTTCCTTTGATATCTATCAATCCTAGGGATTTAGCTGGACTTGTTCTGGTCATACATACAAATTCCAAAAATGTTAATATTTTCTCCTCACTAAGTAAAGAATTCTTATTGAGAAATTCATTGTTCATTCCTTTCATAAAATTATCACGAGCTTGTTTACTTACAAGCCAGGTAGCGATCTCAGGAATATCAGAAACATTAGCATAATTAGGAAAATTTAAGGAAAAACTAGTTTGAAATTTATTTTTAATATTTAGTGTTAAATCGAGAGCATTAGCCCATAATACACAATGAAGATAATTATTTTTATCAAATATTCTCGTTGTGATAAATGAATCTCCTTCAAATTCTGTTGCAGAACTTATTAGTTTATGTGGATTATCTATAATATCTTCTGAAAACATAGAATTAATGAGTCTCCTGTCAGAAGTAATTAAGGGATTTACCGGATTGAATCCTATAAATGCTATATCAATATCAAAATGCCGATTTTCGTTAATAAACTTAATTAATTGCTCATCGTCTCCATCGATATTATATGAATTAGCATGTGTAATATGAAAAATCTGATTTCTTCTCAAATCTTGACCCTCTGGAGGATCTATTGTTTTGATTTTGTCTAAAATTGTAAGAAGATTATCTTTACCTATTTTATTTTCATAACCTTCAATATGGGCATGAATAGAATGCGGCATTCCAAGTTTTTCATTACATTTAACAAGATTTTCATACACATCCAAAGATGAAAAATTATATAATCTACCTTGTCGGGATATATCTTCTCTTAATTCTTTAAGATTCCATATTTCATTTTCAAAGGGATTATAGACTTTAAATCCAAAGCCATAAGTTTTAGAAAGAAGATCAGACAGAAAGACCGCCATTTCATCATTCTTTCCTCGTTGAAATTCAAGCTCTAAGGGCCAGAAATTACTTACATTCAACAACATCGCTTTATCGAGAACTGGAATCTGTTTGAAATTAAAAATCGTTTGTCTCGCTAAAGACGGAAAGACATTAGCTTCAACAATAAACGTATAACCATTAGAAATATAATCTCTTGCAATATTATTTAGTGCTAATCCTCTCCAATTTTCTCGAAATTTTGGATTATTTGAGTTTAATAAACGTGCCCAATTAGTTTGCTGAGATGCTATATGAGTATGAATATCTAGCGCTGAAGGAATAACAACTTTATTTTTTGCATCTATTTCTTTAACCTCATTTTCACTGCTGAATTTCTCTACAATTTTTCCAGACTCTATTAAAATATCTTTAATTTCACCATCTAGTTTGTTGATAGGATCGAAAACTAAACCATTTTTGATTACTAATTTATTCATTTCTGAAATACTCCATATCTACTTTTTCTTAATAGAGTTTAATAAATCTTTAACATTTTTTACCAAATCCGAAGTTACTTCTACATTTACTTTTAAATTTTTATAAGTTAACTCTTTATTCTCAACTCCAGTAATTTGATTAGCCCAAAAAGAGACTGGCATATTAATAATTCCTTTTGGTACCTTTGTATCTTGAATGGGCTTTATGATAACATTGCCAAAATTATTACTTAACCTTAGATTTAGGTTTGGAGATAGGTTAAGACTTTTAAAATCTTCTGGGTTAATTATTCCAATTGCTAAATGTTCAATGAGAGAGGTTTCATCTCCAAAATAATATTCTTTCATCTGGTCATAATCGATCATTCTAACTGTGTTTACGGTCATTTCCATTTTATTACCCCTCCTTTAAACCTTTCATAATTTTTTTTAATATTTCTTCATCAGATAGTATGTTTTTTGGGGGATTTACAATTTTTTTTAAATCAAGTGGAATATGATCCAAACGATAAGCTAGACCTTCACATTCAATTCCAGTGATCGCTGAAGGTATTATAATATCTGCCACATCTGAGGTTGCGGATTTTTTATTATCGATTAATATTAAAGGTTTTAACAATAATTTCTTACTTAATTGCCAAGGTAAGTGTGATATTGGATCTGTACCAATAATTAAAGAACAATCAAAATCCTCATTTTCTATTTTTGAGACGATAGTATCATCAGTTTCAATTAATTGATTTCTCTCGAATTGCAAACCACGATTTTTACCACATATAGACAGTGCAACATGATCAAAACCCACCATATTATAATGTCCTCCTAGCATCATAATTGATATTCGCCCCTTTTGTTGTTTTGCATTTATCAATTGCACTAATTCAAGTAACTCCTTTATTAAATCAGGACTATTTTGTGAACCTAAAATTCCTTGACCAATAAAGATTACTCCATTTTCTGCTCCAGTGAGATGGAGCAATAATCTTTTTAAATCGTTTTTATCTAAACCTGCGACACCACTGCTTGGGATACTATCAGCAGCACAACACTCTTCTTTTAAAACCCGGATCAAATCCATATCTTTTCCTGATTCAATTTGGAGTGCTACATCGCGTACCCCCATAACTCCAAAAGATGCTGTTTTAACTGGATCAATTACTATTAGAGTTTTAATCTCTCGACCTGTCATTCTAAACTTACCACGTGAAAAAAGAACTTTATTTAATAAACGTGGTATCGATTCTGCAGCGTTTCCCCCCCATAAAATCAATAAATCTGCTTTATTTATTATTTCGGATATCGTTGTTAGTGTCATTCCAGTTTTTCTAGAAATATTCAACACTTTTCCTTGGCAGATTGTAGAATTAGAATCTACAAAACCATTGATTACACGTGCCAGTTCAATACCTAGTAATTGAGCTTCGCAACTTGTAGTAGAAAAGCCATATAGTAGAGGTCTAAGAGAATTTTTTAGAATATTAATAGCTTTATCAACAGATTCTTCAAATGTAACTTTCTCTAATTCACCATTTTTTCTAATAAGAGGATTTATGATTCGGTTTTTTGCGGTGATTTGATCAAATCTTTCTTTTCCTTTCAAACATGCTCCTATAACTTCATCAATATATAAACCATCAGTATTAATAATGATATCATCACATAAAAGTGAACAACCTGAACATGTAACTCGTTTACTAACCATACTTTAAAACACTTTTTAACTCAAATTAGATATATAATCAATATTCACACATAATCAATTTTTACAGCTTCCCTTGGGCAATATGTCTCACAAACTCGACATTCTCTTTCTCTTCCTTCTGCTTCAATCCTTCGACAATGCTCTATTGCTAATAACTCGCATTTTCCATCCTTTACTTGAAATAATTGATGTTTTTCAGGGGGATAGTCAGGAGCTTTGCCACTTAAGGTTGGAGGACAGTATCTTGCATTAACTGGGCATATTGTAACACATATTCCACAACCATCGCACAATTCAGTATCTACATCGATTCTAAGCTCTTTTTCTTTTCCTTCTTCAGCACCTATTAAGTCCTTTAAAGAATCATAATTCTTTTTATATTTAGGCTCTAGAAGCGGAGTACAATCATCGATTTTTACTTTTCCCTGCAATAAATCTAAAGCGAAAGACATACAGGTTGGTTTCCCACACTTTTTGCAGTTAGTTTTTGGTAAAAATTTATACAGTTCCATGAAATTACTTACAGGAATTTAAGAACACCTTGAAAAATTAATTATTCGACGCATTTCAGTATTGAAGAATATTCTGAGATTTATTAATTTCTTTAGTTTATGTATTATAAATTTCCTGTCGTAAAAATTATAATTATAATTAAAAATTCAGAAAAGTACATAAATTATTAACGATAAAATTAAAGGAATTTATATTTTTTTCAAATTTAAGAATAATAAAATAATTCTGTATTTGTTAAACCTAAAGTGATTAAAGAAATGGCAGAAGAAGAGATTCCAGATTTAAAACTAAAAGAAATAATGTTGGATGAACGTACAAAAAATATTAAAACCAATATGGAAAAGATTAAACATAAAATTGTCATTATCTCTGGAAAAGGAGGGGTTGGAAAAACTACTGTTGCTATTAACCTTGCTATGAGTTTAGCTAGTATTGGATTGAGAGTAGGGATACTTGATGTTGATATTACTGGACCAAATGTTATAAAAATGTTGGGAATTAATCCAGAGCTAAAACCTAAAGTCGATTCTGAAGCTAAAAGATTTTATCCTGTTAATGGACCTTTAAATCTTAAAGTAATGAGTATGGCTTTTTTGACTCTAACTCCTGATGAGCCGGTGATATGGAGAGGTCCAATGAAAATGAGTGCCGTAAGACAATTCTTAGGTGATGCAGTATGGGGTGAACTTGATTATTTAATATGTGACTTACCTCCAGGTACTAGTGATGAGACTCTTGATATTTTACAATTAATTCCAGATGAAAATGTAGTGATTGTATCTACACCTCAAGAAGTTGCTCTAATGGACGCTAGAAAAACAATAAAGATGGCTATGGTGATGGAAAGAAACATTCTTGGAATAATTGAAAATATGAGTGGATTTAATTGCCCACATTGCGGGGAATATATAGATCTCTACCCCCCAGGTGGAGTAGAGAAAGCTACTTCAGATTTTAATATTACACTATTAGGAAAAATACCTTTTGAAACTGAAGTTAGTCAACAAGGTGACCAAGGATTACCATTCATTTTAAAGTATCCAGAAAGTAAATCCGCTAAAGCCTTTAAAGAAACTGTTAAAAAAATCAGAGAAATTTTGGAAAAACAATAAAAAATTTCTTTTTAATTTCGACTTCTCATTGTATGTGTTATCCTCACGAATCTATTAAATAGTATAAACTTGGCTTTAGAATGATCTAATTATTTTCCAGATAATATATCCTGTTATTAGAAATGCATATTAGATGATTTTATTAAACAAAAACATTTTTAGTTACTTAGAGTTTTAATTAGATTAATAACAGGGATTAATATTTCTGACGATTATAAATTACTAAAAGGTATTGTTATTTGTAAAGAGAGCGGTGAATACTTGCTTGATCTTATATTAGATACAAAGATTAATCCAGTTTTATTATCTTCATTTGTGGGGGCTCTAGGATTATTTGGTGAAAATCTAGGACAGATTGAAGAAATAAATATAAAGGGACTCGATGTAGAAATGATTATCGTTTATAAATATAACCTGATATTCGTTGCAATTCTCGATAAGGAGTTTGTAAAACATGATATAAGAGCAGAAGCAGAAAAATCACTTGATATGTTCTATTCACTTTATCACAAGGAAATTGACGAAAATTGTAATGAAGTAAGTCAATTCACTTCATTTAAAAATGTATTATTTACACAAATTGAAGATTACTTTAATCGTATTAAGGAAAGAACTGAGGTAAAAAATTTTGGCTTTTTTACGGAAGCCATAAAAAAATTGAGAATGAATTCAATCCATTAAAAATTTTCTTCTTTCTTTTTAAAAATTAGGGCTCCTATCTTTACACAAAATATTCGCTCCATTAAATTACATTTGGCTTTTAATACATAATATAAATCTTTTTGAGGGATATCCAAACCGTACAGACTTTCAAAATTACCCTGACCTTTTGATAAAATAACTCCCTCCTGATTAAAAAAATAATCCTTAAATTCTTTTGATACCTCTGATAAAATTATTCCTGGGGCATCATTTGACTCAATAACTTTTGCTACTTCTGTTAGATTAATAAATTCGGCATCCTCGAGAGTAGAATCATTGATTATAGGTGTGGACCTAACAGAATAGATTATTTCTAGATCTGGATAACTTTTTTTAAGTATGATAATTAAGATTTTATCAAAAACAATCTCTCCAGCATTATCTCCCAGAATCAGAAGTTGTTTTGAATTTTGAAGAGATTTTAAGAATTTTTCATAATCGTTAATAACTAAATTTTCACTTTTAAATTTCTTTAAGTCAGAGATTATATTTATATCATGTTGAGTTGCAAAATCTATAGTATTTCCAAGAGCTGATGCTAAAATCGCTTTAAATAAAGGATCTTCTGCTTCTTCAACAATTTCTAGTATTTTCTCATAATGGTCTAAAACAAGCTGATTATATTCCATTTTTAGATCATGATACGGATCCTTATTATCCATTATGTCTGCTACAATATTATAAGCAACTTTTCCAAGAACCGGGGCTGCACCTTCATTTATATCAAAATTTAGAAGATATTCCATTAAAAGATGAAGCAGAAATTGCCTACTTTGTTGGATGCACGACTGCATTCAAGGGAGT
>JBHLPW010000095.1:0-13145 GCA_048939015.1 Promethearchaeota archaeon
GTTCCAGAATAAAAATGTTTCTTCTCAATTTAGTGGTTAAATATACTTTAAGACTTCCTATATTTTCTGTGAAAAAAGATTACAAAAACCCATAGAATACCAACCAGAAAGAAAATACCAACTAAAAAGAAAATTTCATATATAAGATTGGGTGATTCTTTATCACCTTGAATAACAATACAGTCACCATTATCACTGAATTTATTTCCTTCACAATTATATTCTATTATGCATATATCATTTCCGGTCAAATAATTCCCCGATACATTGTTATTATTACTTTCCTTTAAATAGATCCCATAATTGTTGTTATTTATGATATTTCCAGATATGAAATTATTATTGCTGGAGTCTATAGATATCCCTGCATCTGTGTTGTTGTTTAGTGTGTTTCCCAATACCATGTTATTATTACAGTTATTAACTAATTGTAAACCATTATTAACACAATAACTTAAATTATTTCCTGAAATTATATTATTTTCACAGTTTTCTAATATTAATCCATTACCATTATTGTTATTCATGGTATTTTCAGATATGAAATTATTATTACTATATTCTAAATATATCCCTGTATCCGTGTTGTTATTAACTGTGTTTCCTGAAATATTGTTATTTCCACTACATGATAAATAAATCCCGCCATTTTCATGGTCAATCTCCCATAGTTCATACTCATGATTATTATTTGCAATATTTCCTAAGATAGTATTATCACTACTATACCATATCTCAATTCCACCAATATTGTTATTGTTTGCAGTATTTCCTGTGAGTGTATTGTTGTTACAATAATATAAAGAGATTCCTATGGAACCATTAGATATATTTAGGTTTGAAATTAGTGAATCATTACAATATACTAATATAACTTGCCCAGCATTCGTAAAATTGGTGATACTTAAATTTTTTTCGTTTTTATAGTAATAAAGTGGTTTTCCATTCAATAAATTTGTAGAATCAATAATAAGATCGTTAAACGCGTTCCATAGATATAATCCACACTTATTCATTATATTTCCTGAGATGGTGGTATTTGTCGTATCCAATATAAACATCCCATTCCTATTATTTCCATATGCAGTGTTTCCCGAAATAATGTTATTATAGCACTCTTCTAAAAAAATCCCATCCCAATTGTAATTAATGTGATTTCCTAAAATTGAATTATTTTCACTATTTTGTAAAACTACTCCATTACCAATATTATTACTTGCTATATTTCCTGATATTGTATTATTATTACAGTTGTTAATTAAGTGTAGACCATTATCTAAATTGAAATTTAAATTATTTTCTGAAATAAAATTATTTTTACAATTTTCAAAAGTAAATCCATTATGATAATTGTGAGTTGCATTGTTTCCAGAAATATTATTATTATTTCCAGAAAGATATAATCCACGTGCATTATTATATAATATATTGTCCTCTATAGTACTGTTATACACTTCTATATTAATTCCACTTGTCAATCCATTGTTATAAGCTACATTTTTCGAGATGTTCATTTGAGTATTAATATAATCTGTACGTATTCCACTGTAAGTATTCCCATATACAGAATTATTAATCACTTTAATGTTATTACCATGCTTTATGTATATTCCATGTCCATTGTTAAACGAACAATCATTGTTTAATAATTGTCCATTATGAGTATTATGTAAATTAATTCCAGCATTTTCCCAATTAGAGCCTGCATTATAAAGTTTGCAATTTCTAATTATGAAGTAGCTAGCAGAATTTCTAATATAGATGCAATCATCATGAGATCCACCATTTATAGTAATGTTTTCAATAATATAGGGATCATTTTCTATACCAGAACCTGAACACCAAGGTTGAGTAAGTAAATTAGTCCAAGGTGTTCCTGTGAAACCTATATCCAAAGGAGATATTTCCCAATATCCTGAGTTTTTTAATTTTTCGTTATCAAAACTAATGGTATCATTATTATCTAAAATTTTGATTCCACATCCCCAATAGAACTTAAATTTATTATTTGATAGTAAGAGAGAAAAAACAAAAACGATTCCAAAAATTATTAGAATTAATGTTTTTGTATTTCCATATGATTTCATTCGGATATCATCTAAATCTTTTTGAATATTTTATTAGTAAATATTGCTGGTTCTATATTTATTATTTATGATTTTTGGAACTAATTTGGAGAAAAAATGTAATATTTATGCATGGAAAACGAGCGCCCCCTTAGAAGACGGGGTTAGTGAGGTGGGGGTGTAAGTGGGGAGCTTTCGGGCGACCTATTTATTTCTAAAAAAGATATGAATAGATGGTTCACAATTTTAATTTATACATCCAATTTCGATAAAAAGCTATAAATCTATTTGTTATCGAAATTAAAAAAGGTCAGCTCCCTGAAATCTCCTTGAAGAAGAGTTGAACGGTGATTGAGGTGAGTATTCAGGGACGAAATCAGGGAACTGGAAATTGAACTGCGCGTTAATTAATATAAAAAAACGTATAAAAATAAAAGAAAAATCTATGCATTCGCTAGATATTCATTTAACACTATGTTTAAATCTACTTCTGAATTTTAGATCTTTTTAGTTGAGAATAAATTTCTTTAAATTATCAATTAAATCTTTAGCTTCTTTCTGATCTAATCTTAAAAAATTATCTTTGAATAATTGATAATTTTCCTTTCTAAACTGGTGATAAAGTAATAAACCTTTATCTGTTAAAGATACCATTACCTTTCTTTTATCATTTTTATGAAAGTGTTTAAAAATATAATCGTTATAATATAGTCGTTCTATATGCTCAGAAGCAGTACTATAAGAAATTTTAAACCTTTCAACAATCTCTTTAATGAAGCATTGCTTTCTAAAACCAATGTAATTGATTAAAGAAATACCTTTCTTAGTTAAATCTAATTTCTGTGGGTGTCTTATAGAAGGATTAAAATATTTCTCGATAATTTTTGTGAAAATTATAAAGAATTCATTAAAAAAATCGTCCTTTTTCATTTTTAATAACTATTAATTGTTGTATATCGAAATTTATATTAACCTAAAAATGTTTCGGAAAACCGAAATATTTATATAAAACTAGTAATTAATAGATTTTAGTTCTTATAGTGATATAGAAATGGCAAAGAAAATACATCATATGGGTATGAACATTAGTCCTGAAGAACATGATAAATGGCATCTGGATCATAAAGGAATGACGAACGAAGAACACACGACACTTATAAAGAAAATGGGAATAACTAAGGAAGAAGATGAACAATGGCACAAGGAAAATAATAATACTGAAATCTTGGAAGAAAAAAATATGACACCTATTAATCCTTATTTGGTTGGAGGAGGCTTTTTAAATTATTGTATAAAGAGGAATTGGATAACCCAAAAAGGAAAAGGAAGGAATGCGAAATACTTTATATCTATTGAAGGAATTGAGCAATTAAAGAAAAAATATGGAATCCAGATAAGCTAAACCATTAAGAATCTTACTTTTTTAATATTAAATTTGTAAAGTTTTTCACTAAACATTAATAAAATACTTTTTTATAAAATTAATGAAGGTAGCCTCCTAATATCTCCTTGAAAATTTAAGGAGTTGAATCGTACTCTCTTAAAAAATATTTCCTGCTTTATTAAAAAAGACATTTTTTATACTATCAACCTTTATTGCATTTGCGACTAATTCTTTTACTAGGGATTTATCTGGAGGAAACGCTTTTCTCTCTTCAATATATTTTTCAGCAGCCTCAGTTGATTTATTAAGGGGGAACCATGCGGTTACAACTATAAATGGTCTAATTTTCACCTCTCTAATAACTAGATTTCTTTTAAAATTGTTTTCGAATCAGGGATAAACTCAGTAGCATAGCACTTAAATATTTACAAATTTGTTGAAATTTAATCGTATAAAATTTAAATTCAAATGTAAAAACAATACTTATTTGTTTGGATGTTATTTAATTCTAAGAAATAGTATAAGGGTCAGTTCCCTGAAATCTCCTTGAAGAAGGGTTGAACGGTGATTGAGGTGAGTATCCAGGGACGAAATCAGGGAACTGGAAATTGAACTGGGCGTTAATTAATATAAAAAAACATATAAAAATAAAAGAAACATTTATGCATTCGCTAGATATTCATTTAACACTATGTTTAAATCTACTTCTGAGTTTTGGATCTTCTTTAAAAGATGTCTAAGTCCATAATCATTTAGCAATAATTCGACGAGATTTTTATAAATTGCGGTAATATTATCTTTACCCGCTTCATAATAGAAATCGTCCTTACTTAGAGATAGATCCAAAATCTCGTATAAGCCTTTTATGGCGTCCTTTATATTTTCGAAATTTTTTTCAGCCTTTTCTGTCGATCTGACAGCATATTTTGAACTATTCATTTTAACTTACTCACCTCAATAAAAGTATATGAATGATCATATATAAGTTTGATCATTTTCGATAATCTGTCCGACGTAGAACAGACATATCACTAATGGGAATAGTCGCCCTATAGTAGTAATACCCAAATATTCTGTCTCAAAGGAGTAATCAATCAAACAATCATTGTTTTGAATGTCAAAATACATAAAAATAAATTATGCATATCGATAATAAGTGACGGTTTTATGCAATTAATTTTGATTTTTGATCAAAATTAAAAATAGAAAACTAATTAAATGAAGAATAGAGAGCTTCTTTTTTTATTTTATATTATTTCATCTAATTTATTTATTATAATCAAACTTCCTCCATTTTTTTCCTCTTTTCACAAGAAAAGAACTTTTAACTCTGAAAAGAAAAAAAATATATATCATACAAAAGTGTTAAATATATTAAAGGATAAATATCATCATATAAAAGAGGGTAAGAAATGGTATTCTTAAAGAAATATGGAAAACTACTAATTTTATTTGGCATTTCTTACGGAATTGCTTTATTTTTTTTAATTTCTACTGGAATACAAACAGGAGGATCACGTGAAAAGTTTTATAACACGCCTATCGAAAATGGTTATATAGAAAATGTTCTTATAATTCTTGTGATTTACCCCCTCTCATCAATAATTGGCGTTTTTATCGGGGGATACGTATTTGTTCCATTATTTCTCTTTGTTCATAGAAAAATTATTGGAAGAAATTTAATATATGGAATACAGGAACTAGATAAGCCTACTAAACTGAAAAAGACTTTTCGGGGTCTTTTCCCTTCACTTATGGCATTAAATTTTGCGCTTTTACTTACAACAAATGAATTTTTCGTGAGACTAGTGATATACCCAGAATTTTATGAATATTATATTGAAAATTTCCCTTATGATGTTTATATGAGTGCCCTACAACCCTTTTTAATGTTTACACTAGGATTTGCATTTGCTTTGTTTTCTCCCGCTTGGTTTTTATTAGATGCAGGAATAACCTATACTAATAAAAAAAAAGTGAAAGATACCGATCATCCTATTGAAGTTCATTCTATGGGGAATTATTTCCTGAGTTTTTTAAAAGGTTATGCAAGTATAAGTGTTTTAATTACTTGGTATCAATTTCTTGCAGGATATATATTATTCATAAATAGTGTAGGGGGGTATTTTTATGATCTTGGTATTTCGTTAATCACAGCGCCGTTTTTAATCATTTTCATATCGAACTTATCTATTATTCTTTTAGAGATTACTAAAAAGAGAAGAGTAAAATATGTGAGAAAATTTGCTAGAAAATATGATATAACAGATACAGTTGATGTATCTTTTGCACTCAGAAATAATTATGAAATTGAAAAGTAAAATTCTAAGAGAAAAAAGGGAGGGGATTCTTGAAGGTTTAGTAAAGTCAATAGTTCACTACAAGCGATTAGATTTTATAAATACGGAGATCAAGAACTTCCTCCGATTAATATCTTCAAAAGTCAAACATTTGTTAATTAATATTTATTCACAGAAGAGAAGAAATGCTCTATTATTATTTAGAAAAAATGAAAATAGAATTAATGATGAATGGGGCGTCCTTTTTTATGTATAGATTTACCTACTACAGCCTCACATCCTTCCAATACCATTTCTGAAATAGTTGGATGGCTATGAATGGTTTCTGCAACATCATGAATAGTTAAACCATGCTGCATTGCTAAAGTTATTTCTGCAATTAATTCTGGGGCTTCAGTTCCAATGCAAGAGGCACCAAGAATTTTATGAGTTTCTTTATCAGCTAGAATCATAATAAAACCTTCTTCTTCACCCATGCATTTAGCTTTCCCGAGAGATTGATAAGGAAACTGCCCCATTAGTACATCAAAACCTAGGTTTTTTGCCACATTTCTTCGATATCCAACGGAACCGATATTTGGGGAAGTAAAAATAGTTGCTGGTACTATTGTATAATTTGTTTTCATTTCATGTACAGGAAAACCACCAATGCTAGCTAATGCATTCGCGACAGCAATATCACCCTCATAGCTTGCCACATGAGCCAGCATTACACCACCTGTTACGTCTCCTATTGCATAAATTCCTTTCACTACTGTTTCTAAATTGTCAGGATTAACTTTTATGGTACCTCTATCCGTTTCAATATTGAGCTGTTCAAGTCCTATATTTTTAGATTCCTTTGCTCGACCTATAGAAACCAAACAAAGATCAGCCTCAAATGTGTTTTTTTCTGCACTTTCAACTTGATCTCTAGGGACTTCAGCAGAGCAAGTTATAGCTCTAACACTAGAGCCAATATTTTCAACAGATAATACATTTTGAGAAGTATGAATCTCAATCCCATTTTCTTCAAATTTTTTCTGAAGTACTTTTACAATCATTGGTTCTTCTGTGGCAATTGGTGAGGACAAATATTCTAGCATGGTGACTTTACTCCCATAAGTTGCGAAGATATTAGCAAATTCACATCCAATTACTCCAGCCCCAATAATCAATAATTTTTTTGGAACAGATTTAAAATTAGGATCTAGAATATCATCACTTGTCAGAATTCTTTCATGGTCAATATTAAATGCAGGTATTAAAGCAGGAGATGAACCGGTGGCTATAATTACTCTTTTTGCTTTTATCTCAGTATTATCTTTACCTTCAATTGAAATTTGAAAACCTGTATCTATATTTCCTCCAAGAATTTTTCCAAATCCATAATAAACGTCATTTTTCCATCCTTTTTCTAACGCTTCGATTCCTTCTACTAATTCTTGGACTATTTTATTTTTTCTTTCTACGGCCTTAGCAAATGACAATTTAAAATCTGAGATTTGTATCCCATATTCCTCTGCGTCATTAATTTTTTCGATTAAATGAGCAGATGCATATAATGCTTTTGTAGGAATACATCCCCAATTGAGACATGTCCCCCCTAACTTTTCTTTTTCAATTAGGGCTACTTTTGCTCCATATTGAGCGGCTCTAATAGCTGCATGATATCCCCCTGGTCCTGCTCCAATAACAGCTAAATCATATAAAATATCACTCATATTTTAATCAATCTTAAATGTATTATTTTTTCAAATTGAGTTCAGAAATAAAAATAACTATAATTTTTGTTTAAAATCTTCTAAGTAAAAAAAATTAATCAAAATATTAAATTTTATTTTTTTTTTGAAAATTTGAATATCAAAATTCGCCACATAATATTCATTTTTGATCGACACCCGACACAAAAAATTCCACTAATTGTTTGAAATCTTGAAAACTCGAGGTTTTTGGGAGTGGTGATATAATGCATTTCTGGAGATTTAATAAATTATCACGGTAAATAAATTTAAATATGAAGGGTTTATATAGATATCTTAGAGATGATGGATGAAAATTCAGAGGAGTATGTTGTCATTCGAGGACAGAAATATCATGTTGAAGATAATAAGTTAGACCTAACTATGAAGACAGATATTAGTCTTTCTGAGGTGGAAGGGCTCGAGGAATTAGAAAATCTGGAGGTGTTATCTCTTAAAGGAAATAGCATTCATAAGATTGAGAATCTTGAAAACCTTACGAGTTTAAGGTTTTTAGATCTCAGCATGAACTATATTACTGAGATTGAGGGTCTCGGGAGCTTAACGAAATTAAAAAGTTTATTATTTGGAGATGGGGATGAAAGTGGTAATCCTATTTCAGAGATCAGAGGACTTGATAAGTTAACCAATTTATGCTATCTCTATTTCGATAGTAACGAGATTACAGAAATTAAAGGGTTAGAAAACCTCGAAAAATTAGAATATTTATATCTATCTGGTAATAAAATTTCAGAGCTTAAAGGGCTTGAAAATTTAACAAACTTGAAACAACTTATTCTCAGAAACAATAAGATTAGAGAGATACAAGGGTTAGAGACTCTTAGAAAGTTAGAATATTTGGATTTAGGTGAAAATAGCATTTCAGAGATGAAAGGTTTTAACCATCTAATAAACCTAAAACAATTGGATTTAAGTTGTAAAAAGATTTCAGAAATGAAAGGTCTAGAAAACCTAACGAATTTAAAAATTTTAGATCTAGGCGAAAACAATATTTTAGAGATAAGTGGGCTTGACAATTTGCAGAATTTAGAAGTAATGTATCTAGACGATAATAAAATAACCGAGATGCAAGGTTTAGCCAATCTTAAGAATCTAAAACATTTAATTATGCGCGATAATAAAATTACAGAGATAAAAGGGCTAGAGAATTTAGTGAATTTAGAGAGTCTAAGTGTTTATAATAACCCTATTGCGAAGATCTCAGGGATTGACTCTCTAAAAAAGCTACGGATCGTTGGAATCGATAATCCTGCGGAAGCGTAGCTAAACGAAAAGATAAAAATAAATAAAAAATAATTAGATTTTTTCTAAGGAAGTGGAATTAGTTCCTCTAGCAGTTCAACCTTACTTATGAGCGAGAGTGCGATAGCGGTAGCCATAAGCCCCATGAAATTAAAGTAAAACAGTGCTTCGAGCTGATTTACTGATAATCCAAGCCCTTCTTTTACCGCGTCTTTCTGTCCGGTAGGATCTGGCGGATATTGTCCCCCTGAGCCCGAACCGCAATCACAGTCCGTATATCCGGCATGATTAAGGATATAATTTAGAACATTGGCGCAATAATAGACAGCCATATTTAAATTATGCTCAATTGTATGGAAATACTTGGTGGCATCATAACCTATGGTCGTGGGGCGACCATAGGTCACTCACCACAAGCGATTAGAATTTTTTAAAAATGGTGGTCAAGAACTTCCTCCAACAAAAAAAATTAAAAGTATAAACAATAAGAATTATAAAACTGTAGATCAAAAAAAAATATTTTTAAGGAAAAAATCAGATTATTTAGAAAAAGAAAAGTTTTTTGATTTTAAATAAGTTGTTTAAATTAATGTAAAAAGTTTTGATTAATTATCAAAAAATTTGAATATAAAACTAATGGGCATAAATATTTAGCCCAGTTTTGAAAAAAATCAATAGTATTAACCTAACCATGTATAGAAGACAGAACGACAACGAACCAAAGCTTGCTTTTAAACTGTGCATTTTTGGAGCTGGAGGTGTTGGAAAAACAACCTTGATAAGGAGGTTTGTTACTAAAGTATTTGATAAAGATATCAAAATGACAATAGGTGCAGATTTTAGTATTAAAAATGTAAATGTCGATAGTAATACTATTACGCTTCGCATATGGGATTTTGCTGGTGAAGAACGTTTTAGAGTACTTTTACCAAGCTTTGCTAAAGGAGCTAACGGAGGTATCTTTATGTATGATATTACAAGATATTCAAGTATAAAAGAAATTCATGATTGGCTTTCAATTTTTGAATATTTTGTCTCTAAATCAGAAAAAAAAATTCCTATAATCATGGTTGGAGGGAAAAATGATCTAGAGGAAAAACGATCTGTTGAAGCTGAAGAAGCATTAGAACTTTCTAGATCCTTAGATTTACAAGGATATTTTGAATGTTCATCTAAAACAGGTGATAAAGTTGAAGAAATTTTCGTGTATATCGCAAATAAAATGCTAGAAAATTCCCAGCAAAAATAAATTAATTAGATGTAAAGAATATTAAAGTAATATTAAGTTCTTTTTATAACCTTAACTAAACCCTTTTTTCTGAGCTGTTCCATCATTTTTTCAATTTGTTTTACACTTAATTCAGCGATACTAGCTACTTGTTCAATTGTATTCATTCCATCACAGATTTTTAAAACTTTAAATTGCTCCTTATTAAGCATACCAAATTGTACTGCCATCGGAGGAATCTCTTTTACAACAATTGGAATTCTAACCTCTCCTCCTTCTTCAAAGGTTTTAGCACCTATTTCTTCAGTAGTAGGGCTTTCACCAAAAAAAGCTTTTACACCAGTAATATCATAGTTATCATTTACATATATACAGATAGTATGTTCATTTCCTGATAGATCATCAGAATCTTCAAGGTCTGGAACAGGATTAGAATGTTTATATTCCTTTGTATAAATACCCATCTTCAACCCATTAATAATCTCTTGTTTGTCAATATTGAGTGCTACCATATCATCGCAAATATCACACCAAGCCCATGCTTCGATTAATTTGAAGTATTTCCTCACTTTATTCTCTGGCATAGTAACTCTATAAAATGTTGAATAATTAGTTTATTATATATTATATATGCAAAGTAAGATGTTTATTAATTTAAAATTTGATTTCCTTTTTTTTTCTATAATGATTAAATCAATATAAATCAAGAAGGTGATATATTAAAAGAATTTATTTTATCTTCTTTTGATTAAATTACAAAACCAAAAATAATTAAAGTCATCATATATTTTAAATTCTAAGAAACAGGTAGTTATTCTATGAGTGCTTACAAACGGAATTATTGCTTCTGTTGTCAAAAACCAATAGCCCCATACGAGGCTGCAGTTCATTTTCCTTGCCCTGCATGTGGAGATGTTACAATATGGCGGTGTGAACGTTGTCGAGAAATGGGAAAATCATATAGATGCCTTAAGTGTGATTTTGAAGGACCTTAAAATTTGAAAGTATTATTATAATAGGGAGTGTTTCAAATGGGAGAATTTGTTGCATTGATTGATGTTATTCCGGAAGAAACTGATGTAAATTTCGAGGAATTTGTAGGTAAATTAAAAAATGTTTTACCAGAGTCATGTGTTATTGAAACGTATGAAATAATGCCTGTAGCTTTTGGTTTGAAGAAAGCTAGAGTTCGAGTAAGATACCCAGAAGAATGGGGAGGAACAGATAAACTTGAAGGATTATTTGGGCAGGTTGAAGGTATCCAGGGCATTGAAGGAATCGCTTTTTCAAAAGCTTAAAAATAGTGCTTAACCTTTTCAAAGATAGAAGATTTTTCTTTAAATTTTAGACGATTCTTTTAAACAATTTATCTAATTCTTTATAAGAAAAAAATCTTAAAGTAGGTCTTCCATGAGCACAATGATAAGAATCCTTACATTTTGCTAATTCAATTAACAATTTTCTTATATCTTTTAAAGAGAGATCATCGCCTCCTCTTATACTCTTATGGCAGGCTAAATAATTAATAATATCGTCTTTAACTTCTGTAAAGCTCTTTTCTTTTCCGATTTCTGTTACATCACTTATTATTTCTTTTATAATATTAATATTTGGGACTTTTCCCATGATAGTCGGTATTTCTCTTAAAATAAACGTATTGCCACCAAAATGATCAAAATTAAATCCTAATTTCCTAATTTCAAACAAATTCTCTTCTAAAAATATTTTCTCACTAGGAGATACATCAATTTTTAAACCTGAGATTAATTTTTGTCTATTTGATTTTGAAGTTCCATATGCTTCTAATAGCTTTTCCTTGTTTATCCTTTCTGAAGCAGCATGCTGATCCAAAATGAATAATCCTTCTTCATTGTTTTCATTAATCCCTTCTAAAACAACGTATATTTTATTACTTAATTGACCTGTTTGAGAGATTAAACGCAATTTTGGAAAGTTTTTTGAAATTATGTATTTACCTCGCAGATATGTTTCAGGGGTTTGTTTTTTTTGAACTTCATTATCACCCACTTGATCACTCAAAATTAATTGTACACTTTCTTCATATTTGGTTGGTTCTTCTGGGATGATAATTTCATCTTTAGTGATATTATTTTGAACTTCAATTAATCTCTTTGAAAAATCTATAAAATTTTTCTCTGATTTGGGTATAAAATCTTCTAATTCCGTAGATATATATTTTGTCTCCTTAGTAATAAATTTTTCTTCTACAATTCCTTGGAGAATGTTATAGACTTTGTTATAAATAAATTCTTCTTTTTCAAATCTTACATGAAGCTTCTTTGGGTGAACATTGAAATCAATTACAGAAGGATCAAGTTCAAGAAAGATAATAACGAATGGATATTTACTAACCATTAGAGTTCCTTCATAAGCTTCATAAATCGCCCTAAATAGAACATCACTAACAATATAGCGATTGTTTATAAAAATACTAGAATAAGACCTATTCTTTTTTGCTATTTCAGGATGGCCTAATAAACCATAAATCCGAAATTTATTAGTTTTTTCTATGTAATCAAAAGGCTCCATAAATTTCGCGACTTTTTTTCCATAGATATGGAACGTAGTTGTTTTTAAATCATTTTGAGCAGGACAATTGAGGATATCTAAATCATTATGGCGATATATAAAATGAAGATTTGGGTAGGCTAAAGAATATCTCTGTATGATATCTGTAATATGACTCAATTCTGTAGCATCAGTTTTTAGAAACTTCTGTCTTGCAGGTAGATTATAAAACAAATTCTCTACTCTAATATTTGTTCCAACAGAACAAGAAACTCTTTTATGTTCTACTATTTTACCTCCTTCAATAGATATATTTACGCCCTTCTCTTCATACTCAACTCTCGAAGTTACTTCTACTTTACTTACAGCTGCGATACTAGCGAGTGCTTCTCCTCTAAAACCTAAAGTAGAAAGATTTTGCAAATCCGCGATACTCCTGATTTTACTACTCGTATGTCTCTCAAAAGCCAAAATAATATCCTCTGACGGGATACCAATACCATTATCAATTACTTGGATTAAAGATTTTCCAGCTCTTTTTACAATTATCCTTATTTCAGAAGATTTTGCATCAATACTATTCTCAATAAGCTCTTTTACTATATTAACGGGTCTATCAACAACCTCGCCCGCAGCTATTTTCTCAGCATCTAT
>JBHLPW010000096.1:0-13123 GCA_048939015.1 Promethearchaeota archaeon
TATGAAGGTAAGGATTATGAAATTATGCACACCTACTTAAAAAATAAAGCTCCTAAATATGGTAATGATATGGATGAGGCTGATGAACTTGCTAGAATGATCATGGAAACATGGACAGAAGAATGTTGGAAATATAAAACTGTGACTAATTATCAATATCGTCCAGGAATGCTTTCATGGAATTATTGGGCTGGTGCTGATGCAGGAAATACAATAGCAACACCAAATGGTAGATATAAAGGAACTTTCTTATCAAACGCAATTTGTCCTACCAATGGAGCTGATGTAAAAGGCCCAACAGCTGTAACTAATTCAGTAGGAAAAGCTATAGGTGGTAAAAACGAATCAGGAGAATATATTAGTTATTTACCAAATGGAGCGAGTCACACAATTACATTTAATCCATCTATTATTAAAAACCCAGAACATAAAGAAAAATTTAAAGCATATTTACGAGGATACATTGAAAATGGAGGGAGTGCATTACAAGTTAATATGCTTGATGCTGAAATGTTGAAAGATGCTCAAAAACATCCTGAAAATTATAAGAATCTTTTAGTCAGAGTTACAGGTTATAATGCATATTTCACAGCTATAGGCCGCGAATTACAAGACGAAATTATTGCACGAGAATCGCATAATTTATAAAAATCTTAATTTTTTTAAAATATTATTAGGTAGAATAATGGTTGAATCAAAAGCTTTAGTATTTCAAATTCAAAAATTTTCAACAGAAGATGGTCCTGGCATTCGAACAACTGTTTTTTTAAAACAATGTCCATTAAATTGCGTTTGGTGTCATAATCCTGAATCTATACTTAAAAGTCCTCAACTTGAATGGTTTAAACATAAGTGTATTGGGTGCAATACATGTATAGAAACCTGTCCAGAAAATGCATTATCATTTGAAAGGGAAGGTCTAAGTATTAACAGAAATAAGTGTAATGGATGTAGTTTGTGTGTAGATGAATGCCCTTCTACAGCATTAAATATGTTAGGACAATGGTGGAAATTAGATGATCTCTTTTATGAAATTGAAAAAGATAAAGTCTATTATACAAAATCTAAAGGAGGAATTACTGTTTCTGGTGGTGAACCAACACAACAACCTGATTTTGTGGTTGAATTTTTAAAAAAATGTAAATCCAACGGAATTTCTACTGCTTTAGATACTTGTGGATTCGCTTCTAAGAAGGTGTTTGAAATAATTTTGCCTTATGTCGATTTAGTATTACTAGATATAAAGCATATTGATTCTAATAAACATAAAGAATATACAGGAGTTCCTAATGAATTAATACTTGAAAATGCTATTTGGATTTCGAATTATTTGAAAAAAAAAAATAAAAAATTATGGATAAGAACTCCCATTATCCCTCATTATACTGCTACAGAAGAAAATATCAAAGGAATTGGTGAGTTTATACTAAATAATTTAGAAAATTTTCCTGAAAGATGGGATCTTCTTTCTTTTAATAATCTTTGTCTTTCGAAATATGAAAGATTAGACATGGAATGGCTTTTAAAAGATGAACCTTTAATGAAAAATGAAGAGATGGTGCATTTTATGAAAATTGCGGAAAGAACTGGAGTTAAAAATCCAAAATGGTCTGGATTAACAAAAAGAGATGAAAAACATGAAGTGGATACTAATAACGATTATGATTCAAAAATGCCTTCATGTTGATATATTCAATTAAGAATTTATATACAATAAAAGATTTGATAAAATATGAGTGAAGATAGTAAAAAAAATGGTTGGTCTTCTGAATTTTCAGATGAACTTATAGAATTTACTCAACCAGATATAATGGTAAAATTAATTTCCACAATAGATTCACGTGGTTGGCCTCATGTTACAATTATTACTTCAAATCACGCTAAGAGTAGGGATCAAATAGTATGGGGACAGTTCTTTGCAGGATCTAGTAAAGAAAATGTACAAAAAAATTCAAAGCAAGGACTTTTCTATATGACAACAGAAGCTCCATTTAAGTTTATCCAAGTTAAGGCTGATTTTACCCATACAAAAACAGAAGGAGAAGACCTTGAATATTTTAATAATTCTGACTTTTTTCGTTATTTCACATATATTAACGTCTATAAAGTATTTTATAATAAAGTTATTGGTGTAACTCCTATTAGAGACATACCTCCTGGTGCAATTTCAAGAAAAATTGTTAAAGCTATAACTAATGAATCTAAGACTAATCTTAAAGAAAAGAGATTAAATGTTATTGGATACAAATTATTTACAGATAAAATTGGTGTAAGAGCGATAGCTTATATTGATCCTTCTGATGGATATCCCATAATTATTCCTCATCTTCAATTAAATGCTGTTGATCATAATAGACTGTATTTCCCATTGACTGCATTAAGAGAAGATTTCGTAAAGATACCTACAAACTCAAAAGTTGCTGTTATTGGTGCTAATTTTGATATGGCTAGCCAAATAGTGAAAGGAACATTTACCGGTATTCAATCCGTGGAAAATGTAGAATATGGGTTAATAGACATCGAAGAGATTTATAATAGCTCTCCACCCATAGTTGGTAAAATTTACCCTGAAATCGAAACTAAGCCTAAGGTAGAAAAATTCACTCTTTAACTTTTCTCTCTTAAGAAGATTCTTATTTAGATCAAGACACATAAATTTATTCTAATATTATATCAAAATGTTTAATTATCAAGATTTCGGACTAAAAGAGGGCAATTTATATGAAATTATAGCTACAACATATTCTATTTTAGAAAATGGCATGGAAATAAAGCCAAATGCTTCTTGTATGGGTATTAGAATGATAGAAGGAAAGCATATACAAATATCACCTTATTATAATACTATTACTTATAAAAATTTAAAAGAATTTAATACAATTGCGATAAATTTTGTTGATGACATCTACTTATATGGTCTAGCGGCATTAAAAGAACCAAACTCTTTAATTAATCTAACAGAATTCCCCCCAAAATATTATAATTTTAAATATTTGGAATCTCGTTCTATGGATGTACCATATATAAAAAAAGCATGGGGAATTTTAATTGGTGAAGTCTCACATGAATTTCAAAAAACTAAAACTGATGATTTAGGAGAAGTCATGATACCAATTTTTAAATTGGATGTCATTTTTGCTGAAAAATTCCTAAAGACTAATAAGCTATTTAATAGAACTGAAAATTTAGTATTAGAAACAATAATTCTAGCAACTCGTTTAAAGATTGCTAGAAAAAATCAAAATCAAGCTCAATACATTAAAATAAATGAAAAAATAGAAGAATATATAGAGGATATTGAAAGGTTTGGATATAATAAAAGAGCTTTAAAAACAATTGAACTAATAAAAAGCTATTTGAAACAATACAAGATTTAATTCTTTTCCTGAATTTCTTCTATGAACATTAAAGGATAATCCAATTCATCTACCCATTTAACTTTAGCTAATACGTATACGGATTCGTATTCAATATTTATTTCCGCTTCAATTATTTTACCTGTTATTTCTTCATAATCGAATTCTGTTTCTTTATTTTTTAATATTTTTTCTCTATTTAAATGAATTTTTACAGATTTAACAAAAGGTTGACATGAAATAGCTGATTCAATACCTCTTTCTATTGAATCTATTATTTTTTCATCATTTTGAATAGGAATTCCACTTAATATATGATATAAGGCACCTAGTTTGATTCCAGCTTCAAAACAAGCTCTTTCTCTATTACTTAGGTCTAGTGAGAAAAAAATTTTGTTGTTTTTTGTTGGCATATGTTATCAATCTATATATTCTATTTTAGCTCCTGTATTATTTGGTTTACATATATAGATATGTCCTCCACTATTTTTTTGATTCTTTTGGACTTCTCTTAATAAATTTTCTGCTTCTGAGTCAGATTCTACTATCCCAACGACACTAGGACCAAACGATGACATACCATATGCTTTTAACCCATAATTCTCAAAAAAATCTAAAAGATCTTTAACCACTTCATGTTGCAGGCTTATTTCGATTTTTTTAAATCCAATACTTTGAATCCTTTTTAAGCCTTCTCCAAAACATTTTAAATCCTTTTTTATAATTCCAGGGATTATCTTCATGATTATTTGGTGAGAAACTTCATTGACCTCGTTTCTTGGAATAGGAGCATAATTCTGAAACACACTTATTTCCTCATCTCCAAATGCTCCTTTCTTTACATTAGGAATAACTAATACAAACCTCCAATTCTCTGGTATCTTGTGTGTAAAAATAGTCAATGCTGGATCAGCAGATGTTGAAGCTGATGAAGGCAAAAAAGTTTCCTTCTCTTTTCCTCTCCCAAAGTCGTGACCTCCGTCTAAAATAAAACCTCCTGTTTCAAAACCTTTCCACCCAATTCCTGAAGTACCACCTCTTTCTACTAATTTTGTTAACTCACTCATGTTTAAATGGATAATATTCTTCAATTTTGTTATAGCTGTAGCTATAGCTAAAGATAATTGGGTTTTAGAGCCTAATCCAACATGTGATGGAAAATATCTTTTAAGATTAAAGTGAAAGTTTTTATTACTAATATTAAATATTTTAAAGACTTTAGAAGCTATCTCATTGATTACTTCTATTGATTCTCGATAATATTTATGGGCTTCAATCTTAAATTCTTTAGCGCTATTGGATGCTTCAAAAACTACATTGGGACGATCTAACATAAATCCAATACCGCCATCGACTCTACCAGTATATCCATTTTCATCTATTAAAGAGAGATGAATCCTACAAGGTGTTGTTATTCTTAAAGAAGTCATACAATTGTTTATTTTAAGAGATTCTAGACTATAAATAAGAATTTTCAAAATAATTTAAATCTATTATATACTTTAATTCATAGTTTTTAGAATATAATTGTAATAACTATGTGTGGAATCTTTGGCGTTGTTGCAAAAAAAGGGGATATAGCCAAGAAATTATTGATAATAGCAAGAAGACTACAATACAGAGGTTATGATAGTCTTGGATTGGCTACCATTCTAAATGGCGTAATAGATCTTAGAAAAGATGTGGGTACTGTAGAAAGTGTAGTTGAAGCTCTAAAGTTAGATAAAATGAAAGGAAATATAGGTATTGGGCAATTACGTTGGTCAACTTTTGGAAGGCCAAGCAAATTAAATGCACAACCTCATTTTGATTGTGATAAAGATATGGTGGGTGCTCATAATGGTAATATTGTTAGTTTTTTTCAAACTAAGGAAAATCTTGAGAATGAAGGACATAATATAATAAGTCAAAATGATGGGGAAATATGTGTACATGCTGTAGAAAAACATTATGATGAAGAAAAAGATATGATTAAGGGATTTATAGGTGGAATTAAAGAGATGGAAGGGGCTTTTGCATTTATCTGTTTTCATAAAGATAAACCTGACACTCTATATGCAACTAAAATGGGTTCTTCACTTGTTATTGGACTTGGTGAAGATGAAAATTATATAGCATCAGATCTTCCATCAATTTTACCATTAACAAATAAATATGTTCCATTAAATGATGGAGAAATTATAGAAATAACAGCGGATACATATAAAATTTATAATTCTAAAGATGGTTCTGAAATAAAGCGAGACTTTAGAGTAACTGATTTATCTGCAGAAGAAGCTGTGAAAGGAAAATATGATTATTTCTTAACTAAAGAAATTTATGAACAAATTGACGCAACTAAAAAGCTATCTTATGGTTTAGAAAGTGACGGATTAGATGCGTTAGTTGACAAACTGGTAGATGCTGATGTTGTGTATTTAGTTGGCTGTGGTTCTAGCTTTAACGCCTGCAATGTTGGTTCTTATTATTTGAATAATTTAGCTAGTATATTATCTATCCCGGTGATTGGAGGGAGATTCTTTGAAGAATTTAGGAATATTAATCCTACAGATAATATGGTTATACTAAATGTCTCTCAGAGTGGAGAAACTAAGGATATCCTAAATACAATCAATTTTGCAAAACCAAAAGGTTTTCATATATTAGGGATAATAAATGTGCCCGGGTCTACTGTAGAACAAATGTCAGAAGCATATGCTTACGTTGGAGCTGGTATTGAACGTAGTGTTCCAGCTACAAAAACTTACACTAATCAAGTTTTATTATTTCTTATTTTAGCTGCTAGAGTTGGACATAAAAAGGGAAATATCTCTGATAAAGAGTTTGAAGACCTTAAAGATGAAATTCATAATATCTCTAAATTAGTTGAAAAAACAATTAATGATAGTGCTGATAAAGCAAAAAAATTAGCCAAGGAGTTATTAAAAATAAATGCCATCTCTCTACTAGGATATGGAATAACGCATGGAGTTGCTTTAGAAGGAGCTCTAAAAATACGTGAAATAAATTATATATCAGCAGAAGCTATGTATTCCTCTGAATTTAAACATGGACCACTAAGTATTGTTGGAGATGGTTATCCTGTAATATATATTGTAGCTCCAAATGACAAGTATTATATAACATCTCATATTTCAGAAGTTGAATGTCGAGATGGACGGCCAATTGTGATCGGCGAATATATTAAAGGATTAGATAAATATGTAAAACTAGGTGATTATTTTGAATTACCAAAATCATCACAGCTTATCTCACCAATTTTAGCAGTAATCCCAATACAGTTACTTGCTCTCTATATGTCTATTGCGCGGGGAATTAATCCTGATTATCCAAGAAATCTATCAAAAACATTAACAGTAGATTAGAAAGATAAGAAAGTCAAGTAAAGCTTTAAATGTTAGTTGTACTCAAGTAATTTTTAAAGTAAATACAATAAGAGATTTTTGAAGAATATAGAATGATGATATTGTATCTCTATCAAAACCTTTTACGTGAGAATTACTTTCATTAGAAAAAGAAGGTCTTAGATGCAGAAAGAATTCAAATAATTTTTGATAGTTAAAGTTGATATTTCTTTTGAAAAAATTCAACTCGACTCACCAATATTCCTAAAATATATTTAGATGCTTATTTATTCTATTTTTTATGTCTATATACAATAATTATTACTAAAATCACACTTGTCAAAATAATAATTGCTATTGTTAGGATTATAAAAATTGGATATTTACTTGGTGGAACATCTGATAATTCGAGAATTTCTAATCCATCGTCTAAATCAGCTAAAAATACAAGATTGTTATTGACAAACAAATTTCTTGTGTGCCCTCCGTCATTAAATCCACTTATCTTCCACGGATTAGTAGGATCACTTACATTAACAAGTTCGAACCCATCTACATCATCTGAGACAAAAGCTAAGTCATCTGAAATAAATGCAAAATGAACATTACCTCCATTATCAAATGATCCTAAAGCAATCGGTTGGAATGGATCACTTACATCTATGATCTCCAATCCATATGTGCTATAACATACGTAAGCAAGATTCTCTAAAACATTAACACTGTAAGCCCCTTCCCCGATAAAATATTCTCCAATTTCGAAAGGATTGCATGGATCAGAAATATTTATTATTTCAAGCCCTGCATGATATTCTGCTATAAAAGCTAAATCATCTTTAATGAAAACTCCATTAGGCGAACCACCATCATTATACTCACCAATTTTAATTGGATTTCTAATATCATTACAGTTTATAATTTCAAGTCCCCTTTCTGCACTTACTAAATAAACAAGATCCTCATTAGCAAAAACATCAAAAATGTGTCCTCCATCATAAAAATCACTTATTTTAACTGGATTTAGTGGATTTGATACATTAACTATTTGTAAACCGTTAAAATAATTTGCTAGATAAGCAACTCCTTTAAGAACATCGATACTATGAGTTACTCCAAGATTAATGTGACCCAACTCAATTGGATTGCGGGGATCAGAAACATTAATAATTTGGAGGCCTTCTTCATTACTTCCAATATAGGCTATATGGTCGATAACCACAACATCCCAAGCAAATGTAGTGTTAAATTGTCCGATCTTTTGTGGATATATATTTAAATTTCCACATACTTTATTTCCGTTTGAAAAAATTATAATAGAAGTTAATATAATAGAAGTAAAAATATATTTCTTTATAGTGGGCTTTTTTGAATTCAATTTACTTGTAGCCTATTTTGATTTTAATTTAAGAGATTATGATTTTTACCACAATTTTATTTACTTATTTTATATTTCTTCATATTCTAATTCTCTTGTACCTAAATTTTTATGAAAGATTTTTAAACCAAGCAAATTCAGGGGGGTGGTGGTTTACACTTAAGAGATCAAAATCATTATCGCCATCCAAATCTGCAATTTTAAAAAAGGCTGCGGGATATCTTACTGCGACATGCTTTTGAAACCTTGCTTCTCCGATATTTTCCCAAATTGCGATTTCCTCACGATCAAACGAACTCGCTATTACATCGGCATCTCCATCTAGATCAAAATCAATGCTCATAACATAATTTACCCCCTCAAAGTTATTTGTGATATTATGAAGTTCAAAATTATTACTTCCTACTGCTTCAAACCAATAAACCGAACCAGGATCATTTATTGTACATCCCACTATATCCAAATCTCCATCTCCATCAATATCTGCTGGAGAAACTCCATGTACCATTTCTGGTACAAGATGAATCACTTGATCTTGAAAACTTTGAGATCCATTATTTACACATAACCGAATTTCTCCAGGAGTATTTCCCATAGCTAAAATATCTATATCTCCATCACTGTCAATATCAACTGGATGACATTGGGTTGGTTCGCCAAGATTTAAAGTCACTATTCGTTCCGTGAATGTTAAATTATGGTTGTTTTCAAACCAACACACTTTATTAGCATCGTAGGCGCAAGCAACAATATCAGTATAATTATCTCCATTTAAATCTGCAAATTCGATACCGAAGCCTCCATGAAAGGAACTAGTTATAATTTGATGCGAAAAACCTTCTGATCCATTATTAATGAAAGCAATCAGTTGGTTCATATCAAATGTACTTCCTACTAAATCCATATCACCATCTGAATCTAGGTCTGCCCCTTCTAAAATTCGGGCGTGATAAAACGAATTGGATATTATATGATATAGGAATGTATCTTCACCTATATTCTCCCACCAGCAAAAGATATTATCATTACCTGATGCTCCTAATATATCAATATCACCATCTCCATCTAAATCGATAGAGGAAATTGCGGGTGCATTATCAGGTCCATCCAAAATAAATTTTGAAAATGAAAATTTTGAAGTATTAAAGGCTCCTAAAAAGTAAGCGGTAATTAACCCAGCAGAGACTAGAGATATAATAGCTCCACCAATTATATAATATTTTTTTTGTAATCTAATCATTAAATCCCCTTAATTCATTTTTTAATTAATTTAAAACATTTTCAATTTTGCGTTCAGATAGAAATTTTATAAGTCGATCTACTCCTTTTTGAATGAAGTATGAAAATATGAAAATAAACGGAACAAATAGAAAAAATAAATAGAGATTTTCAAGAGCATATACATCAATGTTTAATCCTTCAGATAAGATGAAACTGTAAATAACTAGAAAAATTCTATGAAAGAGATATACACAATATGTCGAGTAGGCTATAGTTGAAAAAATGGAAGCAACATTTCTTTTAGGGAGTAATAATTTAAGGGAACTTAATATAAAATAAAATAGAGATACTATAAAGACTAGGTATATAACTATTAATAAATCCACTAAAAGTAAAGCAACGGCAGATTCAATTATTCCAGGCTGTAAATCAAAAATCATGTGTAAATGTTCTATCCCATATTCTGAAATGAAATATGAGAAAGTAAATTGAGTTAATATTATATATATAACAAAACTTAGAAGAGCAATACCAAATGCGATAATTAAGGGGAAAAATTTATTTTTTTTTCTTATAAATTCTTTTATTTGAGTGTACTGTGATGATGTGTAAATATTTGCTGAAATTATACCCAAAACAAATAAAAGATAATAATAAAAAAATCGATATTCAACTAAACCAGTATATATATTAAGAATTGCAAATAAAAATAGAATGACAAGAGAAGTTGGTATCAATCTCTTAATTGAGCCTGTAGAACTCAATACGACAAAAATTAAATAATATATTACAATTATACCAATAAACCAAAGAGTTAACATAGGTTCCCCAAATATTGGAGCAACTATCATGTGTATTCCAAAAACATGAGCTAATAAAAATAGAAAATCCATATTAGAATAGCCAAGAAATAAAACAAATAAAATTAATGCTATCCAGTAAAGTGGAAATATTCTTAGAAACCTTTTCTTAAGAAATCCAAATAATTTTTCAGTGGTCTTAATATTTCTATAATTTTTATTCAAATAGAGTCCAAATCCTGAAACAAAAACAAAAGATCCCATAGACACATGAATTCCCATAGTATGAAATAAGAAACCTTGGTAAGGACTATAATGTATAAAAAAAGGATATGTATAAGCAGTTGGGAAATGAATCACAATTACTACGATCAAAATTGATATAATTCGAAGAATATCAAATTCTATAAGTTTTTCTCTTATTTTTGTCTTTTCTAAAGTTATTTCTATTGTACTTTCTGTGGTTTCTCTTGTCATTTTTACTAATCTCCAATCAATAATTAAATTGAAAAATTAAAATTCCTTAAAAAAGGTTACGTAAACTTTGATATTTAAATAAGGTTAACGATATTTAAATATATATAAATATAATTTTAAAATGTATTTTAAGTATGAGCGATAATAATTTGAAAAAAGCTTTAGAAAAAAAAAATCAAGAACAAATCATTTATTATGCTGATAAATTAAATCAAGATATTATTGATAAACATAGAAGATTTCCTGATTTCACTTATTCTGAAGCTCAAATCAGAAGTAATCTTTCAACTCTTAAAGAAGTAGAAAATTATCTAACAATAGAATTATCAAAAGAAATTCCTAATTTAAATAAAATTTATAATGACTTACTTCTATCTCAAGCTATTGTTTTCTTAACAAATAGTGATTATACTACCTCATTTGACTATTTGCAGAGGGCTATAATGAATTATGAAAATTCAAACGATGAAGGGGGATTAGCAGAGAGTTATTTATCTATGGGCGATGTTCATATTATTTCAGGAAATAAAGAAAAAGCCCTCCCCAATTATGAATCCTCTTTAAATTTATTTGAGAAAAGTGGTGATATTAACAAGTTAATGAGCGCAAATAACCATATTGCTGTGTGGTCAGGCTTTGCTGGTGAGATTTCACTTTCAATAGAATATTTTGAAAAATCTCTTGCTATTAGTTTAAAATATGATGAAATAACCATTCAAGCAGCAGCTTATCATGGCTTGGGTTGGAATTATAAAACTCAAGGTGAGTTAGATACTGCTTTAAATTATTTCAATAAATCCTTAGATAAAGTTTTTGAGATGAAAAAGGAGCAACCTGACTTTTATTTTTATTATTTCAATATGTGGCTTTATCAACATTTTGGTGATATTTTTCTGCTTAAAAAGGATTTCTTGAAAGCTTTTGATAATTATAAAAAAAGCCTTGATATTAGCATAGATTTAAATCACACATATGCATCTGCTTGGAATTATTATCTTTTAATAACTTTATTTTTAGAACATGGGAAATTACAAGATGCTAAAGATTATCTTGTTACATTTGAAAAATATCATAATACCATAAAGGAAAATTTAACTGTAGAAATGATATATGAATTGTCATTTGGTCTTGTTTTACAGAAAAAAGGTACTCATTTAGATAAAAAATTAGCACAGAGAAGATTTCTAAAAGTCATCAATTCACAAATACAATTCAAAAAAATCAAAATCCATGCAATGCTATACCTGAGCGAACTGCTATTTGACTCTCTGGTTGATTATACAGATAGTAAACAAACTACAATTAATATAATAAAACAGCTAAAAGCTCTTTACATAGAGTTAAGAGAGATTGCCAAGTATCAGTCATCTCAACATCTAATTATAAGAAGTGCAATTCTGGAAAGCAAAATTGCAAAACATGAATTCCATTATGGTAAAGCATTGCGATTGTTAAATCAAGCTCATAAATTAGCCACACAAAGAGGATTAACTCTACTTATGGAAAAAATATCCTCAGAATACAAGGAACTGTTTAAGAAAGGTGATAAACCATTTATCATTCTATTATTTCTTTTAGTTAAAGAAAGAAGTCTTACTGAAATTAGTGATTTTTTGAATATCAGTAAAACAGCTACGTCCAAGCATTTGAAGCTTTTATCTAGATTAGAATTAATTATTATCTCTAAAGAAAAAAAGGTAAGATCAGATAATATTAAAGCAAAATACTATAAATTAAGTTCTCAGGCATATAACTTATTATCTCCATTAGAAATTTCTCTAAATGATGTTTTCGAAAAAGCTATAGAAGATCCTTTCTCTCTAAGAGAAGAATTTGATTCTATGAAATTTATCTTACGAATATGGAATAAATTTCATAAATTAGCAGTTGATTATATTAAATTGATAGAAAATTATGTTATTCCAGAAGCACAAGGACTTAATACAAATGGTAATCTTAGAAAAGGAAATAATTTTGCTTCAATAATTAAAAATATTAATCAAAATGATTCTTTTAAAATGTTTCAATATCCAATAAGTAGTGATCAATATCAAGAATTTTTAGATTATTGGAACGAGTTTAATTTAAAAGTTAATGCTTTAATTGAGAAAAATAAAGTTAATAACAAAATGGATGAGAATAGACATTTAATATTTACTTTATTTATACCATTAAATGCTCTGTTAGATATTGAGAGTTTCAAGAAGAAAAGAGAGATTCAATAACATAAAACTATTGATCTTTAAAAATTGCATTAGTACAATCTAAATTCTTACCAGTATCGTCATCAACTCCATTATGGAGTTGTTATTTTTAAAGAAGTTATATTTATCTTTATGATTAGAGGGATTCTAGACTAGAAATAAGAATTTTCAAAAATAATTTAAATATATTATAAACTTTTATTCATAGATTTTAGAGAATTAGAAGGATTTGAGAAATTTGAGCGATTTAGAAGGTTTAACTCGGAATCTAATGGAAAAAGGATACTCTGATCAACAAATTCTTGAAAGATTGGTACTAGAATATCAAGATTATAAAGACATTGAC
>JBHLPW010000033.1:0-55228 GCA_048939015.1 Promethearchaeota archaeon
AACCGGTTTAAATACTCAGAAGCTACATCTTTTGCATCAAAATAATAAATACCTAATAAAGAATTTCCAAAGATATCTATTCCTTCATCATTTCCGTTCTCTAACATGTATATCCAGAAATCATATGCTTGAGAACCAACATTGTATCCTCCATTGGAAAGTTTTGTTCCCTTAGCTAATTCGATAGCACGCTCTAAAGCTTTTTTTTCTATAATCTCTGTTTCTTCTTTTTCTTTCTTTGCTTCAAAATAATAATAAATAAACTTATCAAGTATCCTTAGTTGATCAAATCTAACAGGAACTTCTTCCCTCCCTTCTTTTCGATAATAACTGCTTACAAGGTAACTATCATTTCTATAGCCATTAATTATCCCAAATCCTGCGCCGTGTATTCCAAATAATATAATTGGAGTATCATAATTATCTATAATTTCTTTGATTTGGTTAAAAACTTTTAACGCTAAATCAAGATCCTCTCCAGTTATGTTCCATTTACCTGGTTGATTTCTTTTTTGTTCCCACTTTTTTAATTCCCAGCCAAAAGATTCAGTACCTCTATAAATATGCTTCCATGCTTCAATAGGATTTCTTTCCTTAATCAAGGAAGTTCTAATCATTCCTGGTATACTTACAAGGAAACTATATCCTGTAATACCGCTAATGTAAATATAATCATGTTGTACTCCTAAAAAATTTAGAACTCCAGTTATTGAGGATATATATGAATTCCAACCTCCTTCGTATAAAGCTGGGATACTGACCTTATTCTCATTAATCAATCTTGGCACTTTTAAAAAATCTGGCCATTCAGGCCATTCATTAAGAATTTTCTCATGTTCATCTTGAAATTCATTATTAATAAGTTGATATGCATTAATTATACTAGAAAGAAACTCGATACCAGCTTGGGTTATTTGATATCTACCCCATTCTTCTTTTTCAATTAATCTTGATCTTAAAAGTAGATCGAGATGATGATTAATTGTAGTACGTTTGACATTAAGACGTTCCAACATGAATGAGAAACTTCGAGGCCCTTTTAAAAGATATCCCAATATTACAAGGCGTTTCGAAGAACCAGCAGCCTTTAGAATCGTTGTAATATCTTTATAAGACTCTAGAATTATTTTTGAGATATCATCTGTTGAAGAACCTTCATTCATGTGAAAACCTCTCCAATATTTATTGAAAATTTGATTTTAAAAAAAAACTTTTTTATCTAAAAATATAGTATATTTCTCATATTTGTATATTATTATTATAATTTAAAATCTATATTTAAAAATTTGCTAAATTCACTATTTTCAGCTTAAAAACTCAATATAGATATATTTACAAACCAAGAATAGAACCGAAAAGTTTATATATATATTAAAGAAGATATTAGGATCAATATACTATTTTTTTAGTATATCTTAAAAAAAAATAGAAAAAATGAAGTTTTTCCTAAAACACATTTTTTCAAGAATAATCTAATAGAAAAAATCAACATATAAAAAAAATATTGGGGAAAGAAAATGAAAATTGGGAAAAAATTTCCAATTCTTATAGGTTTATTTCTATTTGTCTTATTAGCAATGAGCCCTATGACCAAAACCGTAGCCGATAAGCCCTCTATGTCGACAATCACCGGTATTCCCAATCAGCGCACTACAGACTCACCTCGTCATCAGACTATGTGGATGGCAGGAAGTTATAATGGTGCAGGTAATTTTATACCATGGAGTACTGGTTTACACCCAGGCTCAGATTGTGGAATGTATGAAGCCTTATTTGGGAGAAATACTTTGACGGAAGAGGATGTTCCATGTATAGGTACTAGCTATTCATGGAGCCTAACTGGCGATAGCGTGACTATTGAACTAAATCCTAATGCTAAATGGTCCGATGGCACAACTATTGATGCATCTGATGTAGCATATAGTTTTGAACTTGCTGGAAACCAAACTAGATATAAAACTGATTTTGGCTTAAGATTTGCTGATTTTGTAGCAGTAGATGCTGACACAGTTCGATTTGATATAAACCCTGGTTTTGAATTTAGTCGACAAGTCGAAGTTTGGATGAAAGGTAATATTCCAATTATACCTGAACATATTTGGACATTAATTGTAGCAGCCACAAATAATACTGATGGTGATTTCACAACCTCAGCCTTTCAATATGATTGGTTTGATTCGACAGATACACCTGACGCATGGAAAGTTATTTCTGGTCCTTATGCTCCTGTTTATCGAAATGCAGCAGAAACAACTTGTATATATCAATATAGAGGAGAAGATTGGTGGGGTCATGATATTCTTTACACAGATCTCCCAAATTATCATCCAACCCAAAGAGATTATGCTGGCGAACCAGGTGGTATTCCTAAATATTTAGCATCTAACGCATTTTGGGATAATCCCGCACAAGATCTTGCCTTTATTGAAGGAACAATAGATTTATTTGGTGGTTATTATGCTAACATCTGGGAAGTTTGGGAAGATGCGGAACCAGGTAGCTCCCATGAATATGTTAATACTTGGTATGGTCATAATGCTCCATATCAGTTAGCAGCAAGTGCTCTTATGAATCTTAATCCTAATCATCTTCTAGCAGATTCACCTTTAAACGAATCAAAATTCAGAGAAGCCTTATCATATGCTATTAATTATGATCCTATTCCAGGTGATGCTGCTTCGGGATATTGGACACAAGCTAAACCTGGATGGATCGATAATAATAGTATATTACATGCTCCCTATTATAATGCCTCAATTACGGAAAAATATCAAAAATACTTAAACGTCACTAAAGCAATAGCGTTATTACAAAGCATTCCTGGTATGACTGGCTCTGTAGCTACTGGATGGACATATTACGGAACTCCTGTTGGACCTTACACAGCAATTACTCCTACTGGTTGGACTGATGCTACTGCATTTACAACCTATGTAACTGATGATATAAGGACGAATTTAGGTATTGATATCCAAGTTTCGGAAGTTGATTATGGAACTGTTTATCAAGATTCTATAGCTAATCAAGACTTTGATTTTGCAATGGGTTGTGTTGGAAATCGATTGGCAGATCCTCCTTCAAGATTTCTTGATTATCTGAGAGGAGAACACTTATGGAATAAAAACCAAACCAGCTGGAAAAACGATGAATTTAATACCTTATGGAATTTATTAGATGCAGACACAGAAGCAGATTATAAAAAACATTTAAGCAGAATGCAAGAAATTATAGCTCAAGAAGTTCCAGAAATAGCAGGTTTTGTTAATGGATATTGGTATGCTGTTTCTAATTATCAATGGATAGGTTGGGCTACTGAAGCTAATGACTTCCAACAGATTATTACCTCATGGACAGATGATCAATTCGTCATGAAAACAAGATTAATGCTAAACTTAGTAAATACAGGCAGAAAACCAGCAGCAGCAGCGATTCCTTGGTTTGGTTTAGAACTCTTTATCTTGGCTGGAGTCATTTCTACTACAATTCTAGCCGGTTTTAGATTAAAAAGAAAGAGGTAATAGATATAAACATATATAATTTTAAAAATAAATAACTTTTTTTTCTTTTATTATTACAATTAAATATTCAAATCATTAAGGACACGAAAAATACAAATAAAATTCTTTACTATGATACTATTATGAAGTCAATAGAAATGGAAATAACAGAGAAAAAAAAAAATAAAGAACAAGATTATTTTTCTGAACCAAGTGAAAAAAAAAGTACTTTTAAAAAAATCATTTCAAATTCCTTTCTACATATGGCTATAAAAAAAGGAATTTTCTATTTTGTTGTATTTTTCATCGCACTCACAATGGCTTTTCTGATACCAAGATTGGTACCAGGGAATATTTTAGAATATATTTATCAAAGACCACAAGGAACCCCTCAAGCCGTATGGGATGAAGAGATAAAGGAGTTGGAAGAGTATTTAGGGTTAAATTATCCTCTTCATATTCAATATATTAATTTCCTAAGAAGTTTCTTTTTAGAATTTGATTTAGGATATTCCACGTTATTTAGGCTTGAACCGGTAATAAATATTGTTGAAAGAACACTTCCGTATACTTTGATGTTAGTTATTCCAGTTTTAATAATTACTTTTTACATTGGAAATTGGATTGGAGCCCATGCGGGGTATTCTGGAAAAAAAAAAGACAAAATCTCTTATTATATTTTTATGATATTACAAACAGCACCTTTTTTTTGGATGAGCTATGTATTTGTGGATATATTTGTTGTTGAATTAGACTGGTTCCCTTATGGAGGAACTGTACCCCCTTGGTCATGGGACTGGAATGCAATATCTACAATATTTAATCATTTCTGGTTACCTTTTGCAGTTTTAATCCTTACAAATATTGGAGGATGGTCTACTGGAGCATATTCACTTATGACTTTTGAAAAAGGTGAAGATTATTTAGCATATACTAATAAATTAGGATTTAGAGATAAAACAATGCAGAAATATGCTTTTCGTAATAGTATGTTACCACAATTTACTGGATTAAATTTACGTTTTAATGGATTAATTGGAGCAACATTGATCACGGAAGTAATATTTAACTTTCCTGGTTTAGGTGCTATGATGCTTCAAGCTTTTAAGGCTCATGATTATAATTTAATTATTGGAACTTTTATAGTCACTATTATAGTAGTTGTTTTGGGAAATTATGTAATAGACATGTGTTATGCCATACTTGATCCTAGAATACGAGTTGGAGGTAAAGGTGAATAAAAAATATGACTGAAGAAATGTCATTAGAGATTGAAGAACCAGAATTAGAAGAGAGTTCTTTTAAAGAAATCTTAAAGGAGAAATATCATAATGCTATGGCTCGATATAAAGCTCAATTAATTTTACTAATTGTTTTTTTTGTTGTAATATTGATTATTGTAATTTTAACATACATTCCTCCCTTTAATGAACCTGACAAAGTTTATTGGGTAGAAGGTAGTAGAGATAATTTTAGTGATCCAACATTACAACATCTTCTAGGGACTGATCAACATGGAAGGGATTACCTAACTCGTCTATTGCATGGTATTAGAAATTCTTTAGCATTTGGTTTTATCACTAGTTTAATATGTACTGGATTAGCAGTATTTCTAGGTATAATTGGACCATTTAAAGGAGGAGTCACAGATACTTCTACTTCCTTTATTACGAATATCGCTTTAGTTTTCCCCCAGATACCTTTTATTTTATTAATGTCGGCTATTTTACAAACTCGTGAATGGTGGATAACGATGCTAATCATAGGTTTTTTCACTTGGCCTTGGGCTGCACGTTCTATTAGATCTCAAGTTTTAACACTTAAAGAAAGAAATTATGTAAAAGTTGCAAGAATGTCCGGTTTAAATGAATCGAAAATAGCTTTCGGAGAGGTTTTACCAAATGTATTACCCTATATATTCCTGGCTTTTATTATATTTTTAGGTAATGCTATTATAATTGAAGCAGGAATAGCAATTATTGGATTAGGTCAACAAAATTGGTTAACATTAGGTTTATTATTGGAACACGCCGTAAGTTGGGGTTTTATATATCCTAGAAGACTTTATGCTATGTGGTTGACTCCTGGAATTTGCTTGATATTAATCTATTTAGCATTCTTCATAATACACTCAAGTATAAGTCGGACTTTTGAACAAAGAAAAGTATAGAATATCAAAAAAGTAAGAAAAATTAAATATGACAGAAGAAGTAATTAAAATAAAGGATCTTAAGGGATATTATAAAGGATCATTTGGAGTCGTTCATGCAGTTGATGGAGTATCATTATCTGTTAATAAGGGGGATATATTGGGAATAGCTGGTGAATCTGGATGTGGAAAAACGTCTTTAGCAGAATTAATAACAGGAAGACCGATACAGTTATTGCATCATGAGGGAGGGCAGGTTTATGTTAATGATCTTTCAATGTATGAATTAGATGCAGAGATTATAAGAAAAGAAATTCTCTGTAAAGTAATGGGATATGTACCTCAAGCTTCCCAAAATTCATTAAATCCAGTTAAAAGGATTAGAAATTTTATATTAGATGCAATGAGGGAACGCATAGGAACAAAGACTAAAAATAAAGAAAAAGTTTTAAACCAAGTAGCCGAACACTTTAAAAAATTAGGTTTAGAAAAATCAGTTCTAGATAAATATCCACATGAACTTAGTGGGGGAATGAAACAACGTGTCATTGTAGGCATATCTACTCTATGGAATCCAATCATTTTAATTGTAGATGAACCAACAAGCGCATTAGATGTAACTACTCAACAACTTTTGATAGAAACATTTATAAATCTAAAGAAAATAGGAATTGTTGAGACAATATTATTTATCTCTCATGATCTTCCCACCTTAGCACAAATTTGCAAGAAATGTATAATAATGTATGCCGGAAAAATTATTGAAAAAGCAAGCATGGATGATATTATAAGTAATCCTCGACATCCATATACTAAAATGTTGATACATTCAATAGCATGCTTTAACCCAGATGGATCTGCTGAAACGAGCTTAGAAGGGATTCCAGGAAGACCTCCAGATTTGAAAAACCCTCCTAAAGGTTGTAGATTTTATCCACGGTGTTCAAGTAGGTTAGAGAAGTGTAAGGAAAACTATCCCCCATTTTTCATTCCAAGAACAGATAGTAATCCAGTAGCATGCTGGTTATATGAGGAGGTTGGTGATTAATGATGGAGAATGAAATACTAAAAATTAAAAATCTTACAAAAAAATATACTTCTGGTCTTATAAGAACCAAAGAGACAATAGCAGTTAAAGATGTCTCATTTAATTTATATAATGGAGAGATTATTTCTCTTGTAGGTGAAAGTGGAAGTGGAAAAACAACTATTGCTAATTTAATTTTAAGATTTATTCAACCAACTGAAGGAGAAATATTTTATGATGGGAGAGAAATCCATGATATTCCAACAAAAGATTATTATAAAAGTGTTCAAGGAGTCTTTCAAGACCCTTATAGCTCTTTTAATTATTTTTATAGAATTGATCATATGTTAAATCAAGCTTTAAAATATAGTCTAAAAGGTATTGCAAATAAAAGAAAAGAACTTGAATCTGCGTTAAGTATTGTAGGGCTTAATACAGGAGATATTTTAGGAAGATTTCCACACCAAATATCGGGAGGTCAATTACAGCGCGTTCTAATCGCAAGAGCGTTATTATTCAAACCTAAATTAATACTCGCAGATGAACCAACAAGTATGATTGATTCAAGCTCACGAGCAGATATTTTAAACCTCTTCAAAGAATTAAAAGAAGGGAAAAATTATACGGAAAGTATGTCAATAATATTTATTACACATGATATAGGGCAAGCACAATACGTATCAGATCGGGTAATAGTTATGAAGGAGGGGAATATTGTTGAGGAAGGTCCTACAAATGAAGTTTTTCTCAATCCTTGTCAGCCATACACTCAGAATTTATTAGGGTGTTGTCCAAGTATTTATCGAAAATGGGAATTTGATTAAGGGAATGAGGTTACTTATGTAAATTTAAAATTTTATTAAATGATTTTAATTAGAAAGACAAAATTATATCATTTTTATCAAGTTTAACCATAATAAGGTGAATATTTTAAAATATGGATATTTTGATGATGAAAAGAGAGAGTATGTAATTACAAGACCTGATACGCCTCTTCCATGGATTAATTACTTAGGTTGTGAATCATATTTTGGTATCATTTCTAATACCGCCGGTGGATTTTCTTTTTATAAAGATGCGGGATTACGACGCTTAACACGATATCGCCATAATAATGTCCCTACTGACTCGAGTGGGCGCTATATATATATTCGCGATAATAAGAACTCAGAATTTTGGTCTCCTACTTGGCAACCCACTCGCCATAACTTAGATCAATATTCTTGCAGACACGGTCTAGGATATACTATACTTAGTTCTATTTACAAAAATATTGAAGCTAAAATTTGCTATTTCGTTCCTCTAGGTGATGATCTAGAAATATGGCAACTTACTCTGAAAAATCATCGAAAAAATTCAATTGATCTTTCAATTTTTTCTTGTATCGAATTTTGCTTGTGGGATGCTCACGATGATGCCACTAATTTTCAAAGAAATTTTAACCTTGGAGAAACTGAGGTTGAAAATGGAGTAATTTATCATAAGACTGAATATCGTGAAAGGAGGAATCATTTTGCGTTTTTTGCTTGTTCAGAATCCCTTGAAGGTTTTGATACACAGCGAATTAATTTTTTAGGTTTATATAGGGGTTGGGATAACCCTCTTGTTGTAGAACAAGGAGAATCATCTGATTCTATAACCCATGGTTGGGCTCCAATAGGTTCTCATCATATTAAATTTACATTAGATCCGGGTGAGACTCATCAAATTGTTTTTCTTCTCGGTTATCATGAAAATGAAACTGATAAAAAATTTGAACCTGTTGGCTCTCAGAATATAAATAAAAAATTTGTTAAAAAGATAATAGCTAAATTTTTGAATCCAATAAATATTGATATTGCTTTTAAAGCTCTAAAGAATCATTGGGATACCCTACTTGATAAATTACAAGTTGACACACCTGACATTCACACTAATAGAATGGTAAATATTTGGAATCCTTATCAATGTATGATTACATTTAATCTAGCGAGATCTGTCTCTCTTTTTGAGTCTGGAATTAGTAGAGGAATAGGATTTCGTGATTCTAATCAAGATTTACTTGGTTTTATACATATGGGTTCTTCACGAACGAGAAAGCGTATTTTAGATCTAGCATCTACACAACTTATTACAGGGGGCGCTTATCATCAATACCAACCATTAACAAAACGAGGTAATGATGCGATTGGGAGTGGATTCAATGATGATTCACTTTGGTTAGTATTTAGCGTTGCAATATATTTAAAGGAAACTGGAGATTGGAGTATTCTAGATGAGCAATTACCGTATGAAAATAAGTCTGGAACTGAACAACCACTAATCCACCATTTAAAGAGTAGTCTGCAATATATATATGAACGATTAGGTCCACATGGATTACCACTTATCGGTCGAGCAGATTGGAATGATTGTTTGAATTTAAACTGTTTTTCTGAAGTTCCGGGTCAATCTTTTCAAACAGTTAAAAATAAGGAGGGAAATGTCGCCGAATCAATATTTATAGCTGCATTATTCGTTAAAACAACAAAAGAATTTGCTGAAATTCTTCAACAAAGAAATTTAATTGAACAATCAAACAAATATCTCAAATGGGCAGAAAACATGAATTCCAAAATCCTAAAGTACGGTTGGGATGGGGAATGGTTCATCCGTGCCTATGATGATTATGGGAATAAGGTTGGTTCTCATGAATGTGAAGAGGGGCAAATTTTTATTGAACCCCAAGGATTTTGCGTTTTTGCTGAAGTGGGTATCAATGAAGGTTTAGCAGAAAAAGCACTAATTTCTGTAAAAAACAAATTGGCAACAAATAATGGTATTATGCTTGTTCAACCACCATATTCTAAATATTATTTACATTTAGGTGAAATTTCTTCATATCCCCCTGGATATAAAGAAAATGGTTCAATATTCTGTCATACAAATCCTTGGATCATGATCGCTGAAACATTGGTAGGAAACGGTGATGCAGCTCATGAATACTACACACTGATTAATCCATCAGTACGAGAAGTTATAAGTGATATTCATCGTTGTGAACCATACGTTTATGCTCAAACCATTGCTGGAAAAGATGCACCTACTTTTGGAGAAGCCAAAAACTCTTGGTTGACAGGAACTGCCGCTTGGAATTTTATAGCGGTAACAAATTACATACTGGGTATACGTCCTGATTACAATGGTCTAATTATTTCACCAATCATCCCAAAAAGTTGGTCTGGATTTAAAGCAACTCGCATATTTCGTAGTATAAAATATCAAATCTCTGTAGAAAGGGTTGGTACTGGTGATAACTCAATAATTTATGTAAATGACAAACAAATTGAAGGAAATATTGTACCATTACCCCCTCCAGAAACAAAAGAATTATTCATAAAAGTCGAGATCTCCTGAAAGTTAAAAATAGAAATAAAGGATTTTCTAAAATATTAAAGAATAAAATGAAGAAATATGAGAGAGATTAAATTTCCTGATGGTTTTATTTGGGGCTCAGCAACATCCAGTTATCAGATTGAAGGTGCGTGGAATGAAGATGGAAAGGGAGAAAGTGTATGGGATGCCATATGTCATAAAAAAGGCTTTATATACAATGATGATACAGGTGATATTGCTTGCGATCATTACCACCGATATAAGCAAGATGTACAATTGATGAAAGAATTAAATCTTCAAGCTTATCGATTTTCAATATCATGGCCTCGCGTTCTTCCTACTGGTACAGGAAAAGTAAACCCGAAGGGGGTTGAATTCTACGATAACTTAATTGATGAGTTAATCGCTAATGATATAGAACCATTCCTTACTCTATATCATTGGGATTTACCTTTAATTTTACAAAAAATGGGAGGTTGGGAAAACCGAAAAATTATTGATGCTTTTGTTGAATATGCAAGATTTATGTTTGATCATTTTGGAGATAGAGTAAAGAAATGGATTACTTTTAATGAACCCTTAGTCTTTGCTGTATGGTATCCTTTACGTGGTTTTTATGGTAAGAAAGATCTTAAATCAGTAATGAGTGCAACCCATATCATAAATATTGCCCATGCAAAAGCGATAGAAACATATCGTGATTCTGAAAATCCTGATGGTCAAATAGGTACTACCCTAAATTTAAATGCAATATATCCTAAGACAGATTCATCACTGGATAAAGAAGCAGCTACTATTATTGATGGGCTCACAAATCGTTGGTTTATAGACCCTGTCCTCAGGGGTACATATCCGAGTGATATTTTAACTCTTCTTGAGATAAATTTCAATTTTTCTGCAATTCTAGATGAAGATTTTCAAATTCTTAAAGATAATCCATCGGATTTTCTGGGTATTAATAACTATACATGCACTCGTGCGAGTTTAGATAAACCGATAAAAGAACCAGAAGATTTTAACAAAATGATCATGCCAGGTAAAGTTGAAGAAGGAGTGGAAGTTTCATATATGGGTTGGGAAATATATCCTGATGGATTATACGACCTTCTAAAACGGGTAGACAAAGATTATGAATCTCCTCTTATTTACATAACAGAAAACGGTATGGGAGCCAAGGATGATATCATTGTTGATAAAGTAGTACAAGATGATGATCGTTTGAGTTATCTTCGACGACATTTCGAAGCTGCAAATAGAGCAATAAAAGAGGGTGTCAACTTAAAAGGTTATTTCGTTTGGTCATTATTAGACAATTTCGAGTGGATATGGGGTTATTCTAAGCGTTTTGGGATAATCAGAGTAGAATATGAAACACAAGAAAGAATGTGGAAGAAAAGTGCTCTTTGGTATCGAGATCTAATAGAAAAAAATGGTTTTAGTTTCTAAATTCTGTTATATCACGTAAAAACTGCGATGTGAGACTGAAGCATGTTGGATTCCCTCATAAATATAATGTACTCTTTCATCGTTTTGTTGCATTCCTATGATATAAAGCATTGGTAAATAATGATCATTAGTTTGAAATCCTTTTTTACTTAAATGGATTTGTTCATAATTATTCAATAAATTAATGTCGTGTGAATCTAGTGCTTGTTTCTGAATGTTGTCTAATTCATTAACCCATTCAAATGGTTCAGCATCAATATCCCAACTAAATTCTCTAAATGTATGAATAAGATTACCACTCCCTACTAAGAGGATGTCTTTTTCCCGCAAAATAGCTAAATTTTTACCTAATTCAAAATGATATTTTGGTGACTGTTGAAAATCTAAACTTAATTCAATTACTGGTATATCACCAGAAGGAAATAGATTTTCTAAAACAATGGTTGCAGCATGATCTATACCCCATTCGTTTGATGTTTTTATTATATATGGAAATAATTGCATAATTTCATCAGCAATTTCAGAGGAACCTCTTGCAGGATATGTATATTCATAAAATTTTCTAGGAAATCCATAATAATCATATATCATACGTGGATTGTCATCAGCAGTCAGAAAAGTACCGCGTGTTAACCAATGTGCAGAAATTATAATAATTGCTCTTGGTTTATACTGAGAAAATAACTTTTTCCCAAAATCTTTTAATGATTGAGTAAAATCGTTTTTATTAAATAAATTATATGGACTTCCATGACCAACAAATAGTGCCGGTAATCGAGCCATAATTTGTTCAAGAAGATATATTTATTTAACTTTAAGGGAAATATATTATAAATAAAATTGAGAGTTGCATTAAAGAAAAAAATTCATGAAAGAAGTTAAATTACCTCTTAAAACAAAATTTGCGTATGGTGGGCTTGGAGCAGGCATAGGTTTACCCTCCCAAATTGCCTTTACTGCTATAACTTTTTTCTACAACACAATGCTAGGATTAGATGCCAAACTTATCGGAATCGCATGGCTTATCTTTTCGTTTTGGAATGCAATTAATGATCCAATATTTGGTTTTATTGAAGACAGAACTAAATCAGAGAAATATGGAAGAAGGATACCATATATACGATTTGGAGCGCCTTTATTTGGGATCTCATTTATTATTTGTTGGATTCCTTTTGTGGATATTAATAACCAAATAGCCCTTTTTACTAATTTTATTACTGTTTTATTCATATTTGATACATTGTTTACTATTTTAGGACTTATAAACTACACATTACCTGCTGAGATGGCTATAACTGCTAAAGAAAGAGCTAATTTATTAATATTTAGTACTATTATGTCTTCTATTTCATATTTAATTTCCTTTATATTACCTCTCTTCTTATTAACTGGAACTGAGGCTCCGAATACCCCAGGACCATTTATTTTTGTGATGATTATTGTTGGAATCATTACTACTATAATTTTATTTATATGTAGTTATTATTTAAAAGAAAATAAGTATACCCAAATGGAAGATCCTCTTCCTGTTATTCAGGGTTTTAAAGAAACTTTTAAAAATAAACCTTTTATGGTTTTTGAGGTAGCAAACTTTTCCTTTACTATAGCTCAAACAATCCTTACAACTGCAATTTATTATTATGCCGATTATATGCTTAGATTACCTGGATTCTTAAATTCAGTGCCATTAATATTAGTATTTCTTACGATTTTTGCATTTTTAATAATACATAATAAATTAATTAGAAAATACGGAGTAAAGAAAACTTTTATCTTCGCAATAATGTTAGGGGGACTAGGTTTTATGTTAGTCTTTTTTTTCGGATGGACGATTTTTTCAGCAATAATAGGATTTGTAATTGTTGGTATTGGATTCTCGGGGTATATGCTATCTAATCAGGTTGTTATAGCGGACATTGTAGACTACGATGAAGTAAGAACAGGAAAGCGGAGAGAAACAACTTATTCTGGGATAAATGCTTTATTAACAAAACCAGCTATTTCCATTGCGAATTGGTTATTTTTATTTATTATTGATAGTTTTGGATTTGATCCCGAACAAAGTATTCAAAGTTTTCCTGCTCAATTAGGGATTATGATGGGATTCTCGCTAATCCCTTCGATCTTTATGATATTTGGCGCACTTGTAATGTTCAAATATTCGTTGGATGGTCCACAATGGCTTGCTCAAAAAGAAGAAATTATAAAGATCCATGAGAAAAAGGAGCAGGCATATTTAGAATATTTGAAAAACAAAAAATAAAATTTTATCAAAATCTTACATCTTTTATTTAGATTCAAGCATTTTGCGGATTTTTTCTAATCGTATATCTCTCGAGAATCTTTTAGTAATTGGGTTATGATCTCCATATAACTCTCTGTGATAAATCGGTCTTGTAGTTCTATAAAATACTCCAATTGTAAACTTATGCTTCTCTTTTGCCAATTTCATTGCATCCATGTAATTATTTGCTTCTTTTTCAAAATATTCAATTCTTTCTCTATATTCCTCCCACTTATGGTATGGAATTGCAGGTTGTAAGACTTCTATAAACGCGAAACCTTCGTGTTCGATTCCTTGTATAAAAAGATCAGTAAGGTGTTTTATATCACCAGAAAAACCTCGAGCAACAAAAGTAGCACCAGCTTCAATCATTAATGATATTGGATTAAACGGTTCTTCATAGCTACCTCTTGGTGTAGAAGGCCCCTTCCAACCCTTTTCTGCTAAAGGAGAAAATTGACCAGTTGTAAGCGCATACACACTATTATTATGTAAAATAAACGTTATATCTTGGTTTCTTTTTGCCGCGAACATTGTATGTTCTAGTCCTTCTGCTAATCCATTTGCATCTCCCGAAAAGTTCAGAACTTTTAAATCGGGATTCGCTATTTTGATGCCTTCAGAATTTGAACAATTACGTCCATGGAGCCCATAAATCCCGCTTAAATTGAGGTAATCGAAAATCTTTGCATGGCACCCAATTCCCGCGGTCATAATTATATTCTCTCTTTTAATCCCTTTTTGTTCTAGTAGAGAGATAGCATTTCTTATAGCTGTGAAGATTCCAAAATTTCCACATCCAGGACACCATGTAATTTCAGCATATGTTTTAAGATCCTCCATCTTATTGAAGCACCTCCTTTATTTTATTTGATAATTCAATTGGATCAAATGGACGTCCGTTGTATTGTTTGATTGTAGTTCTTATCTCTAAACCCGCTTTTTCAGTTAAAAGCCTAGTAAATTGTCCTGTAGAACTCTGTTCTATAACTATGTTATCTTGACTTTTATATTCCTCTAATTCCCAAATGGGCAATGGACTCAGATATATGGGGGCAATAGTTGTAGGGTTCATTTGTCCATATCTGAGAGCCTCAAATACACTCATATACGTTGATCCATAAGTGAATATATTCGTTGGATGGTCACCATGTATTTTTTTAACTGTTTCTTGTCCCTTTAAGTAATCTATTAAAGCTGCTAATTTTTTATTTCTCTTGTCATGCATAAAAGAGATTTTATCAGCGTTTTCGGTTGTAATACCCAATTCGTCATGTTCATAACTATTCCATTTAATTATTTGGTTTGAGGGAGGAAATAACATAGGAGAAATCCCATCCTTAGTATCACGATAACGTTTATAATCGCCAGCTTTATACATTTTTGGTTCTGCCCATTTTGAACTTTCCAAATCCATTTCAACTGTCATGCTACTTTCTGATAGATGTTTTTCAGTTAGCAATATTCCTGGTGTTTGGAACTTCCATACTAAATCTAACATTTCAGCAGTAAGAAAGTACGCTTCCCTAACTGTTCTTGGTGAGGCAACTATTCTTAAGAAATCCCCATGTCCTACTGTTAACGCAAAAGATAGATCAGCTTGCTCTGTATAAGTAGGAACTCCTGTCGCTGGTCCTGGTCTTTGAGATAATATAATTAAGACAGGTGCTTCAGTCATACCTGCTAGAGACAAACCTTCAGTCATTAGAGCAAATCCACCCCCACTTGTACCAACCATTGATCTTGCTCCTGTAAATGATGAACCAATAGCCATATTAATTACTGCTATTTCACTTTCAGCATGGACAACAGCTAAACCAAGATTTTCAGCTTCATGGGCGAGAAAATGCAAAATACTCGATGCAGGAGTCATAGGATAACCATAATACACATCTAATCCCCCTGCTAGAGCACCTAAACTAATGGCCTCATTTCCTGTAATAATAGGTCTTTTTTTATCTCCTTTATCTAATACAAATTTCTTTCCGCAATCAGGATATATCATATTGTAAATTTTATCAGCATAACTTATGTTATCTTCAATTCCCCTAGGATATTCATCTCTAATAACTTGATTCATTTCTTCTTTTTCAAAACCTATAACTGCAGATAAAATTGCTACAGCACCAACACCAAACATCAATTCTTTCATAGGATATTTTTCTGCTTCTGAAGTCAATGGAATTCCGATCCCCTTCTCGACATCTACTTCATCTGAATTAAAAATCATAATTCCAGATTCTGCATTATTGTTAATATGGGTTTCATAACTCCTTTTATCAAAATTTACAACTAGATTCGCATTCATGTAATGACTACTAATCCATCTGGGTGCTGTGCTCACCACAGAAAAATTATGTCCACCCCTTATCAAGCTCATGTAATCATCCATTTGGAAAACATGACGACCCATACTTGAAAAAATATGTGCTGCAACCGAACCTGCTTTCTTTACTCCTTCACCAGCTTTACCACCAACAAGGAATGTAAATACATCTGATGTCATCTTTTTCCTAAACTCTCCTTATATTTTATAAATAAACATGCTTATTCGTATTATAATTTGATTTAGCTAAAAATTATTTAAATATATGGCTTATAAAATCTCAATACTTAAACTTTTAAAATTTAAGAAACTACCTCATTAATGTAAGAGTATTCTTAAGATTTAAATATCGGAATCGCTTAGTAGAAATATATAGTTTTATGTAAAAGGGGAACTTTATGCTAAAAGAACGATTGAAATTGATAAGAATTATATATTTGATTTCCATAATTACTTTTTTCGCGTCTTCATTCATTCCTTATTTAGTAACTTGGGATAATGATTTGGGATACTTATCTAGTATATTGGGACAATCTTATTATCAAAATTTTATGAATGTCTTTTTTATTATTGTTAATTTAATAATATCATTAGTATTTGCAATTTCTATCCTTGTAACCTATAGAGCAATAAGATTAGCTAATACAATCGCAGGAGTTGGTATTATAGTTATGGGTATTTTCTTTTTTGCTCATATTACAACCTTTTTATCTCCTGGTGACATTTACTATCCAAACAATTCTTGGTTGAGTCTTGGTTTTTATATTGGAATTATTTCATATGGTGTAATTATTTGGATGAATGTATTGTTATCTAAATATGAAAAAGCAAGAATCAAATCTTTGATTGCTACAACACATATCAAATATGTGGAGATACCTGTAAAAAAAAGTGCTGAAGCAAAAATTACTGGAACAGAAAGTCCTGAAGTCGAAAGGGGTATCGTTGGATTTTTTAGTTATTCCATGAGAGATAGCGAACTTTTCAATATCAAAAAAATTGCAGAATCTCTAACATCTTACAAAAGGGTGGATGATATATTATGGTGTGAAGAGGATACTAGAGATAATTTTATTAAGTACATGGATCAAAATATCGGTAAATGTGACGTAATGATACTTTTTTGTTCACCAAACGCTTTAAAGTCCGGATTTGTTGAAGATGAGTGGATGGCGGCTCATGCCATGAAAAAACCAATTATTCCTGTCTTTTTAAATATAGACCATGTTCCACCACTTTTAAGAGCAAGAATCGGGGTGGAATTTGATGTTTTTAACCTTAAAAAGAATATTAAAGAAATTTATAAAGTTATGGAGAAAAAGTTATTCGCAGAGGAAGAATAATTAATATTATATGTTTATAAAAGCTTGAAGGCAACACTATTAACTTAAGACTTCCAGATAAGGTAGATATTCTCCTAGACTATGATGTTGTAGTGATATTAAGTTTCATGGAGGATGCAATCCTATAGAGTATTATATTCAATTAATTGCTTTCTTCTAATTTTAATTTATTGAGATTTGTTTTTTCAGGTCTAAAAATCTGTATACTTATTTTTTTTGATTTTAAATTCTTTTAAATTGACACTAGAATATAATGTACCACGAGGATAAACTGGTTCCATGGATTTTGCATATGTAATTATAGCAATATTCCAAAAAAGGATAGCGAAAATTGTTAAAATTATAAGCAGCATTAAAGAGAGGATTAATGGATATCGATTTCTAAAAAACATAGATGCATTAATTTCCTTTCGAGATAAACCTAACTCTTTACCGATTTTATATATTTTAAGAATTTCATTAAAAACCATTATATTTCTCCTAATTTTTTTTATTGAGCGATAATTTGAAACCTTAACAAAGTTTCATTTGTTTAATCATAAATAAATTTAAAATTATAAAGATTCAGGAATTCTGGACTTGAACCTATCTCTTAATATTTTATATATATTATATTTTTTTTTAATTTGTATAATACAAAGGATAATCCAAGGAATAATTATTAAGGGGATTAAAAATGGAAAATAAAAATACATCCAATCCCTAAAAATCATAACAATTAAAAAAGTTCCCTCAATTAAAATGAATGTCCATAAAAGAATAAATATTATAAGATAATCAGTCTCCATTTTTACTAAATCCTTATCAGCCTTTAAGTTACAAGAGGAACAAAATTGGTCTGTAAGCTTTCTTTTATTATTACAGCTTTCACAGTAGAATATGCTTTTCCTTAGAAAGTATATAATACCAATTAACATGGAAAAAATAATAATTGAAGTAATAATCGTTATGTAAGAAAGAATTATTTTTTCATAGTACCATAAGAATTTATAACCATATAATGTTATAGGACATTTGAGATATTTATTATTGTTAGTAATATTAATACAAAGACTAATCTCTTGGTATTGTGGATTCTCAAGAAAGGCTGTTAAATCTACTGCTTTTTCTATATCATATCTCTCTATGAAGAAACTTTGACGAATCTCGGAAGCATATCCAGTATAAAGTATATCATCATGTTGAGGTTTATTATTCCATGTTATCTCGGAAGCATTCCAAGATGATTCTGTAAGAATGATATTAATTTCAACATCATTTATGTAAGGTTCACAATCATAATCATAGTGATAACCACTAAGAAAGAAATAAAGTCTTTCTGAAACTGTTGGCAATGAATTAAAATTAAAATGAATGTATATCTCAGAAAAGTTTCCAATATAGAGACCATCATTATTATAATAGTTTCTATCAGGATTGCTTTGATTAACATATGTTGTGTTAATTGTATACTGTGTTCCCAAAAAACTTGTTCTTAATCCATCACCTGTAAAAGCTGGAATAAAATTAATAACTAGTAGAAATGGAGAACTAATTGCAATTATAATGAAAAGAACACGCGATATTTTTGCCTTTTTTTCACTTTCAACCATTTTATCCTACCTCTTTCAACTTGTATTTATCGAGAGTTAAAGTTGGTTCTATTTCCAGTAATATTTTATTTTTTTTTATGAAATCTAATTCAAATTTAATATCTTTTTTAATTCTTAATTTATTCTGAACAGTTGTTAAATTCAAGAGGTTCATTGTCTTTCGATAATAATTTGCAGCTTCCTTTCTTAAATTCATCTTTAAGTAGACCTTTGCTGCGTTCCAATAAAAAAGAAAATTATCCCTATATAAATTAATAGCATCGAGATAATGCCTCAAAGATATTTTATATTTCTTATTGTAATAACACTTACCACCCTGATAAAAAGTATCTAATGATTTTCTTTTTATGAAGTTTGGTGAAAAAAAAGAGATATTGTAATTTGCTATATCTTTAGGTAATTCTTTTGCGATTCTAATAATCTTAGATTTGTATGAACTAGAAGATAAAAGTTTATCAATCATACTCAATCCGAGAGATTCTACTGAAGAAAATATAATTTTCTGACTTCCTGGAGTTGTAGGGGCCTTTTTCAAAGTGTGCCATAAGATATTTTGAAATTTAACATTTATTAGAAAATTTGAGATCTCTAAGTAATTATTTTCTTTTTGTTCAGAAAGAAATCCAATTTTCTTCATATTTTCTAAAAATATTTTAACAATTTTAGGTGAAAATATCAAAGATTTCTTAACAAATTCAAAAATATTATTTGTGTTTTGCCTTTTTACAATATTTAGCGTATTAATTAGTAGATAATTTAGTAAATCTTCCTGTTCTTTGATTATAAATAGATTTTTGAAGTTAACAATATTATTTGACAATAAATTTTTGCGTATAGATGTAAAGACTTGGTGAATTTCACTAAACTCATTAAGGACAGGTTTAACACATGTAAATTGCAGAGTTGGGATTGATTCAGCATTATAGAATCGTGTTTGAACTAAATTTTCAAATCCAAGTTTTTCTAATATCTCATGCAACATTTGAGGGGTAAAACAGAATTTATGCTCCAATCCCTCATGGGGAAGTCCGTAAATCCAGCTAAGTACATCTTTTTTTTGTTCATAATCAGAATTTAAATATATTTGAAATGCTTTTTCTAAATCAGGGGTTTCTAAAATTAATTTTCCATTTGGTTTTAACACTCTAAAGATTTCGCTTAAAGCATAAATTGCTTGATATAATCCTAAATGTTCAACTACTTGAATTAATTTTACTTTTTCACATGAAAAATCATCAAATTCAAGATCTAATACTGACATCTTTTTGTCAGCAATTAGATCGTCGAATAGATCTATATTACAATAATCTGGTTTATACTGTTTCCCACAACCTATATTTAACTTCATTTTTTTTCGCTAAAATCTTTTATACTTATGGTAGAATATGCTGCTCCACGAGGATAAACAGGTTCAGTGGATTTTGCATATAAAATTATAGCAATATTCCAAAAGAATATCGCGAAGATAGTAAGAAATAGGATAAGCATTAAAGAGAGTACTAATGGATATCGATTTTTAAAGAATAAAGCATTGTTGATATCCTTTCGAGATAATCCTAATTCTTTACCAATTCTATATAGTTGATAAATTTCTTTGAAAATTATATATCACCTTTTAATATATCTTTTAAAACTGATCCAAGAGTATTTTTTTATATAAATATTTATATCTTGAAATTTTAGAGTCAACTCTCCACCTAAAAGGTAGAGAATTTTGCTTAAACATACTTTTCTCAATTGCTCTAAAACAATATGGATTTTCATAAGAGTTTAGAGCATTCCTTGTACCTAAGCAACCTCTTTTACATTTTTTAATCTTATCGCAGGTATTACAATAATCATTTGAATGTTCAATTTTTTTATCTTGATTATATTTCAAATCAAATCTGGAATTTAAAATATCATAAAGACTATATTTTCTGATATTACCTTCAATATATTCGTCTGATAATGTTAAACATCCTTTAATATTCCCATCACTCAAAATTCCCAAAACTGATTTACCTGCTTGACATCCAATCCAAGGTTCTAATCCTAGTTCTGGCAGAAATTCGGAAAAATATCCAAAACAATGAGCACCTATCAAGGGTAATTCTCTAACGGAATATTTTTTCATATTAAATGATATAAACATACCAATTGCATAGAATTGTTCTCTTGAGATAACTAACTCCTGTGAAAATCTACCAATCGGTAAAGCTATTTGTATTTGCCAAGGAATCATTTTATTTAATAAAAAATCCCGAATCAAATTCAGATCTTTAAAATTTATTTTGTTTACAGTTGTTATCAAACTAACGGGAATTTTTGCTTCTTTGAGAATTTTGATAGTTCTTAAAACTTTATGAAAGCCACCTTTTATTCCTCTTATATAATCGTGCGTTTTTGGTGATGCACCATCTAAACTTAAAGAAACACATTCTATGTCTAATTTCCTTAATTTTGGTATTTTATCTAGAATGTCTAAGCCATTTGAGATAATAGACAATTTCATTTTACTTTTTTTTATTTCTTGTGCGACCTCATACCAATCATCTCTTAAGAATGGCTCACCACCCATTAATGCAATCCCATCATATCCACAAGATTTCAAATCCTTAATTAGATTTAAAGATTCTTGGGTATTAAGCTCATTTTCCCGAGCTTTACCAGCAGAAGATCCACAATGTATGCATCTACTATTACACTCTAAAGTAAACTCCCATACTGCACATTTATGTTTAAATAAATGATACATTTGATATTTTATGTTTGACATGATGTAATGGATTACAGAAATATTTTACAATCTCTTTTATCATTAATATCTATCCAAAATATCATTAAATACTTTATCAATAACAAATTGAACCTAAGTAATATCCAATCTATATCTTTTTTTGGATAGCAATTAATAAAATTTGAGGGCTACTTTTGGAACATTTCGATAATTCTATATTGGTATTTTCAAAAAAGAACAAAACCACATGAAGGGCAACTCTTTCTGGAGCCCATAATAATTTTACTACAATTAGGACAAATATTAACATGAGATCTCTTTATAGTATCGCTAGGTCGAGGTTCTGATTCTTTCTCTTCAATTTTTGCTCTAATCGCAGCAGCCATGGGATCATCAGCTTGAACAATTTTAGGTTTACTTTTAGCTTCTAATTCATGCAAATATTCAATAATATTTTTCTTCTTGACTTTACTTAGTTCAGCAATAGTAAGTACCTTACCTGCTTTAACATCATTTACATAACTTTTTTCAAGTTTTAATATATTAAAGCAATTGTGGCATCGGAATACATAAGGAATTCCTATATTTGAAGTTTCAGACCATTGAGCCCAACATACTTTATGGGCAATACTCTCGCAAGAAGGACATTTAACCAGATTTTCATTATCAGTTTTGAAACAAATAGAGCATGTGGCTGTTTCATCAACAATTTCAGGATCATCAGCTAAATTTATGTAAAAAGGTTGATTATCTGGTAAAATCATGCGTATCCGTTGCTTAAGAAATGATGGGTCGGAGATATATTTTTTCTCAGATAACGTAGTTAAAATAGGGTCTAAGTTTTTAATATTATCAATTTCATAAAATTCACCATTACTCAATTTAGTTAGTTTCGTAAGAATTGTATTAAGATCAGAATTGGGTTGCCCCACTCGTACAATATCAATAAAAAAAGGCATATCTTTAACTACTTTAACGAGTTCTTCTATTGGTGGGAGATATTCTGGAGGTATATCATAAGCTCCTTCATCTATTAATATTAATAATCGGAAAATTTTTTCTGAAATTTTTTTATAGACTTCAATGATAAAAGTGATCGCGATGAAAATACCACCAGCTATATTTGCATTTGTAATTTCTCCACTCAGAGATTTTAATGTTTCGAGAATATGTTCTTGATCGAAAGTAAAATGCTCTAAATAATTTGGACCATCATGCTGAAATACTATAAGATTAAATCTATCAGATGGATCAGTAATTTGTTTATTTTTCATAAAATCCGCAATTGAACTAAAAACATGACGCATTTTGGTAATTTCTGGAGTGAAGCCATAAAAAATAAGACAATCTTCACTTCTAGTGGATTCCATATTCTTTTAAATGAATTGAAGTGTAATTAAAATTGCGAATTCTTTAATATAAATTTCGTGTGAGGATTAATAAGTTTAAGGTAAGAGTCAAGGTATTTCCGGTTTTAATATGTTTTTATGAAATCTCTTTTAAAATATTATAGAATATCAAATATTCACCCAGCATCCTTAGAAATGGATAAAAAGAAGAATTTTTTCTGAAGAAGGAGAAAAAAATTATTTTATTTCTTTTTTTTCTTTTTCTTTTTTCTCTTCTTTCCTGAATCTCTTATTTCTTCTCTTTTGGTTTCAATTAATGCTCTTATGTCAGCAGCGAATGGATCTTCAGTTTGAATTACTTGAGGTTTACTTTGAGCTTCAATTTCGCGTAAATAATTAGTAACATCCTTCTTTTTCATCTTATTTAATTCGGCGATAGTAGGAATTTTACCAATTTGAACGTCAATAATAAAATTTTTATCTAATTTTAAGATATTAAAACAGTTATGGCATCTGTATACATGTGGAATTCCGATGTTAGAAGTTTCCGCCCATTGTGCCCAACATACCTCATGAACATCTGTATGGCATGAAGGACATTTTACAATACCCTCATCACCCTGTTGAAAACAAATTGAACAAGTTGAGATACCATTTACTCTTTCAGGATCATCAGCTAAATTTATATAAAACGGTTGATTTTCTTCAGGAATTATAGGAGTAGATTGTTTTCCAAACGCAGGTTTTATTATTTTCTTTTTATATGAAAGTTCATCTAACATATGATTTAGTTCTCTCATATCACTAATCTCATGATATTCACCCTTACTTAAATCCACCAAATGAGTTAAATTCTTACGTGCTTCATATTCAGGATGACCAATATATATGGCATCTATGAAAAATGGCATATCTTTTACTTTATTAATTAATTCTTCTAACGCTGGAAGATAATGCGTCGGGATTGGATAAGATCCTTCATCCACTATTATTAATAAGCGAAAAATCTTCTCTGATATCCTTTTATACACTTCTATAACAAAAGTAGTTGCAACAAATATACCACCGGCTATATTTGCTGTTGATATCTCATCCTCTACTGATTTTAGCATTGATAATATATTATTTGAATCAAATGTAAAATGATCTAAATAATTTGGTCCATCAGGCAGAAATAGAATTAAATTAAACCTATCAGAAAGATCATTAGCTTGTTTTTTTTGCATATAATCTGAAATTGAATTATATACAGTTTTAACTTTGGTTAACTCTGGAGTTAAGCCATAAAAGATTAATGTGTCCTCACTCTTACTAATTTTAAGATCCATGATTTAATTCATTTAAATTTAATTTATTTTGCAACTATATCCTTACCTAATATAAATTTCGTGGGAGAATTAATAAGTTTAGGTATAAACTAACCTTTAGTTAGATGTTATAAAGCGTTCTAAATAATGTTTAAAATAGTGATAGTTTGGACTTATATAGTAAAATTATAGGATCCTGCTTTTTATTAAGGGGACTTTTACATTCTTACACGAAATTTTTTATTTAAAAATACTTTCTACAAATTAAATTAAGTAAAAATATCGAAGGATATTATCAAATATTTATACATCTGTAAATATTTTACGTTAATGTAATAAATCACTGCTTAATCTGTTTGAAAATGAGGGAATATAATGCAAATATACCGCTTAAAGATCAATAAAAACATATGTATTGGCTGTAATGATTGTGTAGTAAGTTGTCCGTTAAATTTTCAGCAATTAAAAGAAAAAGGTTATTTAACTAAAGAAAATGCAGTTGTATTGGTTAAAAACGGCTGTGCATATGATATTTATGTTGAAGGTAGAGATGTAAATTGCGATGGATGCGGTGTTTGTTTGAAGTATTGCCCCGTTTCTGCGATTGAACTACATTTAGTTGAAATAGAATGAGGAATAAAATATGTCATTTCCAAAAATATCAAGATCAATTAGTAAAGAAATCGAACATGTAAAGGTTCAATTCCTTACAGAAAGTTTAGAGCTTATTTTGGATAGAACTAAATGTGTAGGGTGTGGTACATGTGCCCGTGTCTGTCCAAAAGAAGCAATCTCGCGTGGTCCTGTAGCGGCATCTCGTCGTTTCCCTACTATGGAGGATATTATTCCAGAAGTATATAATCCTAAGAAGTGTGTATTTTGTGGTACTTGTGTAGTCATGTGTCCATTTAGTGCCTTAACTCTTAAAAAAGACGGAGATTTAATTGAGCTTAATGATATACAAATTGTTAAGGAAAATGTAGTCCCTAAACTTGAATTTGAAGCAAAGAAAATTACTGATAATTCTGGAGTAGAAAGAATAGCTAAAGTCTACGGAGAAGGAGAAGTCAATATTATTGATGAAGAATGCGCAGGTGGTTGTGAAGCCTGTGCTGATGTATGCCCAAGTGGGGCTATAACAGTTCCAGAAAAATCTGACAAAGGATGGGAAACCGTTCCAAATGTAGTAGTTGACCCTGAGAAATGCATCTTCTGCGGTTCTTGTGATAATGCATGTCCAACAGGAGCCGTTAAGCTAAAAGTAACAAATATCAAAACTTCAGGAGAATATAGTGAACTTTTTTGGGAACCTCTTTTAGATAGAATTAAAACTTTAAGATGGAGTGAGCAAAAAGAGGAATAATAAAATGAGTATCAATAATTTAATTTTAATAACCTGCCGGACTATAAATCAAGGTGTAGCACTCGAAGGAGGTAAAAACACTAAAGAAAATGTTCGAGCAGCAGGTATTTGCGCTTTTGATAAAGAAGATTTTAAAAAGTTAGACTGTCTTGTAGGCACACCAGTTAAGGTGATTACTGATTATGGTGAAGTTATGGTTTATTCCACTATTTCCGAAGAAGGTCCGCATCCGGGAATTATTTTTATCCCAATGGGGCCTTGGGCAAATCAAGTAGTTAATCCAGATTCACAATCATGTGGTACTCCCACCTACAAGGGAATGAAAGCACAAGTAGAAGTAGTACCTAGTGGCAAAGTATTGGATGCTGTTGCACTAATAAATTTATTGAAGGAGGCATAAGAAATGGTAGAAAAAATTAAAACTGTGACTGATGTAATCTGTCCATTCTGTGGAACCTTATGCGATGATCTTGAAATAGATGTTGATGTTAATGAACAAAAAGTAGTCGAAGTTCGCAATGGATGCCAAATAGGAACTAAAAAATACTTTTCTTCAAATCCAAGTGAACATCGATACGATAAACCATTAATTAAAGATAATGGAGCATATAAAGAAGTATCTTGGGATGAAGCCATTGATAAAGCTTCTGACATTCTGGTAAATACCAAAAGACCTTTACTTTATGGTTTTTCAAGTACTGAATGTGAAGCTCAAGGTCAGGGAGTAGAACTTGCTGAATTATTAGGAGGTATTTTGGATAACACAGCATCAGTGTGCCATGGACCTTCATTATTAGCAATTCAAGATGTTGGAGCACCTACTTCAACTTTGGGAGAATATAAAAATAGAGCAGATCTCGTAGTTTTTTGGGGGAGTAATCCTGTTCATGCGCATCCTCGACATCTTGGTAGATATAGTGACTTTATCCGTGGTTATTTCAGAAAAGATGGTACTAATGATAGATTTATCGTAGTAGTCGACCCTCGAAATACCCATACGGCTCAATTAGCTGATATGCATATACAGTTAAACCCTAATGAGGATTATGAATTAATAAATGCAATTAGAGCGATCTTGAGAGGTACTGATTTAGATGCTGAAGAAATTTCTGGTGTAACAAAAAATAAAATAATAGAACTCGTTAATGCATTAAAATCATGTAATTTTGGAGTCATTTTTTTCGGGATGGGTTTAACTCAAACTTTATCACATCATCGGAATATCGATGCTGCTATTTGTCTTACACGTGAATTAAATGATTATACTAAATTTTTACTGACTCCTATGCGGGGTCATTATAATGTCGCCGGGGCAAATCAAGTTTTTTCATGGCAGACAGGATATTCTTATTCTATAGATTTTTCTAAAGGATATCCTCGTTATAATCCCGGAGAATTTTCATCAGTAGATCTTCTATTAAGAGATGAAATTGATGCCTCTCTTATTGTTGCATCTGATCCTGCAAGTAATTTTCCTGCATCGGCAGTGAAAAATCTTTTTAAGCATCCTATTATTACAATAGAACCTCATCATACTCCGACTTCTGTTAATTCAGATATTATTTTACCGCCTGCAATAGCTGGAATTGAATGTGAAGGTACAGCATATCGCATGGATAGTGTTCCATTACGATTAAGAAAAGTAAAAGAAGCACCAGGTGACTGTCTGACAGATAGGGAAATATTAGAAAGATTAGTAAAAGCGGTAAGAACTAAAAAAGGTGAATAGATGAATGGCAGAAATTAAATTAAAATTAAAGAAGAAACCTGAATTTCCATTAGAAGCAGAAAGTATATCACCTGATAATTTCGCAGGAAAAACAGCAGCAGATATCAAGAAACTAGTTGTATATCATGGCAATGAAGAAAAAACGATTGGAGACTATTTTAACGTTACAGGATCTGGTGAAGAACTCGATGATGTTAAGATTATAATTGAAGGAGATCTCTCTAATGTGAAAAGAATCGGAGAGAAAATGACTGGGGGAGAAATTGTAATAAATGGGAATGTTGGAATGCATGTTGGAAATAATATGTCTGGAGGCAAAATACTAGTAAATGGTGATGCTGATGATTGGGCAGGTGCTATGTTGAAAGGTGGGGAATTGGAAATTACTGGTAATGCAGGACATTATGTTGGGGCCGCATATAGAGGATTTTGGAAAGGAATGCAAAATGGAGTCATTAAAGTACATGGAAAGATAGGGGATGAAGCATTAACATGGGTAAATGGTTCAAAACCAGCTAAACGATTTCCAACTTTAATATGTGGGAGTGCTGGTTCATTTTTAGGAATTCATAGTCATGGAGGAACAATTATTGTCGAAGGTGATTGTAATAGATGTATCGGAGCAGACCAAGTGCGAGGAACAATTGTAGTAAAAGGAAAAATATCAAGAATCCTCCCCTCTTATAAGAAGCTTGGAGAAGTTAAGGAAATTGAATTGATGAGTGGGGAAAAAATTCAAGGAAAATTTATTGAATACAGTGGAGATCATTCTGTTGAAAAAAATCATTCTAAAATCGATAAAAACACAGGAAAAGTTTCAAATAGCTCAAATGGTAGGTTATTTGTTGCCGTGTAAAGTTTTTTATATTAATTTTATTATACCTAATTCTCATTTTGATATATTTTAACAAATAATTTTTTATATTTAGAAGGTTAATTAAAAGATATGAGAAATAGAACTATAGTAGGAATTATTCTATTAATCATTGGTGGAATTATGATGATCATTAGTTCCACCTTGGGAAGCATTGGAGTTTATGAATTCATATACAGTTATGCTACATCAGCTATACCATCTGATTTTGATTGGTTAAGGCCAGTTTTATATGTACTTCTTGAAATTTTAAGATGGATTGCTAATTTGGGAGGTGGTGCGGTAATAATTGGTGCTTTAATCGTTTCACTGGGAAGTTATAAGTTTGGTAGATGGCTTGTTAATATTGGATTAGCATTTGGAACACTAACCTTAATTATTTGGATTATTACACAAGTAGTACCTATCAGTAATTTCATCACGGATCCTACTATTTTGAGTTATCTTGATAGGATCGCTGATCTTGTTGAAGTTCATACCCTTTTCGAAATTTCTGGAGTTACAATTGCCATAATTGGGCGTCTTTTAGTGAAAAAACCGAAAAAAGTGAAAGAGGAAATTGAAGTAGAGGAAAAAATTGAAGCGGGGACACCTTTACCTTTTCAGAATATCAATTGTCCTAATTGTGGAACTACATTACCTTTCAATGCGGAAATCTGTACTGAATGTGGACACACCATTGAAAAAGATTGAAATTTTTAACTATTTAAACAATTAAGTGATATTTTATCACTTTTCAAACCACTTTTATTATTTTCAATATTGTATACTAAATGTTTAAATATCCTATAACTATTTGTAGATACTATGAAGGCGAATATTTTTAAGATTAAACCTTATAATGATTCACTAGGTGTTTCTATTCTTGTTGATTTGTATAATAAAATGAATAAATATTTAAACCCTGAAACAACTGCTCCAATAACTGAAGACAATGCTCATGCTTTTTTAGGTAAAGAGGCTATTCTTTCACGTGATTTCTTAGTTTTTGAATCTAATCAAGGTGATATTATTGCAATGGCAGGTATATCACGAGAACCAATATTTAAAGAAGTTTGGTTTGTATTTTACGCTATATTACCAGAGTATTTTGAATCTAAATTGCCTGGAGAATTAATTGATGCTGTTCTAAATCTTGGGAAAAATTTAAAACCCCCAGGTCTTTTATTTCAAACGTTAGGAGTTCTATGTAAACCGTTAGATAAAAAATTAGAAAATTTGGGATTTATTCCAGTTAATTATAATTGGTCTATGCATTTAGTTGATTTTGACTCAATTTTGCAACCCATTATTCCAAAAGGTGTCCACATTAAGAATTTAGAAAACTTAGAAGATTATATTCCTTATATCGATGTAATTAATGAAGCTTTTAAGGATTCATTTATGTTTCAACCAATAACAAAATCAACATGGGAAATAATGCATAATATTTTGAATAAAACCTTCACTGTTGAATATTGCATCGCTTATGATAATAATAAAATGGTGGGGGGGTGTATGATTAATTTCAAATCTGAACAAGATCAAATTGGATTTATCTCAAGCTTAGGTGTTCTTCCAAACTATCAACATCAGAAAATAGGAAGTGGATTACTTGCTTTTGGGATTAATATACTTCAAAAGAGGGGATGTAAATCAATTAAATTATCTGTTGACATGGAAAACGAAAAAGCACTAGATCTTTATAGAAGGTTTGGATTTCAAGTTAATGAAAATCTAACTCTAAAATCATATCAAATCATGTGAATCTTTGTTAAAATTTTATTTTCTAAGAATTAATCTTTAATAAAATCTATTTTTAAAAATAAATAACAAATATAGCAAAAGCTAATAATATAAAAATTTAATTATTAGAAGTTTTAACCTTGTTTAAAAGAAAAATAAAAATTTCAAAAATAAAGAAAGATAAGAGAGAAGAGATTGATGATATAGTCCTATATGAAACCCCTATTGATTTATATGTAAATTCTAAGCCTTTAGTGAATATCATTTGTCTAGCTAATGATTTAAAAGAATTATCGGTAGGTTTCTTATTTTCAATAGGGGTTATTTACTCAATTAAGGATATTAAAGAAATTAGTGTTGATGAAATAGAGAATAATATTTTTGTAGAATTAAAAAAAGGAAACAACTTCGATATAGATACTCTTGATATTAATCCTGTAAGTCGTGTAGTTGACACGACATGTGGTATATCCTCTCCATGGAGAGCGATTATTAAAGAGAGTTTAGATAAAGCAAATGTAAAAGAATCTCTAAAAGAAAAATATAAAATTAAAATTAAAGCAACTACAATATTATCGGCTATGAAGGAGATGCAAATCGCTACTCCACTTTATCGCGAAACAGGTGGATGTCATGGGGCTGCTATATTTGATCTAGAAGGAAATTTATTGACTGTGAAGGAGGATATTGGAAGGCATAATGCAATAGATAAAGTTATTGGAGACCTATTATTGAAAGAAATAAGTTTTGAAAATACTTTCATAACTTCAACGGGTAGATTAACTGGTGATTCAGTATTAAAAGCAATTAGAGCAAAAATACCTATAGTTGCCTCTATTTCTGCAGCAATAGAATCTGGAATCCGATTAGCCTTTGCTTACGGAATTACTTTAATTGGTTTTGCTCGGGGCTCTAGAATGAATATTTATTCTCATCCAGATAGGATTGTTATTTAATTATTAGAATTTTTTGACTAATTGATTTCAATTTTATAAAATAATTATCAAATGTTTTTGAGAAGATATTAATCTTTTAAAAGAGAATTATTAAAATATATTCGCTTCCTTTTTACTCAAGATTTATATGATTTTTCAAAATATAATAGATGTAATTTTAGGATGGATTATTACTAATTGGCAAGCGATACTCACTGTTATTCTAGCAATAATAATTGGATGGTTAATTTTTATAATCTTTAGAAAACAAATTAAACGTCTTCAGAAACAAGAAAAATTAGCCGAACAGACTGCAAAAAATTTATTGCGAGTTTCAAAAATATTAATTATTCTAATAATTGTCAGTATGATCTTAGTTCAATTCGTAGAGGCTATAGGTTTGATTACATCATTATTTACTCTTGTTGGTGGGACTATTATTGGCTTTGCAGCAATCAGTACATTTGGAAATGCAATTGCGGGGATTATTATAATGACAAGCAGACCTTTCGTAGTTGGGGATTTCATAACCTATAATAACAGAATAGCAGAAGTTTATGAAATTAAACTGATATATACAGTATTGATTGATTTTGATCGTATAAAAATTTCAATACCTAATCAAAAATTATTGTCAGATGAAACTGAAAACCTTGGTAAAAATAATGTAATAAGAAGGAAAATTAAAATCACAGCAGATTACAGTGAAGATCGTTTAAAGGTCGAGAAAGCCTTATTAGAAGCTGTTGAAGGAATTCCTGAAATTTTAAAGAATCCTAAACCTTTTGTAGCAATAACTGATTTTCAAAATTTTGCAATTGAATATACTCTCTTTGTTTTTATTAATGACATTAAATCAATGCGTAGAATTGAGTTTAACTTACGTACAAGTGTTTTAGACTCTATGAACAAATATAACATTGATATTAGCACACCAAGTATTGTAAAAAGTATCGAATAAATAAATTATAAAAATTTTTGAAATTATCCATCAATAATTTACTTTTTAGAAAACAATGAAAAAACATGAGAAATCTTTCAAAAAAATTAATTAAAAGTCGTAAGAAACCAGAAAAGGTAGGAACTCCTCCGGGAACATTAATATATACGGGAGAAAAACCTAAAGTACCAACTAATATCAAAATAATAGATTATAATTTTGATACTTATTCCATAAAAGATAAAGTTCAAACTGGTGAAAATCTACAACTTATCGAAAAAAATTTTGTTAGATGGATAGAAATTACAGGATTAACTGAAGTAGAAAGAATTGAGGAAATAGGAAATCAATTTAAATTACATCCCCTAGTTTTAGAAGATATTTTAAATCCTAATCAACGTCCTAAATTTGAAGATTATGGAGATTATATCTTTATTGTACTGAAAAAACTTTTTTGGGATGAAATAAACGAAATTTTTGAGAATGAGCAAATTAGTCTTATTCTTGGGGAGAAGTTTGTTTTAACTTTTTCAGAATTAGAAAGTGATACATTTAATCCAATTTTAGAAAGGATTAAAGGGGCTAGAGGCAGAATTAGATCAATGAAAGCTGATTATTTAGCATATGCGTTGATTGATGTTATTGTAGATAATTACTTTGTAATTTTAGAAATTATTGGTGAAATAATTGATGATTTAGAGAATAATTTAATAAAATATCCCGAACCTGAACTTATGCAATCAATATATAGTTTAAAAAGGACTAGTATTGATTTAAGAAAATCAATTTGGCCATTAAGAGAAGTAATAAATAAATTACAAAGAGAGCAAACTAAACTTATCAGTGAAGAGTTGCATATTTATCTTAAAGATATATCTGATCATATTTACAGAATAAGTGATCAATTAGAAAATTATCGAGATATTATTTTTGGGATGTTGGATATGTATCTTTCAAGTGTGAGCAATAAAATGAATGATATCATGAAAGTTTTAACAATTATCTCTACGATTTTTATTCCCCTTTCATTTTTAGCGGGATTTTATGGGATGAATTTTATCATATATCCAACTTATCAATATGAATTGCTAATAATAGTTATTGTAATAATGGTAATGATTGCTGTAACAATGCTGCTATTTTTTAAAAGGAAGAAATGGATATAAAAGTAGAAAAAATTTCCTTATTTTATTTAGAGTTTTAGAGTTTATAATATAAACAATGATAGCATATATTTTTTTTAATTGTTATTTTTTAAATTTTTAAAAATTATATAATACTAATATTCTAAATTATTAGAGAGAACATTTTTAAAAAATTCAATATTTACAAATACAAATTATTATAATTAACATAAAACTTGAGATGACTTAATATGGCTAAAGCAGAAGAATATAAAATGTTTCAAGGCTGTGTTATAGGCAACAGAATTCCATTTATTGAAGTATCTGCGAGAAAAGTATTTGAAAAACTTGGGATAAATACCTCTGATGCTGCATTTGCATGTTGTCCGGATCCCGTTGGATTTAATAGCACTGATCATTTAAGTTGGATGGCTATGGGTGCAAGAAATCTTACCATTGCTGAAGCAGAAGGAAAAGATATCATTTCTTTATGTAATGGATGTTTTCAAACATTGAAACTTGTTAATGAGGAATTAAAGCATGACGATCATGAAAAGGAACACATAAATAAAATCTTAAAATCAGTTGGGAAAGAATTTAAAGGCACAATTAATGTGAAACATTTTGTAGAAGTGTTACATGAATATATTGATAAAATTAAGGAAAACGTGACAAAAGAGCTAGAAGGATTGAAAGTTGCGTGTCACACTGGATGCCACTATAATAGACCATCGGAAAAAGTGCAAACTGACGATCCAATGAAACCTGTCAAATTAAGAGACATAGTTGCTGCAGCAGGAGTAACTCCAGTTGATTACGAAGAAGAAATGCTTTGTTGCGGGACAGGAGCAGGAAATACAGAAGAAGAACCAGCAATGCAGATTTTAGCAAACAAATTAACAAGTGCTATTAGTGCTGGGGCAGAAGTTATGATTGTAAACTGCCCTGCATGTTTTCAACAATTTGATAATAATCAAAAAAAGGCAGGAGAAATTGGTGGACAAGATTTTAATATACCTGTTTTATATGTGACTGAATTACTTTCTCTAGTTTTTGGCGAAAATCCTGATGATATTGGACTAAAATTCCATCGAACTAGATTAACTAAGTTTCTAGAGAAATATGGTTTGAAATAACTATAAAAAACTCATTAATTTTATTAAAAACTACTTTTTAATTCATCTACTTTTTAAAATTAAGATTTTGCGCAATAAAAAAAAACTCTAACATTTAAGATTTTAAGTTCTTAAATATCTTTTAATAAGGTATTTTAGTCATTAGAGATTAAGAAAACAAGTTCAGAGATTAGATTGTCCGGCATACTTTCTAAAAAACATTGAGACGATTTTGGATTACCACCGCCTTTTCCTCCAAATTTCTGTATCAACCTTTGAATTAAAGTACTAGAATCTATTTGTTCACTTAATGAGAGCAGTCTTAACTTGACTTCTTCAAATTTTACAAGGATTAATGAATTTTGAGGAAAATTGTCTAAGGATTTAGTCAATAGTTTTATATCAATGTTAAAGTCAATATAAAAGAGTTGTAGCTTCCCAATGACCGTTATTGGATCTTTAGATATTGATTCTAAATACTTAATTGATAATGATTTCAGTTGGTCTTGAATATTATCGAGGAGTTCCAAACGCTTTTCAATGAGCTTTTTTGCCTTCTCTAATGGTGAATTTATCCTATTAGCCAATTCAATTATATTTATATTATTTTCTGAACTCATCATTAGAGCCTTGTTGCCAACAAAATATCGAATCTCATTTCCTTTTTTAAAATCATATATGTATACTTTTCCTATTTCTATTGTATTTTTAATGTGAGTTCCACCACAACAAACCAAATCTAAGTTTTCAATTTCCATTAATCTTATATTAGATTCATCTGGGATTGCGCTTCGTATTTTAGCAGATTCTTTTTTTGCTACCTTATTTGACATTACAGTTGCGTTGACTTTTAGATTATTTGAGGAGCATATGTTATTAACTTCAATTAATATTTCTTTTAATTGGTTATAATCTATTTTCTGAGAGATACTGAGAAATACTTCTTCAAAAGCAAGATTTGCCCGTTCAGTATCGATATTAAGTTTCGTTTTAAAAACTGCTGAAAATATATGTTGAGATGTGTGAGCCTTCATAATTCCATATCGATAATCCCAATCAATTTGCCCGTCAATTTTATCTCCAATTTTAATTTTATTTTTAAAATCCGGGGTAATATGGTGCATTATATCTTCACCATCTTTAGAAACCATGTTAACTTCAAACTTATTATTGTTTATTATTATTTCTCCTCGATCACTAGCTTGATTACCACTTTCGGGATAAAAGAGAGTTTTGTTAAGGATTATTCCCTCCTCTTTTATTCCTATCACTTGAGCACTAAATTTCATTTCATATGCATTTTCCCAATATAATTTTTCAGTCATAAATTAAACCTTCTTCTATATTTCTCTCTTTCTGGATAAAATTAATATCAGATTATGTCAATTAATTATCAAACTTATTTCAAATTTCAGAATCTCAGATCTAATAACTTATAGACAATGTAAAAGATTTATATAACATTTCTACCTAATCTTCATTTAATTAGATGATCTATCTAAATTACACTTTTAATTAAAAGGTGAAATTGATTTCTGAAACGGAAAGAGAAAAAAAGCAAGAGCATATAGGAACAGTTGAAAATTATATTATTGGAGTAATCTTATTAATTGTAGGAATCATAGTTTTAGTACTAGGGATCCCCCTTTTATTTTTCAGTACAATTGTAGGGGATTTGTTGCAAACTGCCACATATAATGCGTATTCTACTTTTTTAGTGTTGCTAGGGATATATATTTCTTTATTTGGGTTACAGTTCTTATTACAAAAGCTTAATAAATCAATTAAAGCCTATTTATTAATCACAGCCGGGATTTCAATTATAATTCTCATGATTCTAAGCATTCTCTTTGCATTTCTTATGGGAATTTCCCCTAAAATCCTTGAAAGCTCTATTGGTTTACCACATTTGGGTTTATTTGCATATATATTCCTAGGATTTGGTTCAATAATTTATGGTGCTTATTCATTATCAAATAGATACACGTTTAGGAAAAATTTAGTATATGGAAATATTGTAGCAATAACAATTCTTTTTATTTTTGTTCTAATTTTTGGTATAAGTTATTTCCTTTAATTCAACTAACTTTCCCAAATAAATTAAAACCATCAGCTTTTTCTATTTTAACATTAACAAATCTACCAAATTCATCATTAAAATTATCTATAAATACATTTTTGTAAGCAAAATTTCTTCCAAAAGCCTGATTAGGTTCTGCTCCTTCGTGTAAAACTAAAACTTCTCCAACCCATCCTTCCCATGTTTTATTAATATCAATTAAACTCTTACGAAAGACTTGAGAAAGCCGTATAGATCTTTTTTTTATAGTTTTACTATTGAGTTGCTCCATTTCTTTTGCTTTAGTTCCGGGGCGAGGAGTGAATTTGGATATATTTAGGATTTCTGGTTTCAACCATTTAATAAAATTGATAGTTCTATAGAACTCGTATTCAGTTTCCCCTGGAAATCCACATATAATATCAGTAGATATGGTTAAATTCTTAAATTTTTTCCTTAAGAAATCCAGATTATCAATAATATCGGAAATTATATATTTTCGTTGCATTCTTTTTAAGACATCATTACTTCCAGATTGAATTGGAATGTGAAGAAATTGATAAACCTTCTTTTTGTTGAATATTGAGATTAATTGGTTAGTATTTTCAGGTAAAAAACTCGGATTTATCATTCCTATTCTTAGAAAAAATTTATAATCTAATTTCACTATTTTTTCTACTAAATCCGAGAGATTAGTTCCATTAGAAGAATATGTACTACAATCCTGTGAAGTTAAATATATTTGCTTAATCCCCTGCTCTAACTGATATCTAACATTTTGCACAATTTGTTCTGGGTTAAAACAATTTAATTTTCCTCGTGCATTTTTTACACAGCAATATGTACAAGAACCTAAGCAGCCTTCTGAAATCGGAATTATTCCAGTAATTTTTCCTGGAGCATGATCTATGTAATAATCAGCCTTATCAACAGAACTGTTAGATTTTATAATTAAATTTTTCTTTCTAATCTTAATTTCTTGAAGAATTTCAGGGATATTATCTATTATATTTAAATCAATTATAGCTGCAAATGAAGGGATGACTTTCTTTATAACATCAATGTAATTTGGAGCTATATGAGGTAAACATCCTGCAATAATAATATGTTTGTCTGAAGATCTATGATAAAGGTTATGTAAATTTTCTAAGCGTGCTTTAATTTTATTTTCTGTTTGCTCTTTTACTCCACAAGTATTTATAATTATAAATTGGGCGTTTTTAAGTGTTGTTTCAATATATCCTGCTTTCATTAAAACATTTGAGATTATGTATGAATCTGCTTTGTTTGAAGTGCATCCATAGGTTTCAATATAGAATGAGTTTTCTAGCACGTTAGTCCATTTTTAAACAATCTAATAATTTATAAAAAGAACATGATTATTATTTATTTAATCTAAATATTCTATTAATTTGAAGATTGGTGAAACTTCATGAAAATTAAATATATGTACTGTAAAGTTTGCAAAAAAGAAGTTGAAGAGGCACGTAGAAAACCAATGGAAATGATGCAAAAAGTAGTTTGGGGTATTGTAATTGTTGCTACAATAGGGATTGCAGCAATTATTTATGCGATAGTTTTGTCCAATAGACCAAAACATTATTGTCCGACTTGTTTTACAAAATTAGACTTTTCAGACAAACCATTTGAAAAACCAAAAAAGAAAATTGAAGAAATGACCGCTAAAGAAAAAATTCTGGCAAAAACAGGTGTAGAAGAAGAAGCTAAAGAAATAGTTTCAATTGAAGAAACGCAAGCTGAAAAAAAAAAAGTGAAAAAAGAGAAAAAAAAGAAAATTATATGTTCATATTGTGGAGCAGAATTAGAAGAAGAGGTTGCAATTTGTCCCTTCTGTCAAGCTACACTAAAATCTAAATAAAATATAAATTTCTCATAAAATAATCTATTATCTTATCAATAAACTAATAAAAATAAATAATAGTAAAACTAATAATTAAAATATAGAAATTTGAATACCAATTAAAAATAAAATAAAAAAATATAAGATGATTTAAATATGCCGCGTGCTTCTCGAAAAGCCCCAGCTCGTGAACCAGATCCGCTAGATGATTATAGTACATGGGATATAAGAATTGCAAAATTCATTTATTACGGTCTTATTGTCGCTACCGCTATAGTGGTACTTGGAATTTGGTTTGTAATTATTACTGCATTAATTCCAGGTGCTGCATGGCAAGCTTTTTTAGATTTAGGTCTTGGGTTCCAAATTGCAATAATAGCAGCTATTATTACAGGTCATTTATTTCTGCTTGTTCTTTTCTATACATTGTTTCGAGGAGGTATGGTAAAACTTTGTAAAGCTATGTTCAAAGATCGTCGATTAGCAAAGAAATGGGAAGATTATAGCACTTTAAGATTACTTATCGGAGTTGCTTTGTTTGGATTGTATATTACAATTCTCGCACTTTTAATGGGCTTACTTCCAGCTACCTTTTGGAATGCTCTGTGGGGTTTATGGATTTGGATGGTGAGTAATTTTGGAATTGGTCTATGGATTTTATGGGTAGGATCTATGGTCTTCATAATAGTGGGTATAATCTTTATAGGTTTTGTCCTATGGAATCATGGAGTATTTTGGGTTCTCAAACATGTGAAGACAATCGAAGATGAAATGGAGGTAGATGAACGAATTAAGAAGGAAGCCTTAAAAGAAATGGATGAACGAGCATTGCAATCGATTTATAAACAAGAAACTGGACAAAAGGCGATACACAGAGGAAAAGAAACCAAAGGCTATATTGAATGGAAGAAAAAACAATTAGGAAGCTAAATCTAAGTCCTCTTTTTTTTATTATCTTTTTTCATATTTCTTAACATTATTTAAATTTATATCTTTAAAATTCTACAAGATCAACTATAATACCTTTAAATATAAAAAAAAAATTCCTTTATAGAAAAAAAAGATAAAAAAAAGATAAAAAAAAGAATAATAATAATTTTTAACGTCTCATCATTCTAGGGTTCCTAAACAACATTAACTCTTGATTAGGGATTTTATAATCTGTGGTTGCTGTTTTCTTCATTTTTTTATAGAGCTGTTTAACCAACTTCTCAGAAATTCTCATAAAATTACATGCACATCCGAATAATATCATATATACTACAAACATTTTATCTTTTGCATAAGCCTCATCAAGAATTTGAATTTCAAAGTTTTTCTGAACTCTCTGACCATCGATTCTCGCAATCTTCTGGTCTCCGATATAGATCCAGTAGTTTCTTCCAGGTCCTACAATTCCTTTAGCTGAAACCACTTGTAACCTATCATCACTCTGTTCCGGAAGTAAAGGCCATGACCAACGGGTACCAACCAACCTCCATCCTCTCACACATCGCGCTAAGTAAATTGTTCTAGGGATTTGAAAGAAAAATACTGGAGCGGCAGTTCTAATTTCATAACTCTGAACCAATGAATGGGCAATACTTAGTTCAAGACCCCCTTTAAAATTACCACCTTTAGCTTCCTTTGAATCTGTTAGTTTTTCCTCCATAATCGTAAATATTCGGCACGATAACCTTTTTTCTTCAAGAGGGCTTTCCTCCCACTGTTCTTTATTAAATGCTATGATATATTTTTTCTCTCCATCTTCTTCTACAACTCCTTCAATATCAAAATTCTTGCTAAACCAACGCGTTTTTGCTTGATATTTAAGTTGTTGATGTACTCCTAATTCCTCATCATGCAAACGAGTTCGCCAAAAATTAACTTTTAATTTTTTATAAACTGCTCGTGATGGTTTTGCAGGCACTTCAGGAGTAGTTTCTTTCTTAGCTGGTTTTTTCACTTTCTTTTTAGTGGGAGTTGCTCGAGCTTTTTCCCGAGGCTTTTTAGCTGCTTTCTCCGCAGTTTTTTCAATTTCCTCAACTGGATCTTCTGATGCATCTTCTTTTTTTGACATAAAATCACGTCTATAATTTAGTTTTTAAATAATTTTTTAGTTAAATTAATTTTCATTTGGATTGTTAATAATTTTTATGTTAAACTATTGTTTTATAAAATCATATATACAAATTCTAATTTAAAAGATTTTTGCGTTTTATTTATTATATAAATCTTCAATTGGGAACTTTCTTCTGATATATGTTTTTATTAGCTATAAAATCGGAATTCATATCATTTTGGATTTTTATTTGTTCTCTTCCCCAATTTTTTTGTGCTCGAACGTCTCTCTGGTCATATCTTCTACGACAATTGGCTCTTCTGGTTCTCGTTCTGATTTTTTTCCGGTTTTATGGTGAAAATATCTATTAACTAATAATAAAGATGCTACACCGGCAACAGAACTAATAGAAACGATAAAGAAAAAAGTTAAATCAATAGGGATTTGAACCTCAATTTCCACATCATTAGATAAAGTAAATCCCATTTCATTATAGGCTGCCACTGCAAAATAATATTTTCCATTACGTAATCCAGTTACAGTAAAAGATTTTTCTGTGGTGTGATTAGCTACAAATGTAAGACTGTTATTAATATCAATGATACTTTTACTGTATCTTATTATTGAATAATTATCGGCTCTCTCAGAAGTGGTCCATATTAAATCGAACTTACCATCAGTATCGGGATCCCCAGCTTTATGAGACAACGAGAAAGGTCCCGGTCCCGGTACACTTACATGGACTTCAGAAGACATTGTTTCTCCGGTTTTGTTATATGCAACGACCCTGAAATAGTACTCTCCTTTTGTGAAATACATTGAATAGGGAGATGATGCGGTTTGATAAGTATCAAATGTTTCAAAATTTTTGCTGATATATGTCATAGGTTTATCCGACATGTATACAGTATAATTGTCTGCACCCGCAGAATTCGTCCACGTTAGATTAAATTTGCCATCATAATCAGGATTCTCAGCAGTGCAATTTAAATAGAAAACTCCAGGCGGATCTGGTGGATCAGTAAGAAGCCCGTTAATTCCCCAGTACGGAAGCCTATGAGAACCTGTCCAGAGTGAGTCAGGATACCCTGCAGGGAAGGAAGGAGGTAACACCCTTATATGGCGTTGAACCACCTTAGTTCCATCGATATATTTCCATTGGCAAAATAAATCATAGCCGAAAGGATAACCATATATCAAATCATGGTATAAAGGTTTAAAAGCGACTAATCCACCGACTCCAGTAAAAGAATTGGTCCTATTAATTTTTTCTAAAGCTGCTACAGTTACATCCGGATCAAAGGTTTGAGTCTCATTTACTGTTTGTACTAATAATTTAATAGCATCAAATGCACCTGCAGCGGTTAAATATGGTTCAATACCATATTTATTGTAATAACTCGTAAAAAAGGGAATGGTCAATGGTGTTTTTGATGTATTATAGAAATTTTGAAGTTGTACCACATATTGTAACGCTCCTTCACAATAATCCCAATCTGTATAAAAACTTCCAAAAGGACTGAAACTAAGGATAGAACACTGCGGTTTTACTTGTTGATATGCTTGAAGCATTAATTTTCCAGTATCAGGAAAAAAAAACATCGAGTAGACTACCGAGATTCCAGCCGATTCAATAGTATTCCAATAATTTATATAATCTGTTATTGTAGCTCCAGTTGGGATTATAATTTCTTCTTCAACACCGAAACCATGTGAAGGAAGAGTATCTTTGATTACATCAGCAAAAACACCAAAAAGATAAGCATTTTCACGTAATATTGCTGTCTTATTTACTATGCCGGCATCTATATTATTTAAAGCATAACAAGACAATAATGCGTAATTTAAATAATCCCATAATATACCGGTTAAATTAACGGGTGAGAGCCTGAAATAATACTTATATTTCTCATAATTGCTTCGAACTCTTTCACAATTTGTATTCGAACCATCTCCGGTTGATAGAAATGGAATTTTGTGATCCATTACTACATCTTGATATTTAACAAGGGAATATCCTCCAATAATGAAGTGAGGATCGTTCTCATTTATGATTTTTTCAGCCGCTTCAATACCTTCTGATGCAGTTCCAAATAATTCATTGGTATTCTCTGCTACAACTCCTACATAATAATTATTGCCATTTATTAATACGCCTCCCTTCAAATTTACTTCTCTAGCGGCTAATAGAGCTCCATTCCAAGCATGAATTCCTGTAATATAATTTAAATCGTCTAATAACCCAATTTTAATCAATTGACTTGCAGTAATAGATTCTTCGACGCCAGGAACAACATATGAGCCAACATAGAGATCATTCTGAGAACATACAGGATTTTTGAGATAAGTTATATTATTCTCATTTAAAGTGTAAATTCTATCTTGATAAAATGTTCTTGAAAATGAAATACAGAAAGAAAAAAAAATTAAAAATACTCTTATATTTTTTCTTGAACTCATAAATTTCATTTACAATTGGTTTTTCGAATTACGTAAACGTAAGAAAAGTTTTTATTTAACCTTTTTTATACCAGTTAAAATCTCAAATGTGTTATGGGATAAACGTTAACTTTAACTAATTAATTAAGAATTATAATATTATATTTCTATTTCACTATCACAGACCCAACATTTTTCATTCTTTTCTTTCAATGTAGTTGCACATTTCATGCAATAATAATTTTCACATGTAGGACATACATATATTGCCCCAACAATTTTACCCCTATGTACCACACAGACATGAGACTCTTTTTCTATATTTACTTCCGCCTCAGTCTTTTTTAATTCTTTTAAATCGCGAGAACTTAACTTTTTTTTAGAGCCCAATTCCTTTTGAGAAGATTTTATTCGCCTTCTGATTGTAATCATCGCGAGGATTGAACTTAATGCTATTATACTTATCAATATAAAAATAATAATTTCAGGAGGAAATCTGCCAATGGCCAAATCCCAAGGAAATAAGCAATTCTTACAGATATTATCTTTAAAATAATTGTCTACACAATCTTTTTGTTCTAATGGTAGTCCATTGCCATCAAATATATTTCCGATTATAGAGTTATCATTAGAATTATTTAGCCTTAAACCGAGGTAAGAATTATTTATTATGTCACATCCACTGAGGTATGTATTATAAGCATTTTGGAAATCGAGACCAATTTCATTATTCATGATTTTATTATTTGTAATATTGTTATCAGCAGAATTTTTTATCAAAATGCCAGTATTTATATTAGAACTTATGTTGTTTTCAAAAAATTGGCTATTTCCTCCATCCTCTAAATGAATTCCATATTCATTTCTACTAATGTTATTTCTAGATGTTATAATACTCGAAGAATCATCTATTTCTATCCCTGAGTAATCGTGGTCATATATTTTATTATTATATAAAGAATCTTCCGAACCTCCAGATATTAATATTCCAGATTTGTCATTATTATATAATTTATTATTTAAAATGTTGTTTCTACGAGTAAAGTATAGTTTTATACCGTTGTTATAGTTATTATATATTCTATTATGAGTGATATTATTAGCGTTCAGATTAGTATCTATATAAATGCCATCATTGTTATTACTTAAAATATTTCTTGAAATATTGTTATTCGCACCCATTGTTAAGTTTATCCCATTTGCTTTATTGCACGAACAATTATTATTTAAAATTTTTCCATTATACACATTTTTTAATATAATGCCTCCATCTTCCTCCAAATCAGATCCAGAATTATACAAGGTACAATTTCTAATGATAAAGTACTTGCTTGAGTCGCGTATGCAAATACAACTTCCTGTTCCTTGCCCATCAATCGTAATATTTTCAATAATATATGGATTTTCTGAAGTGCCATTACCTCCCCCATACCAAATTTGATTTTCAAACCACGTCCAATTATGCGCTCCAATTCCACCTGCGTCACCATCAATAAAAATACGTGTTCCCGTAAGATTCCAATAGCTTGAAGAATGCAACTTTTTTTCTAATTGATCTATGGGTGTGTTAAAAAATTCTTTTCTATTTAAACAATAATAAAAATTAACTGAATTTAATAAAAATGAAAATAACGTGATACATACAGCAATTAGGAGAAACACTCTATTTGATTTCATTAAAATCTCAATTATTTAATACTATAGTTCAGCAATTTTATTGCTATCTTAAAGATTTCTTAAGATTATTTTATTTCCCTCAATCATAAAAATTTAACGAAATTAATTGCGATTAAAAAAATTGCCATGTAATGCAATAAATATCTAATATTTTATAATCAGTTTAATTAGTTTTATAATCTAATAATAAATTAGTAATTACAAAATTAAAATACGAGATCACTAGTGATATTAAAAATATTTATTATCGGTCCAGGAGGAGTTCTTTGTTATTCTAAGAATTTTATTGAACAGTTTGATATGGACGAGATGATCATTAGTGGATTTCTTTCAGCAATTAATAGTTTTGCCAAAGAGATTGAAGGTGGTGAAATAAGCGCCCTAATTTTTAAAAATTTTAATTTTATTTATTCACATCTTATTGAATATGATTTTATTTTTGTTATTGTTATAGATAAAGAAGAATTGGAAGAAGATGCTCGAAATAAAATAAACCTGATGAAAAACGAATTTATTAATAGATATCGCCCTTATTTGGAAAAATGGACTGGAAAAACCGATGTGTTTGAAGAATTTGATGATTTTGTAGAAACTTACATATTCAATCCTCCTAAAATTTTATTGACAGGAATAAATGGTGTGGGAAAAACGACCATTCTAGATTTATTTCCCGGTGAGAATTTAATAGAATTGGACGATGAGTTAACTCAGATTATTCAAAAACCTGTAGATCTAATAGATATGAAAGGTATTGAACGGTGTATCATAAGAGAGTTTGATTTAGAGGAGTTAATTTATAATTCGAAGATTCATGAGAAGTTAATAGATTCGGTCGATATTTTTCTTCTTGTATCAAATTCAGAAGAGGAAAATATAAACAGAACTGAAAGATTGTTTAATTCATTAAAATCTAAGACTTCCAAAGCAGATTTTTATATAATTGCAAATTTTCAAGACTTAGATACAGCCGTTAAGCGGGAGAAAATAGAAGAAACCTTTGGAATAAAGAGCTTTGAATTTTCTGCATTTCAAGACCAATCGAAAGAGAAAATTCAAGCTATTATAAAGGAAATCATAAATACTTCTGTCTTAGAAAAACAAGAAAAAAAGTATCATCGGTTTCTTGAAGAAAAACCTATAATTATTACAGAGGATCAAATCGAGTCAGAACCCTTAGATAAAGAATTTGAGGAGGAATTAGATTTTATAGATATTTGGGAACAAATTGAGGAATCTAGGGCTCTTGCAAAACAAGGAGAACATGTAAAAGCTGCCCAGGAATTTTCTAAAATAGCCTCTCAATTTAAGACCATTAGCTCAACGGTAGATACAAGCGTTCAGGAAGAATTCAACGCCATTTTTTATCTATGTAAAGCTTGGGAAAGCATGGAATTAGCAGAAAATGAGGAAGACCCTGAAAAATTCAATGATGCATGTGAGTTATTTAATGAAGCAAGCGAACTTTTTATTGATAATAAATTAAAATTGTTGGCGCAAGGAAATGCTGCTTTCTGCCAAGCTTTAGAATTAGGGTCAAAATTTGATAAATCAACCGATCGAGCGAATAAAGAAGAATTTTATCCAAAAATAAAAACTATGCTTAGGAACGCAGCAAATTCATATCGAAAGGCTGGCTTTGAAAGTGAGGCTGATTGGGCTTTAGCTACCTCCACATATTTTGATGCTACATGGTATATTATAAGAGCAGATGAAGAGCTGAAACTTGAGAAAAAGAAAAAACTTTTCGAAGTAGGGCTAGACATGCTAAAATCTGCGGCAGGAATTTTTGGAAAAGCAGGATACCAAGATAAAGAAAGAGAAGTATTAGATCGGTTTGATTTGGTAGAAAAGGAAGAAAAAATCTTAATTTCAGCTTTAAATACTATCAGTGAACCAAGTTTTTCAAAAACTACGCTCGATGTTTTATCCCCCTCTATTCCTCGAAAAAAGGATATTGAGAAAGTCAAGGTGAAAAAAAAAGTAAAAAAGAAATATAATCTAATTTATAAAGATTTACTTAGACAATATCCTAAAATTCAAAAACGGGAATTTCGAGTAGGAATTGCTCAAATAGAAAAGTCTAGTAATGGAGATTTTATGACAGAATATTATGATGAAAAAGGTTCAGGTTTATTGGGTATTAGAGAAGATAAAATTGAATTAGTAATGGAAAACGTCAAAGATGTAATTGAAAATGCTCATGAGAATGAAATTAACATACTCATCTTCCCCGAAATGGCAATTGATCTTAATTATGGTCAATTTTTAGAACAAATCTCAAATTTAGCAAAATTGTATGATATGTACATTATTCCAGGTTCATTTCATAATCTTGAAACAAAACAAAATATTAGTATGGTGATCGGTCCTGAAGGAATACTTTGGGAACAAGAAAAACATATTCCCGCAATTATACATTTTGAAAATAAAAAGTTTGAGGAACAAATTAAAGTTAACATATTTCCTCGGCAAACAATTGTGTGTAATACTGAATTTGGGAGAATAGCAATTATTATTTGTCGGGATTTTCTTGATATGGATCTCAGAGTGGAACTGAAAAATTTTGAACCTCCAATAGATATCATTATTAATCCCGCCTTTACGCCCGTTACCGCTGATTTTAAAGCTGCACATTTTGATGCTCGGAGATCGATATATGCCTATTGTTTTTTTGTAAACGTTGCAGAATATGGAGAATCTCTCATATATACACCCGAAAAAGAAAGAATAGAAAGAATTATTCCACCAAAAGAAGAAAATCTAATATATAAAAATGTTGATCTCTTTAAACTCCGTTCTGAACGTAAAAAATGGGAAAAGGAAAAGAGTCGGCAATTTATTCAAAGTACGCGATAGGTGGTTATAAAACCTATTTTACCAATTCAGAAGTCTCTTTTTCTGATGGTTCTCTATCGTCTTCGATTCCTTCTACTAGAATTGGTTTAACTGGTTTTGATTTATCTATCGGTTCATCACATACCCAACAGACATTATCAAGATTGCTTAGCGCACGAGCGCATTTTTCACAATATAATACGTCGCAACCTGTGCAGATATAATTATTAAAACCGCCTACGTGTCCTTTACAAACAAGACATATTTTTTGCTCCTTGTAATAAGTGACTTCTTCTTCGGTGATATTATCTGGTCTTTTGGTAAGTCTAAATAATGAATCCTCGATCTTTACTTCCTCTTTCTTTTCCTTTTTTTCCCTTTTTTCTGGTTCTTTCCTTAACCCCAAATAAAAAAGCCACACACTACTCAAAGAACCAATTCTCACAAAACTTACAATTTCCTTAATTCCCAAAAAATCTAACAATGCTGAGGCATTGATGATTAAAAATGCTAAAGCTATGTAATAATATTTTTTCCTGATTACCCCTACAGCTTTTTTACCTTTATAAATTATAGCAAAACCAAGAAAAATACCAAAAAGGGTATAAAAAGTCCCTATTAATCCAGCAATTGATCCCGTGATAAGACTATCATCGATTAATTCATCACCAGAAATGAGAGGTTCAGTAAATGCTACATTTCCAGATAAATCTAAAAAAATACTTAATTCAAAAATTATGCTTATAAAAATATATATTAACATCGCGTATAATTTTCTTTTAGGAATTAAGATCTCACATAAGACATAAAATCCCATTGTGTAAACAATAGGTACAAATGGCCAAATTAAATAGGCTAACAAAGCATTAGTAGTATTCCTCCCTGTTAAAAGAATTGTCAAAAAGTCAACACATATACCCAGATAGCAAATTCCTGCGAAGATTAAGAAAATTCCCATAATGGAGAGAAGCCTAATATTAGTCTTTCTTGAGATATAATAAAAGAATATCCCAGAAACACAAAACGTTATAAGAACACTTAATGTTGTGATACCAATAATCCCACTTAAAACAGATAAAAAGAGCATTTAATATTTCACCCTATATATTTTAGATTTAAATATTGGATTCTATTCAATAATTATTCAAAAATCTCTATTTATTAAATTAAATAACTTATTATAAAAGTTTGACTAGTTTTTTAGTTCAATCAAAATTTATTATTTAATATTTAAACTGTTAAAATTAAGAGATTTTATTATGATAATTTTGAGTCTTACTTCTCTGCCTTCTTTTTATCATCTTCTATTCCATCAACTGTTATTTTAAATCTTTTAACCGAAATTTAAATTTTTCAGGATGTAAAAGATAATAGTTAATTGATTGCTTCCATCTTTTTACATTTCTTCGCATCTGTATAGGATCAGGATCAGACTCTAAAGGTGTAAAGAAATTTAACTCGTCTTTCGCTTTCTTTTTTATTTCATCTAAAATTTTGTATTTAGGAAAATCAATCAATAAAGGGGTTATCTTTTTTTTAACTATTGCCATATTTAATTTCCTCCTTATTTTTGGGGTTTTTTGAATTAATAATTGTTTAAAGAATTAATTAATGTTTTGTATAAAAAGTTAAAGGAAGTTTAAAGTATATAAGAAAAGTTTAAATAAAGCAATAATAAATAATTTCAATTATATCTAATTTTTTGTGAAAAAATCTTGATATTCAGTTCTCATTACTTTTTTATTAAGCTTCCCTACGCTAGTTCTAGGAATTGATTCTACAAATAAAATCTCTTCAGGTAATTGCCATTTAGCGAAGTTCTTAGCAAGATGTCCTTGGATTTCTTCTTTTTTTATTGATCGAAATCCTTCTCGTAAAACAATCAATGCTAAGGGTCTTTCATCCCATTTTGGATGCGGAACACCAATTACTGCAGCTTCAAGGACTCCTGGATGAGATACTAATGAATTTTCCATATCAATTGAACTAATCCATTCTCCACCGCTTTTAATTACATCTTTCATTCGATCAGTTATTTTGAGATATCCTTCAGAGTCAATACAACCAGCATCACCACTCCTAAAGTATCCATCTTCAGTAAAACAACTACTTGTATGAGGTGCTTTATAGTAACATGTGGTAACCCAAGGTCCACGGAAAAGAATCTCTCCTGAAGATTTTCCATCATGAGGGAGTTCATTGCCATTCTCATCAACAACTTTAACATCAAGCCCAGACACGATTATACCTTGTTTTTTCTTAAGTTCCCATATCTCTTTTTCTGAAAATTCTTTTTTCAGCCATGGTTTAAATGAGTTGATAGTACTATTTGACATAGCTTCTGTGGAACCATAAGAATGAATTATTTCACCTCCTGTTTCATTCAAAAAACCGCGCATTAATGTAATTGGAGGTTCAGAACCACCACAAATCAAACGAGTATGAGAAAAATCTGGTTTCTCTTCTATTTTTTTAATAGCTTCAAACATTGATGTAAAGATAGTTGGAACGCCTCCGGTTAGAGATACTTTTTCTTGAACCATAATTTTTGTAAGTTCCTCAATATCATTCAAATTCCATTTTCCAGAGAGAATTATTTTTGCCCCAACATAAGTAGCAGCATGGGGCATAGACCACCCCAGAACATGGAACATAGGAACTAACTGTAAGACAACATCATTAACTGTAAATGAGAAATAAGCCGCAAACATCATTGTTTGTAAATATAAATTTCGATGAGAGTAATAAACACCTTTTGGTTTCCCAGTAGTCCCTGTTGTGTAACAAGCAGCATAAGCGGAATTCTCATCTAAATTTGGCCATTTATATTCTGGAGATGCTTTGCTTAAGATATCTTCATAGCTATAAATGGGATTTAAATTCGTTTCTATTTCATTTAAATTCTTCTCAGTAATGATAACATAACTTTCTATTTTATCACATAAAGCTGCTATACTCTCAGCTGTTTGGATTAAATCTTCATCGACAATTATATATTTTATTTCAGAATGATTTACTATATAGGCTAAATCTTGAGGAGTAAGGCGTAGATTTAAAGTAACCATTACTGCACCCATTCCAGGTAGTCCATAATATGTCTCATAATGCTGGTGCGTATTCCATGCTAACACCCCTACACGATCGGCTACTTTTACTCCAATTGATTCTAATGCGTTTGCTAGTCGTTGCATTCTTTCATATGATTCTTTATAAGTATATCTAAAAAGAGTGCCATCAAATTTTCTACTTATAATCTCTTGTTTTGCGAAATTTCTGACCGCATGTTTCATAAAATTTATAACATTTAATTGGTAAATAGTTCCTCCTTCAGTTTCAGCTGGGAAACCTTTAATCAATTTCATAATACCTACATCTCAATTTCTTAATAATCTCTATTATTCGTTTTTTTTTTAATTTATTCTATAATTAATGATTTTCCATGGATATAAATAGAATTCTAACATTAAATCTAAAATTAATTTTGATCTAAGTAAAAAAACAAATATTTCTTTAGAAAATTATTTTGAGAATTATTTGGTTAAAATCGAACCTCACATCTGTCTGAATCGCAAAACTTCTCTCCTATAGCCCGATCTCTTGTTTCATCTAAATTAAATGATTTAAGTTTAGATATAATTTCTTCATATTGTTTCTTAGTAATTTCTTCATAAGGAGCTTGTTTATATCCATGTTCCTTTATTGGTAAGAAGCTTACACTCTTTAACTTATCTTCATAACATTCAAGAACATGCTTGATTTGGTTTACTTCTTCTTCTTTAAATGTTATTGTTATTGACACTTGATTATCAGACCAATACTTTTGGTACGCGGCTGCGTTTTCAGCTTGTTCCCATATAGATACTTCGTTTTTAGAACGATCGAAATATTTTTCGTGAATAGGAAATTCAGCTACGACTGTATTAGGTGAATAAAGATCATCTTCAATCTTATATCCAGCACTTTTAACATGTTCAATAAGATCAGAATTTTTAGATAAACGAATTCTCCTAATATAATATTCTGAATGGGGATAATGAATCCCTGGTGGAACACCTGGTAATAAGCTTACAGTACCACTCGGCTTTACCGTTGTTATTTTGATTGAGCGCGGAATACAAAGCCATCCTGAATATTGTTCATCTAATTCTTGGAGATAATTATATGCCCGACCACACCATTCTAAAATTTTCCGTCTTCCGTGTCTCACGAAGGCTTCGATAATTCCCGTTTGTGAAATGCCCATACGTCTATTTTTTAGCATTACCGCATTAGTTTCTTGCCAATGAGTATTTACTAAAGTAACTGATTTAGAATAGAGATAAGCATATTTAAGAGTCTCTTGAAATTCTTCATAAGATTCATGCCTAGATGGAAAAGTTTCCACAAGACAACAAAGTTCGAAGCTTTCAAGAGTCTGTTCTCCACAAGGATTTACACCAGCAGCTTTTTTATCTTTAAAATCCGGTGGATCTCCCATTCTTGAATACGCTTTAGCATTTTCCAACCAAAATACTCCAGGCTCTCCATTTACTGCGATTTGATTAGCAATGAATGAATAATCCAAGCCCTTAACAGCGAAAACAGAATTATTACTTGCCCATCTATGAGAATATAAAGCTTCCTCATCTTGTTTACACGTTACAAAATCTAAATCTGCGGGATCACCTAATGCAATTTCAGCACTCCTACGAACATTACCCGCTACTACACACTTACCTATATAATTCATGATATCTACAATATCAACAGATGTAATCTTTTGACCTATGCGAGACTTTAAAATCTTTTGCACATCTCCTAACATTTGCTTCAAAGGTTCAGGACCAGAAGCGATTCCTCCGAAACCCCTTATCGGGACTCCAGCAGGTCTAATTAAACTAAAATCATAATGAGGAACTTGTTTTCCTAAGAAATATGCCTCCAACAACAATTTTAGAGCATCAACCCAGCCTTCCCTACTATCAGGCAATTGAAATTCAAAATTACCTACTTTAGGTTGTTTTATAGTAATTTTTCCAGCTCCTTGTGTATCGAATCCAACTCCGACACCAAGCATCAATGCATCCATGACGAATTCAAACGCTTTTGAATATTTTCGGTCAATATCTTCGGTAGAAGCAAAACCGCAATTATTTAAAGACATTGATCCATGACGTGCAATAAATTCTGTACCCATCATCCATAAACCTCGTCCAGGAGGCAGAAATTTAAAGTCCCAGATCTTCTGAAACATTATTTGTGCGGATTTTTGAGCTTTTTCGTCTGTCCAAGGCAAACTAAGCTTTATACAATGTTCTTTTTGAATCGAGTAGCAGCCTTCTACAACTCGTCTAATAGTTTCCCAAAATTCTTCTTTTCTATTTTCTTTTTCAATAATTCTCGCATAAGTACGTTTATAAGTAACATATCCTAATGGACCCCAATCAGGCTGCTTTCCTTTGAATTGCTTTAGAAATTCTTCATCTAAGGTAAAAGAAATATTTTCTAAATTAATAGCACGCGCAAAAAGATTTCTGTATTTATTCATACCTCGCTGTGTTAATTCTACACATACCAATTCTCTTATATAATTCGTGGTAATTTCATCCATTCCGAGACCTATAATTTTTCTAATAACGTCTTCAGCTACTTCCTCAGATATATGCATATCAAGCCCTGTTTCTTTGTTCAATACCTTTGCGATACTACTTTCATCGAACTTCTGCTTTTCACCTTTGGAATTGATTACATATTTAGGATATAAATCTATTAACGAGAAGGAATTATCGGGCATTTTCTTCATCTATAATTTTGTTGAATATTGATATTTTAATTTTATCGGCTAAATTAATTATTTGCTATTTTTTATTGCCTTAACCGTCCTATAAACTTATGATTTCTTTTAATTTAAAATTAATGATTCCTTTATATTAAGCTATTGATGAATCTCTTTAATGCTTACTTATTTAGGGTTTGATAAATCTATGGATTATACACAAATTTGGACATATATTTTTATTGGTTTTGTTTAATAAAATTCTTAATATTATTTTGTCATGATTATGTCGGTATTTCTATACAATACTTAATAATTTATCATATTTAAACAAAAAATGAGAATAGAATTAGTAACTTCTAATGACTTTCTAATTTAATCTTAAAGTTGATTTTTATAATTTAGAAGGATCTAAATTGTAATTTTTCTTAAGATATTGTTCCATTTCCAGTTTTTTTTCTTTGCCATAAAGTTTTTTTATCTTTTTCTTTAAAGCTTTGTAGATTGGATAAAATAACATCTTAAGATCTAATCTGTATTTGAGATTTAATTTATACGTACTTCCAACAATATCGTAAAATCTATCATCAGAGAGAGTTGGATATTTATCCTTATTAAGTAATTCAACAAAGTAAGAAAAAATCTTTTTTTTGGATGGGATTCCCTTTTTAAGTTCTTCTTGAATTTTAACCAATACAAAATTGAAATCACTCATTTATTTTTCCATCTCTTTCTCTTTGAACTTATGAAGTTCTATTATTTAATCCTTATGTTTTTTCCCATATGGTATCTTTTCATCGAAATATCATCTAATTATTCACTCTAAGAATTTCATTTTTTTTATAAGATGAATCCATATAAAGACAATTTAATTATTAGAATTAACTAATTGAATGTTTAATATTAGTTATGAGTTAATATTTGTATGGCAACTATAGAAAATATGTTAATCATCATCGGTTATTCTACTCTTTTCCTTTTTTTCTACCTTATCATAGCTTTTATTGTTGGAACAATAAAAAAAAATAATGGGTTAATGGATATCTTCTATGGACCTGGTTATTCCGTAATTGCTCTAACAAGTTTAATCCACTATTTTATCTTAGAAAATGCACTAAATATTCGCCAGATTATAGTAACCGTATTAGTAATCATATGGTCAATCAGACTTGCTTCATATGTTTTTATACGAAATCGAGGAAAACCAGAAGATTATCGGTACAAAGCGATGAGAGAACGATGGAAAACTAATATACTTTTGAAAAGTTTGATACGAGTCTATATTTTTCAAGGGATTGTGATTTTCATAGTTGCATTTCCTGTATGGTTTGTGAATATTAGCATTAATCCGCTCGTACTTAATTTATTAGACTTTGCCGGAATAACTCTATGGCTTGGGGGAATTGTTTGGCTAATAGGCTTTTTATTTGAGACAATTGGCGATTATTCACTCTATAAATTCCTTTCAAAGCCAGAAAATAAAGGAGAAGTTATGGATAGAGGTGTGTGGAAATTATCACAGCATCCAAACTATTTTGGTGAGGTAACGCAATGGTGGGGCATTTATATAATTGTGTTAGCAACTCCATTTGGATTTATTACTATTCTAGGCCCAATCTTTATTACTTATATGATTATTAAAGTCTCTGGAATAAAACTTCTAGATAAGAGATTTGAAGCTGATAGTAAATATGCTAAATATAAACAACGAACTAGTGTATTCTTTCCATGGTTTCCAAAGAAAAAGAAATAAATTAACTTTTTCTTAATAATATTTTAAAATATATTCTAATTTTTTTTGTGTTTTTAAAAAAAAAAATCTTTTAAATGTGCTCCTGTGCTTTATGAATCAATATAGTTCCAATCAAAATCATAATAGGTTGGCTTAAATAACCCATAAAAACACCTGACATGAGAAAACTTAAAAAAAGGAAAAAATATTCATAGAGATTAACAAATCCCATTGTGAAAATTATAAATACTATAATAAAAAGAACATAAGTAAGAGGAAGGAATCCCCCAAGTATGTTAATATTATTACCTATTTTTTCGTTAAAAAATCTATATATAAGACCGATAATAGCTATAATTCCACTTCCCACATACAATCCTTGAGTTATCCATTGAAAACTGCTCCAAAGAATGCTAGAGAGATAATTATGCATAACAATGTTAGAATATATCATCCAAATTGCTCCAATTACGATTAATATTATACCAAAGAATTTATACATCATTAACTTTAAATCTAACTCCTTTCTTTTTAGGATAGCCTCATCATAAGTACTTTCTTCTTTAGAAAGCGAATTTTTATAATCTTTCTCTAAATTTGATTCAATATCTCTATTATACATTTTAAATTT